>JACRCV010000087.1 GCA_016218825.1 Deltaproteobacteria bacterium
CGCTCTTGCGCCAGGCGCCGAGAACGGCGCGCGCCTCATGTTCGGACCACTGAGCTCTCATTCCCGCACTCCAAGTTTGGGGCGGGCGAAGATCGCCGATTACGAGGGGCGGGGGCAGAGATCCATGGCCGGACGGTTACGGTCGAGCGGCACCATTTTGCCTCGTCTCTGCGCTCTCCGGGGAGAGAGCAAAGAGAGAGCGGTTAACGGCGGGAGAGCGGCGTTTAACAGAAGAACATCTCTGGCTTTCGACTCAGCGTGCGCATCTCGGCTCCGTCCCCAGGGCACCACCTGCGAGCCTCGGGCGGTTCATAGCTAGATGACGGCGCCATCTTCCGGCCCACCGCACCTGAGCCCGGCGCACCCACCACCCGTCTTGGCCAGCCATTCTCGGATCTCGCGCTCGACTGACGAACGCCGTGCAGTGAGCGGGACGCGGTCACTCCTCCGATCAAGATGCTACTCATCGGCTGTAGACCGATAGTCATCATCCAGCAAAGATGCTGGCGTGCCCAACAAAGATCTCCAGCGATTCGGTGCTCGTGTTCGCGCAGGGCGCGAACACCTTGGCATCTCGCAGGAGGATCTCGCGGACCGCGCTGCGCTCCACCGCACCTACCTTGGCGGAGTTGAGCGCGGGGAGCGGATTGTTGTCCTTCCCGAAATGTTTGACCTGATCTGAGTCGAAATCTGGAGAGTAAATCCCTCCTCCCACAACGCGGCGGACGCCGCACTGGGAGGAAGAGATGTCAGGCATTCTGGAAACAGGGATTGAAGGACGAGATGCCGCCGTTGGGGGCGGATGAGCCTGAGCCTGAAGGGTCCGATGAGCCGGTCGGGCTGCCTCGGCTTCAGGGGCCTCAGCGCGGCCGGCGGTTGGTGAAGAAGGACCTGAAGCCGCGTGGCCAACCGCCACCGGCGAGGCCGACGCTTTGATCATCTCGAGCGTCTTGCCGATCGGCGCCGGCAACGTGGCGCCGGTCGCATCGACCAGGATCGCCGCTGCGATCGCGATGATGAACGGGTTCTTCGCGATCGTGCTGACCAGGGGGCGGCCGTGGACGCGGTCATCGCGCGAGCGCTCGAGGAGCACGATGCCGGCGGTGAACAGCGTGACGACGTAGATCGCGATCAGGACCGCGATCTCCTGCTCGCGTCCGGGTGCGAGCGTCGAGACCAGGGGGAAGCCGAGGTAGGCGACGTTGCCGAAGAACGCGCCGATGACGATGGTGTTCGCCCACGGGCGCTCGAGCCGCATCCGGCGTGTGAGGGCGACGAGCGTCGCGAATACGCCGCCGACGACCGCCGCGGTGACCCCGTAGACCGGGAGTTGGCGTCTGAGCACGTCGGCGTCGAGGGCGGTGAGGTTCACGAACACCAGCACCGGGAACCCCACGTACATGCCGTAGCGATTGAGGACCCCGACCCAGGTGTCGTCGGCGATCGCGAGGCGGCGGAGCAGCACCCCGAGGCCGATCGTCAGGTAGACCGGGAGGATCGTGGCGACGACGGTGCTCATCGATTCGGTCACGCGAGCGTGACGGCGGCGGCGCGGGAATCGAGAGGCGCGGTGGCGTCTGTCAATGCCACGCGAGGCACTTCCCGGCCCGGTCGTCGTTGATGAAGCCGTGGTATCGGCCCATCCAGTACGCGACCAGGAAGTCGACTCCGGGCTGGGCGTCGGCGGCGTCGCCCGGGTCGTACAGGGTCCACGGGTGATGTTGCCAGAGGAAGGTCCGCACCGGTCGCTCGCCGACGTCGATCGCGGTGTCGTGGTTCGCCTGGTCGGTGCAACCGTTCGCGTGGGGCATGAAGCGGGCGTCGGCGCGCAGATCGACCGGCCGGCGATAGAGCGGCGGCACCGGGAACTGGCTGACCTGGGTTGCGGCCCCGGTCGCCACGGTGGCCGGGACGCCAGGGACGGTGCCGGCGTAGATGAACGAGAAGAAGGCGTTCTTGGTCTTCTCGAACTTCGGCCAGATCGTGTTCTTGAACAGGCCGAGGACGCGGGCGCTGCGGCCGGGATCGGTGTCGAGCCGGGCGAGGTTGTAGAGCGGCTCCATCATGATGTTGTTCGCGTAGTACGCCTCACCACAGTCGCTGTTGCTCTGCCACAGGTCGGCGATGTCGAGCCAGTTGTCGATGTTGCCGCCGCGCCCGGTGTTGTGGAGGTAGAAGTCGAGGATGGCGTTGCGCTTGTCCGCCCACGCCGGTTGGTCGCGGGTGACAAGCAACGCGACCTGGAAGGCTGCCGCGAGCATGATCGCGGAACCGGGTCGCGGGATCGGCGCCGTCGGCAGCAAGCTGGCGAGGAAGTCCGGTAGTTGGGCTTTCGCTTGGTCGATGATGTCGTACAGGTCGGGGATGAACTCCTGGAACCCCCACATCTCGCCCTCCTGGGCGCTGGTGTCGACAGCCATGTAGGCAGCGCCGCCGCGGAATTCCCAGGGGGCGGCGACGGCGAACCGCATCTTCACCGTCATGCGGGGCAGCTCGACGCCGTTGACCGTCAGATCGACGGGGAGGTCGCGCTCGAACATCAGCTGCTCGGCGAGCTCGACGACGTCCTGGCGGATCAGCTCCCGCAGCTCTTCATCGTCGTCGCCGAGCGCTTCGTACGCCAGCGCGTAGCCGAGCATCACCCCCTGGTACATGTCGCGGCTGATGTGGCCGAGGACCATGTAGGTCGTGTCACCGTAGGGGACGTCGCAGTGGATGTGCTCGCGGGTGCAGTCCTTGTCGTTTGCGGCGAGGGGCGCGGTCGCGACGTCGGCCGACTTCAGGGCGAAGCGCGACAGCAGGCCGGGCTGGCCGGCGACGTTGCACAGCAGGTTGAGCGTCCGCACCAGGCCGCGCACACGGGTACGGGCGCCCGGGGAGCCGGTCGCCTTCAGGCGCAGCGCCTGCGCCGCGAGGTAGGTGCCGGTCCAGAGGGCCGAGTCGTATACGTCGCCGAGCCGCGTCACGGTCTGGTAGGTCGGCGGGTCGCTGAAATAGGGGGAGCCGACGGCGCCGCCGAGCATCGCCTTGCTGTGGATGAGCTTCTCGTAGGCGCGCGCGCGGTCGGCGACCGAGGTCGCTGGTGTCGAGGGGATGAAGTTGCCGCTCGCGAGGTCGAGGAGGCCGCAGCTCTGCCCGGAGCCGTTGGTCTGGCCGAGGCGACACTCGTCGCTGCACTCACCGACGCGGCACTCGCCGTTGACGCAGCCGCTGCCGGCCGGGCAGGTCTCGTCGACCCAGTGCCAGGAGACGCCATCGTCGAGGCAGCTCTTCTTGGCGCGGGCGCCGGTGCAGATGCTATCGCCGTGGGGGCCGCACGACGACGGGTGCGCGGGATCGGATGATGTCCCGGACAGTGGGGAAGAGATTGGCACCCGCAAAGCCCCACGGCTACAGCTGCGTCCCGCGCGCGATGTCCGCCGGCCCGAGGCCCCCCGGAGACCGACCCAGATATTGGTGTATCTTCCTGTTATCAATAACGAATCACACCGGACAACCCACCTCTCCCAACGCAACGACGGCTCGTGGCGGTTGGCACATGCTGTGCTTCTCCTTGACCGGTGCCGAGCGCGCATGGAGGCAGCATGGTGTCGTTTCGACTAGGGATTCGAGGGAGTGTGGAGACCGTGGCGCGCGACGTGGTCGGGGTCATGGCGCTCTTGCTGATGACTGTCGGCTGCGGCGGCTACGAGGACGACGGCGTGCGCATGGAGGCCGCAGCCGCATCGAGCTCGGCGCTCGGGTGTGCGGAGGCCCGGGTCGCGATCAACGGTGCCTCGGTGACCGCCTCCCACTCCGATGCCGCCAACGGGCCGGCGAATGCCGTCGATGGATCCACCGCCACTAGGTGGATCTCCGGCGGTGGTCCCTCGCAGTGGTTGCAGATCGACTTCGGGTCTACGATCCCGGTTACGCGGCTCCGGCTTCTCGTCGTCCAGGCCCCGGAGGGCGCGACGACGCACGTCATCAGCGTCCCGGTCGACGGCTCGAACTGGAAGGAAATCGCCACCGTCAACCGGTACACCGCGGACGGACAGTGGCTCGACGTCGGCGCCTATCACCGGACGCGATATCTGAAGATCACGACGACGGCGAGTCCGTCGTGGGTGGCCTGGGGTGAGGTCGAGGTCTACAGGGACGCGACCATCGCCCCGGAGCACTTCGGGTACTACTGCAGCAGCTGCCAGAACGCCGGCAACGGCAACTACACCGCCGCGACCTCCGATCACGCCAATCTCACCTGGGTGGTGGACTGGGGGATCGCGACGATGCAGGCCCGGGTCGCCGAGGGCGCCGCGCTCGGGATGAAGTCGGTGGTCGACGTCAACTGGGTCTTCTTCAACGGCGCGGCCAACCTGCAGACCAACTGGCAAACGATCTGGGATGGTTTTGCCACCGCGTTCGAGCCGTACGCCAAGGACATCGTCGCCTGGTATCTGGTCGACGAGCCCGATCTGACACCGATCACCGACCAGTCGATCGCCACCGCGGTCCAGGCGATGAAGGCGCGGTTCCCTCAGATCCCGGTCGCCGCCATCTATTCGCCGCTCATCGTCGTCAACGGCAATCTCCCGGGCATCGCGTCGTGGGATTGGGTGGCGGTCGATTGCTATGCGAACGGCGGCTACAAGTGCGAGGGCGTTCCCTACGAGAGCGCCTATTACTCGCTCAGGTCACACATCGACACGACCCGGCAGCGGATGTTCCTCGTGCCGCAGGCGGGCGCCCCGGTCGGAACCCCGGCGACGGTCGCTGACGCGCTCGCGGTCGAGATCGACAAGTTCGTGGCGCTGTCGCGCCGTGACCTCGCGATCGTCGGCATCGTCCCGTTCCTGTACCAGAACTTCAATGTCGGCACGAACTGGTACGGCCTCGAGGCATATCCATCCCTGCGCGGCAAGTTCGCCTCGGTGGCCCAGACGTTGAAAGCCGAGCACGCCGCCGCGGTGGCTCCCTGCCCGCCTCCGCCTCCGCCTCCACCTCCGCCCCCTCCAGCCCCGTCCCCGGATGGTGGACCGGCTGACGGTGGGTCCCCCTCGGACTCCGGCGGGACGGACGACGGCGCCGGCGCGAGCGACCCGCTGGTCTCCGAATCGGCGTCACCTTCGACGAGTGCGCAGAAGGGCGGCGACCCGTTGCCGCGAAACCTGGACGGCACCGCGGTCATCACCGGCGGCTGTGGGTGCACGGCGGCTCGGGGGCAAGGCGCGCTGTGGGGCGCGCTGCTGCTGGTCTGCCTGGCGCGTCCGCGCCGCCATGTCCTTCCCGACCCCGGACGTGGTGCCAGGCACTTCTCTTGGGGCTCGAAGGGCCCTTGGCGATCTCGGTGCGAGAGGAGGCCGAACTCGCGCGACGCGTCTACCTCGAGGGTGACCTTCCATTTCGGCGCGAGAGCATACCGACCAGCCGAAGTTGATGGCCAGCGTGCGCAAGACGATCACGCTCGAGATCATGCGTGACCTTGGCGTCATCGCCAGGTAGGTCCTGGCGCCCAAGGAGAAGACCAGTATGCCAGCCCATCACGCGCTCACCATCCTCGCCGTGAGAGACCTCGCTCTTGCCACTCGCTTCTACAGAGAGGCCTTCGCGTGGAAGCAGATCGTGGAGGCTCCCGTCTACATCGAGTTCGCGCTGCCCGGTGGCATGCGTTTCGGCCTCTACCGACGGGAGTCGTTTGCCAAGAACACCGGGCAGATGCCGGCGCCTACGCCAACGGACGTCATCACACCGACAGAGCTGTACTTCTACGTCGATGAGCCGGACGCCGCGATGACAAGAGCACTGTCCGCGGGGGCGCGATTGCTCAGCGGGCTGTCGTTGCGGGACTGGGGCGATGAGGCCGCGTATCTCGCCGACCTCGACGGCAACGTCATCGTATTGGCACGCGCGACGAAGAACGCGGCGGCGCCGGAGTTGCGGGAGGTCGCCAAGCGCTGGCTGCACGCCTGGCAGGGACGCGGAACATCATGCATCGACGATCTGCACGCGGCCGACTTCGTCGATCACTCCGCCGGCGGCAGGTCTCCCGACAACGCCGGGTTCAAGCAGGGGATCGCCGACCTCTACGCGGCGTTCCCGGACTTCTACGGTGACGCCGACGACATCAACGTCGACGAAGACGCCGGCAAGGTGACCATCGTCTGGTCCGCGAAAGGTACGCACCGGGCAACGTTTCTCGGTGTGGCAGCGACCCACAAGGCCATCGCGTTTCGCGGCATCGAGGTACTCAAGGTCCGTGACGGGAAGATAGTCGAACGCTGGGGAGAGTGGGATGGCATCGACCTCGCCTGTCAGCTCGGTGCGTTGTCCTTGAGCGCGGCCGCGGCAGACGAGCGGGTGTGAACGATCATGGAGGCGACTGCCGGATGACGAGCCGACGGCGAAGACTTCGAAACGCGGGGCTCGGAGTGGTGATCGCTCTGGCAATCGCGGTTGCCGGCCTGCAACTATCACGGTCCAAGACCTTTCAAGTCTTCGGCGGCATCCACGCTCGGGCTGACACTTCGCGGCCACTCGTGGCGATCACCTTCGATGACGGACCGAACGTCACGAACACACCGCCCATCCTTGCCGTGCTGCGCCGACACGGTGCCAGGGCGACCTTCTTCATGACCGGCGAGAACCTCGCCAGGCACCAAGATATTGCCGCGTCCGTCGCGGCCGATGGACACGAGGGGGCCAACCACTCCTACTCCCACAGGAGGATGGTGTTCGTCTCGCCAGGGTTCGTGCGGGAAGAGATCGAGCACACGGATCGCCTGCTCCGCGGCGCCGGGTTCACCGGCGACCTCCTGTTTCGACCGCCCTACGCGAAGAAGCTGCTCGTGCTGCCCTACGTCATGCGCGAGATGGGCAGGAAGACGATCACCTGGGACGTGGAGGCCCACGACACCGAGACCCAGGACGCGGCGGCCTTGAGCAGCAACGTGCTCGACAACGTCCGGCCGGGCTCGATAGTCCTCTTCCATGATGGCGGCCCACCGAAGCCGGGCACCATCGAGGCGTTGGACAAAGTCCTGTCTGTGCTGCGGTCACGCGGCTTTGAGCTCGTGACGGTGTCACAGCTTCTTGCCGCGGGCACCTGACACGGGGAGCGCCGACGACCAATCGGAGCCCCGTTCCCCACCTGCTGACCACGCACACCGACACGCGGGCGTTCGGGCACGCGAAATTCTCCCGATGCACGTTCTCTGGCGGTTTCCGTATTGTTTTCAGGGAGTCCGCGTAGTAGAGAACTGGGTGTCCGGTCATCCTGTGCTGTACGTGACACGGGACGACCGGCGAGCCAAATCTAGTCCCGACCACTTGGTGGTCGGTTTGGTTTGCTGAAGGCCCTGCCGATGTCCTCGGCGGGGCCTTCGCGTATTTGCCCCATGTTTCGCGGGCAGTTGCGCGTTTCGCCTCTCGCGCGGCTCCACCTCGACCGGCGAAGCTGAGAGCCAGATGACGGTGAGGACCCGGTCGCCGAGGCCCGAAGAGCGCGCTCAGAGGGCCAGAGAGCGGGTCGAGAGCCGCGGTTTCTGTTCAACTACGTCTGGATCTCTGTTTAGCAGCAAGGTGGACTGCGTGGATGAGTAGCCGGCGTCCGAGGACGATGCAGAGGTCCGCGCCGCTCGGGTGCCGCCACGCCCAGGAACTGCGATGCAGCAGCATGGCCCTGCGCGGGGGCGAACCTGATGAGAGTAGGGTGGTCGTGACTTCATCGCCTCGTGAACGCCGCCCCTGCGCGTGCTATGTGACCACGACATGCAAGTTCAGGTTCCCGCATACGAGCTGACTGACGTCAGGAGCCAGGTGATGCACGCTCTGCTCGCCGCGCTCCTGATGACGAGCGCCGAGGCCCTCGCTCAAGACGTTCCATATCCAAAGTTCGAGGGGCTACCAACGGGTGCACAAGAGGTCGTGCCCTTCGTCGACGGCGTCGTGCTCTTGTCTGGAGAGACGCCGGTCGTCCGACTTCGCCAAGACGGATCGGTAGATCGGGCCTTCGCCGCCCAGCTCGGCTTTGCGGCGTTTCGCGCGGGCCAAGGGCGTCCGCGCATCGCCGCGCAGGGACGAGATCGGCTCCTGGTTTCGGGTTGGTTCGACAGCTACGGCGGATTTGACACCGGCTGCTTGGTCGCCTTGCGGCCGAATGGCGCAATCGACATACCGTTCGCACGCGCCATGAAGGGCGGCGCCGGCGGCGGACGGGGCGCCGCCTGTATCACCAGCGCGTTGGCCGTGCAGCCGGACGGCACAATCCTCGTCGGCGGGAACTTCACGACTTTTGGGGGAGCCCCAGCGAGGAACCTGGCGCGTCTCAAGCCAGACGGCAGCGTCGACGCGGCGTTCAGCGCCAACCTGCCGTCCCTCGAGGAGGTGCGGGAGATCGCGGTCGCGGCAGACGGGCGCATCGCCGTCACCGGTTTTCGCCGGACGCAGTCGGGCGACTACGTCGGGGTCCTGACGCGGCTCTCGTCGACCGGCGCCGCAACGCCGAAGCAGCTGCCGCCGCAGAAGGGCATCGGTTTGGTCGCGTATGACACGCAGGGCAATCTCTACGTCGTCGGCGACAAATTCTACCGCTTCAAGCCAGATGATAGCGAAGACCCATCCTTCAATCCGGAAGTGCAGGGCTTCGCTGCCTATGCCATTGCATTCCAGAAGGACGGCAAGATCCTCCTCGGTGGACGCGTCCTGGACGCCGCAGGTGGCCAAAGCTCGCTCATTAGGCTCCTCGCGGACGGCAAACGTGATCCAGCTTTCAAGGCGCGCGTCGGGCCTCCTGGCGAGGCTTCTGAGATCCGAGCGCTGGCGTTGCTCCCAGACGGCGGCATCTTGATCGGCGGTGTCTTTGGTCGCTTCGGCGACCAGCACATCGCACGTGGCTTTCTGCGCGTGGAGGCGGACGGCACGACGCGCATGCGCACGATCACGCCGCCGAGTGACGTGGAGGAGCAGCAACAGGCGGACCGCCTTCGCGCGGGTGATCTGTGGGCCGACAACGGAGTCACGACCATCGACCTCGGTGGCACCGAGGGAGCCGCGCACATCATCGCATCGTCGGACGCGTGGTCCTTTCTCGTCGCCGGCCGAACCGAAGACGGCTTCGCATTGATGCGACCAGGCCAGACCGGCCTGTGGACGCAGTGGTTCAACAACGGCGGATTGGCGCGCTCCCGCGGCGCCGCCGGCGCGCGGGTATTCGGCGTTGTCGAGCTCGATGGCCCCAAGTTCATGGTCGCGGCGCTCTGGGAAGATGACCGGAGGATCGCCATCCATGAGCTGGGCAACCGCGGCGAGGGCGCGGCGGCCCGCAACTCGACCACCGCGTTCTCGAGCGATGCCACCCCGACCGACTTCGCCGCGCTGCCGGACGGCCGCCTACTCATTGGCGGCATGGATTCCGTGCCACCCCGTCCGACTGTTGCTCGCTTCAGGGGCACCAGGCTCGACACGAGCTTCGGCAGAGACGGCGTCGTGCGCCTGCCCGAGGGCGCAGGCGAAGTGCGAGTGACCCCCCTCGCCAGCGGCAAGCTCTTCGTCACGGCGACAAATGGGCTCGTCTATCGGCTCGACAAGTCTGGGCGCGCCGACACCGCCTTTGGCGGAACGGGGGCGGTGCGCGCCACCCTGCACGACGAGCTCCGCCTCTTGCGTGCGCTGCCGACCGGCGCTGACGGGGTCATGCTCATCGGCCAAGTACAGCAGCGGCTTGTCGTGACGACGCTGACCAGCGCGGGCGCTTGCGCCTCCAGCACGGTCGTCTCGGCTCCCGCACCCGGTGTACTGCAGCGAGTGGTGACTCGCGACGACGGCCGCTTCGTGGCCGTCTTCAGCAACGCCGTTGCCGTGCACGACGCGACGGGCGCCCAACGACGCCTGACGCTGCTCCCAGACGGCGTCGATGCCACAAGCGCGACACTGCTGAAGGATGGGGCCGTGATCGCCAGCGGTAGCCGCGGCGGTGACTTCGCTCTTGTGCGCGTCGAGCCCGATGGCGCGATCAAGGGCCACACTTCGCGCCCGGTGGCTACCGATGCCTCCGCGCTCGCACTTTCTTGCGCCGTCACGCCACTGCCGGCCACTGTCTGGTCGCAGCCGGCAGCGCATTCGGGCGGGGCCAAAGAGACAGGTCCAGCCCTCGACGCAGCCAAGCGCGCCCTCGCCTCCGGCGACCTCTTGGCGGCCATCGACGCGGTGCAGCCAGCCCTGGCGACCAATGTTGCCGACCCCGATCTCAACTTCCTCCTGGCCGCGCTGCTTCACGACGCGGATGCCGCCCGCGCGGCGGAGCTGCGCACCGCCTCGGGCATCAAGCCGGGCCCTTTCCCTACGGTGCCAAGTGCAACCCCACCGCTCGCAAGCTGACAGGCTTGGGTGAACGTCGCCAGCGCTGGTGTGCGCGCCTCAGCGAGCGACAAGGGTAAGCTCTTGGGGCGCTTGCCTATCGGCTCGCGGGTACAGGTCATCAAGCTGCAGAAGGACTTCGCACAGGTGACCATCGCCGTCGCCGACTTCAAGGCAAAGAAGGGCTACATCCAAAGGGATCTGCTGTCCAACCAGCAGCCGACCGTCGACGCGTTCCTGGCAGAGGCCGAAGAAGCCGCTGCCAAGGGGCCGGACTACGAAGCGACCATTCTCTGGCGCGCCTTGAACCTCGACCCCACCCATGAAGCCGCGTTGACGCGCATCCTAGGCGCCGCGTTCCGCGCCCATCGCTATGACCTGGCGGTCGACGCGACCGAGTTAGCCATTCGCGGAGCACGCTGGCCGGCTCTACCATCCGCAGAGCTGCGAACACCCCAAGCCCTACGCCTACAGCTCCTACGCTCGGCGATCGCGCGCGACAGTCTTCCTATTCTAGAGGTGCTGCCGGTGACGCCGAAGTACATCAACGTCACCAACTACGATACGATCCAGATCACCGAGGGGCAGATGTACGCCCACGCATTGGATCGACCCAAACACCCGATCTACGCCGCCCTCATCGCAGTGCTCATCTCGGGGCCAACGAGGAGCGATGGCAAGTGGCTGCTGGCCGAAGGTGAGCATTCGATGACCTTGGAGGTGACGGAGAGTGGCGCTTGGCGTGTGACGCAGCTCCAACTGCCGGGCTACTTCCATCCGCAACAGTGCGGCACAGCGGAGAAGCAGTGCGAAGGTGCTGAAGGAGAATAGTCGCAGCGACGCCACTCCGACGAGGTCCCGTTCTCGAGTCATCTCCACCGTCGTCGTCGACTGCCGTGAACGTGCGACGGTTTCTTGGTGGCGCTGCTCGGCAAGGACGGCCGCCTCAAGGGCACCTTCCGCATCAGGGACGGCGACTCGAGCTCAGTGGCGGCGGCGCTGGTAGCGCCGATTGCCGATTGGTGCCGCGACGCGGGAGCAATTCGGTCAGCGCTGCTGTCCATATCGCCTCGGGATTCATGCCGCGCCTCCTGGTGCCGGGGATGTCGACGTTGACCGCGAGCAATCCATCAACGTATACCTGAGCCGCTCTAGTACCCTGGCTCGCACCCCACCGCAGCGCCACGAGCCATGCCTCGCCTGGCAGGCGGTGACCATGGGTAGAAGTGAGGACGGCCAGATATGAGCGCCGACGCGACCAGGATTCGCCTCACCCCGGCGCTCACGCGGAAGCCGAAGGCCAGCACCAACAAGGGCAAGACAGCGCAGCAATGACCACGACCACCGATCAGGAACGAGCACGGGCATACGTCGACGTCGCGTGCCGGAGACCCAGCCAGAGGCGCATCGCCGCAGTCGCCAAGGCGACCCTCGATTGGGGCAAGCGCCGCAAGCGCCATCAACGGGCGGGTCATCCCGTCACCGACGGCAGGGTCGAGCCGATCCTGGCAGATCTGAAAGCCATGGGCAGCGAGCGGAACCGGGCGGGCATGGCCCGCTACGGCATCAACGTCGAGGACGCGTACGGCGTGTCGGTCTACGAGCTGCGCAAGGTCGCCAAGCGACTTGGCATCGACCACGACTTGGCGCTCGCGCTCTGGGCGACAGGGAACCACGAGGCCCGACTCCTGGCCTGCTTCGTCGACGACCCCGCATCTGTCAGCGCCGCGCAGATGGAGGCATGGGCCGGTGACTTCGACTCGTGGGACGTCTGCGACCAGGCGGCGACCAGCCTCTTCGACCTGACGAGGCACGCGTGGGCCAAGGCGGCGGCGTGGGCGCGTCGCCGCGAGGAGTGGGTCAAGCGCGGCGGCTT
Organism: Deltaproteobacteria bacterium; assembly: GCA_016218825.1. Lineage (GTDB taxonomy): Bacteria > Myxococcota > XYA12-FULL-58-9 > XYA12-FULL-58-9 > XYA12-FULL-58-9 > JACRCV01. Next base: position 12,209 of record JACRCV010000087.1, read on the forward strand.
CGCCCTCATGGCCGGCCTCGCCGTCCACGACAAGACGGCCGACGACAAAGCGTTCAAGCGCCTGCTGCCGCTCATCGAGCGATGCGCGGCCGATGACCGCAACTTCGTCAGGAAAGCCGTCAACTGGGCGCTCCGGAACATCGGAAAGCGCAATTCGTCCTTGAACGCCGCTGCTGTTTCCTGCGCCGCGAGGATCCTTGCGGCCGCGAACAAGCGCGCCGGTGGGGAGCGCGGTGGCGACAGCGGCGCTCGGGCTGCTCGGTGGGTGGCAACGGACGCGCTCCGTGAACTCCGCTCGGAGAAGGTCCAGGCGAGGTTGATCGGTAGGCGGCCCCGACACGACGGAGGCAGGCAGAGCGTGCACCGATGACGGCTCGCATCGCGCTTCTTCGCGTGGCGAACTGTGCAAGAGCTGGCCACGATGGCTGACGCCGCCACGCGACCCGGCCTCGCGAAAGGAGCGTTCTCCACCGTCGGCAGAGGTTTGTCACGAGGCCCTCGAGATATGGAGCCGCCCTCGCCGGCCAGACGCTCCGCGTCGATATCCGTCAGGCCGTCGGCGGGGCGGTGACCGAGCAACCAGAGGTTGACGCCCGGGGCGCCGCGCTCAGGAGCTCCTCGAGCTTCTCGAGGCTCGGTGGTTTCGCGAGGTGGCGCTCGAAGCCCGCATCCGCCGCTCGCTGCAGATCTTCGGGCAGCGCATAGCCGCTCAGCGCCACCAGGAACGCGCCCCGCAGCGCCTCGTCCGCGCGGAAGGCTCGCGCGACCTCGTAGCCGTCCATGCCGGGCAAACCAATGTCGCAGAGGACGACGTCAGGACGGAACTCCCGCGCCTTGGCGATGCCCTCGGGGCCGTTGTAGGCGACCTCGACCTCGTGGTCGCCGAACGCGAGCGCCTCGCTCAAGCTGTCGGCGGCGTCCGCGTTGTCCTCGATGATGAGCACGCGCCGTCGAGCACGCGGCAGGTCCGCTCGAGTTGCAGAAGCTTCGAGCGCCACGCCCGTGTCGAGAGGCAGGCGCACGATCACCTCGGCCCCACGCCCGAGCCCCTCGCTGTGGGCCGAGACCGTCCCGCCGTGCAGCTCGACGAGCCCCTTCACCAGCGCCAGCCCGAGCCCCAGGCCTCCCTTGCTTCGGTCGAGAGCCTGTTCCGCCTGCATGAACGGCTGGAACAGGCGGTCCAGGGTCTGGCGGGAGATCCCGACTCCGTCATCGGCGACGCGCACGACCGCCTCGTGCCCCAGGACGGCGACGGACACGCGCGTGTGACCACCCTTGGTCGTGAACTTGGCGGAGTTCTGGAGGAGATTGCCGACGATCTGCGCGATGCGGGTGCTGTCCGCAAGCACCGGGACGGTGCGGGTCGCCGGCGAAAGCTCCAGATGGACGCCGGCTCGCTCGAACAGGGAGCGGTTGTCCTCGATGGCGCGGCGCACGACCTCGCAGAGCTCCAGGCGCTCCTTCTGGAGCTCGACCCTGTTGCGCGTGATCCGGGTGACATCCAGCAGGTCGTTGACGAGGCTCGACAGCTGCGTGACCTGCCGGCCGATGACCTGCTTCGCCCGTTCTGCCTGGTCGCCGCCGGGCGACGCGTGGTCGAGGATGTAGAGGCTGTTCGAGATCGGCGCGAGGGGATTCCTGAGCTCGTGCGAAAGCACCGCCAGGAACTCGTTCTTGCGGCGGTCGGCCTCGGCGAGCTGGAGGTTGGCCGCCCGGAGCGCCTCCTCTGCACGTTTGCGCGCGGTGATGTCGTCGAAGATGGCGACGAAGTGCTGCGGCTCGGGGCTGTAGACGGACAGCGTCAGCCACTTCTGCAGCGGCTTGAAGTCGATCTCGAGGCGCTCGGGGCACCCAGTCGAGGCCACGCGGCCGTAGATCTCGAACAGCTCAGGGTTCATCTCCCGGATCCCCGGGATCACGTCCGTGACCCGGCGGTCGACCACCCCCTCCAGCCCGGTGAGCCCCCCGAACGCCGCGTTGACGTCCAGGTAGACGAAGTCCACCGGGCGCCCCTCCTCGTCGTAGATCATCCGGCAGTAAGCGAAGCCGTCGAGCAGGTGCTCGAACAGCGAGCGGAACCTCGACTCGGTCGCGCGCAGCGCCTCCTCGGCGCGCCGCCGCTCCTCCTCACGCAGCTTCCGCTGGATCCATGCGTACAGCATAGGAGCCATGCGGGCGGCGAGGCCGTCGAGCATCTCCCGGTCTTCGTCGCTGTATCCCCCTTCCTTGTTCGCCAGGTTCAAGAGCCCGATGGCCTCTCCCCGGAACAGGATCGGTGCAGCGAGGTTGTTGTGGATGAGCAGGTGACCGGCCGGCACCGGCGACGCCTCGTTGGTGTAGATCGAGCGCTTCTCGGTGAGGGTGCGCGCCCACAAGCCCTTCCACTTCTCGGCCGGGTAGTGGATGCACTTTCCCTCGACCTCGCAGGCGTCGAGCATCTTCGACAGGCTGGGGCAGATGAGATGGCCCGGCTCGGCGATGTATCCGAAGACCCCGTGCTTGCTAGCCATGGCCCCCGTCACCGCCGCCAGGACTTCATCGAACAGCTCGTCGCCCTCGTGCTTGATGAACGCGGCGAGCAACCGATTGGCGGCCGCGGTCTCGCGAAACTCCTTGCGCTCCTTGTCCTCGGCGCGCTTGCGCGAGGTGATGTCCGATGAGACGCCGAGAACGTGACGCACCTCGTCGTCTGGACCGAATTCGGGCGCGAACTTGAGCGCGAACGTCTGGGCCCCCGACGTCCCGGGCAGGTCGAATTCCATCTCCTCGTGGGTGCCGGTATTGAACACCCGATTGATCGCCGCATCCCACCGGTCGCATAGCTCCGTGGGCATGCCGGCCTCGCGATTGGTCCGACCGATGAAGCGCTCGACCGGGACGCCGGTGTACTGAACAGCCTGCTGGCTCAGGTAGACGACGCGCAGCTGTCTGTCGAAGCGCATCAACACACACGGAACGTTCTCGGTGAGCGAGCGCAGCCGCGTCTCGCTCTCGCGCAGCGCCTCCTCGCTCCTGACCCGTTCCTCCGTCCGAGCCCGCTCTTGGGCGAGGTGCTGCTGCTGCTGCTGCTGCTGCTGCTGCTGCTGCTGCTCGAACTGTGCCACGCGAGCGAGTAGCTCCTCGTAGGTCGGCTTCTTGCCTTCTTCGGGGCGTGGAGTCAGGTCGTCGGGCTGGGGGTCTCGGGTGTTCGTCATCTTCTTGGTTCCGGGAACCTCGGAAACTCGCCCAGGAATGTGCGCGATCGCCTGCGGCGAGTAAAGATGGAACAGCCCAAATCGCCTCGATTCTTCTGCTCTCGTCGAGCATCGCGGACCAGCGTGCTCGGCGACAGGCGTTGACAAACATCGCCGCCGACAGTAGTGCTCATTGCAGCTCATGGCAGCTCACCGCAGCTCATGGGTCTTTGGTCTATGGATCGCAACCCCAACGCGCTCGGCATCAGCGAAGCCGCCGCCTTCATCGGCGCCCATGAACAGACCGTGCGCAAGCTCGCCAGAAGCGGAGCAATTCCCGCCTATCGGGTAGGGACTGTATGGCGGTTCCGCAAGGAAGCTCTCGTGCGGTGGATGGAAGGGCAGCAGCGAGGTCGGAGCGGTTGCTCCGTTCTCGTCATCGACGACGACGAGAGGATCTGCAAGGCCTTGGCCAGGATCGTCGAGCAGTTCGGATGCCGCGTGCGGCAAGCACCAAACGGCCAGCGGGGCCTCGAATTGGTTGCCGAGGCAGTGCCGGATCTCATTCTGCTGGACCTCATCATGCCCGCAATGAACGGTCCGCAGTTCCTCCGTGCGCTGCGCAAGACGCAGCCGGACCTGCCGGTCGTTGTCGTTACGGGGTATCCGGACAGCGCGCTGATGAAAGAGGCCGCGCAGTACGCGCCTCTGATGGTGGCGCCAAAGCCCGTGGATCAAGCGCTGCTCGAGCGAACAATGCGCGTGGCCCTCGGCAAGAGATCTACGGCAGGGGTCGAGTAAGCACCGCGGGGGCGGGGGGGGAAATGACAGCAAGTCTGCACCACGAAACGAGAATCGCGTCGACACCGCGGCCGCTGGTGGTCTTCTCGCTGGACGACCAGCGCTACGCCCTGGATCTCGCGCGCGTGCAGCGGTCGATCCGCGTGGTCGCCATTACGCCGCTGCCCGATGCACCGCCGATCGTCCTGGGCATCATGGATCTCGGGGGCGTGGTCATCCCCGTGATCGACATTCGAAAACGCCTCAACCACCCGCCGCGCGATGTTCGTCTATCCGACCATTTGATTGTCGCCATGACCGGAAAGCGAACTGTCGCGCTCCTGGTCGATGAAACGAAAGGGGTGATCGAGACCGCACCGGGGAGTTACGCGCCGGCGGATGAGATCCTGCCCCGGATCGAGCTCGTCGAAGGCGCCATGAAGCTTCCGGACGGGCTCGTCCTGATCCACGACCTCGAACGCCTGCTCTCCCTCGAAGAGGAGACGGCGATCGACCGCGCGCTGCGCGCCACCTCCGGCGGCGATGCTCCGGTGGGCGGCGGCAGCATCGACAAACCCGAAGACGGAGCACCGTAAACGATGATCGCCGCCCTGGACACAACGCTGTTGGGCGAGGTGAGCGGCTTCATCGCCGAGCGCCTGGGCCTGCATTTCCCCGAGGAGCGCTGGTCCGATCTAGCTCGCGGCCTCGAGGCGGCCGGCCGGGAGCTGGGCTTCGAGTATCCTGACGCCTGCAAGCGATGGCTCACGGCCCGGGATCTCACGACCCGGCAAATCGAGACGCTCGCGAGCCACCTGACCGTGGGCGAAACCTACTTCCTTCGGGACCCCGCGAGCTTCGAGGTCCTCGCGCGAGAGATCCTGCCGCCGCTCGTTGCGAGACGCGTCGAATCGGGTCGAACCTTGCGCCTGTGGAGCGCCGGGTGCTCCACTGGAGAAGAAGCGTACTCGCTCGCCATCACCTGTGCCCGAACACTCCCGGACCTCGAGGCGTGGAACGCCTCGGTGCTCGCGACCGACATCAACCCCAAGGCCCTCGCCAAGGCCGAGGCGGGCGTCTACTCCCAGTGGTCGTTCCGCGGCGCTCCGGGTTGGCTGCGCGAGCGGTTCCTCGCTCCCACGCCGGAGGGTAAGCTCGAGATCGCTCCGACCCTGAAAAACCTCGTTCACTTCGGTTACCTCAACCTGGCCGAAGACGTCTATCCGTCGCTCCACAACCACACGAACGCGATGGACGTGATCTTCTGTCGCAATGTCCTCATGTACTTCACTCCCGACCACCAGCGGCGAGTCGTAACCGCGCTGCATCGTTGCCTCATGGACGGGGGCTATCTCGTGGTAAGTCCGGCCGAGGCCGGCAACTCGCTCTTCCCGATGTTCGCAATGGAAGACATCGGCGGCGTCATACTCTATCGCAAGACGTCGCGGCCGACCTGTGTGGTGCCCTGGCCGAGCATCGTCTCGCCTGAGCCCTCTGCCCTCGCACCCGAGCCGGCATTCTTCGCCACCTCGACGCCCCTTGGCCTGCCACGTGAACCCGCGTTCGTTGCCGCCGCTGCGCCCGCCGCGACAGTCGCGCCGGTCGAATCTGCCACGCCCATCATCGCACCGCCCGGGGACAGCCCCCTCGAGCTGGCGCGGACGTATGCCAACCAGGGCAAGCTCGCGGCGGCGCTCGTGGCGTGCCGTGACGCCGTCGCAGCCGATCGCACCAACCCCGCGGCGCATTTTCTCTGCGCCACCATCTGCGAAGAGCTTGGCCGGCCCGAGGAGGCCGTCGCGGCGCTGGGGAAAGTCCTCTACCTCGACCAGGATTTCGTCCTCGCTCATCACGGGTTGGGCGGTCTCTACAAACGCCTCGGCAAGCACGAGAAATCCAAGCGCCACCTCGCGATTGCCCTCGAGCTCCTCGCGCACCGGAGCAGGGATGAGATCGTGCCCGAGTCCGACGGGATGACGTGTGGGCGGCTCCAGGAGTCGGTTCGAGCCATGACGGGAGCCTGAGACCATGGAACGACGCACCATCGACTGGGAGGCAATCCACCGCCGCCTGGCGCTTGCCGCGGCGGCCATCGCCGGCGGCCTCCGGCATGGGCCGGAGGAAACCCGCCGCGTACTCGAAGCGCGCGCTCGGGTGGCAGCCAAACCGGCGCTCACGGCGGACGACGGGGAGCGCATCGAGATCTTGGCCTTCACCCTCGCCGGCGAGGCCTATGGCGTCGAGACCCGTCACGTCCGCGAGGTCTGTCAGCTCAAGGATCTGACGGCCCTGCCTTGCACACCGCCCTTTGTCGCCGGGGTCATGAGCCTGCGCGGTCAGGTCCTGGCGGTGATCGACCTTCGCCAGTTCTTCGAGCTGCCGGCCAAAGGGCTCACCGAGCTCAATCGGGTGGTCGTCCTCAAGGGCGGCGACAACGAGATGGGGTTGCTCGCGGATTCTATCGACGGGGTCCGCTCCGTCGCTGCGGCCGATCTGCAGCAGGGCTTGCCCACGCTCACCGGCATCCGTGAGAGGTTCCTCAAAGGTATCACCGGCCAGATGCTGGCCATTCTCGATGGCGGCCGTCTGCTGGCAGACGCCGGCCTCAGAGTCAACGAACATGCAACTCGCTGATGCCGCAGGGTCAGCCGGAGGTAGCCGATGAATTGGTTCATCAACATCAAGACCCGATCGAAGTTGTTCCTTGGCTTCGGCACCATGCTCGTCCTGCTCGGCGTCGTGATTGCCATTTCGTATCGCGGGATCACGCGCATCGAGGAGAACGAAAGGGACCTGTTCCAGGGGGACTACACGACGGCGATGGACATCAGGCACGTCAGAATCAACCAACAAGACCTACGGCTCGCCTCCTTCCAGATGCTCCATGCCAAGGATCCGTTGAAGAAGGAACAACTCCGCCAGGAAAGTGACGCGCTGGCCAAGGAGAACGTCGAGCTCTTGTCCGGGCTCGTCGAGCGGGGGAAGAACGAACCGGGTCTGATCGGCGACTTGAGGGAATATGAGCGAGAGTTGACGGCCTTTGCCGACGCCCGTGCGAAGCAGGTCGTTCCGGCAATCCTCGAAGGGCGCACCGAAGCGGCCCTCGACGTCATCATGAACGTCCAGGCGGAGCGGACGCGGCGCATTCAAGATCTCGGTGACAAGCTCGACCAGGCCGTTACGAACATCGCAGCAAGCAAGGCCCTCGAGGCCTCGCAGATCGTGCGCTCGAGCTTCCTCGCCTTCCTGCTCGCGGGGTTGCTCGCGATTGCACTGGCCATCGTGCTCGCCCTGTTGCTCAACCGCCTGATCGCCGCGCCTTTTCAGGTTGCGACCAGCGTGGCCGAGCGAGTTGCCGCGGGCGACCTGGCGGTGCGGGTCGAGGTCGGCGAGCGGACGGACGAGGTTGGTGTGCTGCAGCGAGCACTGCGAACCATGGTCGACAACTTGCGGGGTCTCAACAAGGAGCTGCAGACCGGCTTCACCGTCCTCGCCTCGTCGTCGAGCGAGATCCTGGCCACGGTCTCCCAGGTCGCGGCGAGCGCTTCCGAGACCGCCACCGCCGTGAGCGAAACCTCGACCACTGCTGAAGAAGTCAAGCAGACCGCCCACCTCTCCAACCAGAAGGCCAAGGCGGTCCAGGAGACCGCTCAGAAAGCGGCTGTTGTTTCCGATACCGGCCGCAAGGCCGTCACCGAGACCATCGAGGGCATGAGCCGCATCCGCGAGCAGATGGAGTCGATCGCCGAGAGCGTCGTGCGGCTCTCGGAGCAGGGTCAGACCATCGGCGAGATCATCGCCACGGTCAACGACCTCGCCGAGCAGTCGAACCTGCTGGCGGTCAACGCGGCCATCGAGGCGACCCGTGCCGGGGAGTACGGCAAGGGGTTCGCGGTGGTGGCGCAAGAGGTCAAGAGCCTGGCCGAGCAGTCGCGGCAGGCGACCACCCAGGTGCGCACCATTCTCATGGAGGTTCAGAAGGCCACGAGCGCCGCCGTCATGGCCACCGAGCGGGGCACCAAAGCGGTGGCCGCGGGGGTCAAGCAGGCCAACGACGCGGGTGAGTCGATCCGCGCGCTCACCGGGAGCGTGGGCGAGGCCTCCCAGGCCGCCTCTCAGATCGCGGCGTCGAGCCAGCAACAGCTCGTGGGCATGGATCAGATCGCCTCGGCCATCGCCAACATCAAGCAGGCCACGACCCAGAACGTGGCCGGCACCAAGCAGCTCGAGGCGTCGGCGCAGGGCCCCCAGGCGCTCGGCGGGCGGTTGAAGGTCTTGGTGGAGCGGCAGCGCATCGAGACTTGAGCCGGGGCGGGCGGAGCGTCGGATGGACAAGAAGAAAGAAGAGTTCCTGGCCAAGCTGCGGGACACGTTCCGCGTCGAGGCCGCCGAGCACCTCGAGGCCATCACCGCCGGCCTCTTGACGATCGAGAAGGCCGGCGACGCCGAGCGCGCCCTCATCGTCGAGCGCATCTTCCGGGAAGCCCATTCACTCAAGGGCGCGGCGCGGTCGGTGAGCCTCGCCGGCGTCGAGGCGCTCTGCCTGGAGCTGGAGAGCCTCTTCGCGGCAACGAAAGCCAAGAAGCTCGAGCTGTCGCCGGAGATGCTCGACGCCATTCATCACGCGCTCGACGTTCTCGCGACCTCGTGCAAGAGCCCGGGTGCCCCATCGTCGGCAGACGGCACCAACCAGGAGCAACGAGCTCTCGTGACCCTCAGGCGACTCGGCCGAGGGGCGGCGGCTGATACTACCGATGAACCGGGTGCCCTGGCCCCGCCTCCGCCGCGGGTACCGGACGCGGCCCCCACCGGCGCACGGTCGACGGCGGCGGTCACGAGCGTTGTCGCGCCCGACACCGTTCGTATCTCCACGCACAAGCTCAACGCGATCTTGCTCGAAGCCGAGGAGCTCGTCGGCGCCAAGATCGCGGAAGGCGAGCGTGCCGGTGAGATCCGTATGTTGGCGGCGGATCTTGCCGGCTGGAACCAACGGCGTCTCCGCCATGGCGGCGCAGCGACCACAGCCGAGCTGCTCGAGTCGGAGCTGCTCTACACCAGGAAGCTCGAGAGCTCGCTCAGGAAGCTGGCCGGCTCCGCGCGTCAGGACGCACGTGCCCTCGCGGTCCTCACCGACCGACTCCTCATAGACACCAAGCAGGCGCTCTTGCTCCCTTGCTCGTACCTCTTCGGCCATCTGCCCAAGATCGCGCACGACCTCGGACGCGAGGCGGGCAAGGAGGTCGACCTCCTGGTGACGGGCGAGGACATCGAGATCGACCGCCGAGTCCTCGACGAGCTCAAAGACCCGCTCACTCATCTCCTTCGGAATGGCATCGATCACGGCATCGAGAAGGCACAGACACGGCGCGAGCTCGGCAAACCCAGCCGCGGCTCGGTGACCATCAATGCGAAACCGGGCGAAGGGAATCGGGTCGAAATCACCGTGGCTGATGACGGTCGCGGGATCGATGCCGACAAGGTCGAGAAGGCCGCCGTACGGCTGGGGCTCCTCACCGCCGACGCGGCAGCGCGTCTGACCGGGGCTGACGTCACCCGGCTCATCTTCCACTCAGGGCTGTCGACGAGCCCGATCATCACCGACCTCTCGGGCCGGGGTCTGGGCTTGGCAATTGTTCGCGAGAAGGTCGAGAGGCTCGGCGGCACTGTCGAGGTGACCTCGTCGCCGGGCGTCGGCACGACGCTTCGCATGCTCGTGCCGCTGTCGCTCACGGCTTTCCGGGGCGTGCAGGTCGGGGTCGCCGGTCGCCGTTTCCTCTTCCCGAGCGCCCACGTGGTGCGCGTGAGCCGGGTGAGGCCGGCCGAGATCAAGACGGTCGAGAATCGTCAGACGATGGTGATGGGAGAACGCGCGTCGTCGCTGGTGCGCCTCAAGGACGTCCTGGAGCTTTCCGGTCCGGACGGACACGAGAAGGACCAGGCCCGGCCGATCGTCGTGGTGCACGTCGCGGACCGCCAGGTTGTCTTCATGGTCGACGAGGTGGTGGGCGAGCAGGAGGTCATGGTCAAGAGCCTGGGCCAACAGCTCGCCCGGGTCCGCAATATTTCCGGCGCCTGCATCTCGGGCAGCGGTGCGGTCATCCCCATCCTCAACGTCGTCGATCTCGTGGAGTCCGCGAGCACGGCCGTCGCGCCGCGCCCCACGGAGATCGCCGACGCCCCCATCAGCGAACGGCGCCGACGTCTTCTTCTCGCCGAGGATTCGATCACGGCGCGCGCGCTCTTGAAGAGCATCCTCGAGGCCGCCGGCTACGAGGTCGTGGCCTCCGTGGACGGCATGGATGCGCTGACGCGGCTGAAGACCGAGCCGTTCGACCTCCTGGTCTCGGACGTGGATATGCCACGCTTGAACGGTTTCGAGCTCACGGCCAAGCTCCGCGCCGACAAGAAGCTCGGCGAGCTGCCGGTCGTGCTCGTCACGGCGCTCGGCTCGCAACAGGACCGCGAATACGGCATCGAGGTCGGCGCCAACGCTTACATCGTCAAGAGCGACTTCGATCAGAGCAACCTCATCGAGATCGTCCGGAGGCTCCTGTGAGACACGACCTCGGAGCACCGCGATGATCAACGTGCTCGTGGTCGAAGACTCGCGGGCCAGCCGGGACTACCTGGTGTACGTCCTCGAGACCGATCCGGAGATCCGGGTCATCGACACCACCGACAGCGGCGAGGCGGCGCTCGAGCTCGTGGCCAAGCACCGCCCCGATGCGGTCCTCATGGATATCCATCTGCCGGGGATCGACGGCCTCGAGACGACGCGACGGATCATGTCGTCGAATCCGGTGCCCATCGTCGTGTGCACGGCCAGCACGAGCTTCGACCAGGTGCGCACCGCCATGCTGGCCTTGGAGGCGGGCGCGCTCGCCGTCTTGAAGAAGCCCAAAGGACTCGGCGACCCGGATGCCGACGCCGAGGCCGCCGCCATCATTCAGGCTCTCAAGCTGATGTCCGAGGTCAAGCTGGTGAAGCGGTGGAACCGGGCTGCGGCTGCGACTGCGGTCGTGGCCGCGGCCGCCGCCGAGCCCGAGACCCTCGCAGCGGTTGCCCGCGACGCCGCCATCGTCGCGATTGGGGCTTCCACCGGTGGTCCGCCGATCGTCATGCAAGTCCTGGTCGGTTTGCTCCCGACCTTCCCGGTGCCGATCCTCCTGGTCCAGCACATGGCCACCGGTTTCGCCGTCGGCTTTGCCGAATGGCTCGCGACCGGGTCCGGCTTGCCGGTGCGCATCGCGCGCGGCGGAGAGATGCCGCTCCCCGGCCACGTCTACGTCGCGCCCGACGACCATCACCTGCGGGTCGGCCCGCGAGGTGAGCTGCAGACGACCCGAGATGCGCCGCACCATGGCCTGCGGCCCTCGGTGGGGATCCTGTTCCGCTCGATGGCCGAGCGCCTCGGCCGCCGGGCCGTCGGCGTGCTCCTCACCGGCATGGGGCGGGACGGTGCCGAGGAGCTCAAGCTCATGGCCGACCAAGGGGCGCTCACCATCGCGCAGGACGAGGCGAGCTGCGTGGTGTTTGGCATGCCGGCCGAAGCGATCAGACTGGGCGCGGCGCGCTTCGTGTTGCCGCCGCAGAAGATCGCCGGGCTTCTGACCACCGCCGTTGGGAGCGTAGGGAGAAGGGGACAGTCCGATGGCTGACAGCGCGGAGATGAAACAGAACAAAGCGAAGATCCTCGTGGTCGAGGACAGCCCCACACAGGTCGAGGAGCTGCGGTTCATCCTCGAGGCGGCGGGCTTCTCGGTCGTCGTGGCGACCAACGGCAAGGAGGGGCTCGCGGCCGCCAAGACGAGCCCGGTCGACCTGGTCATTTCGGATATCGTGATGCCCGAAATGGACGGCTACGAGCTCTGCAAGGCGCTGCGCGCCGACGAGGCGCTCCGGCACCTGCCGGCGATCCTCCTCACCTCACACGCCGATCCACGGGACGTGATCCGCGGGCTCGAGTCAGGAGCAAACAACTTCATCTGCAAGCCCTACGACAACTCAGCGCTGATCGCGCGCGTCAACAACATCCTCGCGAACCAGGAGATCCGCAAGGCCGCGTCCAGCGAGTTGGGGATCAGCATCTTCTTCGCCGGCCAACGGTTCTTCATCACCGCCGACCGGCTACAGATCCTCGATCTCCTGCTCTCGACGTACGAGAATGCCGTGAACAGCAACAGCGAGCTCATCCGCACCCGCGACGAGCTGCGAGTCTTGAACGAGCAACTCGAGGCGCGGGTCGCGGAACGCACCGCCGCTCTCACGGCGGAGGTCGAGGAGCGCCAGCGCACACAACACGACCTGGAGGCATCTGAAGCGCGGTACCGCCGCCTGTTCGAATGCGCCAAGGACGGTATCCTGATCCTCGACGCCGGCGCCGGGAAGATCATCGACGTCAACCCGTTCCTGATGGAATTGACGGGCTACCCGCACGACCACTTCCTGGGCAAACACCTCTGGGAGATCGGCCCATTCAACGACATCGCTGCGTCCGAGAACGCCTTCGCCGAGCTGCAGGCCAAGGAATACGTCCGCTACGAGGATCTGCCGCTGGAGACCAGGGACGGCCGGAAGATCAGCGTCGAGTTCATCAGCAACGTCTACCGCGTGGACGGCCAGTGCGTCATCCAGTGCAACATCCGTGACATCACCGCGCGCAAGCGGGCGGAGGAAGCGTTGCGGGCGTCGCGCGAGGTTCTCCAGGCGGTGCTCAACACCATCCCGATCCGGGTCTTCTGGAAAAACCGGAACCTGACCTACCTGGGCTGCAACATGCAGTTTGCCCGCGACGCCGGCTTCGAGACTCCGGAGGACCTGATCGGCAAGGACGATGACGCCATGGCCTGGCGAGAACACGCCGAGCTCTACCGCGCCGACGACCGCGCGGTGATCGAAAGCGGACAAGCGAAACTGCTCTTCGAGGAGCCGCTCACGAACCCGGCCGGCGAAACGGGCTACGTCCTCACGAGCAAGGTGCCCCTGCGTGACGCCAAGGGCGACATCGTCGGCGTCCTCGGGGCCTATCAGGACATCACCGAGCGCAAACAGGCGGAGACCCAGCGCCAGCGGCTCGAGGAGCAGCTGCGCGCGTCCCAGAAGATGGAGTCGATCGGTAGCCTCGCCGGCGGCGTGGCGCACGACTTCAACAACCTGTTGTCGGTGATCCTGAGCTACACGGGGTTCGCGATGGGCACGGTACAAGACGGCGACCCTCTGAAGGACGATCTCCTGGAAGTGAAGAAGGCCGCCGACCGCGCAGTCGCGCTGACCCGCCAGCTCCTGGCCTTCAGTCGCAAGCAAATACTGCAGCCCGAGCCGCTGGACTTGAACCAGACCGCCGCGGGAGTCGAGAAGATGCTCCGGCGGATCCTCGGCGAAGATATCGACTATGCGCAAGCTCTCGCGTCTGTCCTCGGTCTGACGTTGGCCGACCCGGGTCAAATCGAGCAAGTGATCATGAACCTCGTGGTCAACGCTCGCGACGCCATGCCCGCGGGCGGCAAGCTCACCATTGAGACCTCCAACGTGGAGATCGACGAGGAGTACGCGGCGCGTCACGTGGCAGTGAAGCCTGGGTCCTATGTCCAGCTCGTGGTCACGGACACGGGTTGTGGCATGGACGACAAGACCAAGACCCGGCTCTTCGAGCCCTTCTTCACCACCAAGGGAAAGGGCACGGGCCTCGGGCTCTCCACGGTCTACGGCATCGTCAAGCAGAGCGGCGGCAACATCTGGGTCTACAGCGAGCTTGGCAAAGGGACCACCTTCAAGATCTACCTGCCGCGCGCGCTTGCGGCGGCCCCGGCAACGACCGTCAAGCCGGCGCCGATCGAGACGCCGCCCAATGGAACTGAGACCATCCTCGTGGTCGAGGACGAGGAGGCGCTGCGCAGGGTCGCCCAGAGGAGCCTCGAGGCAACCGGCTACAAGGTGCTGACCGCTGCGAACGGCGACGAGGCGTTACTGACCGGTGCACGACACGTGGGCGAAATTCATCTCCTCTTGACGGACGTAGTCATGCCACGGATGAGCGGCAAGACACTTGCGCAAGAGCTCTCGAAGACGCGGCCGACGCTCAAGGTTGTCTACATGTCGGGCTACACCGACAACGCGATCGTTCACCACGGCGTGCTCGACGCCGGGACGCATTTTCTCGCCAAGCCGTTCACGTCGACTGACCTGACGCGGAAGGTGCGGGAGGTGCTGGATGGCGGCATCCAAGTGTTCACTACAACCAACCCCGACGCCTGAAGAAGGCCACCATCACCGCGGGCGTGCCGACGCAGATCGCGACCATCAAGTACATCAGAGAATCGTTGTGCACCCACTCTCGCAGCCCGGGGAGGTTGTCGAAGTTCTGGCCGAAGAAGCCGACCACGAACGCCAGGGGCAGAAACACCGCGCTCATGATCGTCAGATACTTCATGATCTCGTTGGTGCGATTCGACACCGACGACAGGTAGGCCTCGAGGGCGTTGCCGAGCAGATCGCGGTTGGCCTCGATCGACTCGTTGATGCGCGCCAGGTGGTCGTAGACGTCGCGAAAGTAGAGGGTGGTCCGCTCGCTCACTCGCAGGTCGCCGCGCTTGGACAAGAGCGCGAAGACGTCGCGCTGCGGCGACAGCACCTTGCGCATGGTCACCAGGTGGTGCTTGAGATCGAAGATGCGGCTCAGGCTCTGGCGGCGGGGGTCAGCGAGCACCGCGTCCTCGATGGACTCCAACTCCTCGGCGATCCGGTCGAGGATCGGGAAGGTGCCGTCCACGATCCCGTCCGCGACGAGGTAGTAGAGGAAGTCGACCCCGCGCCGCACCAGCTCGGCGTCATGGCACGCGCGCCGCCACACGGTGTCGAGGCTGGCGATCGACCCCAGATGGACGGTCACCAGGAAGCGCTCGCCCAGGAAGGCATGCAGCTCCTGGAGGTCGAGCTCGGTCACCGGCTCGCCCGTCGCCGCGAAGCTCTGGGTCACGAGGAACAAGCAGTCGCGGTACTCCTCGAGCTTCGGACGCTGGTCGAAGTGAGCGCAATCCTCGATGGCCAACGGGTGAAAGTCGAAGCGCGCCCGCAGCAGCTCGAGCTGCTCGTCGTCTTGCGCGGCGAGATCGATCCACCGCAAGGCCCCGGCGGGCGGCGGCGCGACGCGCTCCGGGCCCTCGTAGACCTCGACCTTTCCGCCGGCGTTCACCTCGAGCACCCGAAACATACCGGCAGACTACGGCATCGGCGGGGGGCGGCGGAAGCAAACACTGCGTCGGCGTCCGGGTTCTCGGCACCGAAACCGGGCGGGCTTCGCGCCCGCCGCCGAGCATTCGTTCTCGCCGTCGCAGCGCTGCGTCGAGCTCGAGCGCCCCTGGACGACGCGCCTACCGTCCCGCGAAGGCGCGATCGAGGACGGCGATGTCGAGCTTCTCCATCGCCAGCATCGCCGTAAACGCCCGGTCGCGCGCCGCCGTGTCCGCGCTGGTCATCCACGCCGCGATCGCGGTCGGCACCACCTGCCACGACAGGCCGAAGCGGTCCTTCAACCAACCACAAGGACCGTGCTCGCCCCCCTCGGCCAGCGCCGCCCAATAGTGGTCGAGCTCGGCTTGATCCTCGCACATGACCTGCAGCGACAGCGCCTCGTTGAAGCTGAAGGCGTGCGCGCCGTGGCTGTCCATCGCGACCAGCTCCTGGCCGGCAACGGTGAAGCGACCGTGCTTCACCGTGCCCTGCGGCCCCTCCCCGACGGCGTAGCGCTCGACGCCGTCGACGCGGCCCCCGGGGAAGATGCCGGCGTAGAAGCGCATCGCCTCCTCGGCCCTGCCATGCTGTGCCCCCACGAACATCAAGCACGGGACGATGGTCGCGCCACTCTGCGGGCGGCGGCCGGCGATGACCTGCCACGACACCCCGAAGCGATCCTTCACCCAGCCGTAGCGCTCGCTCCAGGGGTAGGCGCCAAGCGGCATCAACGCTTCGCCGCCGTCGATCAGGGCGGCATAGATCCGCTCGGCGTCCGCGGCGCTGTCGACGTGGACGAAGAAGGAGATGCTCGGGTTCAAGACGAAGATCGGCCCGCCGTTCAACGCCGTGAAGCGCTGCCCGGCCACCTCGAGCTCCACCGTCAGAACGCTGCCGCGCGGCCTGCCGCTCGGGTTGTCGCTCTTCTCCGGATAGCGCGAGGTCGCGGTGACGCGGACGCCCGGAAAGACGCGGGCGTAGAACGCGGCGGCGCGCTCGGCCTGATCGTCAAACCAGATGCACGGCGTGATCTTCGGGGACGGGCTCATGCGTGCCATCGGTGGCCTCCTTGTCGTGATTTCAGGTAGGCACGCGGCCGGATGTTGTCAATCGACGCGGCGCCCGGGTCGCGGAGGTCAACGACCCGATGCACACCGCCGCGTGGACGCGGATGGCGAAGATGGGCAGGGAGAGCCAGATCGAACGGCTCGAGGCGGCGCCCGACTGAGCGGCCGCGGCGCGCCTCGACGCTCGTTCACGTCAGTCCGGCTTCTCGACCAGCGTCTCGCGGGCCAACCGGGCGCTGTTGTCGAGCAGCGCGATGACCTCGTCGGTGGACAGCTCCCAGTCGGAGAAGAACATCTTCAAATGGTCCATCCACGCGGCGCCGAAGTCGTCGCTCTCCATCAGGTCCTCGAACGGCCTGCCTTTGCGTCGATCTCTCACGTCGATTGCTCCTTGGCGTCCGCGGGCTCCTGCCCGACGCCTGCCCGGCCGGGGTTTCGCCGGCGTCGATTTGCCGCAAACGAAGGTGTGGGTCGGCAGCCGCGCGGCTCTAGCTTCTGCTGTGAAGGCCGACTCTGCCAGGCCAGTGGCTGTTTGTCGAGCGGAACGACGGCAACAAGCTCCACAGCCAGCGCACGGTCGAGCGGCTGGGCAACTGGAGCGCCGGGGCTGATCGGCGGCCGGCGCTGCAAAGCGAAGTCGGTTCGCCAGAATCATCCGGACGATGGTACATTCAGGTACATGCGCCCACATGCATGGCTGAACCTCGCGCTGGGGACTCTCGCGGCGACGGTCTGCGGCTGCACCAGCGCCCGCGACGAGGCCCGACCGCCCGCGTGCTACGACTACGACGCCGACATCCAACCGCTGTTGTCGCGCGAGTGCGAGGAGTGCCACGACGCCTCCCGGGCGGACGGCGGCTTCCGCGTCGACACCTACGCGCAGGTGGTGACGCCCTCCCCCGCCGGCGTCCGGCGCGCCACAGCCGGGGATCCGGAATCGCCAATCCTTACCCGGGCGAACGGCGCCGGCGGCCACCCGACGGCCTCGGCGAGCACCCGCGCCGTCCTCGAGCGCTGGGTCGTCGCCTGCAACCTGAGCTTCATGCCGACCGACCTCGTGCACCCGCAGGGTTTTGTCGACCCGGCCGCCCCTGCATTTCACGGCCGGGCTCTCGCCCTCCGCGGCTACGACCTCGACCTCTGCGGCCGCTGCCACGGCGACAGCGACGACACCGCCGGCGGCCCGAGCGGCAAGAGCTGTATGGCCTGTCATCCGTCGGGCGCGACCGCTTGCGACACCTGTCACGGCGACGCGACCAATCCGGCGCCGCCCAGGGCCTTGAACGACAGCGTCGCCGCGACCGACCCCGGCGTCGGCGCCCATCGTGTCCACCTCGACGGCGGCGCGATCCTGCACCGGCCCTTCGGCTGCAGCGCCTGCCACCTGGTGCCGACGAGCTGGCGCGACCTCGGTCACCTGTCGGACGCGAGCGGCAACCCCGACCCCGACGGCCGGGCCGAGGTCAGCTTCGGCAAGCTGGCGTCGCTGAGCCTCGAAGGTTTCGAGTCGCTGCGTCACGGCGAGCCGAGCTACGACCGGACCAGCGGCACCTGTCGCAACATCTACTGTCACGGCGGCGCCCTCGCCGCCGGGATCGACCCGGTGTGGACCGCGCCGGTGACCGGCGCCCAGGGCTGCGCCACCTGTCACCCGATGCCGCCGGGCGGCACCACCCATCCACGCCCGGTGACCACCGCCAGCTGCGCCGCCTGCCACGGCTACGTGGTCGACGACGCCCTGCAGATCCGCAACCCGGCGCTGCACCTCGACGGCAGCTTGAGCCTCGACGACACCGCTGCCACTTGCAGCGCGTGTCACGGCGGCGCCGCGAACGCCGCGCCGCCGCGAGGCGTCGCCGGCGAGACCGAGATCTCGAGCCCGGCGGTCGGCGCGCACCAGGCACACGTCGCGGCGAGCCGGTTCTCGAGTCCGATCGACTGCGGCGCCTGTCATCTGAGACCGCAGGGCGGCACCTTCCTCGAGGCGGTGGCCGCGCCCGGCCACATCGACGGGGCGTTGCCCGCCGAGGTCTTCCCCGCGGCTGTCGGATTCACCGGCCTCGCGGCGGCCGACCACGCCGCGCCGGTATACGACCGCACGGTCCCGAGCGACCCCACCTGCACCGGGATCTACTGTCACGCCGGCGGCGACCGCCTCGCGGGCGATCTGAGCGCCGCGGTCCACCGCACCCTGCGATGGACGGACGTCGGCAATCAGACGATCGACTGCGGGAGCTGCCACGGCCTGCCGCCGACGGTGGGCGTGGGACACCTGCCGACGACCCCGCTTGCGGACTGCGTCCTCTGTCATTCGCTCGCGGTCGACGACAGCGGTGCCCTGGTCTTCGACGCCAACGGCCGGACCCGCCACCTGGATGGCGTCGTCGACTTTAACCAGTGAGACGTGGGAGAGCGCGATGCTGACACTCCGTTGCCCCATACGACGATTGGTGCTGGTGGCGATGTCGATCGCCGCGTGCGGCAAGACCGGGGACGGGGGCGGTCGGCCTCCCGCGGGCGGGGGCGACGCCGACCTGCAAACCGGCGGCGACCAGGCGCAAGGAGATCCGCGCGGCAGCGACGACGCGCCCGGCGATCTCGGCCCCGGCGACTCGCGCCCGGGGACGGACGTCGACACCGGCGGCGACGGCGGCATCCCCGGTTTGAGCTGCGTCAGCTGTCACGGCAACGCGCTGAACGCCGCGCCGCCGCTCGGCCTCGGCGGCAAAGAAGAGACCACGGCGACCGGCGTCGGCGCCCACCAGAGCCACCTCCGGCCGTCGGACTGGCACCAAGACATCGCCTGTGAAGAATGCCACCTCGTGCCCCAAGCCCTGGGCGACGTCGGCCACATCGACACGCCGCGCCCCGCCGAAGTGATCTGGGGCGGGCTCGCCGAGGCCGACAACGCCCAATCGGCGTGGGACCGAATTTCGTGCGACACGTACTGCCACGGCCAGACCCTCGCCGGCGGCACCCACACCGAGCCCGAGTGGACCAAGGTCGGCTTGCACGAGGCCGACTGCGGCAATTGCCACGGGCTGCCGCCGCCCTTCCCACACCCGGCCGAAAGCGGCTGTTTCGGCTGCCACGGCGAGGTCATCGCCGCCGGCAACCAGACGTTCGCCGCCCCCGAGCTGCACGTCGACGGCACGCTCCAGGTGGTCCGGATCCACACGGCCGACTGGGGCAACCCACAAGCTCACGGGCCGGGCTTCCTCGCCGATCCCTCGCGCTGCGGCGCGTGTCACGGCGCGGCCCTCGACGGCGGCGCGGTCGGCATCTCCTGCGAGGGGTGCCACGGCGGCTGGCAGAGCGACTGCGCCTTCTGCCACGGCGGCAGCCAAGACCCGGCGCCCCCGGAGGACGTGGCCGGCTCCGACCTCATCACCGCGCGCGGCGTCGGCGCGCACCAGAGCCACCTGAAGACGACGTCCGCCGAGCACCGCCTGGTGGTGTGCGACGACTGTCACCTCGTCCCAGCGACGCTCCTCGCCGTCGGTCACATCGACACACCGCTGCCGGCCGAGCTCACGTGGAGCAGCGTCGCCGCGACCGGCGGCGCCGCCGCGACCTTCGACGGCGAGAGCTGCACCGGCGGCTACTGTCACGGCGCGTCTCTGGTCGCGGGCGGCAGCAACACCGCCCCCGCGTGGGGGGTCACGAGCCCACCGCAGGCGAGCTGCGGCACCTGCCACGCTCTCCCCCCGAACGACCCGCACCCGCAGCTCACCGACTGCAACCAATGCCACGCCGAGGTCATCGCCGCCGGCAACGCCACGTTCACCGCGCCGGCCAAGCACGTCGACGGCGTCGTGCAGTCGACGCCGTTCCACGTCACCGGCTGGGCAGCGCCCACCGCGCACGGCACGACCTTCAACGGCGGTCGGCCGTCGGCGTGTACGCCGTGCCACGGCGCGACGCTCACCGGCCGCGGCACGTCCATCAGTTCCTGTGACAGCTGCCACGCGGGCTGGAAGACCAACTGCGTCTTCTGTCACGGCGGCGTCGACAACCAGACCGGCGCGCCCCCCGAAGGCGTCGACGGCGAGACCACGACCACGACGCTGCAGGTGGGCGCGCACAGCCGGCACGTGGTGGACACCCTGATCCACAGCGGCCGCGACTGCAGCCTCTGCCACGTGACGCCCACCGACGTCTTCTCCCCGACTCACCTGGACGACGCCGGCACCGCGACCGTGACGCCTTCGGGCTTGGCCTCGGGGACCGCGTACGCCGCCGGCACCGGGGTGTGCAGCAACAACTACTGTCACGGCGACGGCCAGACCGGGAGAAGCGGCAGCGCCGACTGGAACGCCCCCGGCCAGCTCGACTGCGGCTCCTGCCACGACGACGGCACCAACCCGCTGAACATGTCGGGCGAGCACGACCGGCACGTCGCCGACAAGAACTACGAGTGCTACGAGTGTCACGCGGCGGTCGTCGACATCAACCGCAACATCATCGACGTCGGCCTGCACGTAAACGGCGCCCGCAACATCCAGCTGCGCACCGGCGGCACCTGGAACGCCGCCGGCAACAGCGGGCGCGGCGCCTGTGATCCGGCCTGCCACAACTCGAAGTCCTGGTACTGAAGGTCACCAACGTCCCTTGTCAACAGTGTCCGGTGAGCGTACACCCCGATGGTGCTCGCCGTCGGGCGCATCTATGGCCACCAAATGACAGCCGAAACATCCGCAGCCGCTCTGCGCGGGTCCCGCTCGGCCTCGGCTGCCGCTGCGACCGCGGAGGCCACCCACAACTACCTGTCGCGCATCGGCACCGTGCCGCTCTTGACCCGCGAGGGCGAGGTCGAGATCTGCAAGCGCATCGAGCGCGGCGCGCAGACGGTGCTGCAGGCGGTGACCAGCTCGCCGTTCGCGATCCGCGAGATCCTCGAGCTCGGCGAGGCGCTCAGAGACGGCCGCCTGGCGCTGAAGGATCTGGTGCGCGCCTCCGCCGAGGACCCCGAGCTCGAGGTGACGCACAAGGAGCGCGTGCTGCACCTGCTCACCAAGCTCGGTCGCGCCGACCGCCAGAGCCAGAAGCTCACCGGCCGCCTCGCGAGCCGCGGCATCTCCGACCGGGCCCAGATCCGCCTGGCGGCAGCCCAGGAGCGCCAACGCCTGGCGATGCAGACCATCCTCGAGGAGATCGGCCTGAACCGCGCCCAGATCGATCGCATCGTTTGCCGCCTCAAGGTGATGATTCGCCGGGTCGAGCAGCTCGGGGACAAAGGGCGCGGCTCCAGCCGCAGGCGGCGCCAGATCGCGCGCGTCGAGGCCGAGGCCCATTGTCCGGTCGCCGAGCTCAAGGAGACCTGCGACAGCATCGTGAGCGGCGAGCACGCCGTCGAGCGCGCCAAGGCCGAGCTCGTCGAGGCCAACCTGCGGCTGGTGGCGTCGATCGCCAAACGCTTCGCGAACCGCGGCATGCAGTTTTTGGACCTGATCCAGGAGGGCAACATCGGCCTGATGCGGGCGGTGGAGAAGTTCGAATACCGCCGCGGCTACAAGTTCTCGACCTACGCGACCTGGTGGATCAGACAGGCGGTGACCCGCGCCATCGCCGATCAGGCGCGCACCATTCGCCTGCCGGTGCACATCTACGAGTCCGCGAACAAGGTCACCCGCACCAGCCGCTACCTGACGACCCGCCTCGGCCGCGACCCCGAGGCCGAGGAGATCGCGCAGAAGATGGACGTGCCGATCCACAAGGTCCACAAGGTGCTCGGCACGGTCAAAGACCCGGTGTCCCTCGAGACCCCGGTCGGCGAGGACGACTCGCTCGGGCAGCTGATCGCCGACAACAACGTCACCTCGCCGTCGGAGGCGGCCATCGCCAGCAACCTGGCCGCGAAGACCCGCGACGTCCTCTCCAGCCTGACGCCGCGCGAAGAGCGGATCTTGCGCCTGCGCTTCGGCATCGGCGAGACCCACGCCCACACCCTCGAAGAGGTCGGCCAGGACTTCGGCGTCACCCGCGAGCGCATCCGTCAGATCGAAGCGAAGGCCCTCGGCAAGCTGCGGCGCGCCTCGTGCATCGAGCCGTTGAAGGCGTTCCTCAACGTCGAGGCGTAGCCCCTTCTTTTGATTCCCGCGCCGCGGCTGCCGCGGCGCTCCCCACCCCCACCCTTGAATCTTCTCGAGCCGCGCCGGATCCCGCCCCCGGGTGGGGCGGGCAAGACGAGCGTGGCCGCGAAATCGGTCACCAGCCTTTTCGCTTTCACTCGACCCTACTGTCGCGCCCGCCGGTACCGCAGCGCGGAGGCGAAGCCGCGAGCGCGAGGAACGCAAGAAAGGGCGCGGAACGATCAGCTCACGGCGAGACCGCTCTAGCGCTCGGCCGGCGCCGGATCGTCCGCGAACCCGAACGACCCCCAGGCGCCCTCGGGGGTGAACATGTTGCCCTTGTCGAGCGCGTCGAGCAGCTCCTGCGCCGAGCCCTGCCGCTGCAGGGTCTCGATGAAGCGGTCGATCATGTCGGGGTAGTCGGAGAGCGACAGCTGGCGGTTGGCGGCGAAGATCTTCAGGCGCTCGGGGCCCTTGCGGGTGCGGAGCTCGTCGCAGAACTGCTCGCTGACGCAGCTCATCAACACCAGGAGCTGATCCTGGTCGCCGAACTTCACCCGCTCGAGATCGCGCTTCGCCGGGTTCGCGAGGTAGAGAAACCCCGGGTCACCCGCCGACAACCGGATGCCCTCGTGCATGCGCGAGTGACCGGCGAAGATCACGACCTCGTCCTGACGCATGCTCTGCAGGAGCTCGGCGCCGGCGTCGGGGTTCTCGTGGCCGCTCGCGATCCGGAGGCTGAGCCGCACGCTGCGGCCGTCGATGACGACGTCCTTCTGCAGCCGCACGTGGCGCGGATCTTCTTCGGCCACCCGCCAGCCGCTGCTCCGGAACACGTCGGCGAGCGCCCGAAAGCCGCCGTGCATCGCCGCGCGGTCGGGGGTGTCGAAGCCGAACATCACGCCGATGTCCAAGCGACCGTCCTCGAAGAGCTTGCGATAGGAGGGGTGCCGCGCCCCGAGGTCTTTGACCCGCCGCGCGTCCGGCACCTCGTCGGTGCCGTAGCGCACCGCCGGCCGGGTCCGCACCGCACCGCCGTTGACACCCGCAACCTGACCTACCGGTCGTGATGGCATCCGCAAGACCTCGCAGATCTTATCGGCGCGCCGCCGTCGAGGGTTGCGGCCGTCAGCAGCCGACTAGCGTCGGGTGCCGTTGGCGGTGACGCAGGGCCCGACCGCGAGTGACGGTCGGTTCTCGGCCCGGTCCTGGCGCCAGTCGAGACACTCCTCGGCGCTCGGCAGGCAGAGCCGCTTACCGGTGGCCTTCTGCAGCAGGTCACCTACGACCCGGAAGCAATAGGCCTCCTCCTGGGCGAAGCAGGCCAACCGCTCCCACGACCCCAACCGGGTCGCGCACTCCTTCTTCGAGGCAAAGCACTCGCGGTTGTCCTCGCGGCACCAGAAGCTCGCCGCGCTGCGTCTACAGCCCGACGGCCCGCCGCCGATCCCCACGAGAAGGCCTACGAGCAGCATCCAACTCATGCTCTTCATGGCCCGCCTCCTCCCGACGACCCCATGATGCGCCCCGCGACCCGAGTTGGGAAGCGCGCCCTGTGGTCCGCGCTCGAGCACCGCCTCGACGCCGGCGTGGCTCGCCGGCCGCTGCGTCAGCCCGCGCCGCCCTCGGCCGCGCCCGCCAGGTTGTACAGACAGCTCGAAAAGCCGGCGCAGGGGTTGTCGCGGCCGTGCGCGATGCGGAAGTCCGACATCGCGGTGAGTCGGCAACCCCCCTGACAGTCGGCGAAGCGATCACAGCTCCGGCACGGCTCCTCGAGCCGCTGCCGGTTGGCGAGGAAGGCCGCGAAGCTGGCGTTGTCGTGGCCGTCGACGCGGCCCACCGCCATGCTGTCGATCCCCGCCATGCACGGGCACGGGAACACCTGCATGTCGTTGAGGCGGATCGCGAAGTGGTTGACGCCGGCGTTGCAGTAGGTGCCGGGCACCGGCGGCGCGAAGAAGCGGCACCGCGGCGATTCGTCGTTGACGAAGTCGGGGCCCCAGATGGCGTCGAGCTCGAGGCGAAAGGGCAGCGCCGCCCGACTCGCGGTCAGCAGTCGGTGCACGGCGCGCTTGTCGTCGGCGGTCAACACCGCGCTCGGCCCGAGCACCGCGGTGGCGTTGCCGGAGTAGCCGAGGGGGATGAGCTCGAGGAAGTCGAGGTCGAAGGTCTTGCACCGCTCGATCATCGCCGGCAGATCGGCGACGTTGTGACGGCTGACGACGCAGTTGACGCCGAGGCCCAGGCGGAAGCGTTTGCGGAAATTGCCGAGGAAGCGGACGATGGCCTCGAAGTCGTCCTTGCCGCTCGCCTTGCGGTGCACGGCAGAGCTCGAGCCGTGCAACGAGATCGCGATCGCGGTGCGCAGACCGTTCAGGTACGCGAGGTCCTGGGGCTCGGGGTCGAAGTCGGCGGTGACGTTCAGCCAGCCGGGGTTGTTGGCCTCGAACTGCCGGGTCAGACGGTAGATGAGGATCGACTCCTTGCGGACGTAGAAGTCGTAGAGGTGGACCCGAAAGCCGCGGCGCATCAGGGTCTCCACCACCCGTCGCACCTCGACGTAGTCGACCGCCTGCATCGCGCCGTAGGCGCAGATCCGACAGTTCTTGTCGCAGTTCTTGTGGACCAGGGTAACGGTCGTCTTCATCGCGAGCCGGTGCTCAGGTCGCGCCCTGCCACATTCGCTGCCACCACGGGCCGCGATCGGCCTCGAGCATCACGATGACCCGGGTCGGCGCGCCGCGGCCGTCGCGCACCATCGCACAGCGCGCCACGTGCGGGACCTTGAGCGACCCTCTCAGATCGAGGGGATGGTCGTCGTGGCCGACACCGGTCGTCAACACCTGATCGACCACCTGTTTCAGCGCTTCGCCACCCGGGACCTTGGTCACCTCGGCGCCGACCAGCTCCTCCACCGCGGCCCCGAACGCCTCCGCCGCCATCGGGTTGGCGTAGTCGACCTTGCCGTCGACGCCGATGATCACCACCGGCGCCTCGACGAACGCCAGCACCCGCTCGACGAGGTTGCGCATCTCGATGATGCGCTGCACCTTCAAGTGATCGCGGCGATCGAAACGCCGCACCGCGTGCTCCAAAGCCTCGGCGAGCCGCGCCATCTCGCCATGTTGACCCTGCGGGACGCGGGCGTCCAGATCACCGTCCGCCACCCGCTGCAGCACGTTGACGATCAGCGCCGCCGGCCGCACCACGGTGCGCCGCACCCACAACAGCAAGATCAACGCCAAGCCGGCCCAGACGGCGAGGAACATCGTCACGTCGCGAATCGCCAGGTCTTCGACGCGGTGGGCCCGCGAGCTCGGGACCCGCGCCATGCGCAGCGCCGCCTCCAACGCCCGGCCCGACAGCGCCTTGACCTCTGCGCAGTGCGACTGCGCCCACGGCGAGAACACCTCCGGCGTCCCGGCGAGCGTCTCGCCGACCTGGACCCGCATCGCCTCGAGGTGATTGGCGAGGGCCTCGTCGCCGAGCTCGCCGGCGCCGCGCGCCGTGAGGGTCTCGAGCGCGCCGCGCCATCGCTGCAGATCATCCTGCGCGAGATCGGCGCCGCTGCCGCCGCCACAGGTGATGCCTTGAGAGAGGTAGCGGCTGGCCTCGGCGAGCTCCGCCCAGCGCGGCACCTGACTCAGCATCTGGTAGAGCCGAACGTAGACCAGCGCCGCCAACAACGGCACGGCGACAAACGACGCCAACAGCGCGAGGCTGACCGTGCGTCTGATCGACCAAGGCGTCCGCATGCGTGCTACTTGGCGGCCGACAGCGCGCGCACCGCGTCGTCCGAGCCGACGACGACCAGCACGTCGCCCTTCTCGAGGATGGTCTCCGGCCCGACGTTGCTCACCACGCGATCCGCCTGCTTCACGGTGCCGTCGTCCTGGACCGCCTCCACCTGGCGTCGCACCGCGACCGCGTTGACGCCGAACTCGGTGCGCAGCTTCAGCTCCGCCAAGCTCCGGCCGATGAAGCCCTCCGGGGCCTCGACCTCGGCGAGGCTGGCGTCGTCGGCGAGCGGCACGATCTCGCGCACGCTCGGCATCAAGATCTGGCGCGCGATCTGAGTGCCGATCTGGCGCTCCGGAAAGATGACCTTCGAGACCCCCAGCCGTTCGAGGACCTTGGCCTGCACGTCGGTCCCCGCGCGGGCGATGATCCGGCCGACGCCGAGGTCGCGCAACAGCATCGTCGCCAGCACCGCCTCTTCGAGCTGGTTCTCACCGAGCGCCAACACCACGGTGCTGGCGTCCGAGATCCCCGAGGCGCGCAGCGCCCGCTCGTCGGTCGCGTCCAGACACAGCGCCCGCGCCACGTGGTCCTTCACCGCGTCGACGCGGGCGGCGTTGGTGTCGATCGCGATCACCTCGCCGCCGTTCGCGAGGTTGGTCGCCACCGCGGCCCCGAGCTGGCCCAGGCCAATCACCGCATAGAGCGCCATGCGTCGCCGTCCCTTCCTCCGGCCTCCCATACCGCGTCGCCACCGGGAGAGCCATAGAACCTCGAGCCGCGCCTCAACCGACCAGCACCCGGCCCTCCGGCAGCCGAATCGCCCCGGTCGCAGCGCCGCTGGCCCCGGCCGCGGCCGCCACCGTCAGCGGGCCGACGCGGCCGACGAACATCAAGAAGATGACCACGACCTTGCCGGCGCTCGACAACAGCGGCGTCAGATCCATGCTCAGACCGACGGTCCCGAGGGCGCTCGCGGCCTCGAACGCCAGCGCGTGGAACTCGGCGGTCTCGGTCGAGAGCAGCACCCCCACCCCGAGGACGTAGACCACGCTGTAGGCCCCGAGGATGGCGAGGGCGCGGGTGACGTTCTCCGGCGCCAGGCGCCGGCCATAGACCTCGACGTCCGAACGGTTGCCGAGGTAGGCGCGCACCGCGAGATACGCGATCGCGACCGTGGAGGTCTTGGCGCCGCCGCCGGTGGACCCCGGGGAGGCGCCGATGAACATCAGGACGATGAGCAGCAGCACCGTGACCGGCCGCAGCTCGCCCATCGCCACGGTGTTGAACCCCGCGGTGCGCGGGGTGATCGCCTGAAAGAGCGACGCCAGCACCTTGCCGGACAGCGGCAGCTGGGCCAACGAGCCGTCGTACTCGAAGTAGAAGAACGCCAGCGCGCCCACCCAGATCAGGAGACCGGAGGTGAACAGCACGACGCGCGCGTGGATCTGCAGGCGATGGCGGCCGGCGCTCCTCCCGAGGCGGTACAACCCGACCAAGACCCCGAACCCGAGGCCGCCCAAAAAGACGAGCGCGCTCACCGTCAGGCTGACGGTCGGATCGGCGGCGTAGCGCGTCAGGTTGTCGGAGAACAGCGCAAAGCCGGCGTTGCAGAACGCCGAGATCGAGTGGAAGAAGCCGTAGGCGAGGGCCTGGTCAAGAGGCATCTCGGTCGCAAAGCGCGACGCGAGGATCAAGGCGCCGATGGTCTCGATCCCGAAGGTCGAGATCACGAGCCCGCGCAGCAACGCCCGGAGCTCTTCGGCGTCGGCCTCGTCGAAGGCGCCGCGCACCGCGGCGTGGGTGTCGAGACCCATCGCCCGGCCGAAGAACAAGGTGGTGGCGGCGGCGATCGCCATGATCCCCAAACCGCCGGATTGAACGAGCAGCAGGATCACGGTCTTGCCGAACACCGACCAGGCGCCGGACGTGTCCAGCGTCGTGAGCCCGGTGACGCAGGTGGCGCTGGTCGCGGTGAACAACGCGTCCAGCACCCCGACCGGCGCGCTGCCCCACGAAGCCGGAAACGCCAGCAGCGTGGTGCCGACGCCGATCAAGGTCGCGAACGAGGCCAACAGCGCGCGCGCCGGCCGATAGCCGACGTCGACCAAGATCCGCCGGCCGGGGCGCTCGCGGCGCAGCCAGCGAAGAACCAAGTACAGGTCGTGGCCGATCGCCACCGCGGCCGCGACCCTTATCCACAGCAAGCTGAGCCCCAAGACCAGGGCCGGCACCGCGAACGTCGAGACGCGCACGAACGCCCGCCCGCCGATGCCGACCTTGACGGCGAGGCGGAGGCCGAAGCTCACGACCACGACGCCGGCGACACCGATCAGAATCGCGGGCAGCCAGACGGCGCCGCGGGCCAGGCCGGACTCGGCCATCGTCCAGCCGAAGCCGGCGACGACCTCAACCCAGATGAGCACCGCGCGCAGCCGCCGCAAATGCAGGGCGCGCACCATGGCCGCAAGGCATAGCACGGTTCCGGCGCCGGCTACACCGGCGGCCGCGAACCCAAGGCCGCCGTCAGCCGACGAGGTCGGTCAAAGGACGGAGCTCCGCCGGCAGCGGCGCTTCGAACAGCAGCGGCACGCCGGAGATCGGGTGGTTGATCCCGAGACTCAAGGCGTGCAGCGCCTGCCGGTTCAGGCGCTCGGCGACCTTGCGCAGCGCCGGGTCGGTCACCCGCCGCCACTGCCGGCCGCCGTACACCGGGTCGCCGACGACCGGGTGGCCGCGCTCGGAGAAGTGCACCCGGATCTGATGGGTGCGGCCGGTGCCGAGATCGATCAGCACCCGCGAGATCCCACCCTTGGAGGCGACGACCTGATAGTGGGTCACCGCGCTGCGGCCGCGGCGAACCTTGGTGGTGAAGCGCTTGCGGTCGCTCGGGTGCCGACCGATCACGGTCTCGATCGTCGCCGCCTTCGGCAGCGGCACGCCGAAGACGAAGGCGACGTAGGTCTTCTTCACTTGCCGCAGGGCGAACTGCGCCGCCAGCAGCCGGTGCGCCCGATCGTGCTTGGCGACGACGACGACGCCGCTGGTGTCCTTGTCGAGGCGATGGACGATGCCGGGCCGCTCCTTGCCGCCGATCCCCGACAGATCCTTGCAGTGGGCGAGCAGCGCGTGCACCAGCGTCCCGGTCTTGCGTCCGGCCCCCGGATGGACCGAGAGCCCGGCCGGCTTGTCGACCGCGATCAGGTGCTCGTCCTCGTAGAGGATCGAGAGCGGCATCGGCTCGGGGGTGAGGTCGAGGGGCTCGGGCGCCGGCACCGACACCCTGACCTGCTCGCCGGGGCGGAGCTTGTAGGACGGCCGCACCTTGGCGCCGGCGACGGTCACCAAGCCGTCGACAATCAGGCGCTGCAATCGGGCGCGGCTGACACCGAACAATGCCGAGTCCGGCGCGGCGACTGCGGCGCGCGCGGCGAGGAAGCGGTCCAGCCGCACGCCGGTGGCGTCGGCCGGTGCGTCGAGCTGCAAGGTCGCGGTCACCGACCGCCCTACCAGATCTTGGACTTGATGTGCCCCTTGGAGCGCAGAATGATGTCGATCACCGCCCGATCGTAGAAGTTGGTCCGGGCGAAGAGATCCGGCGCCACCCGGCTGCGATAGAGCTCGCGGCCCTCTTCCAGCTCGCTGGCGATGGCGTCGTAGAAGGTGTCGTTGGCGATCCCTTCTTTGATCTTCTCCTCGTTGTAGAGCGAGATGTCCGAGGCGATGGCGCGAGCGAGACGAACGGCCTTTTCGGGCTCTTCAATCAGCGGCATGCGGCAAACGTACCAACCAAGCGTGGGCCGATCAAGCGCCGTCGCAGGCCGGGCTACGGAGTCGCCGCGGCCTCGCCCTCGGCCTCCGGGGTCGACGGCACCGGCTCGGGACCCCCGGCATCCGGCGCCGCCGCCGAGGGCGTCGTCGACTCCGGCACGTTTGCCTCGCTCCCCTGGCCCGCGTCACTCCCCGCCGGCGCGCCGGCCGCGGGCGTGGTCTCGGGCGTCAGCAGCTGGTCCTCGACGTCGTCCTGGAGGTGGGCGACGGTGCCGCGGTCGTTGATCGTCCACACGTCGAGGAAGCCGTCGCCGTCGATGTTGGCGACCGCCATCGCGGTGAACGACGACTCGCTCACCGCCGGCACCAGGCCGACCGGGAGCGGATCGACGACCTTCTCGCCGTCGCGCTCCGCGCCCACGAAGTCGTCGAGGCCCAGATAGAGGGTGTACTTTCCCTGACGCGGCTTGAAGCGAAACTCCTTGAACGTGCCGTAGGTGTCGTTGTCGGCCCGGTAGAGCCGCTCGGCGCGCAACAACGCCCGCAGGTCGTCGTCGACCGCGGTCTGCAAGGCCTCGAGGCGTTGGCGGTGCCGCTCCTTGACGTAGCGGACCGCGAACACGCCCTCGGCGAGGAACACCGAGATGCCTACCACGACCGCGACGATGGCGGAGCGCCGGCCGCTGTACCGGCCGACCGGCCCGCGCAGCATCGTCAGCACGTAGACGCCCCCGGCGGCGCCGGCGAGCGCCAGCGGAAAGAACAGAATGCCCAAGAACGCCAGCCCGAGCGCGAAGCCGCCGATGTTCTTCACCAACCCCGCGGCTCGAAAAGCGCGGGACCGCGAGCGCTCGGCAGCGGCAGCCGACGGCCGAACCCCGGTGTTCAGCACCTCGGGGTAGGTGTGCTCCTGCCCACACACACATGGGATACGCGCACCGTGCGGACCAATCGCGAGCTCGACTTGGTGTCCGCATTTCAGGCACGTCAACCGCACGCTCTACGCTCCCTCCCCTTTGTGTTTCTTGTACAACGTCATGAAGCTCTTGCATACCGTCGTCGGATCGAGCCCGAGGGCCTTGGCGTACTCGGCGACGAAGCCGCGCACGTACACCGCGGCCGGCAGCGAGACGAAGTCCCCGTCTTCGAGGGCGCGCAGGTAGCGGCGGCTCACCTTGGTGATCTCGGACAGCTCGTCCAAAGACGCCTGGGCGCTCTCGCGCAGGCGACGCAACAGGGTGCCGTTGTACTCGGTGTCCGGGGTGATGTCGAAGTCGGGCTTGGGTCGCAGCCGGCGCACCGGACGCTTCGTCACCGTCACCGGCGGCGGCACCGGCGTCGAACGGGCCGCGGCGGCGGGCGCCATCCGCGAGGAAGGCAGCGGCGTCGCGCGCCTGGCGGCGTCCAGCAGCGAAAACGGCGCCTTGACCAGCGGCGGTGCCGGTGCGGCCGCCCGGATCGGAACCGGAACCGGCGTCGGCGACGCGTCGGCTCGACTCGCGGCCTGCGACGCGGCCGCTGGCGCCGGCGTCGGCAGAGAATCGACCGGGGACGGGGCCGAGACTTCGGGCGCCGCTCTTGCCGGCGCCTCGGACACCGGCGCCGACGGGATTGCGGCCGGTGGCGAGGCGGAGGCAGCGGCCTGCGTCGTCCCGGGCGGCAACGGGGTCATCACCCGTCCGATCGTCACGTGGGTGTCGGAGGGCGCATGTGGCAGCATCAAGGACGGATACAGCGACTCGCCGCCGGCGAGGGCGCGGTCGTACGCCGCGCGGCGCTCGGGGTCTTTGAGGGTGCGGTAGGCCTCGTCCACCTGCGACCGCAGCCGCGCGACCTCCTCCTCGTCCATCATCGAGTACATCGCCAGCGAGCCGGCGCCGAGGTAGGCGAGCATGCCCCGATACGACGACTCGATCTCGTCGGCGGTCGCGTCGGTCCTGACCTCGAGGATGTCGTAGTAGCTTTGGCCTCCGCGCTCCGGCATGGCTCAGCTCGTGAACCCCAGGGCCTCGGCGATCTGGATCACCGCGCGGCTCGCCTTGGAGTCCGGCGCTTCGAGCAGCACCGGCCGGCGGCGCCGGACCGACTGCCACACCGAATCGTCGTAGGGGATGGTGCCCAAGAAGCTCATCTGGATGCCGAAATACTTGCGACAGGCGTCGCTGATACCGCAGCCGAGGCGCTCCTCCTCCGGCGTGCGGGTCTGGTTGACGACCAGCTTCAACGAGAACCGCGTCAGCTCCTCGCGCAGCTTGGCGCCGCCCTCTGGATCGCGGCGCTCGACGAAGGCGATCAGGTCGGCCGGGGTCTTCAGTCCCTGACTGCTGCGCTCGTTCATCGCCTCTTCGACCAGGGGGCGCAGGTTCCAGGCGAGCTCCGCGGTCTTCAGCCGCCGGTAGTAGGCGGCCTTGATGAAGCGATAGGCGTTCTCGATCGACGTCGGCTCCGGCACCACCGTGAGGATGCCGTGGTCGGCGATCAGGAAGAAGTCGAGGATGTTGAAGCCGGTGCCGCCGCCGAGGTCGATCACCACGACGTCGACGTCGAGCGCCGCGACCTCGCGCAGGATCCGCAGCTTCTGGGTGTACTTGGGGTTGGCGGCGCCGAGCACGTCGAGGGCGCCCGACACCAGGCCGAGGTTGTGCACCGGGGTCGGCGAGACCACGTCGTGCAGCTTCTCGACCTTGCGGGTGACGAAGTCGGAGAGCGTGGTGCCCGGCGGCTTGACCCCGAGGCAGGTGTGGAGGTTCGCGCCGCCCAAGTCGGCGTCGATCAGGACCACGCGGTGGCCGTGCTGCGCCAGGTGCACGCCGAGGTTTGCCGCGAGTAGGGTCTTGCCGATGCCACCCTTGCCGCCGCCGACCGCGATCACGCCGCGCCGGACCTCGCGCGCCGCTGCGGCCTGGGTGACACCCGTGGCCGGGGACGAGCCGGCGAGGCCGAGCGCACCGCCCGCCGTCCCGGCCCGGTCGGGGTCGGTCACCAGCTGCGGCATTGTCACGGTTTCCAAAGTTCAGGCTCCCCGCGCTCCCGCGCTCATTCGTCGCTGTCGAGCTCGGTGTTCCAGTAGGACGCATCCACCGGATCCAAGAACGGGATCCACTCCCGATACTGTGCCCGCAGCCGCGGGGGATGAATCAGCTCCGACCATCGCGGCCGCCGCGGCGCGCGCACCAGCTTCATCGCCGCCTCGGCCGGCGTCCGCCCGCCCTTGCGGAAGTTGCAGTCGATGCAGCTGGCGACGACGTTCTCCCACGCGGTCTTGCCGCCGCGCGACCGCGGCACCACGTGGTCGAGGTTCAGCTCCTTGCGCGCCAGGCGCCGCCCGCAATACTGGCAGGTGTGGTCGTCGCGGACGAAGATGTTATGGCGCGAGAACCGGATCCGCCCCATCGGCACGCGGTCGTACACCTGCAGCACGACGACCCGCGGGATCTTGATCCGCCGATTCAGCGTGCCGACGGTGTCGTCGTGGAGCTCGGCGCTGATCGCCCGCCAGCTCTGGTAGTCGAACTGACGGAACTGGCCGTCGAGCGCTCGCGCCACCCCGACGTACAACATGCAGAGCGCACGCCGGACGCCGATGACGGAGACCGGCTGGAAGTTGCGATTCAATACTAGGACGTGCGCGTTTAACATACCTTAGTAGTAGTGTAGCCGACGCTCGCACAGCCGGCAAATCCTCGGACGCGCCTGACGCGACGAGTCAGACGGCGACCGTGCCGGCGCGCGGCGAGCCGCGGCCAATTGAATACTTGGCAGCGGAGAAACGACCATACTATAAGCCGTTTTGCGGCGATGGTGACGTCCGATACAACCACCAGGTAGAAGGGGTACGGTCATGCGAAATCTGCTTCTGGTCTCGAGCTCGTTGGTGATCCTGACGGCGTGCAGCAGCGTCGAGTCGAACGTGGTCGACACCGCGGGGATGTACGCCAACTTCGCGGCAGTCGCGGGCGGCACCGGCACGACCGAGGTGATGGCCGAGCTGCTGCTCGGCGAGAACTCCCTCGATTTCGTCAAGCTCGAGGGCGGTGACATGCTGCGCGCCTACATGATCCACCCGGTGACCTTCGCCGAGACCGAGGTCATGATGTCGGAGTACCTGTTCGGCGGCGCGACCTGGTACAAGGCCAGCTTCGCGACCCAGGAGACCAACACCGGCTTCCGGATCAACTTCGACCGGAGCGCCAGCGGCAAGGTCAGCGCCCCGGCGTCCTCGACGACCCTGCCGGTGCCCTTCGTGCTGTCGACGAGCCCGACGACGACGACGTTCTCCCGCAGCGGCACCACCGCCTTCAACGTCTACTGGGATCCCTACGCCTTCGTGACCGGCGACCTCTTGTCCTACGAGGTGAGCGGCAGCTGTATCCAGACGAGCCGCGGCGGCATCAACTGGCAGAACGGCATCGACACCCTGCAGCTCGCCCAGAGCTTCTTGCTCGCGGCGCAGGGCCAGGAGACCAACACCTGCAACGTCACCGTCAAGATCTCGCTGTCCCGCAACGGCACCGTGGACCGCGCCTTCGGCAAGACCGGCGTGTTCCCCGGCGTCCAGGAACGCACCCTCAGCCTGAGCTGCACCCCGTAGGCGTCGCCTTCCCCGGCGAGCTCGGTCGCGTTGCCCGGCACCCCGGGCCGGCGCGGTCAGTCGACCTGCTCGAGAAAATCGAGGAGCAGCGGAAACACCTCTTCGGGCGCGTTGCGGCCGACCAGGAGGTCGCCGTGCCCGTAGTCGGTGCCGTCACCAAAGCTGCGGCCCATCTCGCGGTAGCGGAGGTCCTTGGAGCCGAGGCGGTTCGCGAACGCCTGCACCGCGGCCTTGGGCGCGACCCGGTCGACGCTGCCGCTGACGACGAAGGCGGGCACGCGGACGCGCCCGAGGCGATCTTCGTGCTCGAAGGGCAGGCCCTCGCTCGCCTCGCCGCTCAGCTGCGCCGCGATCTGCAACAGCAGCTTCACCGGGACGTCCGCGATCCCCTCCTTCGCCATGCGCGCCATCACCTCGTCGTCACAGTTCTGGGCGTTCAGCAACATCCCGTCGACGAGCTTGGCGGAGAACGAGATCACCGACCCGGCCGCCAACATCAGCGGTTTGAGGGGCACGTGACGCATCGGGTTGGCGGGTGCCAGACGGGCGCCGACCTCGAGCAGCCGCCGCTCTCGCGGCGCGAGCTCCAACCCCTTGACGAGCGGTGAGGCCACCGCGGTGAGCGAGCGGATCCGGTGTTGGGCGGTGCCGGCCGCCATCGCCGCGACCAACATGCCGCCCATCGAGTGACCGAACGCGTGCACCGCCGTCGCCCCCGAGTGCGCGAGGACCGCCTTCAGGGCCGCGGGCAGGTCGAGGTCGCGATGCTCCCCGAAGCCCCACTCGAGCTCGCCCCGCTCCTTGCCTTGCGGCGGCTCGCTCATCCCGGCGCCGCGCAGCTCCAACAGGTAGACGTTGAAGCCGCGGTCGCGGGCGGCGCGCGCGATGCTCAGGCGCGCGTCCAGGTCCAGGTTCAGCCGGTTGGCGCCCAAACCGTGGACCATCAGCACCGGATGGGCAAACGACGAACGGCTCGCGCCGTAGAAGTGCAGCGGCAGCTGCCAGCCATCGGAAGTCAACGTGGGGATCACCGTGGCCGCCATCGCTGCATTCTCCCTGCCCTCGGACTGCCATGCAAGTCCCCATGAATTATAGGGATTTCATTGAGGTGCCGTTTCTTTGCGCCGAAAATTTGACAGCGTGCCCTCTTCTAGTAACGTACGCGACGAAAAGCCGGTGGCGATTGCGCGCCGGTTTTTTGCCCCCCGACGAGGGCGCTCGTAGAATGGGGGGCAAGGAAACAGAGGTTCGGCGCGGAACCTCGATTGGACTCTGCAACCGGCCCCGAGCGAAGAGCTTGCCTGGGGTCGCGGAGGACGAAAGACGATGATGACCCGTACGAAGAAACCCACGAAGACAGCGGTCAAGACCCAGACCACGACCCTCTCGGCGCTCGAGGAGAAGGTGGTGCGGATGCGCCACGGGCTCAAGGCGCCGGGGGATCTGGTCCTCGAGATGGTCGGCCAGGACCATCCCGACGTCGCCGCCAAGCTGCGCGCCATCGAAGAGCGCGCCATCGCCGCGGTGAGCGCGCGGCTGAGTCCGACGAAGCGCAAGATCGTCAGCGAGCTCAAACGCAAGAATCAGCGCTAGCGCCTCGCGTCGCGGTGCCTGCCGCGGCGCCCCTTCCCGCACCGTTTTTTCGAGCGTCTCCAGGTCGACCGCAAAGCGGCAGTTGACTTGCCCCCCCGTCCGGCGAACACTGATCGGCGATGGGGAGGGCCCTGTCGCATCGGAGGGGTGGCCGATGGCCACCGGAACTTTGAGCGGTACTCCAAGCTCCAGCAGCAAAGAGCTCAAGGCGCTGGCGATCGCGCACACCATGGAGCGCCGCCGCCGGCACCGCTTTGCCGCGACCGACCGCGTCGAGTACACCGCCGACGGCCGGCGCTCGATCTCGTTCTTGGGCAACCTCTCGAAGGGCGGCATGTTCCTGCGCAGCGCCGCCGATCTCGCGCCCGGCACGACCTGCGACTTCAAGGTCTACGTGGGCGGCAGCAAAGACGGGCTGGTGCTGCGGGGCACCGTGCAACCGGAGCCCGAGGGCACCAAGCGTCAGGGGGTGCGGGTGGCGTTCACCCCCGACCAGCCGCAGGCGATGGCGGCGCTCGCCGAGCACATCGAGGCCCAGATCATCGCGCCGCTCGTCCGCTCCTGCGACCGCCCACGACCGCCGGCCCGCGATCTGGCCGATCTCGCGATCTTCTACGCCGAGTCCGGCCGCGACGCCGAGGCCGCGGCGCTCTTGCGCCGGGGCTTGGACGCCCACACCCGCAGCCTCGAGATCTGCGAGCTCTATGCCCGGCTCGTGGTGTTGCAGGTGGAGCGCGAGGGCGAGGCCGCCTGGCCGCAGCTGCTGCAGCTCGAGGACGCCGTCAGCCGCGGTCGCAAGCTCGGCAAGAGCGAGCTGTTGGACGCCGTCGCCACCGACATCGCGGCGCGCCGCGAGACCATCGAGGCCCTGCAGGCGGCCTCGCAGAAGCAGGAAGAAGAGCGCCGGCTCGAAGCCAAGCTCCACGACCTCGTCGAGGCCCAGCTCGCCGACCTGAAGCGCCGCCAGCACGACGAGCTCGAGCGTCTGCGCCGCGAGCACGCCGAGGCGACCGAGGCCCTGGATCAACAACGGCGCGCCGAGATCACCGAGGTCAAGGCGGCGCTCGAAGCGACCAACAACGCCCTCGCGGCCGAGCTCGAGCAGACCAAGAGCGCCGCCGCCGCCGCCGAGAGCCAGATCGCCCACCTCACCGAGGCCAACGCCGCCGAGCGCACCCGCCTCGCCGACGAGCGCCGGGCCCTGGACGAGCTCACCGCCCGCCTCAAAGACGAGAACGCGCCGCTGTTCCGCCACATCGACTGGGCGGTCGAAGCGACGAGCGCCAAGCTCAAGGCCGAGCACGCCCAGGTGGTCGCGACCCTGAAGGAGCAGCTCGCGGTCGCCGAAGGCCAGGCCGCCGCCGAGCTCGCCCGCATGGCGCACGACAAGGACGAGATCGAAGAGCTGCGCCGCAAAGTCGACGCCGACCGGCGGGCGCTCGAAGAGGCGCGCGCCAACCGCGGCGAGGCGCTGCAGGAAGTGGAGGAGCGCCACAAGCGTCTGCAGGCCGAGCACGCCGCCCAAGAAGACCTCCTCGGTCGCCGCGAGCTCGCCCTCGCCGAGCTCCGGGTCGCCCTCGACGAGCAGCAGGCGTCGATCGCCCGGGCCGTCGAGGCCCAGGCACACGAGCTCGAGACCCTGCGCGACGTGGCCGAAGAGCAGCAACGCGAGACCGCACGACTCCGCGACGAGCAGCGACGCGAGGCGGCGGCGCTCTTCGAGGAACAACAGCGCGAGGCCGAGCGCCTGCGCCAGGAGCGCCGGCAGGAGGAGGCGCGCCTCGCCGAGGCCACCGAGGCGCTCGCGCGCCGCGGCAAGGAGAAAGACGACGAGTGGCAAGCGCGGCAGCTGGCGCTGGCGCAGGCGGAGACCGCGCTCACTGAGCGCACCGCGGCCGTCGAGCGCCGCGAGCGCGAGGCCCAGACGCAGTTGGAGTCGGCGCGCGCCGCGCAGGCCGCGCTCGCCGAGCGTGAAGCCGCGCTCGACCACCGGCACGACGCCCTGGTCGCCGAGGGCCGGCGGCTACAACAGGAGAGCGCCACGCTCGTCGCGGCAGAGCAGGAACAGCGCGCGGCCGCCGAAGCCCTCGCCGCCGACCGGCAGCGCCTGGTCGCGGGCCAACAAGAGCTCGGCGAGCGCGACAAGGCCGTGGCCGAGGCCGCCGCAGGGCTCGAGGCGCGCGCCAAGCACGTCGCCGCGGCCGAGGCCGGGCTCGCGGCCCGGGAACAGACGCTGGCCGCAGCGGAGCACGACGTCGCCCTGCGCCAGGGCGCGCTCGCGCACCAGGAGCGGGCCCAGGCCGAGCTCCAGACCGAGCTCGACTTGCGGCTCCGGGAGGTCCGAGAACGCACCGACGAGCTCGACGCCCTCGGTCGCGCCCTCGACGCACGGGAGGCGGCGGCGCGGCAAAAAAGCGAGCTGCAGACCGGCCTCGCGGCGAGGCTCGACCAAGAGCGCGCGGCGACCGCAGCGCAGGCGCAGCGGCTCGCGGAGGAGGAGGCCGCGCTCCAGACCCGCGAGGCGGCGCTCGACAAGGGCGAGGCCGAGCTCACCTCGCACCAACAGCAGGCCGCGACCCTCCTGCAAACGGCGGACGAGCGCGCCGCGACGCTCGCGGCCGCCGACGAGGCGCTGCGCCGCCGCGAGGCCGGCCTCGCCGAGCGCGAGGCCTCGCTCGTGGTGCGTGACGCCGAGCTCGAGGCACGGCACCAGGCGCTCGCCGCCGCGGCAGAGCGCAGCGAGGCGAAGGACGCCGAGCTCGCGGCCGAAGCCGAGCGCCAAGAACAGCGGCACGCGGCGCTCGCCACGACCGCGCAGGAAGTGGCGGCACACCAGGCGGCGCTGCGGGCCGAGCAGGACCGGCTGGCGGTCGCGACCGAGACCTTGCAGCGCGAGCGCGAGGCGCTGACGACGGCCGAGCAAACGATGCAATTGGCGCGCGAGGCCGTCGCACAGCGGGAGCGCCAGGCGAGCGAGCGGGACGTGCAGCTGGCGGCCATGAACGACGAGCTCGAGCGCCGCGAGGCGCTGGCCCAGGAGGTCGCCGCCGAGACCGAGGCGCAGCGCGAGGCGCTGGTGGCGGAGCGCGAGGCGTTGACCCACGCCCAGGAGGCGGTGGCGGCGATGCAGGCCTCGATCGCCGAGCGCGAAGAGCGCTGGACGGCGCGCATGGGAGAGCTCGACCAGCGCGAGATGGGCTTGAACGAAGAGCAGGACAAGCTCCGGCAGCAAGAGGAGGCGCTCGTGAAGCGCAGCGCCGACATCGAGCACGAGAACGCCAGCGCGGTGCAGGCGTTGACGATGGAGGCCGAAGACCTGCGGCAACAGCGCGAGGCGTTGGAGGCGGAGCGACGGACCGTTCAGGCGCAGGTCACGGTCGCGCCGCGCGCGTGAGCGTCGGGACGGCGAGCACGTCGGCCTACCCGGGTCCGCTCAGCTCCGATGTTTGAGCCAGACCAAGACCAAGAGCGCCAGCACCGCGACCAGCAGGACGCCGGCGACCGCGAAGATCACCCGCGGCAGCAGGCGGGCGTCCTCTTCCGGCGGCACGACCGCGGTGTTGCGGCGCACGTGCTTCAAAGCCTCGATCGCGACCTCGCCCTCGGGCGCCGTCTCCCCGGTCGCGGCGTGCCACGGATTCAACGGAGTCTTGTCGGGCTTGGTCACGGGCCGATAGTAACCGCGAACCGCCGGCTCCGCCAGACGGGACCGCGCCGCCGCGATCGCGGGCCGCGTGGCGCACCGGACTGGCAGAGTCGGCAACCGCGGCGGCTCGGCGGGCGCCTCTCGTCGCGCCACCGCCGCGAGCTCTCTGAGCCGAGGTTTACCGCTCGAGCCGCGGCTGCTCATCGCGCGTCACTTCGTATGCCGACTCGCGGCGGACGCGCTCCTCGACGCATCCCGCCTTCGCCTGGATCCGCGGTTGCCGCGCACAGCGAGCTTGCCAAGTGAGCGCGCTCAGTCAGGTGTTGGGTGAGGCGGACTGGAGGGTGAGCCCCGCGCGAGCGGGGCGAAGACGCGGCGCAGGAGCGCCGCGGCCGAGGCCGAAGGCCGAGCCCGTAAGGAGGCCGACCCCCGCGCAGCGCGGGGGGCACCCCCAGAAGGTCAGCATTTCGCAGCAGCACGCGAACGCAGAAGATCACGCCGCGTTGGCACCAACACCACGCCCGAGGCGGGCGACTCGTCCAGCAAGAACGACAACAAGAACAACAACGAGCCGAAACTCAACCCGAAGAGAGAGACGAGAGAGAACTGTCAGAGAGGAGCCGTAGAGTTCGCCACCGATGGACGCGAGTCGAAACAGCGACGGCCTGAGCCTGACCGGCAAGCGCTGGGTTTGGCCGGAGCCGCAAAACGTGGGTGACCGCATCGCCGGCGTCGCGCCGCTGATCGGCGAGATTCTGGTGCGCCGGGGTGTCGCCAGCAGCGCCGAGCTCAGCCACTATCTGCAGCCGTCGCTGACATCACTCGACGACCCGATGTCGATGGCCGACATGGCGAAAGCGGTCGAAAGGATCCTCGCGGCGCGTGCGCAACGGCAAACGATCGTCGTTTTCGGGGACTACGACGTCGACGGGGTCTCGTCCACCGCGATTCTGATCGGCTTCTTTCGCGCCATCGGCCTCAAGACGATGTTCTACATCCCGGATCGGCGCGCCGAAGGCTATGGCCTGAATGCGCAAGCAGTCCGGGAGCTTGCGTCGCAGGCCCAGCTCCTGGTCACCGTGGACTGCGGGATCACCGCGATCGCGGAGATCGAGCTCGCGCGGACCCTCGGCTTGGACGTGATCGTGGTCGATCACCACCAGCCGCCCCCTACCCTGCCGCCGTCGATCGCCAACCTCGACCCGCACCGCGCCGACTGCGGCTACCCGTTCAAAGATCTCTGCGCCGCCGGGGTGGCGTTCTTCCTGGCCGCGGCGCTGCGGCGCGCGCTGCGCGACGCCGGGGCGTTCGCGAGCCTGCCGGAGCCCGATCTGCGCGACAGCCTGGACCTGGTGGCGCTCGCCACCGTCGCCGACATGGTGCCGCTCAAAGGCGCCAACCGGACCTTGGTCGCCGCCGGCCTGAGACGGATGACGGCCAACAAGCGCCCCGGCCTGAAGGCGCTGTTCGAGGTCGCGAACGTCGACGCCGCGCAGGTCACCGCGACCGACTTGAGCTTCCGGATCGGACCGCGGATCAACGCCCGCGGCCGCATCGGCAACGCCCTCGAGGCCGTCGACCTGATGCTCACCGACGATCCCGAGCGCGCCCGCGCCCTCGCCGCCGGCCTCGACAAGGCCAACCGCGAGCGCCGCGATCTCGAGGTGCAGACCGTCGAGATCGCCGCCGGCCGCGCCGCGGCGGGGCTCGATGCCAACCGCGCCGGGCTGGTCCTCTATGACCCCTGCTGGCACCCGGGGATCCTCGGGCTCGTCGCCACCCGCCTGGTGTCGCGCTTTCACCGCCCGGCGATCGTCATCGGCGAGAACGGCAAGGGCTCGGGCCGCACCTTCGAGGGCCTGGATCTGCACGCCACCATCGAGTCGGTGGGCCACCTCCTCGAGCGCTTCGGCGGCCACCGCGCCGCCGCCGGCGTCACCGTGCGCCAGGATCGGGTCGACGAGTTCAGCCACGCCTTCGACGCCGAGGTCCGCCGCCGCCTGGGCGAGCCGCCCTTCGTGCCGACCTTGCGCCCCGACGCCGAGGTCGACGCCGACACCCTGAGCCTGAGCCTGCTCGGCCAGATCGAGCGCCTCGCCCCCTTCGGTCAGGCGAACCCCGAGCCGTTGATGGTCGCGCGCCGCATGAAGGTCAAAGACCTGCGCCGCGTCGGCGACAACCACCTGAAGCTCCGGCTCGGCGACAAGGCGCACGACGCCATCGGCTTCGGGCTCGCCGGCCTCGCCAGCCAGATGCCGGAGTGGGTGGACGTCGCCTTCCACCTCAACCGCAACACCTACGGCGGCCGCGAGAGCGTGCAGCTCAAGATCGAAGATCTGCGCCGCTCCTCCTGACGGCCTGTGGATTGGTCCAGACGGTCGTGCTAGACCACGGCCATGAGCAAGAAAGCCGCGATCCAGAAGCCGTCGTTGAGCTCCGAGGCCCACATCGAGCTGTGCGAGACCTACGGGGCGCACAACTACCATCCGCTGCCGGTCGTGCTCGTCGAAGGCGACGGCGTGTGGGTCACCGACGTCGAGGGCAAGCGCTACATGGACATGCTCGCGGCGTACTCGGCGGTGAACTTCGGCCACGGACACGAGGCGATCGTCCTTGCGGCGAAGGAGCAGCTCACGCGCGTCACCCTCACCAGCCGCGCGTTCTACAACGACCAGATCGGGCCGTTCTTCAAGGACATGTGCGAGCTGACCGGCATGGAGGCGATCCTGCCGATGAACACCGGCGCCGAGGGCGTCGAGACCGCGATCAAGACCGCGCGCAAGTGGGGCTACGTCAAGAAGAAGATCCCCGACGGCAAGGCCAAAATCATCTGCTGCAGCGAGAACTTCCACGGCCGCACCACCACGATCATCAGCTTCTCGACCGATCCGTCGGCGCGCGGCGGCTTCGGCCCCTACACCCCCGGCTTCGAGATCGTGAAGTACGGGGACGCCAAGGCGCTCGCCAAGGCGGTCGACGCCAACACCGCGGCGTTCTTGGTCGAGCCGATCCAGGGCGAGGCCGGCATCGTCGTGCCGCCGGCGGGCTACCTCAAAGAGGTGCGTAAGATCTGCAGCGACACCAACACCCTGTTCATCGCCGACGAGATCCAGTCCGGTCTCGGGCGCACCGGCACCACCTTCGCGGTCGAGCACGAAGGCGTGCGCCCCGACATGTTCATCATCGGCAAGGCGATCGGCGGCGG
Source organism: Deltaproteobacteria bacterium (assembly GCA_016218825.1). GTDB lineage: Bacteria > Myxococcota > XYA12-FULL-58-9 > XYA12-FULL-58-9 > XYA12-FULL-58-9 > JACRCV01. The sequence goes on from JACRCV010000087.1 coordinate 55,073, forward strand.
CATCATGCCGCTGTCGTGCATCGCGACCTCGCGCGCCATCCTCGACGTCATCAAGCCCGGTGAGCACGGCTCGACCTTCGGCGGCAACCCTCTGGCCTGCGCCATCGGCCGCAAGGTGATCGCGATCCTCAAGACCGGCGAGTTTCAGAAGAACGCCCGCGACGTCGGCGAGTACCTGTTCGGGGCGCTCACGGCCGCGAAGCTCAAGCCGGTCAAGGAGATCCGCGGCCGCGGCCTGTGGGTCGGCATCGTCATCAAGGACGACTTCGGCAAGGCCCGGCCCTACTGCGAGAAGCTGATGCGCGAAGGGCTCTTGTGCAAAGAGACCCACGACCAGATCATCCGCCTCGCGCCGCCGCTGTGCATCACCAAGAAAGAAGCGGATTGGGCCGTGGAGCGCCTGACCCGGGTCCTCGGCTCCTGAGGCCCGCTGGCCGCCGCGCCGTGAAGCCGGACTCGGAGCCGTCGGTCACCGTCCTGGTCGCGAAGGTCGGCGGCTACGGCTCGCTGTCGCATCGCGACGAGCAGCTGACCCTCGAGCTGTTGAACGAGCACCAGCTCACGATCTCCGAGATGCTCGCCGCGCTCGGCGGCCAGAGCATCCAGGCGACGAGCGCCGCGATCGTGGCGCACTTCGACCACGCCTCGTTGGCGGCAGGTGCGGCGATCGAGCTCATCACCCACATGCGGCGCCGCAACGGCGTGGTCGCGAACGAGCGCCGGCTGTCGCTGCAGATTGGGATCCACGCCGCCCCCGGCGCGCTGGTGCCGGAGCCGACCTTGCGCGTCGCGCACTCTCTGGCGGGGATCGCGGCCGCGGGCGGCATCTGCGTCTCGGCGGCGGCCGCCAAAGCGCTCGGCGGTCGTCGGCCGATCTTGGAGCCGATGGGCCTGTCGCGCCTCGACGCTGCGTCGCCACCGCTCGAGGTGTTGCGCCTCCGCCTGCCGTGGGAACGGCGCGTCGCCCGCGGGCGGCGGTCTTGGGCCCGGGTCGTCACGCAGGTTACGCTCGTCGCTCTCGTGGCGCTCGGCGTCGGCCTGAGCGTCGCGCTCTACCGCGCCGGTCACCTGCCCCGACCCGCTGCGGTGGCGGTCTCGGCCCCGGTGCCCGTGCTCGCGGCGCCGCCACCGGCCCTTGCGGCGGGGACCGCGGCTGCGACCTGTCCGGAGTCACTCAACAAGGGTCTGATGCTCTTGCGTCATGGGTCGGCCGCAGATCTCGTCGCGGCCGTCGCCCTGTTGCGCGGCGCGGCCGATGCCGCCCCCGCGTGCGCCGCCGCCCACCTTGGGCTCGCCGAAGGGTACGTACGCCTCGCTGTGAACGGCACCGACCGCAGCGCGAGCTTCGAGCGCGCCGACGCCGCGGTCTCGAGAGCGTTGGCGTTGGCAGACGACGTCGCCGCCGCGCACGCGCTCGCCGCGACACTGGCGCGCCGGGTTGATTTCGACTGGAGGCGCAGCGAGGCCTCCCTGCAGAAAGCCCTGGAGATCGCTCCTGACGACCTGGCGGCCCATCTCGAGCGCGCCCTGCTGTTCACGACCCTCGGCGAGCCGGTCAAGGCCATGACCGAGGTCGAGAGCGCCCGCGCCTTGGATCCGCTGTCGGCTGCTACTCTCACGACGGTGGCGCAGATCGGCAATCTGACGCGGAACCCGACCATCGCCGTCGACGCCGCGCGGCAGGCGCTCGCGCTCGATCCGCTCGGGGCCGCGGCCACCGCCGAGCTGGCGCTCGCCCACCTCCACCTGGACAAGCTCAGCGAGGCGTCGGCTCTCGCACACCGAGCCGCAAAGCTCGCGCCCGACAGGCCGCGCTACGCCGGGATCCTCGGGGTGGCGCTGGCCCGCGCCGCTGAGACTTCGCGGGCGCGGGAGGTCCTGGCCACGCTCACCAACCACAGCGCCGACCGTCCCGAGGCCGCGACCAGCATCGCCTGGATCTATGCCGCCCTGGGCGAGACCGACGAGGCCGGCGGCTGGCTGATGAAGGCCTGCGAAGCCAAAGACGACGGCGCCTTGTACTTGCGGCTCGACCCGCTCTTCGACAGCCTTCGCCCAACCGCCGGGTTCGCGAGCGCCGAAGCCTGCATGAACCTACGTCGGTGACCGCGTCTCTACCGTCTTCGCTTTGATTTGATTCCCGCGCCGCGGTTGCCGCGGCGCGGGAGTCAAGGACGGACGAAGACGGTCTATGGCACGCAGCACTTGGTCGGATCTGCGCCCCTCGCCCCACTCGGGGGCGGGCACCGAGCAGCTGGCTTTGCCAGTGCGCGGTGCGGGGGCACGGGGGGACGCAGAGCCGGCGCTCCACCTTCGGCGTGGTCCGCGGACGGAGTGCGGGCGGGCGGTCCCCCCGCTAGGTTGGCTGGGGGTGGGGAGCGGCGCCGCATCGGCGGCGCGGGAATCAAAGGCAGGTGCAGAGCCCTCTAGCGCCGCCGGGCTCGCTTGGCCTTGCCCTTCACGGGCTTGCGGCTGCTGCGTGCCGGCGCGCTCGACCCCTTGGCCTTCGTCCTGTGCCCGAGCAGGAAGAGCATCAGCGCCTTCTGGACGTGGAGGCGGTTCTCGGCCTGGTCGAACACCGCCGACTGCGGCCCGTCGATGACCTCGGCGGCCACCTCCTCGCCCCGGTGCGCCGGGAGGCAGTGGAGGAAGATGGCGTCCTTCTTGGCGCGGCTCATCAGGGCGCGGTCGACCTCGAAGCCGCGAAACGCCACCTTGCGTTTGTTGGCCTCGGTCTCCTGGCCCATCGACGCCCAGACGTCGGTGTAGACCGCGTCCGCCCCTTCGACCGCGGCCAGATCGGCCGTGACCTCGATCTTGGCGCCGGTCGCTGCGGCCTCCTGCTGCGCGGTCTGGACGATCTCCGGCCGCGGTTGGTAGCCGCGCGGCGCGATGACGCGGACGTGCATGCCGTAGCGCGCCCCGGCGAACATCAGCGAGTTCGCGACGTTGTTGCCGTCGCCGACGAACACCAGCTGCCGGCCGCGGGCGGCGCCCTTGTGCTCGACCACCGTCAGCACGTCGGCGAGCGCCTGGCAGGGATGCAGCAGGTCATCGAGGCCGTTGATAACCGGCACCCGACTGGAGCCGGCCAACGCTTCGACCTCGTCGTGGCCGAAGGTGCGGATCATGATGATGTCGAGGTAACGCGACAACACCTTGCCGGTGTCGGTGATCGGCTCGCCGCGCCCGAGCTGGATGTCTTTCGCCGACAAGTAGATCGCGTGCCCGCCGAGCTGCAACATCCCGGACTCGAACGACACCCGGGTCCGTGTCGAGCTCTTCTGGAAGATCATCGCCAGCGTCTTGCCGACGAGAGCATGGGCAAACGCCTGCGGCGTGTGCTTCACCTTTGCCGCGAGCCGCAGCACCGCTTCGTGCTCGGCGGTGGAGAAGTCGAGATCGGACAGGAAGTGGCGCACCATGAGGCAAGCTCCGAGTTTGAGTCGAAATCCGTTACCGTTGTTCGCGCTGGCAAGCAAGTGCCGCTGTCTGCATGATGGCCCGAGAGTCATGGCGCGTCTGATCATCACCGCGGCCCAGCTCCGGGTCGTCGACTACGAGGCGACCCACGCCTGGCCGGCCGAGTGCTGCGGCCTGCTGTTCGGCGCCGAGACCGACGCGGGCGACCGCGTCGTCACCCACGTGTTGCCGAGCCCGAACCTGTTCGCCGGTGACAAACGGCAAGGTTACACCCTCGACCCGCGCGCCCTCTTGGTCGCAGAGCGCTTCGCGAGCCGGGGGCTCGCGACGTTGGGGCTGTACCACTCCCACCCACAGCCGCCGGCGTCGCCCAGCGAGACCGACCGCGCCGCCGGCACCTTCGGCTGGTCGTACCTGATCGTCGCGCTCGCCGACGGTCGCGTCGTCGAGACCAAGAGCTTCCGCCTCGCCGACGACGGCAGCCACTTCGAGGCCGAGGTGATCACCAAGCAGGACGACGAGCCGGACGCCGGGACCGCCTGAGCCGCGTCGCGCTATGGTGCTCCGGCGCCGGAATCGCTATCTAGCCTGTCCATGCGCTGCGATGGCCTGATCCTGCACTACGCCGAGGTCGCGACCAAGGGCCGCAACCGACCGCTGTTCATCGGCAAGCTCGCGGAGAACGTCCAGCAAGCCCTCAGCGGCTTGCCCTTCGGCCGGGTCGAGCGCCTCTCGGGTCGGCTGTTCGTGCGGGCGCAGCAAGACGACCTGGACCTGGCGACGGTGCACGCGCGCCTGAAGACCGTCTACGGCCTGTCCTCGTACTCGCCGGTGGTGCGCACCGCCTTGGACCTCGACCGGATCAAAGAGCAGGCGCTGGCGCTGATCCAAGGCCGCACCTACACCACCTTTCGGGTCAGCGCGCGGCGGGTGTTCAAGGATCTCCCCTATCCGTCGCTGATGGTCGACCGCGAGGTGGGCGCGTACCTGCTGCAGCACCACCCGGCGAAGGTGAAGCTCGAAGGCGCCGATCTGCAGGTCTACTGCGAGATGATGCCGGGGAGCGCCTATCTCTACGTCGACAAGTTCGCCGGCGCGTTGGGCCTGCCGGCGGGGATCAGCGGCAAGGTGATGTGCCTGCTGTCGGGGGGCATCGACTCGCCGGTCGCCGCCGCCCGGATGCAGCGGCGCGGCTGTCGGGTGTTCGCGACCCATTTTCACAGCCACCCGTTCTTGAGCCGCGCGTCCCAGGAGAAGGCGGTCGAGCTCGCAGAGCACCTCGCGGCCTACCAGGGCCAGATCACGTTGTTCCTGGTGCCGTTCGGCGAGCTGCAGCGCGAGATCGTGACCAACGCGCCGCCGGCGTTGCGGGTGGTGTTGTATCGCCGCTTCATGATCCGCATCGCCGCGACCCTCGCGGCGCAGTTCCGCTGCCGAGCGCTGGTGACCGGCGAGAGCCTGGGTCAGGTGGCGTCGCAGACCCTGTCGAACCTGGTCGCGATCAACGCCGCGAGCCCATTGCCGATCCTGCGGCCGCTCATCGGCTTCGACAAGCAGGAGATCATCGCCGAGGCCAAGAAGCTCGGGACCTACGAGACCTCGATCCTGCCGGACGAAGACTGCTGCACCCTGTTCGTGCCGCGCGACCCCGAGACCCACGCGCGCGCAGAGGCGGTCACCAAGGCCGAGACCGCGCTCGACATCGAGCGCCTGTGCAGCGACGCGCTGACCCGCCACGAGCGCCGGGACCTCGCCGCCCCCTGGGTGACGCCGCGCGCGCCGCGCCACCCCGGTGTGCCGCAGGGCGACACGGTGTCGGAGCCGCGCGCCGCCGACCCCGAGACGCCCGCCGAGGAGCTGATCGATGAAGAGACCGACGCGCCCGCCTGACAAGGGCGCCGGCGATCTCTTCGCCGCTGCCGCCGCCGCCGACCCGTCGCTGCGCCCGCTCGCCGACCGCATGCGCCCGAGGACCTTGGACGAGATCGTCGGCCAGGAGAAGATCCTCGCCCCCGGCCGCGCCATCCGCCAGCTGGTCGCCAAGGGGGAGATCGCGTCGATGATCCTCTGGGGACCGCCGGGGTCGGGGAAGACGACCCTGGCGCGGGCGCTGGCGGCGGAGCTCGCCGCCGACTTCGAGAGCGTCTCGGCGGTGATGAGCGGCGTCAAGGAGCTGCGCGAGGTCGTAGAGCGGGCGCGCGCCGCCCGCCAATACCATCGCAAGAAGACCGTGCTCTTCATCGACGAGATCCACCGCTTCAACAAGGCGCAGCAAGACGCGCTGCTGCCGCACGTCGAGACCGGCCTGGTGACGCTGATCGGCGCCACCACCGAGAACCCGTCGTTCGAGGTCAACGCCGCGCTGCTCTCCCGCTGCCGGGTCTTCGTCCTCGAGCCGATCCCGGCCGGGGCGCTCCTCGAGCTGCTGGCTCGGGCGCTCGCCGACCCGGAGCGCGGCCTCGGGGCCCGCAACCTCGGCGCCGCAAGGGAGATCCTCGAGGCGATCGCCGCCGGCAGCCAGGGCGACGCCCGCCGGGCGCTCAACACCCTCGAGATCGCCGCCGACCTCGCGACCCAGGAGAAGGTCACGACCCTGTCGATCGCCCACGTCGAGGAGGCGACCCAACACAAGGCGCTGCTCTACGACAAGGCCGGCGAGGAGCACTACAACATCATCAGCGCCTTCATCAAATCGCTGCGCGGCAGCGACCCCGACGCCGCCACCTACTGGATGGTGCGGATGCTGGAGTCGGGCGAGGAGCCGCGCTTCATCTTGCGGCGCATGGTGATCTTCGCGAGCGAGGACGTCGGCAACGCCGATCCGCGCGCCCTCGGAGTCGCGGTGAACGCGCTGCACGCGTTCGAGCTCGTCGGCCTGCCGGAAGGCGTGCTGCCGATGACCCAGGCCGCGACCTACCTCGCCTGCGCCCCCAAGTCGAACGCGGTGATCGTCGCCTACAAGGACGCCCGCCGTGACGTGCTCGAGCACGGGCCGCTGCCGGTGCCGAAGAAGCTCAGGAACGCGCCGACGGCGCTGATGAAGGGACCGGGCTACGGCCGCGACTACAAGTACCCGCACGAGTTCGACGGCCACTACGTACCGGAGCGCTATCTGCCCGACCGCCTCGCCGACACGACCTACTACCGTCCGAGCGGCGAGGGCGACGAGCAGGCGATCAAGGCGCGCCTCGATTCCTGGCGCGCGCAGACGGCGCGCAAGCCTTGAGCCTGCCGATGTCGCTCTGGTCGCGTCTCCTCGCGCATCCGCTCACCGCCGGCCGGGCGCTCGACGACGTGCAGACGACGGTGCTGCGCCGGCGCGTGATCGCGAGCAAGCCGTTCTTGCAGCAGCTCTACCGCGAGTGGTACCAGACGCTCGCCGCGAGCCTGCCGCCGGGGGCGGGTCGGGTGTTGGAGATCGGCTCGGGCGCCGGGTTCCTGCGCGAGGTCGTCCCCGACCTGATCACCTCGGACGTGCAGCCGCTCCCCGGCGTCGAGCGCACCCTCGACGCCGAGCAGCTGCCGTTTGCCGCCGGCGAGCTGAAGGCGATCCTGATGATCGACGTCCTGCATCACCTACGGCAGCCGGCGCGGTTCCTCGAGGAGGCGGCGCGCGTCGTGCGGCCGGGCGGGATCGTCGGCATGATCGAGCCGTGGGTGACACCGTGGTCGAGGCTGGTCTACGCCCATCTGCACCCCGAGCCCTTCGATCCCGAGGCCTCGTGGGAGGTGGACGGCGACGGCCCGCTGTCGCGCGCCAACGGCGCGTTGCCGTGGATCTTGTTCGCGCGGGACCGCGACCGCTTCGCGCGCCAAGAGCGCGAGTGGACGATCGCGACGATCCGGCCGCTGATGCCGGTCGCCTACCTGCTCGCCGGCGGCGTCTCGCTCCGGCTGTCGCTGCCGGGGCAGAGCTACCCGCTCGTGCGCCGCCTGGAGCGACTCCTCGGGCGCGCGACCGAAAAGACCGCGATGTTCGCCCACATCGTCCTCGAGCGCAGCGCGCCGAGGTGATCGATCTGCAGGCAAAACCAGCGCTTTCTCGCGAAACCAATCGCCGCCGCTGCCGAAAACCTCAAGTGGTGCGGTCCGACCGCGGGCGCCGACGACGGCGCGACGCCGCCCCTGGAGCAGCTGATGCGAAATATCCTGTGTTTATGGATCGTTACGGCCGCAGCTTGCGCCGTCGGCGACGGCAACGTCAGCGTCGATCTCGAGGGCGGCGCTCCGGATGACCTCGAGATCCGGATGGTGCTCGACACCGGGGGCCTGCGGTTGAGCAACGTCGGCCGGGCGGCCGGCGTCACCTTGCCACGCAACACCGACGCCAGCCTGCTGCGCTTCGAGGTCGTGGACCAGCATGGAGTCACGCGGCGCTCCGGCTCGCTCTTCGACCCTCGCCAGGCGCGGTCGGAGACGGTCGAGGACGGCCGGCTCACGGCGCGCCGGGTCGCGACCGACAAGGGTCTGCTGACCTTGCGGGTGCCGCCGATTTGGAGCGAGGTCATCGTCTTCGAGGCCGACGAGCGCGGCTGGCACGAGCTCGGGCGCGCTCAGGTCGACCCGGCGCTCGCCACCGCTTCGTCCGCCGCGCTCTTGAATCGCAGCGCCGACGTCCTCGGCGGCGCCGTCAAGATCGTGGACCACGGCGCACCGACGGCGAAGCTCGACCTGCTGTTCTTGCCCGAGGGCTACACCGCCGCCGAGATGGAGAAGTTCCACGCCGACGTCCAGACCTCGATCGACAGCATGGCGGCGCTCCCCGACTTTCAGCCCTATTGGGGGTTCTTCAATGTTTGGCGCCAGGACGTGCGCTCGCGGCAGAGCGGCGTCGACGATCCGACCCAGGGGATGATCCGCGACACCGCCTTCGACGTCAGCTTCAACCAGAGCGGCGTCTACCGCTGCGTCTACCCGCAATCGACCGACGCCTACGAGGCGGTGGTCGACCTCGGCAAACAGGTCGGCGCCGACTTCGTCGTGATCCTGGTGAACAGCGACGTCTACGGCGGCTGCGCGGCCGGGCCCTTCGTGCTCCAGACCCGCTCCAGTTACGGCGGCGCCATCCTCGGCCACGAGCTCGCCCACAGCGTCTTCCACCTCGCCGACGAGTACTCCGCCGGCACCTGCGAGAGCGGCAACGGCGGCCTGAACGTCGCCCTCGGCAGCAGCCGCGACCTGATCCCGTGGGCCGACATGCTGACCACCGACCGCCTGCCGACGCCGGCGACGGACGCCTACCAGACCACGGTCGGCGCCTTCGAGGGCGCCGGCTACTGCGAGCACGGCAAATACCGACCGCAGCTCACCTGCATGATGCGAGATCTCGCGGCGCCGATGTGCGCGGTTTGCAAGCGCGAGATCCAGCGCTACTTCGGCAACCTCGCGGCGCACGGCGGCACCGCGTGCACCGGCACCTCCTGCAGCAACCCCAACTGCCCCGCGACCTGGCGCGGTGACGGCCTGTGTGATCCGTGTCTCCAGGACGATCCCGACTGCAGCAGCACCTGCCCCGCCAGCTGGGCCGGCGACGGCTGGTGCGATGCGTGTGTCCGCAACGACCCCGACTGTCAGCCGTGAGCGCCGCTCACCTCTGATTCAACGGAGTGCCACCGTGTCGAGCCGACCTCCGAACCGAGGTGCTCTTGTGCGGCCCAAGGCAGACCTGAGCCGACTGCTGCGACCCCGCGCCGTCGCCGTCGTCGGCGCCACCGCGAAGTCGGGCAAGGTGGGCCGCATCATCTTCGAGACCCTGCTGCGCGCCGAGCGCCCGGTCTATCCGGTGCACCCCACCGAGGCCACGATCCTCGGGCGCCAGGCCTTCAAGCAGGTCTCCGAGCTGCCCGCAGAGGTCGACGTCGCGGTGATCGCCACCGGCGCCGAGCGCGCCACCGAGGCCGCCGAGGCCTGCGCCGCGCACGGCATCCCGTTCATCATCCCAGTGGCCGGCGGCTTCGCCGAGGTCGGCGGCTCGGGCGCAGCGCTCGAAGACCGACTCCGCAAGCTCCTCGAGACCACCGCCACCCGCATCCTCGGCCCCAACACCCTCGGCCTGTTCGTGCCCCAGGAGCGGCTCGACACCATCTTCGTCGAGCACGGCGACCACGTGCTGGCGCAAGGCGGCGGCGTCGCGTTCATCACCCAGAGCGGCTCGGTGGGGGTCGAGGCGCTGGGGCTCGAGAGCAACATCGGCTTCGGGCTGCGCGCCTTCGTCGGCCTCGGCAACAAGGTCGATCTCGACGAGGTCGACTTCATGCAGCACTTCGCCGACGACGAGCGCACCACCTGCGTCGCGCTCTACGTCGAGGCGCTCCCGAACGGGCACGAGTTCCTCGAAGCGGCCGGAAAGCTCGCCCGCCGCAAGCCGGTGGTGGTCCTGAAGGCGGGCCGCACCCCGACCGCCGCCGCCGCCGCGAGCTCGCACACCGGGAGGCTCGCCGGCTCCGACCGGGTGGTGTCGGGCGCCTTTCGCCAGTTCGGCATCCAGCGGGTCTTCGACGAGGAGCAGCTCTGTGACGCGGCGCGCGTCCTCGCGGTCACCAGGCCGCCCGAGGGCCGCCGCGTCGGCATCGTCTCGCCGGCGGGCGGCTACGGGGTCATGGCGACCGACTACGTCGAGGCTGCCGATCCGATCGTGCCGCTCGCGATGGCCAAGCTCGCGCCGGAGACCGAGACCCGCCTCGGGGCCGTGGCGCCGGCGTTCGCCTCGTTGCACAACCCCGTCGACCTGACCGCGAGCGCCACCGACGCGATGACCGTCGACGCGGTGCGCGCGGTCGCGGAGGACCCCGGGGTCGACATCGTCCTCTGCGTCGCGCTGTTCGCGCCGCCCGGCATCACCGACGGGCTGATCCGCGCGATCTGCGGCCTGCAGCCCGAGCTCACCAAGCCCTTGATCCTGGTGGCGCAGTTCGGGCCGTTCACCAACGGCCACCTCAGCCGTTTCCACGACCACGGCGTCATCGGCTTTCCGAGCATCGCCCGCGCGGTGCGCGCCGTCCGTTGGCTGGTCGAGCGCCATCAGATCAGCAGCCGCCACCGAGGTGCGCCATGAGCCCCGACCTCGCCGCTTGGCTCGAGAGCCTGCGGGTGCCGCAGCGGCCCGACGAGTGGGAGGTGAAGGCCGCGCTCGCCCTCTACGGCGTCCGCGCGCCCCGGGGCGTACGGTTGAGCCCGGACGAGGCGCTGCCGCGCCTCACCTTCGGCGAGCCGTACGTGGTCAAGGTCTGCTCGCCCGACATCCTCCACAAGACCGAGCAACGCGGCGTGCGTCTGAAGATCGAGGCCGCGGCCCTCGCCGACGCCGTGGCCGACCTGCGCCGCCGCTTCCCAGGACAGCCGCTGCTCGTCGAAGAGCACCTGAAGCTCTCGGGCCGCGAGTGCATCGTCGGCGCGCTCGTCGACCGCGAGTTCGGCCCGGCGGTGATGGTCGGCGCCGGGGGCATCCTGACCGAGATCTACCGCGACGTCGCCTTCCGCCTCGCCCCCTGCGAGCCGGACGAGGCGGTGCGGATGATCGGCGAGCTCAAGATCGCGCCGTTGTTCTCCGGGTTCCGCGGCATCACGATGGACGCCGCGGCGCTCGCGCAGGTGATCGCCGCGACCTCGCAGCTCGCGGTCGACCTGGGCGACCGCTTCAGTCAGCTGGACATCAACCCGGTCGGCGATGCCGGCGACGCCTGGGTGGCCCTGGACGCCAAGCTCATCCTCAAGACCTGACGACGCGCCACCCTCACCTCTCGCGACCGTCGACGATGGTGCGCAGCACCCGCGTGGTCGCGAGCTCGGTCGCCGCGACGCTCCTGGGATCGCGGTCGACCACTGTCAGGTCGGCCTTGGCGCCCGGGGCGATCCGCCCCAGATCGGAGTCCATCGCCGCCGCCGCCGCGCCCCCGGTGTAAGCCACGAGAGCCGCGCCAATTGGCAGGCGCTCGCCCGGCATGAACCCCTCCTTGGGCTCGCCTTTCAGATCTTGCCTGGTGACCGCGGCATACAGCCCCAACCACGGGCTCACGTCTTCGACCGGCGCGTCGGAGCCAAACGCCAGGGTCACGCCCCGATCCGCGAGCTGCCGCCAGGCGTACGCCCCGCGAAGCCGCTCGGCCCCGAGCCTCGCCTCGGCCCACGGCATGTCGCTCGTCGCGTGGGTGGGTTGCATGCTGGCGATGATCTCGAGCGCCGCGAAGCGGTCGAAATCAGGAGGGGAGATCACCTGCGCGTGCTCGATCCGATGCCGGACGCCGCCGCCGTTGCCGATCGCGGCCAGGGCATCGAGCGCCACCCGCACGCCCCGGTCGCCAATCGCATGCACCGCGACCTGGTAGCCGGCGGCGGCGACGCGCCGGCTCCGTTGTGCGAGCACCGCCGGCGGCGTGAGGAGCAGCCCGGGACTCTGCGGCGCGTCGCTGTAGGGCGCGAGCAACGCCGCGCCGCGCGAGCCCAGCGCCCCGTCGGCGAAGAGCTTGACGCCGACCACCCGCAGCAGCCCCTGCCGCCGAGGCGGCTCCTGCAAAAGCGGCGCGAGCTCCGCGTCGGTGCCCGAGAGGTAGGCGGTCACCCGGACCGGCAGCGCGTCCGCGACCGCCAGCGCCTCGAGCTCGGCGAGCATCGCCGGGGTCGTGCCCATGTCGTGGACGCCGGTCAGGCCGACCGCGGCACACTTGCGCAACGCCGCGGCCAAGTCGGCGCGCAGCTCGGCACCGGTGGCTTGCGGCTGCACCGCGGTTACCAGATCCATGGCGTTGTCGATGAGGATGCCGGTCGGCGCCCCGTCGGCGCCGGCGACGATCTCCCCTCCCGGTGGACTCTTCGTCTTCCGGTCGATGCCGGCCAGCGCCAGCGCCCGCGAGTTGACCCACGCCGCGTGGCCGTCGATCCGCTCGAGCCACACCGGGCGATCGGCGACCACCCTGTCCAGGTCGGCGGCGGTCGGGAACCGCGGCGTAGGCCAGTCGTTCTGATCCCAACCCCGGCCCCGCAACCACCGATTCGCGGCCGCGTGCGTCGCGCCGCCCTGCACCCGGGCAAGGGTGGCTGCGAGCGACGGCGCACCGACCAGATCGATCTCCCGCGCCGCCTCCCCGAGGCTCTGCAAGTGTAGATGCGCATCCACGAGACCGGGGAGCACGGTCGCGCCGGCGAGATCGATCGTCTTCCCGGAGACGGATGCGGGCGGCGCGCCGGTCCAGACGTGGGTGATTCGGTCGCCCGCGACGCGGAGCGCGGCCGCCACCGGCTGTGTCGGATCGAGGGTCACGACGTTGGCGTTGACGAAGATCACCGCCACGGACGCCTCCGAAGGCACCGCCCTGCCCGAGGGGGACGAAGTACAACCCACGACCAGGCACACCTGGATGATCCCACCCTGCACCGCCCTTCGCATCGGCCGCGCCATACTATGCCGGAAAGCACGGCGCTAGCCGGAGAGCCGCACCGGCAGGCGGCGGCTACCCCAGGTACCAGGGAGCGCGTCGAAGCGGCCGGCGATTTCAGTGCCGCAGGCGGCGCACGCCCCGTGCTTCAGGCCCCAGGTGCCGACGTCGTAGCCGTCGCGACCGATGACCAGGGCGGCACACGAGGGACAGCGCGTGCTCTGCCCCTCGGGGTCGTGAACGTTGCCGGTGTAGACGTAGCGCAGCCCCGCGCCCTTGGCCTGAGTGCGGGCCCGGCTCAGCGTCGCGGCCGGCGTCGGTGGACGGTCGAGGAGCTTGTAGTCGGGGTGAAACGCGGAGAAGTGCAACGGCACGTCCGGCCCGAGGTTCTCCGCGACCCACTCGGACAACGCCTGGATCTCGGCGACCGAGTCGTTCTCTCCCGGGATGAGGAGCGTCGTGATCTCCAGCCACACCGAGGTCTCGTGACGCAGATAGCGCAGGGTGTCGAGCACCGGCGCGAGGTGCCCGGCGGCGAGCTTGTGGTAGAAGCGCTCGTCGAAGGCCTTCAGGTCGACGTTGGCGGCGTCGATGTGCGCGAAGAAGCGCTCGCGCGCCGCGGCGCTGATGTAGCCGGCGGTCACCGCGACGGTCTTGACGCCCCGCGCCTGGCAGGCGATCGCGGTGTCGACCGCGTACTCGTGGAAGATCACCGGATCGTTGTAGGTGAACGCCACCGACCGCGAGCCGCTCGCGACCGCCGCGGCGGCGATTGCCTCCGGGGTCGCGGTCTCTGACATCAGCTCCACCTGACGCGCCCTGCTCGACCCCCAGTTCTGGCAGAAACGACAGCCGAGGTTGCAGCCCGCGGTACCGAACGACAGCACCGCGCTGCCGGGGTAGAAGTGGCAAAGCGGCTTCTTCTCGATCGGATCGACGCAAAAGCCGGTGGACCGACCGTAAGTGGTCAGCACCACCTCCTGACCCCGAGCGGCGCGGACGAAACAGAATGCCCGCTGGCCATCCTTCAAGATGCAGCCGCGCGGGCACAGATCGCAGCGCACTCGCCCGTCGGCGAGCGGCGCAAAGAACTCACCGCGCACCACCCCGGGCTCGAGCTCGATTCGGGACGCACTCATGGACGCGAGCTTAGGCTCGGGCGACCGCATCTGCCAACCCTGGCGCGGCGCGGCCGGCCCCTCGACTGCAGGACGTCCCCGGGCTAACGTCCTGGCGGATGGCATCAGGTACAGAGCGCCGCCGCCCCCCGGGCCGCCGGGTCGCCACCCTCTTCGTGGGCATGGGGGACGCCAGCGTGCCGTTCGCGTGCACCCGCGATCTCAGCCTCTCCGGTCTGCTGCTCGAGACCGCGGTGCGGCCGCCGTTGCGCTCGCAGCTCGAGATCTCGCTGGCGTGGGGCGACGACGTGTTCTCCTGCCACGCGGCGGTCGTGCGCCACACCCCGCAGGGGATCGCCTTGGCGTTCTCCGATCCGGATGCCTATTTTCTTCAGGCGCTGCAAGAGATCATGGACACCGCACCGCCGGTGCCGGTGACCCCGCGCTGACGACCGCGTGGACCGAGCCTTCGCACCGATGCTAGGGTGGAGCAATGGCGGACCTCGAAACCAATCGCGCCCCCCGCCATGACGTCACCATCTTCATCACCGCCGGCGATGACATGCTGCCTTTCGGCCGCACCCGCGACCTGAGCGTCAGCGGCGCGTTCATCGAGACCACCGCCCGCCCGGACGTCGGCAGCACCCAGGAGTTCGCGATCGTGTGGGGCGAAGACACCCTCGTGTGCCCGGCCCGCATCGTCCGCCATGCCGACGACGGCGTCGGGGTCGCGTTCCTCGAGCCCGAGGCGAGCTTCAAGGCGGCCGTCGAGGAGATCCTGCAGAGCGCCCCGGTGAAGCGCGTCACACCACGCCCGTAGCTCGACCTTCGCGCCGGCTCAGCGCAAGAACCCGGTGATCTGCAACAGGATCTTCGAGCCCTGCACCGGCGACAGCCCTTCGCGGTCACCGGCCGGCTCGACGACGACCCCCGGGAACCACAGGTCCACCTGCGGCAGCCACCCGAAGAGTCGCGTCGCGCTCGAGCCGGCGTCGGCCATCCCCGCGGCCTCCTCTGCCGGCTGCCAGTCGAAGAAGCTCGTCGCCACCGCGCCGGCCGCGAGCCCGGCGACGCTGCCGGCGGCGATGCCGAGCTTCGGACTCAGCCGGCTCTGCACCAGATTCGACGCCGACAAGCCCGCGACCAGCCCCAACCCGCCGCCGACGCTCACCCACGCGAACTGCTTTGGCGGCATCTTCACCAGCTTGCTGATCGCCACCGAGGTCGCCACCAACGTCACGTCGGTCGCCACCGCCGTCGTCCCGACCCCGAGCGACACCACGCTGCGATCGAGGCTCCCCTCCTGACGCTCGTCGATCGCCGCCGCGGTCCAGACCCCGATCCACACGCCCCAGGCGCTACCCGCGAGCAGCATCAAGACATCGGTGCCGCTCAAATGCACGTACGGCGCCAGATAGCTGCCGGCGAGCGTGCCGGCCGCGGTCGCCGCCAGCATCGCGCCGGCGACCTGCTCGTCCTTGGCCTTCGCGAGGTAGGACAGGCCGGCTCCTTGGTACAACCCGTAGGCCGCAGCCAGACCGCCGAGCACCGCGTCGCTCGCGGTGTAGCTGGTCCGCGGCGCCAGGTAGCCCACCGCGAGGGTGCCGGCGAAACCCACGCCTTCCATCAGCGGCACCCACAGGTCGCCGCCCGGATCGAGCACCAGGCCGAGGCCGGCGCCGAGCACCGAGGAGGTCGTGGTCCCGAACGCGATCTCCGCCACGTCCGCGAGCCGGTAGTCGGTGACCTGCGACAGCACGCCGGCGCCGAGCGCCCCAACACCTGCACCGAGCAGGATCCCGGTCCCGGTCTGCGAGCCCGCCGGCTCGGCCTCCTGCCACATGCGCGGCGCGTAGGCGCCGAGCCAGGCTCCGTAGAGCGCGCCGTACGCCGTCAGCACCCGGTCGCCGCGATCGAAGCTCGTCTGGTCCGCAGTCAGCAGCCCGAGCGCCGCGAGGCCGAGCCCCGACGCTTCGATGAGCCCGAACGTCGACCGGGTGTCGAGCTCGAGCCAGGCGGCGGCCCCGAGCCCGACCGCGTCTCCGGCCGCGGTGACGAGCGTCAGCTCGGCGAGATCCTCGGCCCCGAGCTCCAGCCGCTCTGCGACGGCCATGCCACCCAGAAGACCCAGCCCGGTGCCGGCCAAGAAGCCGCCCCAGGTGGCCTGCTCGGAGGCGTCGTCGTGGATGATGCCGCTCAAGAGCGTGCCGTGCAGGCCGCCGAACAGTCCGCTCATGCCGACGAGGATGACGTCGTTACGGCTGTACTCGGTGCGGCGGCCCAGCGTCAGGCCGCCGACGATGCCGGCGAGCCCGCCGGCCTCGAACAGGCCGGTCCGAAGCCCCGGGTCGAGCTGCAACAGGTAGCCGCCGCCGGTGCCGATCATGTTGCCGGCGCCCATCATCACCGAGGCCTCCGCGAGCAGATCGCCGCTCTCGTCGGTGAGCTGCGACAACACCGCCCCGGCGGTGACACCGACGCCGGCGCCGAGCAGCGCCCCGCCGGCCCGGCGCCGCGCCCGCTCCGACCCGGAGCGCGCCAACACGTCACCGAGCCACAGCCCGTGCCAGCTCCCCCAGCCGCTCGCCGCCGCCATCACGCCGGCGTCGGCCGCCTTGAAGTCGGTGAAGCGCGCCACCCCGGTGCCCAGCGCGAAGCCCGCGATCCCCGCCGCCTCCAGACTCCTCGTCGTCGCCACCCCATCGAGGTCGAGCAGCAACCCGAGGCCGGTGCCGATGGCCGATCCCACGCCGCTGTATGCCGTGACCTCGACGTTGTCGCTGACCGTCGGATGGAGAAGCTGACTGGCGCCGTAGCCGAGCAGCATCCCGGCGCCGGTCCCCGCGAGCGCCCCGCCCCGCTCCCGCCGCGCCCGCTCGACCCCGAGCGCCGCGGGCGCGAACCTGCCGAACCAGGCCCCGAGACCGGCGTCGGTGACGATCGTCGCCGCCTCGGCGACGCCGAGCTCAGCCTTCGGCATCACCAGGCCGGCCGCGAGGCTCCCGGAAACCGCCGCGAGCTGCATCGCCAGCGCCTGCTGCTGCGGCTTCCCCGGCACCTGCAGCACGCCGAGCCCCGACCCGACCAAGGTCGTCGCGGTCGACAGCCCGGCAGCCCCAAACGCGAAGCTCTTCGGCAGCTCCCACCACTGCGCCGCGGTCGCAAACGCCAGGGCGCCGAGCGCCGCGCCGCTCGTTGCGCCTCCGCCGCGCTGCGCCGCATCTGCGCCTCGGCCGTGGAGCGCCGTTGGCACGAGCCCCCCGACCCAGGCGCCGAGCCCGGCGCCGTAGGCCACCCACCACAGATCGTCCTCGGAGTACGCCGTCCGCGGCGCCGCCCACAGCCCCGCTCCCGTCCCCGCGATCCAACCGAGATCCTGCAGGCGATAGCGCGTGCGCGCGCTCTTGTGCACGCGCGCGCGACCGACACCCCAGAGCCCGGCGCTGAGGGTGGCCGAGGTGAGCAACACCTCCGGGAGATCCATCGGGTCGTAGTCGACGAGCTGGGACAGACCCAGGCCCGCGAGTCCGAACGCCCCCGCCGCCACCGACGCGCCCGCGGCCCCGGCCTCGAGGTCCGGGTCGCCCTCCCGGACCCAGTACGGCAGCCCCAAGCCCGCGACGGCGCCGAGCGTCGTCAGGGTGCTCACCAGGTAGAGGTCCGACGGCGTGAAGGTCGTGTGACCGGCGATCAATTCCCCCGCCCCGAGCCCGACGAGCCCCGACGCCCCGACCGCGACCGTGCGACCGCGCCGGTCGAGGGTGGAGAGCCCGGCGAGCCCCGTCCCGATGGCGGTGCCGTAGAGATCCCAGAGACCGACCTCGGTCACGTCCGCCGCGTCCTTCGGCCCGAGATAGATCGCGAGCCGCGCCGCCGCCGCACCCGACGCCAGTCCCACGAGCGCGCCGCCGGTCTTCTCGTGAAGGGCGATCGGGTCGGTCGGCGCCCGCCAGGCCGCAGGGATCAGCGAGCCGTGAAACGCGCCGAACGCCGACGCCAGCGCCAGGTGATAACGGTCGGCGCCGCTGTACTCGGTGCGGCGCTCGGTCAACGTCGCGATGCCGTAGCCGAGCGCGGTCCCCGCCTGCATCAGCGCCACCGTCGTCCGCCGACCCTCGCCGTGCGAGACCGACGCCGGCAGCAACAGACCGAGGCCACTGCCGAACGCCATGCCGCCGAGAGCGCCGAGATCCACACGCAGCACCCGATACGGCTCGACGTCGGTGAACTGCGACACCGCGCCCGCAAACACCAGACCTAGCGCGCCACCCGCCATCGCGCCACCGGTCTGCTCCCCGACCGGCAGCTTGTCGTGCGCCGCCGTTCGATAGGCGGGGACGAAGCTGCCCAAGAAGGCGCCGAGCGAGCCGGTCGACAGTCCGAGCGCGATGTCGGCCGGCTCGTACCGCAGGCGTGGCGCGAGGAAGGCGCCCAACCCCACGGCGCCGATCGCCGCACCGGCCGAGAACATGTTCGAGAATTGGCCACCGCCGACCTCCGGCAACAGCAGCGAGATGCCGGCCCCGCCGGTCCCCAACACCGTAGCGCCGGCGGCGGTCATCAACAGCTCGCCGCCGGAGAGCTCGACGAGCTGACTCGCCCCCAGCCCGGCATACAACCCCAGTGTTCCCCCGACCAGGCTGCCGCCCCATTTCTTCTGCCGGCCGGCCGTCTCGTCCACCCCCGCGACGTTGACGTTCTCGGCGACCTGGGCCGGAACCCGCGCCCCGGTCAACGCGCCGCCCAGCGTCATCAAGGTGATCAGCCCGACGTCGGTAGCGCTGAAATCCAGACGCGGACCGATCCAGGTGAGGACCCCGGCGCCAAGCAGGGTGCCGCCCTCGAGCAAGCCGTAGGTCGGTCGGCCGCGAAGCCTCAGATCGGACAGCCCGATGCCGGTCCCCAAGCCCGCACCGGAGAGCGCACCGAGCGTCGCCCACGCCACCTGCGCGCCGCCGAAGGTCGTCACCTGGCTGAGGACCAGGCCGCCCGCCCAGCCCACGGCCTGCCCGAGGCCGATGCCGGCGAGGGTGTCGCCGGGCTTGGCGTCCTCCTTGCGCACCAACGCCTTGGGCGCGAACGCCCCCAGCCAAGTCGCAAAGGCGATGCTGGTGCCGAAGCCGAAGAGCTGCTCGCCGTCGAGATGCAAGCGCGGGCTGAGCACCGCGAGCGGCGCCACCGCCGCCAGGCCACCGAGCGTGAAGACGTCCGCAGCTCCGGCGGTGCCCCCGCCCAGGCGCCCGAGGTAGGCGGCGCCGAGCGCCCCCACCCCGAGCGACGTCGCGGTGGCGTTGGTGAGCACGACGTCGGCAATCGAGAAGCGTGCCGGCCGCAGAGTCAGGGCCCCGACGCCGACGCCCAACAGCTCACCGCCGATCGCCGCCCAGAGCGGCCCGGTCTTCTCTCGCACCCCGAGCCCGGCGACGCGCGCCAGCGAGTAGCCGCCGGTGGTCCCCCACAGCCCCAACGTCGTGTAGTAGCCCGCCTCGCCCAGAGAGACGTCGGTGTTGAGCGTCAACAAGAACGAGGTGCTGGCCCCGAGCGCCGCGCCCCCCACCCCCAGCAGCACCTTGCGCTTGCTCTGTCCGGCCTCGGAGAGCTCCTCCGCGATCTGGGTCGACAACAGCAACAAAGCCGTGCCGAACGCGCTCGAGGTGAGCACCAGCGGGTAACGTCCCCACCCGTCCCATTCGGCCTGCAGGTCCGGGGCGAGGCGGTGCATGGCGTTCTTCGCCGCCGCCTTCAGCTCTCGGTCGTCGGTCTTTGCCGTCGCCTCGAGCAGCCCGAGATCATCGCGTGCGCCGCGCTCGCCGAGGAGCTCCACCGCCCGGAGTCGGAGCGCCCGCCTTGCGCCCGGATCGCTGACGACCTCGCGCAGGCCGTTCTCCGCGGCCGGCGGCGGCAGCGCCGCCAACGCCTCGAAGGCGGTCTCGTCGACCAGGCCGCCGTCGCCCGCCGTCGGTCCACGGTGGATCCACAGGACGTAGCGCGGCGCCAACGTCGGATCCGCGACCCGCCGCAGCCAGTGGATGGCCGCCTTTGCGATCCGCGGGTCTTGATCGTCGCCGAGCCGGGTCGCCACCGCGGCGACGACCTCAGGCTCGGCGCGCTCGCCGGTGGCGGCGAGCAGGTCGGTCAAGAGCGACACCTCGGCCTCGCTCTCGATCGCCTTGATGAGCGATCGCCGGCCGGGCTCCGCGGTCGCACGCGCCAACACGGCGTACGCCGCCGCGCGTTGCTCGGTGCCGCCGTTGTCGACGACGTCGGCCAGGCGGTCCCACAGCTCGACCGGCGCGGGATCCGGAGCGGCGGCGCCGACCTCCCGAATGACGCTCGGATCCGCGGCGGCGGTGACGAGCGCCAACAGCGCCCTGGTCGTGGCGACGTCGTGAATGTCAGCGAGCCCCCGAACCACGGCCAGGCGCTCGGCCGCGGTCAGCGTCGGGTCTTGCAGGTGCGGCAACAGCACGCGCTCGCGAACCGCGGCGTCCTCGGCGACGACCGCTCGCAGCGCCTCGTCTCCGGGGAGGCGGGCGAGCGCGACCACCTTCGGCCAGAGCACCACCTCGCCTTGGCGCTCGCGCACCAGGAACACCAGGAGCTCGAGGGCATAGCCGTTCGCGGACTGCAGTCGGGGCAAGGTCGCCGCGGCCAGATCCTCCGTCGACTGGCGGCGCAGCGCCGCCGCGGCGGTCCGGAGAAGCTCCGGCGCGCTCTCCACCAGCATGTAGGCGGCGAGCGCGTCCGCGACCGCGGCGTCAGCGTGCACCGCGAGCGCCCGCAGGCCGCTCTGGCGAAACTCACGGTCCGGATCGGCGAGCAGCGCCATCAACGCCGGCACGTCGACCGGCATCGGCGCCGCCGCCATGTGCTCCAGCGCCCGCAGCCGCACCACGCGGGTCGAGGCGCGCGCCGCGAAGGCGACGAGCGGGCGTACCGCGGCCGGATCGGGGGCAGCAAAGAGCACGTCCGCGATCGCCCCCACGGACTCGGCCTTCGGCTCCGCCAACAGCCGCCGCGCCGCCAACGCCACGCTCCAGGTGTCCGGGACGCCAAGGAGCGTACCCGCGGCAGGTGGTCGCCCCATCCACACCGACAGGCGCTCGAGAACCGCGGGCTGCCGCATCTCGGCGAGCGCCGTCTGGATCCGGGCGACCGCCTCGGGGTCGGTGGTGGCGAGCAACCGCTGCCGCAGCGCCTTCTGGGCCTCGGGGGTGGGGAACTTGCCGAGCGCCGCGATCGCGGCGTGGCGGATCTCGGTCTGTGCGAGAGTCGCGGCCAGCCCCAAGGCCTCGAGGCGCGCCTGCAGATCGCCGGCGTCTTCAGGCCAGTCGAGGGCGCCGAGCGCTTCGGCCGCCTTCGCCCGCAAGGTCACCGCCCCTGGCCGTTGCATCAAGGCCAAGAGCGGCGCCTCGTACAGCAGGCTCTTCGACGCCTTCGCCGCCTCGATTCCGGCGACCACGACCGCGTCCGTTGGGCTCGCCAAGAGACAAAGCACCTCGATCGCGCCGCGCTCGTCGGCTCCAGTCGCCGCCGCACCGGCCGGCATCGGCGCCGCGAGCAGACCGACCCACAAGGAGACCAGGACCCCCATGACCGCTCCTTCCAGCGCGACCGGCGTCGGACGCGAAAGACGGTGGCCTGCGTACCAGGCCGGCGACCGCGGCGATGTGATCCCGGTCACAACCTGGAGAGGACGTTCGACGGTCGAGTTACCACACCGGCTCGAGCAACCACCGATCGGCGCGCTCGTCGTACATCGCGGTTCGCAGATCGATCTGTTGACCGACGGCGAGGGTCTTGCCGTCGACGGTGGCGAAGGCGAGCCCAGAGGCGTCGGCGGTCAGCTGACACCCGAGCCGGGACGCGAGCTCCTCGGGGTAGAGCTTGACCTCGATCGGCGGTTCGTCGAGCTGCACGTAGATCTTGCCGGCCTTCGCCCCCAAGATCGTGCCGCGCCGCAGCGGCCGCGCCGCGAACGGGATCGATGCGTCCATCGCCAGCAGATCGTCGATGGCGATCAGGTTGGCCTGCCGGGTGATGGCGCTTTGCTTCTTGTGCGCGCGGTTGCCGGCATCGATGATCTGCCGCCGCAGCTCGTCGTCGTCGAAGACCGGCGTCTCGTGCCCCCGCCCCTCAAGGAGCTCGATCGCCTCTTTGTGGGTGAAGATCCCGACCATCTCCCGCATCGGCGACGAGAAGCGGGCGTAGGCCTCAGCGCCGATGCCGAAGTGAGGCGCCGGCTCCTCGCCGAACCGCGCCCCGACGTTGCACATCATCGCCTGGCGCTCGATCACCCGCACCAGGCGCAAGTCGGGCGCCTCGTGGTGCAGCCGGTCGAGGTAGGCCGCCAGGCTCTCGCGCCGCTCTCGATGCCATCCCCAGAGCTCGGGGTCCAGGTGATGCAGCTCCACCATGCGGTTCACCAGACCCTGGAGCTCGCCGAGGCGCGCCGCGGGCGGCGCCTCGTGCCCGCGAAAGATGGCCTGGACGTTCTTGAGCCCGAGGTTCTTGCCGCCGTCGCCCTTCAGGAACAGCGCTCCGAGGATGTTGCACAACAGCGAGATCTGCTCGTTGTACTTCTCGACGTCGTTGCGAGCGTCGTCGAGCAGGCTGAAGTGGGTCTCACCGTGCTCCAAGTCGACCCTGACGTCGCGGCGCTGGAAGGCGATGACGTCGCGCTCCTTGGCGGCGGCGATCCGCAGCTTACCGACCGTGGCCAAGAGATCCAGGGTCTCGGTGTAGGCCTGACCGGCGCACGGGCTCCCCACCGGCCCATCGTAGTACCGCTGCACGCCGTTGTAGGTCAGCTTCTTCTGGCTGCGAATGCGCGCCCGCGTGAGGGTCGCGCCGGTGACGCCGCCCTCTTTGTCGAGCGACATCTTCATCACCAGGGCGCGGCGATCTTGACCCTCGTTGAGCGAGATCAGGCCCTCGGACAGCTCGCGCGGCAGCATCGGCACCGACAGCCCCGGCAAGTAGTAGCTCGCGCCGCGGCGGAGCGCCTCGGCGAACAACGCCGTCCCCGGCTTGACGAAGTGGGACGCATCGGCGAGCGCGTAGGACACGTCATAGCCGCCGTCGGCACGGCGGCAGATGTACATCGCCTGGTCGAGATCGCGGGAACCGTCGTTGTCGATGGTCACGAAGGGCAGGTGGGTCAGATCCTTGAGGCTGGGATCGTCGATCCCGGGGCTGCGGCGGATCGCTGCGACCTCGGCCATCACCGCCGGCGGAAAGGTCGGATCGAGGCCGTTCGCCACCGCGATCGCGTGCACCGCGGCCGCGGCGGTGTCGCGCAGGGCGATCGGCGCGCCGACGACCGTCGCGACCTGACGCCCGCCGACGTCCTTCACCGTCACCTCGACGATCGTGCCGCGCGCCGGTGTCGCGGCGCCGTCGCAAAGCGGCACCCGAACCGCGGGCTCCTTCGCCAACAGATCGCGCACCACCGCCCGGCCGCCGACGAGCTCGACCTTGCCCACGAAGCGCGGCCGCACGCTCGTCGCCCGCCCGGTCAGGATCCGCGCGCTGTCCGACGCACCGCCGACGTCATCCACCGCGCGGCTGCGCTTGCCAGGCGGCCTCGGGACGACGAGCGGCGACGCGGTGTCAACAACGTCGGTGACACCCTTCACCTTGGCCGGCGACTTGTCGACGTCCAGGGGCGGAACCGGCGCGCTGTGGGTGTCGGCCGCCGGCTTCGGGACTGCGGGTGGCAGCGGTCGCAACTCGAGAGTGTTATTGGCCATATTGGTGTCGGCAGTGTACCGAATCCCCACCGCCGTGTCGACGCTGGTGAAGCAAACGGGGTGTGGTAGCCTCGGGACCTCCATGGCGGCTGCCCCTCCTCTCGATCGCCGCTTGTTCGTGGCGCTGGCGCTCGTCGCCGCGGCGGCGCTGTTGTTCGAAGTCACGCTGGTGCGGCTGTTGTCGGTGGCGCTCTGGTACCCGTTCGCCTTCGCCGCCATCGCGACCGCGATGCTCGGCTTTGGCGCCGCGGCGGTGCTCTATGGCCTGTCGGCTCGCCTCCGCGCCGCCCCGCCGCGCCAGCTGCTGGCGGTGGCCGCGGTGGCGATGGCGGGCGCGATCGCGCTCGGCTATCCCGCCTGGAACGCGCTGCCGGTCGACCCGATGAGCCTCGGGGCGGATCGAACGCAGCTCGTCTGGGTGCCGCTCTTGCTCTTGCTGCTCGCCCTGCCGTTCGCCTGCCACGGCCTGTTCGTGGCCAAGAGCTTCGGCGCCTGGACCGCCAGCGCCGCTCGCCTCTATGCCGCCGACCTCGGCGGCGCCGCGCTCGGTGTCGCGCTCTACGTCGTGCTGTTGCCGCGCCTCGGCGGCCCCGGGACCCTTCTGGCCGCGGCGAGCCTCGCCGCGCTCGCGAGCCTGTTGATGCTCGGCGACCGCCTCGCCGCCCGGGTGGCAGTGGCGCTGTTGATCGCCGGCCTGCTCGGCGCCGCCACCCACGTCGAGCGCCTGCTCCCCCTCCGGATCACCGAGAACAAGCTCTTGGGCAGCAAGCTCGCCCGGACCCTGCCCCGCGGCTCGCTGTGGACCCTGTCGTCGGCGATCGACGTGATCGAGCCCGCCAAGACCGCCGATCCGATCATCGTCATCGACGGCGGCACCGCCCTCACCTGGGTGCCGCGCGCCCTGAAAGATGGTTCGTATCCCCCCGCGAGCGGCCTGAGGGCCTTGCCCTATCGCCTCAGCCCCGGTCGGTCGACGCTGGTGATCGGCTCCGGCGGCGGGGTCGAGGTGCAGGCGGCGCTCGTCTCCGGCTCGACGCGGATCCTGGCGATCGAGATCGATCCGGCGATCAACGCCCTGGTCACCGGGCGCCTGAACAACATCCTCGGTGGCCTGTTCCACGAGCCGGCGGTGGAGCTCGTGACCGCCGAGGCGCGCTCCTACCTCGCGGCCACCGCCGAGCGCTTCGACGTGATCGCCGCGTTCCACACCATCTCCAACGCGGCGGCGTCCACCGGCGCGATGAGCTTGGCGGAGAGCTATCTCCTCACCACCGAAGCGATGCGCCTGCTCTTCGACCGCCTGTCCGACGGCGGGGTGCTGGTCATCAGCCGCCCCGAGCCGCAGCTCGGTCGCCTGGCCTTCACCCTCGCCACCGCCTGGCCTTTCGCCGACGAGATCGCTCACCACGTCGCGGTGGTGACGAACAGCCGCGCCGAGCCCGACTTCATGGCCGCCGTCGTCGTCACCCGCCGACCACTGTCGCCGGCCGACATCGACGTGATCCGCAGCGTCACCCCCGGTCGGATCGCGTTCGTACCCTCCGGCGGCGGCGATCGGCAGGCGTTCTTCGCCGCGGCGCTCGCGCGCCGACCCATCGGTGACCTGGCCGCGGCGCTGCCCTATCGGCCCGCGACCTTCACCCCCGCCACCGACGATCGCCCGGTCTTCAACCTGGTGCGGCCGTGGCACGAGCTCAGCCTCGCCGACGTCGAGGACGTCCTCGCGAGCGGCGAGCGCTCCCGCGACCGCCTCGAAGATCGCCCCGTCGGCCAGGTCGCGGTCTTGTTGTTGCTCCTCGAAGCGACGCTCCTCGCGGCGCTGCTGCTCATTCCCCCGGTGTTGGCCCTCAAGCGCCGCCAGATCCCGCGCCGACGCGTCCTCGGCACCGCCACCTACTTCGGCGCCCTGGGCTTCGCCTACATCACGGTCGAGGTGGTCTTGATCCAGACCCTCACCCGGATCCTCGGCGAGCCGTCGGTGTCCCTGCTCGCGGTCCTCGCGGTGCTGCTCGCCGCGAGCGGCGCCGGCAGCCTGGTGCTCGTCGGCCGCCTGAACCTGCCGCCGCGCCTCGCCACCTTGGGTGCCCTACTCGCCGCCCTCTTCGTCGCCCTCGTCGTTCCGCAGGTCGCCGACGCCGCCGCCGCCTGGCCGCTGGTCTTGCGCCTGGTCACCGCGAGCCTCCTCGTGCTCCCCGCCGGGTTCGTGATGGGCGCGCCGTTTTCCGCCGGCATGCGGCCCCTCGAACGAGAGGATTTGGTCGCCTGGGCCTGGGCGGTCAACAGCCTGCTCTCCGTCGGTGGCAGCATCGGCGCCCTCGTGCTCGGCTCGGCGTTGGGGTTCACCGGCGCCGGCGTCACCGCGGCGGCAGCTTACGGCTTGGCGGCCCTCGCGGACCGGAGCTTGGACCTGTCCCCCGAGCGGCCTACCTAGGTCACGACCGCGGTGTCGCTCCCGGATCGCGGGCCGTCCTTGGCGTCGGCGGCGGCCGGCGGCTGTTCGGACTCACGCAGCGCAACCCACTCTTCGGCGCGTCGGGTGCGGGCGTCGTGCAGGATCTGCAGCACCGCGGCGAGCACCGTGAACGACACCACCAGCGTCGTCGTCAGGCCGATGCACGCCACCCAGCCCATGCTCTTCAGGCCGTTGTGGCTGGCGAGCATCAGCGAGCCGAAGCCGGCGATCGCGGTCAAGGTCGACGAGGCGACCGCGGCGCCCACCGAGCCGAAGGCGACGATCGGCGAGGTGCCCTCGAGGAAGCGATGCAGGAGGTAGAGCCCGTGACTGACGCCGAAGCCGAGCAGGATCGGCAAGATGATGATGTTCATGAAGTTCAGGCGGTGATCGGTCGCCGACATGATCCCGAGCATCATCACCAGGCCGACGCCGAGCGGAATCACCGACGCGGCGGCGAGCTTGATCGAGCGGAAGTCCCAGAAGTGCATCGCCAGGATCCAGATCGTGACCAGGATCACCGTGACCTTGCCGTCCCACAAGACGATGCGCGCCAGCTTCGCGAACAGGTTCGGCAACCCCGCGGAGCGATACTCGCGCCCGCTCGCGGTGGTGATCACCCCGGTCTGGTCGGCGAACTCGATCATCTGCTTGCCGTCCCACAGGTCGACGCGCGGATAGATGAAGGTCAGGTAGCCGTGATTCTCGGGCTTCGCGGTCGGCAGGTGGGTGAACATCTTGGTGAAGCCGTCGGGCAGCCCGGTGACGTCGAAGGGCTGGGCGTCGAGGATCTTGCGCAAGAGCGGCACCTTGGCCTGCAAGGCCTCCGGCAACAGCGCCGGATCGATGTCGCCGAAGTCGCGCTTGAAGTCGGCGAGGACCTCGACGTTCTTCCTGGCGCGTAGGGCCTCGGGGACGAACGAATACATCGACACCACCTGGTCGATGGTCGGGTACTTCTCCGGATGGTTTGTGAGCTCGTCCCAGACCTCCTTCGCCTCTTCGATGGTCTTGGTGTAGACCGCGGTCGGATCGCTCGAGATCTGGTAGCGGCTGTTGATCTCGTCCTGCAGCTGCACCGAGTACTCGTCCTCGGGCATCAGCGCCCGGGTGTTGTAGTTGAAGCGCACCCCCGACTTCAGCCGCTCCCACATCGTCTGAGCGCGCCCCACCGGCGCCGGGCCGTCGGTCCACGGGATCGCAAACGCGCACAACCCGGCGACGACCGCGGCGGCGATGCTGAGCACCACCCCCGGCCGCGGCACCCGCAGCTCGCCGCTGCCGCCCCAGCTCTTCGGCGGGTCCATGCGCCCGATCAAGCGCTCCGGCAGTGACGGCCAACGACGCCCCAAGAACGTGAGCAGCGCCGGCACGAACGAGAACAAGGTCACGCCGATGATCACCGTGCCGACGCCCGCCAGAAAGCCGAACTGCGAGAAGCCGCGAAACTCCGAGGCCATCAGCACCAGGAACGACCCACCGGTGACCACCGCGGCGACCGACGCCGGCCGGCCGGCGAACACCAACGCGTCGCGCACCGCCCGGTCGTAGGGCTTGCCGGCGCCGAGCTCGATGCGGGTGCGGTAGGTGAAGTGGATGCCGTAGTCGACCCCGAAGCCCATCAAGATGCCGCCCAACACCGAGGTGATCATGTTGAGCTGGCCGACGGTCGCGTAGGTGAAGCCCATCGTCAGGATGGTGCCGAGCGCGGTGCCGGTGATGACGATCAAGGACGGCGCGATGCGGCGGAAGAAGATCAGGGTGATGACGAAGATGCCGAGGAACGCGACCAGGGTCACCGGTTCCAGCGAGCGGATGATGGCGTAGGAGTCGTCGACGTTGGTCTTGTAGGAGCCGGTGTAGCCGTAGGCGACGGTGCCGGTCGTGCCCATCAGCTTGTAGTCCTCGACCAGCTTGATGCCTTGGGGGTTCTCCTTGGAGTACGCCACGATCATGTTGTCGATCCGGTCGACGAGCTCCTTGGTGCGCCCGAGGTCGTTCGAGTCCCACATCGGCTTGAGCAAGAGCAGCTGCATCTTGCGATCGATGGAGATGTAGTAGTCGTCGACGATGCTCTTCTTGCCGACGTGGTTGTACTTCGCGACCAGATCCGAGAGGTCGAGCTTCACCGGCTCGGTCTGCGTCAGCTCGAAGAAGAACGGGTTGTTGCGCCGGATCTGATCTTTTAGATAGCGCCGCACCCGCTTGATGCCCTCGACCAGGTCCTCGGTTTGCACGAACAGGACCATGTTCTCCTGAAAGAAGTCGACCGGGACCTTGTAAGTAACCTTGCGGACATACTCGGTGTCGGCCGTGAGCTTGGCCGCCAAATCGTCGGCGACGCTCTTCAGCTGGACCTCGTCGTCCGAACGCAACGCGAGGATCAGGTGCCCGGTGCCGCCGACCATGTCGATGATCCGCTGCACCGCTTTGACCTCCGGCAGCTCCTTGGAGATCAGGTCCAGCTGGTTGGAGTTGATCGTGAGCTTCGACGCGCCATAGGTCCCGGCGACGCCGAGCGCGAGGAGCACCCCGAGCACCAGGCCGGGGCGCTTGACGAGAAAGTTGGCGTAGTGGGTCAGGGCGCGGGTGTGCAGCGCGGTCGGGTCGTGGTCGTGGGTGCTGATGCGGGTGCTCATGCGCTGATCGGTACCTCAAAGGTGGCCCACCTGGCCAGCGAAACAGAAATCGTCAGTTCCCTGGCGGCCGGCCTTGCGCTATAGAGCGCCGGCGAAGATCGCTCGAAGGAGTACCCATCGCCATGATCCTCGACGCCTACCTCCTCTCCCTGATGACCTTCCTGCCGGCCGCGGGCGGACTCTTGATCCTGCTCGTCAAGGCGACCGAGCCCCTCGTCAACCGCTCCGGCGCCAAGGTCCCGCCGGTGGTCTTCCGCGCCATCGCCCTGGTCGCGACCGGCTTGCCTCTGGTCTTGTCGCTGCGCCTGATGAGCCGCGGCTGGTGGCCGGGGGTCGCGGGCTTCGATCCGTCGGGCGGCACCCAGTTCGTGCACCACTTCGTGTGGATGCGCGAGTTCAACATCGAGTACTTCTTGGGCGTCGACGGCCTCAGCGTGTCGATGGTCATCCTCACCGCGCTCATAAGCTTCATCGCCTGCCTGGCCTCGGTGAACATCCACAAGAAACCGGCGGCCTACTACGTCCTGTTCCTGCTCCTCGAGACCGGGATGATGGGCACCTTCTGCGCCCTCGACATGTTCATGTTCTACGTGTTCTGGGAGGTGATGCTGTTGCCGATGTACTTCTTGATCGGCATCTGGGGCGGGCCGCGCAAAGAGTACGCCGCGATCAAGTTCTTCCTCTACACCCTCGCCGGCTCGGTGTTGATGCTGCTCGCGGTGATCGCGCTGTACTACACCAGCCGCCCGATGGCCGGCATCCCGCTCACCCTCGTCGACGGCACCGCGGTGGAGCACACCTTCAACCTGTTGAAGCTCGCCGAGCTCGGCCAGGCCGGGCTGTTCGCGAGCGCCACGCCGATCATGGGCTTCGCGTTCACCAAGATCATCTTCATCGGCCTGTTCATCGGCTTCGCGATCAAGGTGCCGATGTTCCCGTTCCACACCTGGTTGCCCGACGCCCACGTCGAGGCGCCGACCCCGATCTCGGTGATCCTCGCCGGGGTGCTGTTGAAGATGGGCCCCTACGGCATGCTGCGCTTCAACTGGGGCATCCTCCCCGACGCCACCAAGTGGGCCGCCTACGGGGTGGCGGTGTTCGGCGCCATCAACATCGTCTACGCCGCGTTCGTCTGCATGGCGCAAAAAGACCTGAAGAAGCTCATCGCCTACTCCTCGGTCTCGCACATGGGCTTCGTCCTGCTCGGGATGGCGGCCTGCACCCCGCAGGCTATTACCGGCGCGGTGTTCCAGATGTGGGGCCACGGCATCGTCTCGCCGATGTTGTTCCTCATCGCCGGCGTGATCTACGAGCGCGCCCACACCCGCGACATCGAGGGCTTCGGCGGCCTGGCGTCGTTCATGCCGGAGTACGCCGGCCTGACCGGGTTGGCGTTCTTCGCGTCGCTCGGCCTCCCCGGCCTCATCGGCTTCGTCGGCGAGGTCATGGTGTTCTTGGGCTCGTGGGGGGCGCCGGCGACGATGGGCACCGGCTTCCGCCTGCTCGTCACCGTGAGCGCCCTCTCGGTCATCATCACCGCGGCGTACTACCTCTGGACCATGCAGCGCATGTTCCTCGGGCGCTTCAACGAGAAGTGGAAGGACCTGCACGCCGGGCTCACGGTCACCGAGCGCCTGACGCTCTACCCGCTCGGGGTGATGTCGTTGTTCTTCGGCATCTTCCCGCTGCCGATCTTCGAGCTCATCAACCCCGGCATCCACCTGCTCGCGCGCATCGTCGTCGGCACCCCGAGCGCGTGAGGCGGGCGACACCATGAACGGCTTCAGCTTCATCGACTTGCGCCTGCTGCTCCCCGAGCTGCTGCTCGCCGGCACCGTGTTGATCTTGTTCGCCGGCGACACCTTGCTCCCGGACCCGGTGCACAAGCGGCGCTACCTGACCCTGCTCGCGCTTCTGGGCCTCTTGGCGTCCGCGGCCGCGGCCTTGGACTTGTCGGCGCTGATGCTCGACTACGGCCGGCCGCTGACCGCGATCTTCACCGGCCAGGTGGCGGTCGATCCGATCGCGATGTTGTTCAAGGTGCTGTTCGCCGCGATCACCGTGGTCGGCGTGCTCACCAGCCTCCTCTCCGACGAGCTCCCCGACAAGCACATGGGGGAGTACTACGCCCTGTTGCTGTCGATCTGCTTCGGGATGTTCCTGATGGCGAGCGCCAACGACCTGTTGATGGTCTACCTGGCGCTGGAGCTGGTCTCGATCGTGTCGTTCGCGATGGCCGGCTACCGGATGCACGACAAGCGCTCCAGCGAAGCGGCGCTGAAGTACGTGATCTACGGCGGCGCCGCGAGCGGCGCGATGCTCTTCGGCATGTCGCTCCTTTACGGCATGGTCGGCACGACCGAGCTGACGGCCATCAACCACGGCCTCGTCACCCTGAGCGGCGCGCCGCTGGTCGCCGCCGGCATCCCCGAGAGGGTCTTCCCGCTGATGATGGTGGTCGCGGTCACCCTGGTGTTCGTCGGCATCGGCTACAAGATCGCGGTGGTCCCGTTCCACATGTGGTCCCCCGACGTCTACGAGGGCTCGCCCACCCCGTTCACCGGCTTCCTGTCGGTGGGCCCGAAGGCCGCGGGCTTCGCGCTGTTGTTGCGCTTCTTCATCGGCACCTTGATCCCCGGCAGTGGCGGCCCGGGCTACGACCTCGACGTGCGTGGCGTCATGCCGATGGCGGTCGACATGCCGCTGCCGGCGGTCATCGGCATCATCGCCGCGGCGACGATGACGGTGGGCAACCTCGCGGCGATCCCGCAGAACAACGTCAAGCGGATGCTGGCCTATTCGTCGATCGCCCACGCCGGCTACTTGCTGATGGGCTTCGTGGTGCTGTCGCCGTCGGCGCTGCACGCGGTGGCCTTCTACCTCGTCATCTACTTCGTGATGAACATCGGCGCCTTCACCGTGGTCCAGGCGGTGCGGGACCGGACCGGCGGCGAAGAGCTGCACGACTTTCGGGGCTTGGGTCAGCGGGCGCCGCTGTTGGCCATCGCGATGGTGATCTTCCTGTTGTCACTCACCGGGCTGCCGCCGCTCGCCGGCTTCATCGGCAAGTTCTACCTGTTCGCCGCGGTCGTGAAGCGCAACGAGCTCTGGTACTGGGTGCTGGCGATGATCGCCGTCGTCAACAGCGCGGTGTCGCTCTACTACTACATGCGGGTGGCGCGGGCGATGTTCCTCACCGAGCCGGTCAAGGACGAGCCCTTGAATGTCGGTCTCGGCTACCACGTCGTGACCACGGCGCTCGCGGTGCCGGTGCTGGTGCTCGGGCTCTACTGGGCGCCGTTGTCGCGCTCGATCACCCGGTCGTTGTCGTTCTATCGCGCCCCCGCGGTCGTCAGCCCGGTGGCGGCGACCACGACACCCGCTCCCGCCCCGGCCGCTGTCCCGTCACCCAGCTTGGCGCCGGCCGGCGCGCGGCACTGACCCGGTAGCTACTGAAGCGTCGGGTTGCAGACGTACCAGACCGGCACGCTGCAGGTTGCGTTTGCAGTGCCGCAGAATATCCCCATCACGCAGGTCTTGTAGCCACAGCTCCCCGATGGCTTCGTGGTCCCCCATCCCTGCGCGGGGATCGTGCACGAGTTGTTCTGGCCACAAAAACAGTCGTCGGTGGAGCCGGCGCACACCCGGCCCTCGGTGCGGTAGTACCCCGCCTCGACGTCGCCCGCGAGGCAGCCGCCCGCCATCACGTAGAAGACCGCGCCGTGGGTGTCGTAACCGCCGGCAGTGGCGCGGCCGGTGGCGGTCAGAGGCCCGGTGACGCCGACCGTACCCGTCACGTCGACGGTCCCAGCGACGTCGAGCGTCCCGGTCACCTTCACCGCCGCCGGCATCGCGCGGAGCGCGCCACGCGCGAAGGGCACGCCGGTGGCGCTCGTGATCCCCTGCACCAGCCCGCCGACCAACGTGGCGCCGACGCCCGCCACCCCGGCGCGCGCCGAACCGCCCACCCGCTCGAGGCCGTTGCCTTCACCGACGCCCTTCTGGCCGACGAGCACGTAGGCGTCGGTCGCCGC
The DNA here is from genome assembly GCA_016218825.1 of Deltaproteobacteria bacterium. Lineage (GTDB taxonomy): Bacteria > Myxococcota > XYA12-FULL-58-9 > XYA12-FULL-58-9 > XYA12-FULL-58-9 > JACRCV01. The sequence continues at coordinate 87,862 of JACRCV010000087.1, forward strand.
CAGGGTACGGACCCGCGGGGTCGCGCCGAGCTTCTGCAGCTCGACCCAGAGCTGGTCGTTCGGATCGTTGGGGTCGGCGTTACCGTCCGCGGCCGCCATCGTGCTGACGTCGCCGGTCGACACCAAGGTGACCGCGTAGTCGACAAGCTCCGGCCGGGTGTCGGCCCACACCAGCACGTCGTGCAGCTTTGTCGCCTCGTTTGCCAGAAACGGCCCCTTCGACGTCATGCCGGCGCCGGCGCTCTGGTCCACCACCTGGTGGGTCGCGAGGTCGATAATCACCAGATAGAACCCGGCGCTGCCGTTCTCACCCGCGCCGATCTCTTCGCGGTCGTTGACGACGATGCTGCTGCCGCCGAGGGTCACCGCCGCAGTGGCGGCGACGAAGCTCACCGACTCGCCGATCGGCAGCGCCCCCCGCAGGCGCAGCTGCTGGTCGGCTCCGAGCGCGCCGTTGATGCTGTCGACGATGAGGGCGCCCGAAGCGCTCAGGCTCCCGGGCTCCCCCTGCAAGAGCTGTAGGCTCGCGTCACAGACCCCGGCCTGGTTTGCGACCACGAGGCTGTACCGGCCGGCAGGCACCTGCGGGGGCAGGCGTACCTGCAGCTCGGAGTCGGTGGGCGTGACGCAAGGCGCAAGGTCGTAGGGGGCGCCGGTCTCGGGGAGCAGGGTCGCGGTGGCGGCGGCGAGGTTGTAGCCGGTGATGACGAGACGGTCGCGGAGATGCCGGGCGGTGTGGCCGCTGACCTGGTCGGTCGAGCCGGTGCCGTTGACCGCCGCGATGATCGGCGCCTCACCGTCGGTCGCGCCCCGGTCCACGCAGTGATCGACCTCGCAGCGCTCGCTCGCCGGACACTCGTTGTCGGCGCGGCACAGGGTCCTGCAGGCGCCGTCCAGGCACGCCTGGCCGCCCTGGCAATCGGTGTTGGCGGTGCAGACGCCGTGGCGCCGCGCACAGGTGGCGGCGGCGCTCAATGCCACGAACGCGAGCGCGAGGCGTGACAGCATGGACCCCTCCTCTAGGTGGGAGCTCTCGAAGTCGACACCGATCAAGCGTAGCGCCAAGCCCAGCCAGCTGCCAGTCACCCCGCGAGCGGCGCCGACGGCACCTTCGCGGCGGCGACGACAACGCCGCCGCCCACCTTTACACCTCGCGCAAAACCCGCAACATTAGAGGCCTCCCGCGGCCGCCGCTCGGCCACACGAGGCTCGCATGGCTTGTCCCAAGCTCAAGAAGATCTCCCAGGCCGCGACCGACGCCCCGCTCCTCCTCGTCATCATGGACGGCGTCGGCATCGGCACCGGCGACGCCGCGGACGCCGTCACCCTCGCCCGCACCCCGAACCTTCGCCGCCTGAAGGTCGAAGCCCTCGCGACCCAGCTCGCCGCCCACGGCAAGGCGGTCGGCATGCCGTCGTCCACCGACTTGGGCAACTCCGAGATCGGCCACAACGCGCTCGGCGCCGGGCGGATCTTCGACCAGGGCGCGAAGCTGGTGAAGAACGCCGTCGACGACGGCAAGCTCTTTGCGGGCGCCACCTGGCGCGAGCTCACCGCCAACTGCGTCCGCGAGCACACGCCGCTGCACTTCATCGGCTTGCTCTCCGACGGCAACGTCCACTCGCACATCGACCACCTGCTGGCGATGATCGCGCGCGCCGACGAGGACGGTGTCGCCGAGGTCTACGTCCACATCTTGCTCGACGGCCGCGACGTCCCGAAGACCAGCGCCCACCTCTATATCCAGCGTCTGGAACAATGCCTGCAGGCCTTCGACGGCAAGGCGGGGCGGCGCTACAAGATCGCGTCCGGCGGCGGCCGCATGATCACGACGATGGACCGCTACGAGGCCGACTGGACCATCGTCGAGCGCGGCTGGCGCGCCCACGTGCTCGGCGACGCCCGGCCCTTTGCCAGCGCGATCACGGCCCTCGAGACCATGCGCGCCGAGAAGCCGGGCGCGGCCGACCAGAACCTGCCGCCCTTCGTCATCGTCGAAGACGGTAAGCCCGTCGGCACCATCAACGACGGCGCCGCGGTCGTGGTCTTCAACTTCCGCGGCGACCGGATGCTGGAGCTCAGCCGCGCCTTCGAGGACGCCGCCTTCGCCAAGTTCGATCGCGTCCGCCACCCCAAGGTGCTCTACGCCGCGATGATGCAGTACGACGGCGACACCAAGCGGCCGAAGAAGTTCCTGGTCGAGCCGCCCGAGATCACCTGCACCTTGAGCGAGCTCTTGTGCGCCGACGGCGTCAGCCAACTCGCGATCTCCGAGACCCAGAAGTTCGGCCACGTGACCTACTTCTGGAACGGCAACCGCACCGGCAAGTTCTCCGACGAGCTCGAGCACTACATCGAGGTCCCGAGTCACGCCCCGCCCTTCGACCAACGCCCGGAGATGCGCGCCCCCGAGATCACCGACGCCGTCATCACCGAGCTGGCGCGCGACCGGTGGCGCTTCCTGCGCCTCAACTTCGCGAACGGCGACATGGTGGGCCACACCGGCAACCTCCAGGCGACCGTCAACGCAGTCGCGGCCGTCGACACCGCGGTGGGAAGACTCCAGGAGGCCATCGCCAAGAAGGGTGGCGTGCTGATCGTCACCGCCGATCACGGCAACGCCGACGACATGGGCGAGCGCGACGCCGACGGCAACCTGCAGCGCGACGCCGCCGGGCAGCTGATCCCGAAGACGGCGCACTCGTTGAACGCGGTGCCGTTCTACCTGTCGCTGCCGCCCGACCTGCGCGCCAAGATCACGCTGGCAGAGCTCAAAGACCCCGGCCTCGGCAACGTCGCCGCGACCATCGCCAACCTCTTGGGCTACGAGACCCCGGAGGGGTTCATGCCGAGCTTGATCGAGCGCCGCTAGGTCAGTTTCGCCGTGAGAAAGAGGGGGTGGGGGTGGGGAGCGCGGACGCAGCGTCCGCGCGGGAATCAAAGAAGGAAGGTTTGTCTAACCCAAGCTGGCAAGCGCCTTCATGTAGTTGGCGCGCTCGAAGACCGCGGGCTCGGCGCACGACCTCTGCGACAGCGAGCCCTTGAGCTCTGCCACCGACTGGTACTCGTGCTTCTCGAGCCAAGCCCCCATCGCCTCGCGCACCGACGCCAGGTGCCAGACGCCGTGCTTCATCAAGGCCGAGGTCATCATCGTAATGTCGGCGCCGACCATCAGGAGCTTGATCGCGTCTTCGAAGGTGTGGATGCCGCTCGAGGCGCCGAGCGAGCACTTCACCTTGCCGAACAGGATCGCGATCCAGCGCATCGGCAAGCGCGACGAGCTCGAGTTCGACAGGATCACGTTCGGCACCACCTCGCGCGCCTCGAGGTCGATGTCGGGTTGGTAGAAGCGGTTGAAGAGCACCAGCCCCGCGACGCCGGCCTCCTGGAGGCGCACCGCCATGTTCGGGATCGAGCTGAAGAACGGCCCGAGCTTCATCGCCACCGGGATCTTCACGGTCTTCTTCACCGCCTTGAGGATGTCGAGGTAGCGCTCCTCGACCTTGGCGCCGGTCTCGGCGACGTCGGTCGCGATGAAGTAGACGTTGAGCTCGAGGGCGTCGGCGCCCGCGGCCTCCATCTTCTTGGCGTACTCGATCCAGCCGCCGGTGGTGACGCCGTTCAGCGACGCAATCACCGGGATCTTGACCGCGGCCTTCACCTTGCGAATGTGCTCCAGGTACTCGTCGGGGCCGAGCTTGTAGTGGCCGAGGTCCGGGAAGTAGGTCATCGCCTCCTGGTAGCTCTCGGCGTTGCGGGACAGATAGTGATCGAGCTCGTTCTGCTCGTGCCGGATCTGCTCCTCGAAGAGCGAGTGCAGCACGACCGCCGCGGCGCCGGCGTCCTCCATCGCCCGCACCGAGTCGAGCTTCGCCATCAACGGCGACGAGGAGGGCACCAGCGGGTTCTTGAGCTTGAGCCCCATGTAGGTGGTGGAGAGATCCATAGGTACCTCGTTCATGGACCGGCGGCCGCCGCCGCGACCGTGCCGGCCGTGGTTATCGTTTGCCCGTGAAGCTCAACGTCTGCAGCTGCTCGTACATCTTGAAGCGGGCGTTGACGTCCTCTTGCGCCTGATCGAGCAACATCTTCGCCCGCTCCGGATCTGCCTTGGTGAGCATCTTGTAGCGGGTCTCGTTGTAGACGTACTCCGAGAGCGGACCCTTGGGCGGCTTGGAGTCGAGCTTCATCGGCGCCTCGGTCCCCTGCAGCTCGGGGTTGTAGCGCATGAGCGGCCAATAGCCCGACGTCACCGCCGCCTTCTGCTGCTGCATGCCGTTCGTCATGTTGATGCCGTGGGCGATGCAGTGGCTGTAGGCGATGATGATCGACGGCCCGGGGAACGCCTCGGCCTCGAGGAAGGACTTGATGGTGTGGGCGTCGTTCGCCCCCATCGCCACCCGCGCCACGTAGACGCTGCCGTAGCTCATCGCGAGCAACGCCAGGTCTTTCTTTGCCAATGGCTTGCCGGCCGCCGCGAACTTCGCGACCGCGCCGCGCGGCGTCGCCTTCGACATCTGGCCGCCGGTGTTGGAGTAGACCTCGGTGTCGAGCACCAACAGGTTGACGTCGCGCCCGGAGGCGATGACGTGATCCAAGCCGCCGTAGCCGATGTCGTAGGCCCAGCCGTCGCCGCCGATGATCCAGACGCTCTTCTTCACCAGGTAGTCGGCGATCGGCAACAGCAGCTGCGCCTCGGGGCTCTTGTCGCCTTTGAGCTTGCCCTTGAGCGCTTCGACGCGCTGCCGCTGCTCGTAGATGTCGGCCTCGGACTTCTGAGTGGCGCCGACCAGGCTCTTCACGAGCTCGCCGCCGACCTTGGCCTCGAGCTTCCTGACCAGCTCCTCGGCCTGCTCCTTGAACTTGTCGCAGGTCAGCCGGAAGCCGAGCCCGAACTCGGCGTTGTCCTCGAACAGGCTGTTCGACCAGGCCGGGCCGCGGCCGTCCTTGTTCACCGCCCACGGCGTCGTCGGCAAGTTGGCGCCGTAGATCGACGAGCAGCCGGTGGCGTTGGCGACGAGCGCCCGATCGCCGAACAGTTGGCTCACGAGCTTGACGTAGGGCGTCTCGCCGCAGCCCTCGCAGGCGCCGGAGTACTCGAACAGCGGCTGCAGGAACTGCGAGCCCTTGATGGTGTCCACCTTCGCGGTCTTGCGGTCGGCCTCGGGGAGGCCCAAGAAGAACGCGTAGTTCTTGCGCTCGGTCTCGCGCAGCGGCAGCTGCGGCGTCATGTTGATCGCCTTCAGGCGCGCCTCGGTCTTGCTCTTCACCGGACAGTAGTCGACGCACAGGCCGCAGCCGGTGCAGTCTTCGGGCGCGGTCTGCAGGGTGTACTTCCAGCCGTCGTACTCCTTGCCCTTGAAGTCGACCGCCTTGAAGGTCGGCGGCGCGTTCTTCAAGAGCGCCGGCTCGAAGACCTTCTGGCGGATCGAGGCGTGCGGGCAGACGAGAACGCACTTGCCGCACTGGATACAGATCTCGGGGTCCCAGACCGGGATCTCGAGGGCGATGTTGCGCTTCTCCCACTGCGTCGTCGCCAGCGGGAAGGTGCCGTCGGCCGGGAACACCGACACCGGCAGCTTGTCGCCCTTGCCCTTGATGATCTCGGCGGTGACCTTCTGCACGAACTCTGGCGCCTCCTTGGCTACCACCGGCGGGCGCTTGACCGTGCTCGTCGCCTTGGCCGGCACCTTGACCTGGTGCAGGTGCGCGAGGGTCAGGTCGATCGCCGCCCAGTTCTTCTTGACCACCTCGTCGCCGCGGGCGCCGTAGGTCTTCTTCGCCGCGTCCTTGATCCTTTGGATCGCCTCGTCCTTCGGCAGGATGTTGGAGATCGCAAAGAAGCAGGTCTGCATGATGGTGTTGATCCGCCGGCCCATGCCGGTCTTTTGCGCCACCACCGGCGCGTCGATGGTCCAGAGCTTGATGTCCTTGTCGATGATCTGCTGCTGCACCTCGATCGGCAGCTGGTCCCAGATCTCGTCCTTGGCGTACGGGCTGTTGAGGAGGAACACCGCCCCCTTCACCGCCGGCTCGAGCATGTCGTAGCGCTCCAGGAACGTCCACTGGTGGCAGGCGATGAAGTTGGCGCGGTTCACGAGGTAGGTCGAGCGGATCGGATCCGGCCCGAAGCGCAGGTGCGACACCGTGATCGTCCCGGCCTTCTTCGAGTCGTAGACGAAGTAGCCCTGGGCGTGGTTGTCGGTCTCCTCGCCGATGATCTTGATCGAGTTCTTGTTGGCGCCCACGGTGCCGTCGGAGCCGAGGCCGTAGAACAGGCCGCGGAACACCTTCGGCGACTCGGCGTCGAAGTGCAGGTCCTCGGCGATGTCGTTGCGGGTGACGTCGTCGACGATACCGACCACGAAGTGGTTCTTGGGCTTGTCGGCCTTGAGCTCGTCGAACACCCCCTTGACCATCGCCGGGCGGAACTCCTTGCTCGCCAGGCCGTAGCGCCCGCCGACCACGCGCGGCATCTGCTTGAACGGGCCGGCGCCGGCCGCGAGGCTCTCGTTCAGCGCGGTCACGACGTCGAGGTAGAGCGGCTCGCCGAGCGCGCCGGGCTCCTTGGTGCGATCGAGCACCGCGATCGACTTGACGCTCTTCGGCAGCGCGTGCACGAAGTCGGCGACCGAGAACGGCCGGTAGAGGCGGACCTTCACCAGGCCGACCTTCTCGCCCTTCTTCGTCAGATAGTCGACCGCCTCGTGCGCCGCTTCGGCGCCCGAGCCCATCATCACGATCACCCGCTCGGCGTCGGCGGCGCCGACGTACTCGAAGAGCCGATAATGGCGGCCGCAGAGCTCGCCGAGCTTGTCCATCGTCGCTTGCACCGCCGCCGGGCCCTTCTGGTACCAGGGGTTCACGGTCTCGCGCGCCTGGAAGAAGACGTCGGGGTTCTGCGCCGTGCCCTTGATGGTCGGGTGGTCGGGGGACAAGGCCCGCGCCCGATGGGCAGAGACCGCGTCCATGTTGATCATCTTGCGGATGACGTCGTCGTCGAGGCTGTCGATCTTCAAGACTTCGTGCGAGGTGCGGAAGCCGTCGAAGAAGTGCAAGAACGGCACCCGCGACTCGAGGGTCGCGGCGTGGGCGACGAGCGCCATGTCCATCGCCTCTTGCACCGAGTTCGAGGCGAGCAGCGCGAAGCCGGTGCCGCGGGTCGCCATCACGTCGGAGTGGTCGCCGAAGATCGACAGCGCGTGGGTCGCGACCGCGCGCGCCGAGACGTGCAGACAGCAGGGCGTCAGCTCGCCGGCGATCTTGAACATGTTGGGGATCATCAGGAGCAGGCCCTGCGACGCGGTGAAGGTCGCGCACAGCGCCCCGGTGGTCACCGCGCCATGGATGGCCCCGGCCGCGCCGCCTTCGCTCTGCATCTCCACCACCGCCGGGACCGTGCCCCAGACGTTCTTCTGCCCGTCGGCCGCCCAGGCGTCCGCCCACTCGCCCATGTTGGACGACGGGGTGATGGGGTAGATCGCGATCACTTCGCTCACGCGGTAAGCAACGTGCGCCGCCGCCTCGTTGCCGTCGATGGTCACCTTCTTCGCCTGCATCGCAAACCTCCGGCTGATGCTCTTCGCTGCTCGGGGCCCGAGGAGCACACGCGCCCGGCCCACGAAGCCGGACCGGGACATACACCCCGCCGACACGCGCCGCAACCGCCGGCCGTCGCGACCGGTCCCGGGCCCACCGCCCCCGCGGCCGCACGCCGCCGGCCCGGGAGCGCGTCGCCCTGGGGAACAAGCGGCGCGTCGACAATGCCGTCTAGATTCCAGTGGTTGCCGCTGCGCCCCTGAGCACAGATTCCGATTGACCACAAGAATGGCCCGGCGCAGTCTAAGATTGCTATTATGATGTAGGGAGGATTGCCATGGTCGATAGAGAGACGATCTTCAAGCTGGTGAGCGAGGTCTTGGACGGCACCGACCTGCGCCTCAAGGTCGACGCCTTCAGCCTGCGCGAGAACCTCGAAGACGGTCAGGCCGAGGTGCGCTGCGACATCCACGACCAGCGGACCGGCGAGCGCCACACCATCGATGGCCGCGGCGTCGGCCTGGTCGACGCGTTCTTCAACGGCGTCGTCGCGGTGTACTCCGGCCAGTACCCGTCCTTGAAATCGATCCGCTTCGCCGACTTCGCGATCAAAGCCACCACCGACACCGGCCGGCAGGCGGCGCGCTCCGACATGGCGGCCCAGGTCACCGTCAGCATCGCCAACTCCGACAACCGCGAGTTCGTGTTCTCCCGCGCCTCACAGTCGATCACCGGCGCGTCGCTCACCGTGGTGCTGAAGGGCGTCGAGTTCTTCATCAACAGCGAGCGGGCCTACATCGCGGTCTACCAGGCGCTACAGCACGCCCGCAAAGAGAAACGCCCGGACTCGGTGGCGCGCTACACCGAGCAGCTCTCGGTGCTGGTCGAGGCGACCTCGTACTCCGAGGTCATCGAGCGCCTACAGCGCGACAAAGCCCACGCCTGAGCCCCGGACTGCGAGTCAAGAGGGGAACCCGTTGGCCGTGATCACTTCTGTGGAGGCGCAGTCGGGCTTCGGCTAGGCTTCAGCACGTGATGCGCGCTCGCGAGAAACCGTTCGGGATGCCGTCGGAGATGGGCGAGGTCATGGCGACCCTGCTGCTCATCGTCGACGCCTGGTACGAGCTGGCGCGCGAGTCGGTGCCGAACCGCTTCAAGGCCGCGGACCGCGTCGAGGTGCTCGGGCAGCTGGTGCGTCTGGTCGCGCACCGCTATCACGGCTTCCGCTGGCTGCCGCGCAAGGACGACGTCCGCCCGGTGTTGGAGCGCGAGTCGGTGGGCCTGCTGATCCGCTCGCCGGCGCAGCCGGTGGACGGCGTCAACGCCATCGTCCGCGTGCTGCAGACCTACGGCTTCACCGTCACCGCGGTGCCGGAGAGCAACAACCGCCAGCTCCTCGTCAGCTGCCGCAACCTCGCCGGCGCCCGGGTGCTGGCGTTCCCGCAAGGGGCGCGGTCGCTGGCGCGCCGGAGCCGCCGGTGAGCCCGGCGAGCGGCGGCGCTTGCAGAAGCCGCTCGCCGCTGGTGTAATGCCGACCGCGAGAGGACCTGAGTGGCACAGCGGCACCATCAAGAGTACGACGACCTCGGCGGCTTGGACCTCTCGAAGCTCGACCTCGACGACATCGACCTGGATGACGACGCCCCGTCCTCGGTGCCGCGCTGGTTCGCGCTCATCACCCTGCTCGGCGCCGGCGGCTTCGTGCTCTGGTTCCCGAACAGCGAGGCCTACCGGGGTCTGTCGCCCAGCCACTGGAGCTCGTTTCTGCTGTCCGCGGTCGCGATCGGAATCGGCATCGGCGCCGGCCGCATCGCCTGGCGGATGTTCGAGGACGCCGCGGCCCGCTACGCCCGCCGGCGGGCACACGAGGCGCCGCGGGACGTCACTCCCCCGAAGCCGGCGTCGGCGCTCACCCGCTTCGTGATCTTCCTGCTCATCGTCACCGGCGTCACCGTCATCCTCTACGTGCTGCCGAGCCAGGGGATGCAGTCCGAGGACAGCCGCTCCGCGATCTGGTTCGTCGCCGCGATCCTCGCCATCGTCATCGGCTTCACCGCCGGCCGCTGGCTGTTGATGCAGGCCGAAGCCCACGCCAAGCCCGCAGAGAGGCGCGAGCCGATCGTGCTGCCGCCGTGGCTCAAGTGGGTGACCCTCGCGGTCCTCATCGCCGCGGGCGCGACCGCCCTCATCGTGCCGAGCCTCTCCTACGACGGCGGCGACAACAGCTCGCGCTTCGGCTTCGGCGCCGTGGGCCTGGTCGTCGGCATCGCCGGCGCCATCTGGCTCGCCCGCCGCTTCGACGAGACCGAGGCCCGCATCAAGGAGCAGGCCCTGCGGGCCCGCGCCCGACCCCGCGCCTGATCGCCGCTGCGCTTTTCTGAGGCGATTCATTTGAAATCAACGAGTTACACGGGGCGGCGGATCGGCGCCTGCCATTACCTCATTGTTTATATTGATCTTTTTGGATCGCGCTAAACTCTGGAAAGATTGACTTTTTCGATCAGGTGGGTCATATCGTCCGGCCGCATCAACGTTAAGGACTAGCATGAGCGCGAGACGGTCCACCGTGGCAAAGAACAAAGCCAAGAGCCGACGACCCGCTGCCAAGCACCGCTCGAAGGCCAAGGCCCCGAGCAAGCGCGCGGCGGCGCCGGAGCCGGCCGCGGTCAGCGCGCCCGAGGATCTCGAGAGCGAAGAGAACGTCGACGGCATCGTCCAGGACGACGACCCGGCGACCCGCCACGATCCGCTCCTGGACCGACGCATCATCGAAGGCATGCTGCACGACCGCCGGGTGTTGCTCGACGACATGGCGAAGCAGGGGATCAAGGCCGCGGTGGTGATGCGCCGCGCCGCCGACCTCGGGTTGAGCGAGGCCTACATCCGTCAGGTGCAAGGGGTCGCCGCCGACCTCGCCGGCGAGCGCCCCGGCCACAAGCGCACCCCGACGACGCTCGGCGCCCGCACCTGTCTGTCGTGCGACCGGGTGTTCTTGTCCGCCGGGCCCGGCAATCGCCTGTGCATGCGCTGCCGCGGCGGCGACGCCGGGCTGGCGCAGTTGTAGAACGTGGTTGACAAGAGGCCATTGGCCGTCCTAGACAGCCGCCGTTGCCGGTGGTGAGCGTAGCTCAGTTGGTAGAGCCCTGGATTGTGGCTCCAGTGGTCGGGGGTTCGAAACCCCTCGCTCACCCCACCCTTTCTCTCCGCGTCGCAAACGTCGCGCAAGGCGATCGATGAGCACCGAGGACGGCAAGCGCCTCGAGACCCGGCTGCTGTCGCAGACCACCAAGGCCTGCGCCGACTTCGATCTCCTCCGAGACGGCGATCACGTCGCGGTCGCGATCTCCGGCGGCAAGGACTCGTACACTCTGCTGCATCTCTTGATGCAGCTGCAGCGCCGCGCGCCGTTCTCGTTCGCGCTCACCGCGGTGAACCTCGACCAGTGCCAGCCGGGCTTCGACGCTGTCCGCATCGAGGCCCACCTGCGCGCGGTCGGGGTGTCGTACGTGATGCTGAAGGACGACACCTACGCCACGGTCACCGCCACCGTCGAGCCCGGCAAGACGATGTGCTGGATGTGTGGTCGCTTGCGCCGCGCGGTGCTCTACAGCGCCGCGGTCGGGCTCGGCTGCAACAAGATCGCGCTCGGCCACCACCGCGACGACCTGATCGAGAGCCTGTTGATGAGCGCCTTCTACGCCGGGGTGTTGAAGTCGATGCCGGCGAAGCTCAAGTCCGACGACGGCCGGAACACCATCATCCGGCCGATGGTCTACTGCGCCGAGGGCGAGATCGCGGCGTTCGCCGCCGCCAAGAAGTTCCCGATCGTGCCGTGCAACCTGTGCGGCAACCAGCCCGACCTGAAGCGCAAGCGGGTCAAGAAGCTGCTCGACGAGCTCGAGGCCGAGAACAGCAACGTCAAGGCCAACCTGCTGCACGCGCTCGGCGCGGTCGTGCCGGCGCACCTGCTCGACCGCCGACTGTACGACTTCGCCGCGATGGCGCCCGTCGACCCGCGGCCCGCAGAGGCGAGCAGCCGTCCGGCGTTGCCGATCGTGTTGGACGCCTAGAACCGCCATCCCACGCGCACCCCGAGCGTGAGCCCGGAGGTCTTCTCGGCCGTGGCGGCGCCGTACAGATCTCGATGGCGGGCGGCGACCGTGACCCCGAGCTCGGCGTCACCCTTCGTCGCCACGACCTCGGCGCCCACGGTGCCTCCCAGGCCCTGCTTCGGATCGATGCTCATGCCGAAAAACGGGCTCACCGCGAGCCAATCCGACGCCAGCGGCATGTCGCAGAGCTGCACCTTCGCCGCGGCGGCCGACCAGTCGTCGACCCGCGCCAAGAGGTCGACGGTAAGCGGGAGCTTCTTGTCCGGGTTCACCGCGAAGGTGCCGCCGGCGAACAGCCCGGCGCCCGACACCGCGGTGTAGAAGTGCGGCCAGGTGAAGGTCGTGTCGCCGATCTTGAAGGCCGGGAGCTCGTTGCCGCGCCTCTTGCCGTCCAGCAGGAACCGCCACTGGCCTGCGGTCGCGCTCCACAGGTTCGGCGAGCTGGCGAGCGCGGTCGCGAGCCCCACCGCGAACACCTGGCCGCGGGAGAGGCTGACGCCGGCGCGCTCCATCTCGATGACGTAGTCGCGGACGTCGTCGCCGGCGGGCGCGTCGCCGCCGCGCAGCAGCGACCGGCCGGCGTAGAGCGCGGCGTGCATCGACTCGAAGACGTAGGCCGCGGCCTCCTGGTAGTAGGCGTCGCCGTGACGGGCCCACTGAATGTAGTTGTCGCGGGCGTTCAGGCTCACCTGGGTGATGCCGGCGCCGCTGATGTCGGCCATGCGCTTCGGATCCGGCCGCTCGCCGGGCTCGAAGTTGAACCAGGTGACGGCCTTGCCGAATCCCATGTCGATGTCCGGGTGCCCACCTGCCTCGGCGATGACGCGCGCGTGCCCGCCCTCGTGCAGGTAGATGGTCTTCTCCGCCTCGAGGATGCTGGTCGCGATCCACTCGATCAGGCGATAGGCGGCGCTCTGATCCAGGTCGGGGTGGCGGACCATCACCCGCTCCAGCGCCACCGCCGACGCAGTGGTCACCAGGGTCGATACCGAGGCGTTGGCCGCGGGGTCTTTCAACGGGTTCGCGAGCGTCAGGCTCACCAGGCGCTTGCTCCTGGGCGGCTGCAGCTCGACCTTCAGCTCGGCCCCGGCGTCCGCCCCTTGCGCCGGCGGCCCCGCCGCGGCCACGAGCTGGTCTGTCGCCATGGCGGCGCTGTCGTCGTCGAGCGTCGCACTGATCCGAGCGCGTGCGGGCTGGAGCTGCGACGTGTCGCCACCGCCCGCCCGAAGGGGATCGGGAGATTCGCCGACGCGCGCCATACCGACAGCCTACCACCCGCCGGGCGGTCAAAGAAGACTTCGGCGGCGCCTGGTGCCGCTCTGCCTGAAGGTCGCGAGCGCCGGCTCCGCCGCCCAGGTGCCCAACAATTCGGTGCCTCTTTCCCGGATTCTCTGCTAGAAGATCGCCTGTAGCTTTGTGGCACGCGGGGCCGCGCCCTCGCGCGCGGTCACCGAGAGCGGGAGAGGCCATGGTGGAGAGCAAACCGAGCGACAAGCGAGCATTCCCACGCGCCCGCGAGCGCATCCCGGTGCAGCTGAGCTTCAAGGACGGCAACCGCGAGTTCAACGCCACGGTCCAGACCGAAGACATCAGCCTGAGCGGCATCTTCTTCTCCTCGACCTTCTTTCTGAAGACCGGCAAAGAGCTCCTCCTCGAGTTCCGGATGCCGAACGACGACCGCCCGGTCCGGGTGCGCGGCGTCATCGTCCGCGAGGTTCACCTGAACGACCGGACCCCGGCGCGCGGCAAGGCGGTGTCCGGCTTCGCGATGCGCTTCACCGAGTACTTCGCCGACGCCAAGACCATCCTGGCGTCGTCGTTCTTGACTGCCGAGCTCGACGAGTTCCTCGACGACTACCTCGTGCGCCGCAGCCGCAAACCGAAGAACGAGCACGACTCGCTGCGCGACGTGATCATCGCCTGGGAGGTCGGCAAGATGGCGCTCAAGGGCGGTGAGCTCGACATCATGAAGGATCGGATCACCGTCGACGAAGACGGCCGCATCCGCCGGCGCCAGAGCAAGTAGCGCTACTGCGGCAGCTCGGCCTCACCCCCGACCACCAAGATCACGATCGCTTCGTTCGCCGGTTGGCGGCTCTGCGCCAACGCCGCGCTCGCCGAGGCGATCAGCAGGTCGGCGTCGGACGGCGCCCCGCCCGGCAGCAAGGTCGCGACCCCGATCACCGCGTTCAACGCCAGCTCGACGGTGTCGAGCGCCACCGGCGCCGCGGCGACCAGGCGACAGAGGTCCATCGCCAGAATCCTTGCCCCGGTGGCGTCGGTCTGGCGGAGGAGCACCGCGAGCTCGCGATCCGCATGGCGCGCCAGCACGTCGGAGCCGCGGATCCGCGACGCGACGCGGCTAGCGGCGGCCCGCATCGCGGTGTCGACGGCGACCGGGCCCAGCGGCTCGCCGTCGCCCCGTCGGTCGATACCGACGAGCATCACCGAGAGCGGCTCGCGGTGGCGCGCCGCGAGGCGGTAGTCGCTGATCAGGCGCTCGGCGAAGTAGGGCCGGTTGAAGGTGCCGGTCGTCAGATCGTGAGTGCCGAGCTGGTAGAGCTCGTCGGTGAGGCTCTGCAGCGAGGTGCTGTGCAGGACCAGCCGCACCATCGTGTGTTTGCCGAGCTGGACGCTGTCCAAGGTCTCGACCGGGCTCTCGGTCACGCGCGCGCCGTTGACGAAGGTGCCGTTGGTGCTCTCCAGATCACGGATGCGATAGCGGCCCTCGGCGTCGGCAAACAACGCCGCGTGCACCCGTGAGATCGACTCGTCGCGGATCACGAGGGCGGCCTCATCCGACCGCCCGACGGTGCAGCGCGCCTGCGACAGCGAGAACACCCGCCCCATCCCCGGCCCCGCGGTGACCACCAGCGACGCGGCCCGCGCCAGCCCATCCACTCCGGCAGGCTCGACCTGGGTTTCGCGAGTCTCGGCGTCCCAACGGGCGCCATCGTTCGCGGAGAGGTTCAGGGTCTCTCTCGGACTCTGACCGGCGCCGAACGTGTCGCCCGCGTTCACCACGGGCCCACCACGGTTTGCATCAGGCACCCGACACCTCCAAAGCGAGGGCGTCGACCCCTCGGCCATCATAACGGCTCCGACGATGGGTCCGCAACACGCGCGTCGTCGACCGGGCGGTCGCGACGCGAAGCGGCGGCAGGCGAAGGCCGGCCTCGGGCGAGCGTGTCGATGGGGGTTACAGGGTCGCGGCGGGAGCTCGGTCAGGCGTCGCGCGACATGAAGCGCTGCAGGCGTTTGGCGTCCGCCGGCGCCAGCATCGCGAAGGTCACCGAGGTGCTGTGGACGCTGCCGCGCACGCTCTCGCCGGCGACGCAGCCGAGCACCTTCAACGGCCTGTTGTCGTCGGGGAGGCAAAACTCCAGCAACACTTCGCGGTCCTTCGCGACCTTGGTCGCTTGGCGCTCGTAGCGCATCCCCAGGGCGCAGATGTCGACCGCCTTCGCCGGCCGCATGCCGTCGGAGCGCTCCTCCCAGATGGTGGCGGTGAACGGGGTCCGCTTCAGCTCGCGTCGTTCGCGCTCGTTTCTCATCTCGGTCGTCCTCCTGCGCTCCCGTTGACGTGGATGCGCCTCGAGCGAGTGTCGCAACAGCGATCGAGATCGTCAAAAAACGCGCCGCGCGGGAATCAAAGGAAGTGCAGCGCGCCCGTTACCCAGCACCGGGGTGGACCTGCGCCCCTCGCCCCACCCGGGGGCGAGGGGTTGGGGGAGTGGGGGTGGGGAGCGAGGCCGCATCGGCCGCGCGGGAATCAAAGGAAGTGCAGCGCTCTAGAAGTCGGGCGCCGGCGCCGGCAGCAGGCCCACGATCGCCTTGTAGAGCCCAGCCATCAGATCCTGCGGAAACAGCGGCTTGCCGGGCGACACGGCCGCGCTCATCCGCGCCTCGTACTTCTGGTAGAGCGCCCGCGCCGGCTCCGGCAGGTCGGCGCCGCTCGGATCGACGCTGGCGATGGGCACGCCCGGCCCCCACGTGTCCCAGGCCTGCATCATCTCGTGCGCCACGACCGCGAGCAGTTGCTGCTCGCGCGGGCTCGGCGCGGTGCCGGCCCGCCGCGCCAGGATCTCGAGCGCCGCGTCGATGCCGACCTCGATCACCCGCATCGCCACCGCGGCGCGCGCCTGACGCACCTGATGTTCCCGCGTCGACAGCGCCGCCATCTCCCGCAGGCAACCCTGGACCTTCGTCGGCAGCTCTTTCACGGCGTCCGGGTCCATTTCAGCCGCCGCCTTGCCGGAGTGACCCGCGACCCGCACGAAGCCGTCGGCGTCGGCCAACACCGAGACGACGTTGTACAGCCGCTCGACGCTGGTCTTCGCCTGCAGCGCGCCGCGGGTGAGCGTTTCGAAGTCGGCCGGCAGCCGCTCGGGATCGTAGTCGTGACCCGTAGCCTTGCCGTGCTCGTAGCGCGCTTGCGCCCACTGCGCGGTGGATCGCTGCATCTCGTGGCGCTGCAAGTCGGCCTCGGTCCGCGCCGCCTCGCGCTTCTCGCGGCCGGCGCCGATCGGGGTGTGCGGATCCCAGGGCCAGGCGAAGAACGACTTCTGCGGGTAGAGGGTCTTGTAGAGGTTCTTCAGGACGCCGCGGTCCACCGCCATGTCTTTGTCGAGGTGCGCGGTGAACGATTGGATGCCCGACGGGTCGCCCTTCTCCTGCAGGCCGATGGCGACGTCCAGGGCCTTCTCGTGCCTCTCGGGACAGATCCACGGCTCCTTCGCCTCACTGCCGTCTTTGCGGACCAGAAAGTCGTTCATGGTGACCCATCCTATGGCGACGACGCCCCGCCGGTTGGTGCCACACAGCAGGGTAACTCATCCCGGCAAACAGCGTCTACTATCTTGGCCACGCAAAAAGTCGAAACGACAACCCGGCCCGAGAGGAGCCCGGCGCCCGACCTGGCCGCAGCCGCCGATCGTTCTTCCCTTCGAAGTAGACGTCCTCGGCGACGGTGCGCCGCTGCTCGTACTCGACGTCGACGCCCAAGCGGCGGTAGGCCGCCATCGCCGCCGCCATGTTCCGCGCCCGGATGCCGTCGGCCTTCGCCAGCGCCACGACCCGGTCCATCTCCATCGGCCCGAGCTCGCGGACCAGGCGCTCGCCCTCCGGGGTGAGCTTGTAGGTCACGATCCCGGTCGGGCCGGCGATCCGCGACTCCAACAGGCGCGCCACCTGCGGATTGCCGTGATGCCGCAGCGCCTCGGTGAGACGGACGTGGCCGACGAGGTCGGCGCCGGACGGCAGGCTGAAGATCTCGAAGTGGTACTGCTCCACTTGCATGAAGTGCACCCAGAGCTCCTCGCGCAGCGACTCGAAGATCCGCCGGTGCAGGTCGAGGATCCACTCGCGGGTGTGGAGGTGGTAGCTCGTGGCTTCGAACGGCCGGCCCTGCGCCCGCCGCCCGTCCGCGAGCTCGTCGAGGACCATGTCGATGAAGTCCATGTCGAAGACCACGGCGCTGTCAGCCTGCATCTCGCCGACGTCGACGAAGATGCCCCGGCCGCCGCCGGTGTCGAAATAGAGCCAACCCTCCTCGAGCTGCATCTCGTCGACCGCCGCCATCGACACCAGCTCGCGCTCGCCGGCTTCGCGCGACAACCTGGTCAAGGTGTGCTCGCTGCCGTCGGTCACCCGCAGGCCCGAGGACTCCACCAGGCGGATCGACGGCTGAAAGAACGAACACGACGCGACGAAGGCCGACGCCGACACCAACCAGCCAACTTCCAAGGACCTTGGGGCTCTCCAGCTCACGACGGCTCCCTGCTGCTCCCTACCCCCTTATGATACGGTCCGCGGATCCAGATCCGCAACCTGCCACATGCGTTACCTTTTGGTAACGCAAGAACCTGCACCTGCGCCGCCATCGCTGTGATAAGCTGTTGTTATTGTTGATTATATAGTTACTGATCTTGAATATACGGCAAATTCTATTGAATATATGTCTTTCGTTGACATAATTAGTTGATATTAGTAGAACCACTCAAGTTCTCACACCGTGAGGAGTCGAATGAGCACTGTGGCCTTGCGCGATTTTCTCGAGATCCCATACGACCAATTGGAGGAGATGAACCTCGAAGCGAAGGGGATGCGGCTCGACCGGGTGGAGGCGCACGCGGTCCGGGAGCAGCGGGTCAAGTACCTGACCGACGAAAAGCGGATCAAGGCGGTGACGGTCTGTTTCACCGACCTCGAGGGCCGCTTTCACATGCTCGACTACGACAAGAAGTTCCTGTTGAAGGCGGCGGACAACCTGACCTTCGACGGCTCCTCGATCCGCGGCTTCTCGCAGCAGCACGAGTCCGACCTGCGCCTCGCGGTCGACTGGGGCGCCTTCTATTGGCTGCCGGCGGACGTGTTCGGTCCCGGCAAGGTGCTGGCGTTCGGCGAGGTGCTCAACCGGGACGGCACGCCGTACCCGGCGGATCTGCGCGCCACCCTGAAGCGGGCCGCCGACCAGCTGTGGAACAAGGACCGCACGATCTGCAACGCCGCCAACGAGATCGAGGGCTTCTTGTTCCGCGGCCGCGACGCCGAGCGCGGCTACCGCGACACCGGGGCCTTCGAGTTCATCTCCACCGGCGGCTATTTCCACTCGCTGCCGAACGACCCGTTGCGGCGCTTCATCGACGGTGCCGCCGAGGTGCAGCGGGCGATGGGGTTCGCGAACGAGAAGGACCACCCCGAGGTCGCGCCGTCGCAGTTCGAGATGAACTACGCGTACACCGAGGTCTGTGTCGCCGCCGATCAGATCCAGCTCTACAAGCTCCTCTGCCGCCAGGTGGCGCACAACCTGGACATGACCGCGAGCTTCCTGCCGAAGCCGGTCGCCGGGATCAACGGCAACGGCATGCACACCAACCTGTCGTTCAGCCGCGGCGGCAAGAACCTGTTCTACGACCAGAAGGGCGAGGACGGCCTGTCGGGCATGGGGCACGCCTTCATCAAGCGGGTGTTGGCGTCGGGGGCGGAGATCTGCCTGATGTTGAACGCCAGCGTCAACGCCTACCGCCGTCTCGACCCGCACTTCGAGGCACCGAACCAGATCAAGTCGAGCGCCATCGACCGCGGCTCGATGGTGCGCATCCCGCTCGGCAACGAGCGCTCGGCACGCATCGAGGTGCGCTCGGTCGGCCCGGACGCCAACCCCTACATGGTGCTCTACGGCCTTTTGCGCACCGGCCTCGACGGGCCCGAGCTCGCCGAAGACGAGTCGAAGCGACCCCGCACCCGCTTCCTGCCCGACAACATCTACGACGCCTTGCGACACTTCAAAGCCAGCGCCTGGGCGAAGGAAGTCCTGGGCGAGGAGTCGTGGGCGCGTTATGCCGACCTGAAGCAGGCGGCAGCCGACCGCTGTCCGAAGGCGTTGGGGTCGATCGTCAAGGTCGCCGAGATCCAGTTCCACCATGAGGTGACGAATCAGTTCTTGTGGAACCAGTTTTGAGCGCTACGACACCCTGCGACTGCTTTGATTCCCGCGCCGCGCCTGCCGCGGCGCTCCCCACCCCCACCCTTGAATACTTCCGAGCATCGCCGGATCCCGCCCCCGAGTGGGGCGGGGACGACGGTCGCTCGAAACCGAAATCGGTCTAGCTGTCACCGGCGGGCTTCTTGCTAGCCTTGTTGACCTTGTCAATGACCGCCTTGAACGACTTCTCCAGACCCTCGGCCTCTTCGCGGTTCGCGGCCTTCAGCCCTGGGAGGCGGGCGTCGACGTCGGCCTTGAGCCGGCGGTAGTCGTCGCTCATCGCCCCGCCCTTCTTCTCCCAGTGGGCGAGCAGCTGCGCGAGCGCGAACTGGGCGGTCACGTCCTCGGGGAAGCGGCAGAGCGACGCGATGCTCTTCGGGATCTCTTTGTCGGTGGTGACCCCCAGCTCCTTCTGCGCCTTGCCGCTGAACATCGACTGGTCGATGCCGACGAGCGTCAGCCCGTAGTAGGCCCAGGCATCACTGTTGCTGTCGTCCTCGCGCACCGCCGCCTGCAAGGCGCGAAACGACTTGGTCGCATGCTCGACACGGGTACCGACGGCCAGAACGAAGGCCTCCGACATGATCTTGATCTCGGCATTGGACAGCCGCAGCGCCGCCTCGCTGCGCAACCTCGGAGAGGCGTTGCTGTCGATGATCTTCTTGAAGACGGGAATGGCGTCCTTCGGCTTCTTCAGGCCTTTGCTCAAGTTGTCGCCGGCGGTCTCGAGCTCGGCTTTGGTCTTCGCAAAGCTCTCGCGGGCCGCGGCGAAGCCGGGGTCGTCCCAGAGCACCGCCTTGCCGAGGCTCTCTCCGGGAGAGTCGACCTTGCCCAACGCCCCGCGGTCGTTCTGGATCGGGCGCACGGTGTCCTCGGGCCCGAGCACGCCGTCGGCGTCGTTGTCGACGACGTAGCCCTGATGCCCCGAGAACTCGCTGGTCTTGATGCCGCCCGCGCCCTTTGCCCCTGAAGCCATGGTCAACCCTCTCGTGTCGACGGAGTCTATTGCCCGCTCGAGGAGGGTAACACGCGCGGTGCGGAGGCGCTATCGCCGATGGCCGCGCTACGGCACGACCGCCCTACCGATGGTGCCGTCGCCGCAGCAGGACCAATACACCGCGCGACCGTCGACCAGCACGTCACACGGGTAGCTCTGGCCGCTCGCCAGGGTCTCGGGCGCGCCGCCGGTGATATTCACCCGCATCACCTCGCCGGTGCCGCCGTTGGTCCAGAACACGTGGGTGGCGTTCAACGCGATCCCCTCGGGATCGCCCTGGCCGGCGGCGAGGGTCGTCGGCGTGGTCTCGCCGTGCCCGAGCTTCATGATCGCCCCATCATCGAAGCTCGTCGCCCCCAAGAGGCCGCGGTTCACCCAGAAGATGCCGGCCGCGGTGACCGCGAGGTTCAACGGGAACGGCTGGCCCGAGACCACCGGGGTCGCGGCCGAGCCGTTCTTCGGCATCGCCAGCACCGCGCCGTCCGCGTCGCCGTAGCCGCGCACCACCCAGTAGAGCGTGTCATTATATAAGGAGAGCGCCCGCGCCCGCGGCTGGGCGCGCAAGAGGTAGGTCCGGTCGCTGCCGTCTCTGAGATCGCTCGCCACCACACCGCCGTCCTCGCCGGTGACCCAGTAGACCGAGGTCTGGTCCACGGCGAGCGACCAGGGCATGTACTGCTCCTCGATGACGGTGGTCTGACCGCCGGTCGTCGCCATCTTGATCACCGCGCCCGAGCCGTGGTTGTTGACCCAGAACAGCTCGCCGTTCGAGACCGCGAGGTCGTAGGGCGCGACCTGAGCCGAGGCGATGGTGATCGCCGGGCCGCCCGACAGCGCCACCCGGCTCACCGCGCCGGCGTCGGTGTCGTAGCTCACCCAATAGAGGTTGTCGGCGTCCTTCGCGAGCCCGCGCGGCCACAGCCCGGCCGAGGCCACGAAGACCGCGGCCGCACACGGCGTCGACGACTCGCAGCCGTCGGCGGCGTCGAGGTTGCAGTCGTAGACCCCGGCGCCGCAGGTCACGCACGCCCCGCCGGAGCATTCGCTCGCCGGCTTGCAGACGTCGCTCGCGCACACCAGCCCCGCGTCGCAAGCCCCACCGCCGGTGCACTCGCAACCCGCCGCGCCGACCGCGCAGTTGCTGTCGGAGCACCCGGGCAGCGCCACGCCGAGGACCACCAAGAACAAACAAAGGGGTCGTATGCCGCGCACGAGCACCTCCATTCAATGAGGGTGAGCGGCTCCCCATACCACAGCTGCACACCACGCGAATACCGCGGCGCGAGCAGTTCCGGATCCAAACGCGTCGGGTGTCAAACCCACAGCCAACCACAAGCGCCTCCAGGGCAAATGGGCAGCACAATGAAGAATGCTTTTATTATTCGCGGCATTACAGTCTCCGTCGCCATCGGCCTCGGCGCCTTGGGGTGCGGTCGTCGGGTGCCGTGTCAGGGCGACCAATGCGGCTCGGAGCCGGCGGGGCTGCGCGAGTGCGGCCCCGGCTACACCCTGGTCGCCGACGAGTGCGTCGAGGACCGCGCGCCTGCGGGCGTTGACCCCAACGGCCCGCAACCCACGCCCTGCGACCCGAACCCGTGCACCGAGGCGCACCGCGGCCTGTGTCAGGCGAGCGCTGCCACCTTCGTGTGCCGCTGCGAGCCCGGCTTCCACGACGACGGCCAGAGCTGCACGAGGGCGACCGGCTGCGACACGGTCGTGACCTACCGACCGGCGAGCGGCGAGAGCGTCGGCAGCCTGTACATCCGCGGCAGCTTCAACAACTGGGATCTGAGCCAGCCGATGCCGCGGCAAACCGACGGCAGCTACCGCGCCGCGCTCCAGCTCCAGGCCGGAGAGTACGGCTACAAGCTCTACGACCAGGACGCCGACCGCTGGTTCGAAGATCCCGCGAACCCCTACGTGATGTTCGACGGCGCGTTCAAGAACTCGCGGCTCAGGGTTCGCGACTGCAACGAGCCGCTGTTGCTGCTCGCCAACGCGCCCTCGACCACCTCGACCTCCATCGCCTTCGACGTGCGCTACGTCGACGGCGCGAGCCTCGCGGGCGCCGAGCCGACGAGCCTGGTCGTCAGCCGCAACGACCTGCCGATCGCCGCCAGTCTCGACGCCGGCACCCAGCAGATCGCGATCCGCGACAGCGGCCTCGCGGCCGGCAAGCACACCTACCGCTTCCAGATCCGCGACCGCGGCGGCCACACCTCGGAGCGCCTCTACGTCCCGGTCTGGATCGAGGCCAAGCCGTGGCGCTGGACCGACGCGGTGCTCTACTTCGCGTTCACCGACCGCTTCGCCGACGGCGATCCGACCAACAACCAACAGACCCCGGGCGTCGACTTCCGCGCCAACTGGCAGGGCGGCGACTTCGCCGGCCTCACCGCGAAGATCGAGAGCGGCTACTTCGACGACCTCGGGGTGAACGCCTTGTGGCTGTCGTCGATCGTCAGGAACACCGCGGCCGCGGGCCAAGGGACGACCGACTCGCGCCAGTACGCCGCCTACCACTCCTACTGGCCGGTCGCGACCGGCTGGCGCCAGGGCCACGAGATCCAGGGCACGACCCTCGTCGATCCGCACTTCGGCACCCTCGAAGAGTTCAAGGCGCTGGTCGGCGCCGCGCACCGCCGCGGCATCCGGGTGCTGCTCGACCTGGTCGCGAACCACGTCCACGCCGACAGCCCGCTCGTAAGCGCCCACCGCAACGACGGCTGGTTCTACGACTACTTCCTGTGCGGCTACGACGAGCGCCCGGTAAGCTGCTGGTTCGCGGACTATCTCCCGGACCTGGATCACAAGAACCTCGCGGTGATGAACGCCGTGGTCGAGCACGCCGCCTGGCTGGCGATGGAGACCGACATCGACGGCTACCGGCTCGACGCCGTCAAGCACATGGTGCACGAGCTGCCGACGGCGCTCCGGGCGCGGCTCCAGGAGACCGTCGGCACCACCGGCCTGCCGTTCTACATCGTCGGCGAGACCTTCGTCGGCGAGGGCGACGCGGCCGCGAGCCTGGTGAAGGAGTACGTCAACCCGAAGGAGCTCGACGGCCAGTTCGACTTCCCGCTCTACTGGCAGGTGGTCACGACCTTCCTGCGCGAGGAGCGCAGCTACGCGAGCCTCGAGGGGATGCTGCAGCACTTCGAGGGCTTCTACGGCGCCCAGGCGGTGATGGCGAACTTCCTCGGCAACCACGACGTCGCCCGCGCCGCGTCGCACGCCGCCGGCCAGATCGGCGACATGTACGGCAACGGCGCCAAGGCCCAGGGCTGGGACAACCCGCCGGCCGCGGTCACCTGGGCCGAGCCCCACCTGCGCCTGCGGCTGGCGTGGACCTTCTTGCTGACCATCCCCGGGGTGCCCCTGATCTACTACGGCGACGAGCTCGGCATGGAGGGCGCCGGCGATCCCGACAACCGCAAGCGGATGCGCTTCGACAACGAGCTGCACAGCGAGCAACAGACGACCCTCGCCCACGTCAAGAAGCTCACCGCGGCGCGCCGCGCCCACCCGGCCTTCAGCACCGGCAAGCGCCGGCAGCTGCTGCTCGACGGCAACGGGCTGGTGTGGGCCTATGGGCTCGCGACCGACACCGACCAGGCCGTCGTCGTCTTCAACCGCAGCGGCGGCTCGGTCACCCGCGACATCCCGGTCTCGGCCCTCGGCCTCGCCTCCGGGACCACGCTGCGAGACGTCGTCCACGGCACGAGCGTCACGGTGAACGGCGGGACGCTGAGCGTCACCCTCGGCAACCGCGACGCGGCGGTCCTGGTCGTAGAGTGACCCCGGCACCTACCGCAGCACGGCCGCACCTGCCGACCGCCGGCCTGGTCCTGCTCATCGCCGCCGCCGCCGACAGCGCCGCGGCAACAGAGGCGATCGAAGCGCCCGCGCTCACGACCGGCGCCGACGCCGCCGCGGCCCCGGTCCCGACGCTCGTCGTCGGCTCGTACGGCCGGGTGGCGACCGGCTCGAACCTCGAAGGCCAAAACGGCGAGCGGGTCCAGCTCGTCGACCACCCGCCGCGCCTGCTCGAGGGCACCTACGCCGAGCTCGACGTCGGCACGGTGTACGCGGTGCCACAGAGCTCTGCGACGCTCACCTCGCAGCTCACCCTCGCGCTCGGCGAGCGCCTGTTTCACTTCAGCGGCGAGTTCGCCGCCGACCTCGCGATCCGCAACCTCTACGTCGAAGCCGCAGATCTGATCGCGCCGGGGCTGTCGCTCTGGGCCGGCTCGCGGATGCTGCGCGGCGATGCGAT
Source organism: Deltaproteobacteria bacterium (assembly GCA_016218825.1). GTDB lineage: Bacteria > Myxococcota > XYA12-FULL-58-9 > XYA12-FULL-58-9 > XYA12-FULL-58-9 > JACRCV01. Next base: position 112,272 of record JACRCV010000087.1, read on the forward strand.
CTACCTGTTCGACTTCTGGCCGCTCGACGAGCAGAACACCGTCGGCGGCGGCGCCGGCTACACCTTCGGCCGAACGCGGCTCGGGCTGCACCTCGGCGTCAACCGCCTCGCCGACCGCTATCAGACGCAGGTGATCCGCGTGCCGGATCCGGTGATCGGCAGCCGCGCGGTCCTGTTCCTCGACCGGCAGCGCAGCGTGCTGACCGCGCGCGCCGCGCACCGTCTGGCCCTGGCGAGCGGCCTGACGCTCTGCCCGGTGGTCTACGCCGAGGCGCACCACTTGGCCGCCGGCAGCTATCAGACCGCCGACCACCGCGTCGAAGCGCTGCCGGATGACTCCGGCTGGCTCATGGGCACCGAGGTCACGGTCGGCGGCGTTGCGCCAACGAGCCACCTGAGCGCGTTCTTGCGCTACGCTCGGGGGCTCGCGGCCTACGGCGAGCTCGGGGTGCCGTTCGGGCTCGGGACCGACAAGCGCGCCCGCCGCGCCAAGGAGCTTTCGGCCGGCCTCGACGGCAACCTCGAGCTCGTCTCCCGCCTCGGGGTGATGGCCGCGGCGCACGGCCGCTACTTCGTCGACGCCGATCCGAACGTCTATGACCGCGACGACGTCTTCGAAGCGACCGCGGCGGTGCGGCCGGCGTTCTCCATCGGTGACCACTTCCAGCTGGCCGGGGAGGCGAACGTCCAGTACCAACGCCCGAACGGTCTGTCGCCCGAGACCCACCGCCAGGAGAAGCCGCTCGCGTTCCAGGTCGGGCTGATGCCGACGCTGGCGCTCGAGCGCGGCACCAGCAGCCGGCCGGTGCTGCGCCTGATCTACGCCGCGACCTTCCTGAACGGCGCCGCCCGCCTCACCTACGCCCCCGAGGTGCACCAGCGCTCAGAGCGCGTGCAGCACTACATCGGCGTCAACGTCGAGTGGTGGTGGAACAGCAGCCGCTACCCCGGGAGCAACGCATGAGCACCCACCGCAGCAACGCTTCCGGGCTCGTCCTCGCCATCACCGCCGGCTGCGTGACGCCGGTCTATCCGGGCGACCTGCCGCTTTCCGACAACGTCGTCGATTGGCGCGACGAGATCATCTATCAGATCGTCACCGACCGCTTCGCGAACGGCGACTTCTCCAACGACTACGGCGCGAACCTCTACGACCCGTCCGCGTACCACGGCGGCGACTGGATGGGGATCGTGGACCGCCTCGACTACCTCGAGACCCTCGGCGTCACCGCGCTGTGGATCTCGCCGGTGGTGAAGAACGTCGAGGCCGACGCCGGCTTCGCCTCGTACCACGGCTACTGGACCCAGGACTTCACCCGGACGAACCCCCACTTCGGCGATCTGAGCGCCCTGCGGACGCTCAGCGACGAGGCGCACCGCCGCGGCATGAAGATGATCCTCGACATCGTCACCAACCACGTCGGCCAGGCGTTCTATTACGACATCAACCAGAACGGCCAACCCGACGAGTTCGGCATCGGCCAGGGCGGCGAGATCGTGCCGCTCGCGCAGGCGGAGCCGACCTCCGACCTGGTGCGGATCAGCGAGTGGGACCCTGACTTCAGCGCCGCGGGCATCAGCTCGTGGACCTCGCTCGGGCCCTCGGGCCGGGCGCCGGTGGTCTTCGTCGCCGATCCGGAGATCAACCGGGTGCCGCCCTACCCCGAGCTGTTCGCCGCCCCCGAGGCCTACCATCGCAAGGGCCGGGTGACGGTGTGGACCAACCCCGCGGCCTGCCACTGCCCGGCGTCCGGCTGCGCCTACGACGACCCGTGCCGGCGACAGCAGGAGCTCGAGGGCGACTTCCCCGGCGGGCTGAAGGATCTCGACACCCGCCGCCAGGACGTCCGGGACGCGCTCTTCGAGATCTACGCCCGTTGGATCGACGTCGGCGACTTCGACGGCTTCCGCATCGACACCCTGAAGCACGTCGAGCCGGAGTTCTGGAACGACTTCTGCCCTCGGATCCGCAAGCACGCCAAAGAGCGCGGCAAGCACAACTTCTTCATGTTCGGCGAAGCCTTCGACGGCGACGACCGCCTGCTGTCGAGCTACACCCACGGCGACGGCGTCGACGGTGTGTTCTACTTCTCGCAGTACTACGACGTGATGCGCGGCCAGTTCTCGAGCGACAGCCCCCGCACCTGTGAGATCGAGCGCCGCCACTGCAACCGCTTCGGCTGCAGCGCCGACCCGTGCGGCGAAGGCGGCCCGATCCCGGCGCTCTACGACGACACCCCGAGACCGGACGGCCTTCTGGGCTTCGACGGCCGGCCGCTGTCGGCGCGCCAAGTCCCGGTGGGCTTCATCTCCAACCACGACGTCGGCCGCTTCCTGTTCTTCATGCCGACCACCTGGAGTCAGGCGACGAAGCGTCAGACGCTGCACCTCGCCCTCACCTACCTGGCGACGATGGACGGCATCCCGTCGTTCTACTACGGCGTCGAGCAAGAGTTCTCCGGCGGCAACGATCCGGCGAACCGCGAGACGCTCTGGGATCCGCAAAGCTACGACGAACAGGTGACCGAGGGCGGCGCGCTCGTGACCCGGCCGAAGCGCTACGACGAGAACGGCGACGGCAGCGCCGACGCCGCCTGGGGTCCGTACGACACCGGCAACCCCACGTTCCGTCTGCTGCAGAAGCTGATCGGCATCCGCAAGGGCAGCGCCGCGTTGCGCCGTGGCGACCTGAAGTTCCGCTGGTCGAGCCGCGCCGCGACCGGCGACGACGCCGGGATCCTGGCCTTCGAGCGCTCGACCGAGGCCGAGACCGTCCTCGTGGTCCTGAACCTGTCGCCCGCCCAGGAGAGCCACACGCGCTTCGGCGCCGCGACGATGGCGGTGTCGTTCGCGGCCGGCGCCGAGGTGCAGGATCTGCTCGACCCCGCGAGCCGTTTCGCCGTCACCCCGAGCGGCTGCCAAACGGCCGGCGGCGGCTGTCTAGACGTCACCGTTCCCCCTCGCCAAGCGCGGATCCTCGTGGTCCGCCGTTAGATCGATTCAAGGAGCCTCTGATGCTGAAGACCCACCCTGCTCTCGCCGCCGTGCCCACCGCCTCCAGGAGACGAGACCCGAAGGAGCGGCGCCGGGAATTGCGCTTCGCGAGCCGCGCGGCGCTCGTCGCCGGGGCCGCGCTCTTGGCGGCGGTCGGTGGCTGCGGCGACGACTCGTTGCGCGACCTGTCGGGCGCGCTCGTCGCCGAGGTCGCGAACCCGAGCAGCACCGATCAGAAGGCGGTGGTGCACCTGTTCACCGCCCGGGCGCGCCTCGACCTCGAAGGCGCGCTCGCCGGCCCGGCGACGACGCTCACGGCGCCGAGCCTGCCGGTGGGCGCGGTGGACGTGAACCTGGTGACCTACGACGCCGGGGACCGGGAGCAGGTGTCCCGCTGGCAGCGCGACGTCTTGATCCGCGACCACGAGACCACCGAGGTGGTCTTCGACCTGTCGCAGCCGGCCTGCGTCAGCATCGACTGCCCGGCGGGCACCACCTACGCGCTGCGGGGCGCGAACGACGGCCGCAGCCGCACCGCCTGCGTCGTGACCACGGTGCCGGCCGCGACCGAGGACTGCTGCGACGGCGCTGCGGCCTGCAACGCGCGGACCGCGACGTTGTGCGCCGCGACCGAGAACGAAGCGCTGGCGACGACGATCTGCAAGACCATCACCGGCTGCGAGGTCGGCAGTCCGGCGCTCACGAACGCCGCCGACGGCACGCCGTGCGCGACCGAGAGCGTCTGCCGCGCCGGCGACTGCGTCTCGAACCGCCCCGACGTCGGTTGCGCCGACGGCACCCGCGAGGGCTTCAAGGACCTCGGCACCTATCCCAATATCGCGGCCTGCTCCGGCGCCTGGTCGGAGGGCGGCCTCACCGACCTGACCCTGGTGCCCAAGTGCGACCGGGGCGGCGGCAACGACTCGGCGCACGCCGACGGCGGCGGCTGCGGCGCCGCGGACCTGTGCGCCTCCGGCTGGCACGTCTGCCGCGGCAAGGCCGAGATCGCGACGCTGTCGGTCACCGGCTGCGACGGCGCGGTGCCCGCGGGCGCGCCCGACAAGTCGCTGTTCTTCGCGGTCTCGCAGCACAGCGTCAACAACAGCGTCTGCGACGACGCCGCCGGCGACAACGACGTGTTCGGCTGCGGCAACCTCGGCCACACGCTCGCCGCCGACAAGAACTGCGCGCCGCTCAACCGGGCGCTGGCGAGCACCCAGGCGAACAGCTGCGGCTACAACGAGGCCGAGCCGCACCTCGGGCCCTGGGTCTGCGTCGGCGACGCCGCGAGCCACCTGCACGAGGGCGCGTTGGTGAAGAAGGACGGCTGCCCGAACCGCTCGTGCTCGTACGACGGCAACCCGATCGGCAGCGCCGACAAGGGGGGCGTGGTCTGTTGCAAAGACTAGGAAGCGATCTTCTTCCCCGCCCCACCCGGGGGCGGGGACCGAGGGGTGGGGGTGGGGAGCGCGGCCGCAACGGCCGCGCGGGAATCAAATCATCGGCGAGGCGATCTCGCGCTCAAGCGGCTCTCTTACCGCGACCGAAGTCGGCGAACGTGACCTTGATCTTCTTCAGCACGTTGCCCTCGATCTGCCGAGCGCGCTCGCGGGAGATGTGGAAGTAGGTGCCGATCTCCTGCAGCGTCTTCGGCTCGTCGCTCATGATGCGGTTCTCGACGATGAAGCGCTCCTTGTCGTTCAAGGTCGCCATCGCCTCCTGCACCTTGACGCGCACCATGCGGCGCTCCTGGAGGTCGGCGATGGTGTCTTCCTGCGTCGCCTCGGCACCAACCAGCAGGTCGAGGTGGCGCTGCCGACTGCCGGGCTCGAGCTCTTGATCGAGCGAGAAGTCGTGCGCCGCCATCCGCATCTCCATGTCCAACACCTCGCCCTCGACGACCGAGAGGCGCTTCGCGAGGTCACGGGTCGACGCGACCGCGCCGTCCCCGGCGGCCCGGTCCGCCCGCTCGCGCTCGGAGCGCAGGCGGAAGAACAACTTGCGCTGCGCCTGAGTCGTACCTACCTTCACGAGCGACCACGAGCGGATGATGAAGTTCTGGATGTACGCGCGGATCCACCACACCGCATAGGAGATCAGGCGGTAGCCGCGGTCCGGGTCGAACTTCTTGACGGCCATCATCAGGCCGATGTTGCCCTCTTGGACCAGGTCCAGGAGCTTCAAGCCATAGCCGCGATACTCGTGGGCAATCTTGACCACGAACCGGAGGTTCGCGACGACGAGCTCGTGCGCGATCTTCAAGTCCCCGGTTTTACGATAAGATTCTGCCAGCTCGACCTCTTTCTCGCGCGACAATAGCGCGTAGCGGTTGATTTCGCCGACATAGCGGTCCACGGATTCGTTGCTCGACAGCACTGCGGATGTCATTTTTCGTCCCCTCCAGCCACGGCCCGAGAGCGGCCGTGACAGCTCGTGATCCCTCGCGATGTGGGATCGCGCTAGTAACGGGGGAAATCTTTTGAAGATTTCGGCCGGACGCGCTCGGCAGCCCCGAAACCCCGGTCTGCCAGTGCCCCATTCAGATGCCGCAATCGCGAAAAGGATTCGCAGGCGTTCACAGGGTCATCACCCATTCGGGCCGCCTTTGGGACATCAGGGACAAAGCGCGCGGCGACACCGGGCACCGATCCGACCCCGCCGCCGAGAATCCAGACATCACGAACGCAACCAAGCCCGGCCGACGGCCGTGACTTCGGGAGGAGATCATGACCATTCAATCGTTGCGCCAGTTGGCCGAGAAGCTCTCACCCCACCGGATCAGCGACGCCGAGGCCGGCCAGATCATCAAGGCCGCCGGCAGCGGCAGCAAAGCGAAGGCGGAGCTCCAGAAGATCGTTGCGGAGTTCGGCGACAAGCTCACCGGGAAGGCCCGCGCCAGGCTCGAGAAGGCGGTTGGCGGCGGCACCGAGCCCGAGCGGCCGTCCGACGTGAGCGCGGCGACGCACAAGGCCCTGATGAAGACGCTGCAGCTGGCGCGCAAGAGCATGGGCGAACCGCTGCCGGCCCTGCCCGTCGGCGCGCGCTACGTCGAAGAGCCGCTGTTCTCCGAGAAGTACATCGACGGCTATCACTTCTCCGCCATGATCCCGGTGCAGAAGCGCGGCGCGCCGGGGGTGGACCCGAACAACGCCGAGAGCTGCTACATCAAGCGCTCCGGCGGCAAGACCGGCAAGGCGATGTTCTTCGGGCCGTTCCAGATCCTACGCGGCAGCGCCTTGAAGAGCGTCGTCGTCGAAAAGAAGGACGCCGGCAAGACCATCAAGGTCAAGAAGAACCAGGACCTGGTCGTGAGCCTGCAAAAAGCCGGGGGCTCGGGGACCGACTGGTTCGTGAGCGGCACCGATCGCAGCTTCGCGTTTCCGATCTCCAGCGAGGACAAGATCAAGTTCTCGGGCCCGAGCGCATGCGGCGGGCCGGTCTACCAGGTGATGACCTGGAAGACCTCCAGCCCGCACATCAGCGCCGGCGGCACGCACCAGATCGAGCTCGAGCTCCGCCGGGGCGAGCGCGGCCGGGCGCTGGAGAAGTTCGCGTTCACCGTGCAGGTGGTGTGATCAGTCGGAGAACTCGACCAACACGACCGTGACGTTGTCGACGCCGCCGTTGGCGTTGGCCTTGGCGATGAGGTTCTGGCAGATCTTCTCCAAGTCGGAGCCGCCGTCCTTCACCGCGCTCAAGATCTCCGGGTCGTGGACCATCCCCGACAGGCCGTCGGAGCACAACAGGTAGATCTCGCCCGGCTTCGGATCGACGCGGTGCACGTCGACGACCACGGTCTCCTTCATCCCCAGCGCCCGGACGATGACGTTCTTGTGCGGGAAGTGCTCGATCTCCTCGGGGGTCAGCTTGTGCACCTTGAGGTAGTCGTTCAACAGCGAGTGGTCCTCGCTGATCTGGTTGATGGCGCCGTTCTTCACCACGTAACCGCGCGAATCCCCGACGTGCCCCAAGAACGCCCCCGAGGCGCCGCACACCAGGCAGACCATCGTCGTGCCCATGCCGCGGTAGCGGGGATCGGACTGCGCGGTCTCGAACACCCGCCGGTTGGCGAGCTTGACCCCGGTGACCAGACGGTTCTCGTCGTAGGACAGCGAGCGGTCCTCCTTGAACGGCCAGGTGATCTCCCGGTCCCGCGAGGTGTCGATGAAGAAGTTCGCCAGGGTCTCGACTGCGATCTGCGACGCCACCTCACCCGAGGCGTGCCCCCCCATCCCATCAGCGACGATGTAGAGGTTCTCCTCGGCGAGCAGGAAGAAGTTGTCCTCGTTGTGGGACCGCTTCATCCCCACGTGGGTACTGCCGGCGTAGCGAATCTTCATGACTCCGGATCGTCAGAGGCGGCCCCGTGCGAGGTCACGCATCCGCAAAGCTAGAGTGTTAGCGCAAGGCTCCTATCCTGCTAGCATGCACATCCTTCGCGATCAAGCGCGGCACCACGCCCGCCGCGAGCCCCAGGCCCGCCGCCGTCCCGGCCGCGAGCTCCAAGACGCTCGCCGCCCGCCAGACGTAGGCCGACAGGCGCCACGGCCGCAGCGTCTGCACCGTCACCACCGCGCCCCGGACGTCGAGGAAGACGACGTCGATGGGGTAGCGCATGAAGGCGGTGTGCACCTGACGGCACGGCGTGAGCCACAAGGCGGCGCCAGGCTCGGGCGCCGGCCTGCCGATCAGGCCCACGAGCCGGGGGACGACACCCGCGCAGCGGGTCACCTGCACCTCGGGCGGGGGTGCCGTCATGGGTGCCGACCACAGGACAGGCCGAACGATCGAAGCGGGCGCACCCGCGTCAGGCGGACCGCAGGGTGAGCGGCGCGCGAGCGCCGCGAAGACGCGCCACAGCAGTGGCGCGGCCGAGGCCGATAGGCCGAGCCCGTAGGGAGGCCGGCCCTCGCGCCGCACCGGCGCGAGGGCGACGCCCAAAGTGGCCGCGGCGCGGGAATCAACAGAAGAGCCATCCTTGACTCACTATAGCGTGCCGGCGACAATGCCGCCCGACGTGAATCGCCTCCTCGACACATTCATGCACGGCGACTTCGGCGAGGTGTCGAAGCGCTACTCCGACATCATCCTCGCCGGGCTCGTGGTCGGCGTCATCGGGATGATGATCATCCCGCTGCCGACCCACGTCCTCGACATCCTCCTCGTCCTCAACATCACCATCCAGGTGGCGTTGATGATGATCTCGATCTACATCTCCAGCCCGCTGAAGCTGTCCAGCTACCCCACCATCATCCTGGTGACGACGCTGTTCCGCCTGGCGCTGAACGTCTCCTCGACCCGTTTGATCCTGTTGCAGGCCGACGCCGGCACCGTCATCGAGGCGTTCGGCAAGTTCGTGGTCCGCGGCAACTTCGTGGTCGGCGCGGTGATCTTCCTGATCCTCACCATCATCCAGTTCCTGGTCATCGCCAAGGGCGCCGAGCGCGTCGCCGAGGTCGCGGCCCGCTTCACCCTCGACGCCATGCCCGGCAAGCAGATGTCCATCGACGCCGATCTGCGCGCCGGCGCCTTCGATCTCGACGAGGCCCGCCGCCGCCGCGCCGAGCTCAACCGCGAGTCGCAGCTCTTCGGCTCGATGGACGGCGCGATGAAGTTCGTCAAGGGCGACGCCATCGCCGGCCTGATCATCACCGGCATCAACATCGTCGCCGGCATCATCATCGGCGCCCTGATGATGGGCTTCACCGCCGGCGAGGCCGTCAACCGCTACGGCATCCTGACGATCGGCGACGGCCTGGTGCAGCAGATCCCGGCGCTCTTGTCGTCGATGACCGCCGGCCTCATCGTCACCCGGGTCTCGGCCGAGGACGAGTCCAGCAACCTCGGCAAGGACATCTCCACCCAGATCCTCGCCCAGCCCAAGGCGTTCGCGATCGCCGCCGGCATGCTCGTCGGCATCGGCCTGGTGCCCGGCCTCCCCACCGTGCCCTTCTTCATCATGGCCGGCGTCACCGGCCTGATGGCCTACGGCCTGATGCGCACCAAGGCGGCGAGCAGTGGTGCTTCGGGCGAGCCCGCGAACGAAGTCCAGGCGATGGGCGAGGAGACCAAGCAGAAGCAGATCGACGCCGCCAAGAAACAGGAGGGCCAAGCGCAGCAGATGCTGCCGGTCGTGACCCCGATCGCGCTCGAGGTCGCGGCCAACCTGATCCCGCTCGTCGAGGACACCGGCGGCGGCAACAAGTTCCTGGGCGAGATGGTGCCGATGATGCGCGACGGCTTGTTCTACGAGCTCGGGGTCAAGTTCCCCGGCATCCGCGTCCGCGGCAACGAGACCGACCTGCCGGACGGCACCTACATCATCATGATCAACGAGATCCCGCTGGTCTCCGGGAACGTCTCCTTGGAGAAGGTGCTGGTCAACGACACCGTCGACCGCTTGACGCTGTTGAACATCAAGGGCGAGGAGGCGGTGAACCCGGCGAACGGCTCGGAGTGCGCCTGGATCCCGTCGCAGTTCGCCGAGATCGCCGAGCAGGCCGGCCTCACCACCTGGGACGCCGCCGGCTACATGGTGCTGCACCTGTCGTCGGTGTTGCGCAAGAACGCCGCCGAGTTCGTCGGCATCCAAGAAGTCCAGAACATGCTCGAGCAGCTGGAGCAGGCGTTTCCGGCGCTGGTCAAAGAGGTCGTGCCCAAGGCGGTGTCGCCGTTCCAGCTCACCGACATCCTGCGGCGCCTGGTCGAAGAGGAGATCTCGATCCGCGATCTGCGCTCGATCCTGCAAGCGCTCGCCGAGTGGGGCCAGGTCGAGAACGACACCGTGATGCTCACCGAGTACGTGCGCAACGCCCTGAAGCGCTACATCTCCCACAAGTACACCCGCGGCGGGAACACCCTCGTCGTCTACCTCCTCGACCCGCAGATCGAAGAGACGGTGCGCAGCTCGATCCAGCACACCCAGAGCGGCAGCTACCTGGCGCTCGAGCCCGAGATCACGCAAGAGATCCTGACCGCGGTGCGCAACGAGGTCGGCAACCTGCCGCCGACCGCGCAGAACCCGGTCATCCTGACGACCATGGAGATCCGGCGTTACTTCCGCAAGCTCGTCGAGCTCGAGTTCCCGCACCTCGCGGTCTTGTCCTACCAAGAGCTCTCACCCGACATGAACATCCAGCCGATCGCCCGCATCAGCCTCGAGTAGGCCGCGGTCAATCGACGCTCGCCGTCTCGCCCCCGGCCAAGAGCGCCGCGTCACAGCGGCCGAGCGCCTCGCGGTAGCGCCGGTCGGCGCGCAGCGCGATGGCGCGCTGAAAGAGCCGGCGCGCCTCGCCCTGTTGCCCCAGCGCCTCGGTGAGCACCCCGAGGTTGAACCAGGCGGCGGCGTTGTCCTGATGCTCTACGGCGTAGAAGCGCAACTCCTCGCGCGCCCGTGCCACCTGGCCGTCCGCGGCCGCCTGCAACATCGACGTCTGGTCGCCGTCGCTGCCGTCGAGCTCGACCCAACGCGTCACCTCGACCGGGGTGATCGCCTTCAGAAAGGCCGCGACCACCTCGGCGAGCGCCTTCGCGGCCTCGCCGGGCTCGGCCACCGCGGTGAACGCGGCCCCGTTGACGAGGAACGCACCGGCGGCGGCAAACAGGTGGGCGCGCAGGGTCAAGGCCGTCGCCTTGCACCCGACAGGCACCGCCGCTCCGGAGTCCGAACACGACGCCGGGGCTTCGGACAGGTCGAGCCGCACCCCGATGTCGCCCGGCTGCAACGACGGCTCGTCGTCGGTGAGCTCGACCCTGGCGCCGGCGACGTCCGGCGGCGCGCCAAAGCGGCTGTTGTCGGTCAGGTTGAAGTAGCCGCCACGGCTCACTTGCGCCGCGAGCTCCCGGCCGAGCGCCGCCCGAGCCTCGGCCTCCCCCAGCCCGGGGCCCAACACCAGCCGGCGGCCGTTGCCCAGCGGCAGCGGCCCGGGCTTCATCTCGAGGATCGCGATCCGAGGCCCGGCACAAGACAGGGCGAGGCCGGCGAGGAGCGCGGACGCTGCTCTCGCACGACCACCACACATCGGGGGGGAGACGACGAAGGTTAGCGCTTGGAGAACTGGAAGCGCTTGCGGGCGCCCGGTCGGCCGTACTTCTTGCGCTCGACGGTGCGCGGGTCGCGGGTCACGAAGCCGGCCTTCTTCAAAGGCGAGCGGAACTCGGCGTTCATCTCCATCAGCGCCCGGGTGAGCCCGTGGCGCACCGCCCCGGCCTGGCCGGAGAGACCACCGCCGGCGACGTTGACCTTGATGTTGAGCTTGCCGCGCTGCTCGACCAGGTCGAGCGGTTGCTGCATCATCACCCGCCACGACTCGCGGGGGAAATACTCGTCGAAGGGCCGCTCGTTGATCAGGATCTGGCCGTCACCCGGCTTGATCCAAACCCGCGCGGTCGACTCTTTGCGGCGCCCGGTTCCGTACCACAGTTGTGCTTGCTGCATGACTCGATCTCCTGACTTGACGAACGCCGACTACAGCGGCAACGCCTCGGGTTTTTGCGCCGTGTGCGGATGGTCAGCGCCGGCATAGACCTTGAGCTTGGCGTACATCGCCCGCCCGAGGTTGCCCTTCGGCAGCATGCCCTTGATCGCCAGCTCGACGATGCGCTCCGGCTTGCGGGCCCGCACCTCTTCGAGGTTCTGGTCGAAGATGTGCCCCTGCCAACCGCTGTGGGTGTAGTACATCTTGTCGGTCTCTTTGCGACCGGTGACCTTGACCTTCTGCGCGTTGACGACGATGACGAAGTCACCGGTGTCGGTGTGCGGGGTGTAACAGGTCTTGTGTTTGCCGCACAGCACGGTCGCGACCCGGGTCGCCAGCCTGCCAAGGACCTTGTCCTTGGCGTCGACGATAAACCACTGCCGCACGACCTCGTGCTTCTTGGCGCTCTTCGTTCTCATCAGGCCCTCACAGCCGAAGGAGGGCGCGTTCTATGCAATGAAAACGCGGTTGTCAAGCCACCCGCGGCCCAATCGCCTCGCGGCGCGCCGGCCCCGGCAGCTCGGACAGGTCGGCGACCGCGCGGTTGCCGGCGTCGACTTGCACCACCCGTGGGGTGTGCGTCCGCGCCTCGTCGTCGGCGAGCTCGACGAAGGTCGCGATGATGACGGTGTCCCCGACCTGGTTGTGGTGCGCCGCGGCGCCGTTGACGCAGATGACGCCCGAAGCCCGCGGCCCCGGCAGCGCGTACGTCATCAGCCGCGTGCCGCGGCTGACGTTCCAGAGGTGCACCGCCTCGTAGGGCAAGATCCCGGCCCGCTCCATCAGGTCGGCGTCGATCGTGACGCTGCCTTCGTAGTCGAGGTCCGCCGCGGTGATCACCGCCCGATGGATCTTGGCGCCGAACATTTGCCGCCGCATGGAGGATGCTCCTTCGCCGTGGCCCCCGCGCGAGGGTGGGCCCGACCCTGAGAAGCTAGCGGCTCGCGCCGCTGTCGGCAAGTGCGGCCGCGGGCCCGACCACCACCTCGACCTGAGCCGCGGGCGCGAAGTAGTGCTTGGCGGCGTCGCACAGACGTGCGGCGCTGATGGCGCCGATCCGATCGGCGTAGCGGCTGTAGTCCTGGTAGCCGAGGCCGTAGCGCTCGCCGAGCGCCATCAGCATCGCCCGGGAGCCGGCGCGCTGTAGATCGATCGCGTGCGTGCCGATCAAGTAGCGCTTGGCGCGCGCGAGCTCCTCGGCGCTGACCGGCTCGTTGCTGATCCGCGCCAGGTGCGCGCGCACCCCGTCGATGGCGCGCGTCACCTTGTCGGGGCTGGTGCCGACGTGCACCAGCCAGTGGCCCGGGTCACAGCCCTCGACGCTCGAGCTCGAGATCGAGTAGGCCAGGCTCTGCTGATCGCGCAGGTCGAGGAACAGGCGACCGCTCTGGCCCGAGAGGATCGCGGTCAACACCTCGAGCGCGTAGCGGTCGTCGTCGCCGATCGTCGTCCCCAGGCCGCCGATGATCACGTGCGCCTGCTGCTTGTCGAGCGGGTAGCGCTCGCGGATCGGCGCCGCCGGCCGCGGATCCGGGCTCGACACCGCCGGCAGATCCGGGCTCGGCTCGACCTCCAAACGCAGGGCGAAGCGATCGACCACCCTGTCGACGTCGACATCGCCGACCACCGCGAGCACCAGCCGGCTCGAGGTCAGGAAGCGCTCGCGGACCGCGATCAGATCCGCGACCGTCAAAGACGCCAGCGAGGTCTCGGTGCCGATGAGCCGCAGCCCGTAGGGGTGATTCGGGTACAGCGCCTTCGCGAACACCTCGAAGGCGACCCCGGCCGGGTTGTCGTGGCGGTTCTTGATGCGCTCCAACGCCACGGCGCGCTCGCGGTCCAGATCGTCGTCGGTGACCACGCTCGAGAGGAGCGCCTCGAGGAACAACGCCATGCCTTCATCGGCCGCGTCGCGCACGAACTCGCCGCGCACCCCGACGGTGTTGCGACCGGCGAAGGTCGAGATGCTGCCGCCCAAGAGCGCGGTCCGCTCGGCGAACGCCTCCGGCGACAGCGCCCGGGTCGCTCGCCCCCAGGTGGCGGCGAACAACCCCGCGGTCCCGCAGCTCGCCGCGTTCTCGTGCCGCAAGCCCCCGAGCGCCGCGGCCCGAACGGCCACGGCCGGCCCCTCTTGGCGCTGCACCAGGAGCGTGGCGCCGGACGCGAGCTCGACCTTGGTCACCGCCAGCGCCCCCGCCGACCGGTGCTTGACCTGCGCCGAGGTCCGCGCCTCGAAGCCCGCGGCGACCGCCGCGGCCAAGACCGCCGGCTCGAGACCGGCGGTGCCCTCGGGCGCCTGCACCACGAGCGCCGGCGCGGCGTGCAAGTAGCGGCGGGCGGCGGCGCGAATGTCGTCGACCCCGAGGGCGCGCAGGCGCTCGGCGTAGCGCGCTTCGAACGCGAAGTCGCCGGCCACGACCTCGAAGAAGCCGAGCTTGCGAGCCTCGCCCTGGACGGTCTCGCGCTGATACGCGGCCTCGCTCAAGATCACCATCCGCGCCTTGTCGAGCTCGTCGCGACTGACGCCGACCCGGCGCACGCGCTCGATCTCCGAGAGCGTCGCGGCGAGCGCCGCGCGCGCTTTCTCGGCCTTCAGGCCGGCGCCCACCATGAACAACCCGGGGTCGCGTGGCGTGTAGGCGTAAGCGTAGATGTCGTTGACGAGCTCACGACGGTGACGGACCTCGGCGGTGAGCCGCGACGAGTCGCCGTGACCGAGGATCACCGCGAGGGCGTCGACGGCGGCGATGTCCGGGTGCTTGATCGGCGGCAAGTGCCAGCTCACCGCGAGGCGCGCCTCCTTGACCGACTCGAAGAGCACCTGGATCCGCGGCGTCTCGATCGCCGGCTCGACGGCACGCGCCGACTCCGGCGCTAGGCCCGACGCGATCCAGTCGCCGAAGTGCCGCTGCACCGCGGCGACGACGGCGGCGGTCACGACGTCGCCGACGACGACGAGCGTCACCCGATCCGGCCGGTAGTGCCGGCGGTAGAACTCCAGGATCCGCTCGCGGGTCAGCGCCGCGACGGTGGCGGCGGTGCCGATGACCGGGCGCCCATAGGGATGCACTTGAAATGCCTGGCGAAACAGGGCGTTCGTCACCCGTCGCGCCGGCATGTCCTCGGCGCGGCGGATCTCCTCCAACACCACCTCGAGCTCGCGGCCGAGCTCACCGGCGTCGAACGCCGAGGCGCACAGCACGTCGCTCAAGATGTCGAGGCCGACGTCGAGCTCGGTCGCGGTCTGCACCAGGTGATAGACGGTCTGGTCGTACGAGGTCCAGGCGTTGATCTCGCCGCCTCCACCTTCGACCGTGCGGGCGATCTCGCCGACGCCGCGCTTCGCGGTGCCCTTGAACAACATGTGCTCGTGCACGTGGGCGATGCCGGCCACCGCCTCGGGCTCGTCGGCCGAGCCGACGTGTACCCAGGCCTGCAGGGCCACCACCGGCGCGTGGTGCTGCTCTTCGACGACCAGCGTCAGGCCGTTGCCGAGCCGGATCCGGGAGGCGGGGATGGGGGCTTCGCTCACGTGGGTGCGCCTACTTTCGACAGGCCGACGAGGAAGATCTCGGTCGAGCGTTTGCGGGTCGCCTCGGGGCGAAGCTGCTCTACCTTCGCGAAGCGCTTGCGCATCTGCCGAACGATCTCCGGCAGGTCGCGGCCCTCGAGCACCTTGACCACGAAGTTGCCGCCGGGGGCGAGGATGCGCTCGGCAATATCGAGCGCCCGCTCGGCCAACGCCGCGGAGCGCGCCGCGTCGGTGCCGTGATCGCCGATGGTGTTCGGCGCCATGTCCGACAGCACGACGTCGACCTTCTCCGGCAGCAGGGCGTCGGGGATCGCGAACGCGTCCCCGACCCTGGCCTCGGCGTGCGCCGGCAGGCTCACCGAGATCGGCTTCAGATCGTAGCCCAGCACCCGCCCCTTGGGCCCGACCTTGGTCGCGGCGTACTGCATCCACGATCCGGGGGCACAGCCGAGATCCAAGACCACGTCGCCGGCGCCGAGCAGACGCCAGCGGGCGTCCATCTCTTCGAGCTTGTAGATCGAGCGCGCCGCCTTGCCCTCCTTCTTCGCCCGGCGGCCGAAGTGATCCTGTGCGCGGTGGTAGTTCGACATCGCCGGCGTCTTATCGCCTTCAAGCATGAGGTCCGCAAGGGGGCGCGCCCACGCCGTCCGCGGCCGCGACGAGGCCCTGATCGCGAAGGGCTTCGCCGAGCCTGATGAACTGCGGCACCGCCAAGGTCTCGGCGCGGGCCTGCGGATCAATGCCGGCCGCGCCGAGCGCCGCGACGACCGGAGCGGGATCGACCGCGAACGCGCCGGCGACGGCGTTCTTCAGCGTCTTGCGCCGCGCCGAGAACGCCGCCCGCGCCGCGATCACCAGCAGCCGATCGCTCTCGGGGCTCGGCAGGGTCTCGTTGCGCAGGCAGAGCACCACCGCCGAGTGCACCTTGGGACGCGGAAAGAAGGCGCCGGGAGGTACGATCTGCAGCACGGTCGGCCCGAAGGCGCGCTGCACCAACACCGACAACAGGCCGTAGGTCCGGCTGCCCGGGCCCGCCGCCACCCTCTCGGCCACCTCGCGCTGCACCATCAACACCGCCCGCCGCACGTGCGGCGCGGCGTCGGCGACGCTCACCAGGATCCGACTCGACAGCTGGTACGGCAGGTTGCCGGCGACGACGAGCTCGTGGCCGAGACGAACGGAGAGCGCGGCGTAGTCCAGACCGGCGGCGTCGGCCTCGAGGATCTCGAGACCGGCGTGCTGCTGCAGCGCCTCGCGCAACGGCGGCACCAGGTCGCGATCGCGCTCGACCGCGACCACCGGGCCGCCAAACTTCAAGAGCTCGGTCGTGAGCCCGCCCAACCCCGCGCCGAGCTCGACCACCGGCTGCGCCGGCGACAGCTCGCAGGCGGCGGCGATGTCGGCGAGGATGCTCTGGTCGGTGAGGAAGTTCTGGCCCCAGCTCTTCTTCGCCCGCAGACCCGAGAGGCTGAGCTGGGCGCGCGGATCGAGCTCTGTGCCGCCCTTCGCGCCCTGCCCGGCGTCGAAGGGGCGCGCACCTTTGGACCGCCGCGGCGGCCGGTCGTGCTTGTGGCGGCGTTGGTGCGGCAGCGGCTTAAGACGCGACATCGGTCTTCTTCTTCCAGGGCTTCACGAGGGGCGAGAGCTCCCCGGCGTCGCCGAGCGGCCAGCGCGACAGGGCGCTGGTGTCGAACGCCGAGCGCTCGCCGTGCTCGAGCCGCAGCAGCCCGACGGCGGCGATCATCGCGGCGTTGTCGGTGCACAACGCCTTCGGCGGCACGAACGCCCAGAGCCCTTTCGCCTCGCAACGCTCGACCATCAGCTCACGCAACCGGGTGTTCGCCGCCACCCCCCCGGCGAGCACCACGCCGCCGACCTTGTGCTTCTTGGCGGCGAGCACCGCCTTCTTCGTCAACACGTCGGCGATCGCCTCCTGCAGGCTGGCGCAGAAGTCGGAGAGCGCCCGGCCCTCCGGCACGCCGGTCCGCTTCAGCCGCACCGCCGCCGCGGTCTTCAGGCCGGAGAACGAGAAGTCGTACGACTTCTTCGCCGGCAGGCTGCGGGGCAGCGACACGGCGCCGGGGTCCCCACCCTTGGCGGTCGCCTCGACGCGCACGCCGCCCGGATAGCCCAGGCCCAACAGCTTCGCGACCTTGTCGAAGGCCTCGCCGGCGGCGTCGTCGCGGGTGCCACCCAGGTGGCGATAGCTGCCGAACCCGGACACCAGGTAGAGGTTGCTGTGGCCGCCCGAGACCACCAGCGCCACGTGCGGGTACGGGGGCGGAGTGTCCGCCAACAGCGCCGCCGACAGGTGGCCCTCGAGGTGGTTGACCCCGACCCACGGCAGGCGCCTGGCCATGGCCAAGCCCTTGGCCACTTGCAGGCCGACGAGCAAGGAGCCGATGAGGCCGGGGCCTCTGGTGACGGCGATGGCGTCGATGGTCTCGATGCCGCCGGCGCCGGCGAGGGCACGCTCGACGACGTCGACGATGCGGGCGACGTGCTCGCGCGACGCGATCTCGGGCACAACGCCGCCAAACGGCGCGTGCGCCTCGACCTGCGAGTGGACGACGTTCGCGACGATGCTCAGGCCACCCTGCGAACGCTCGACCACCGCCGCGGCGGTCTCGTCGCAGCTCGATTCGATGCCCAAGACCCGCATCAGGGTCCCGTAGCGCAACCGCTCAGGCGACGCAATGCACGCCGCCCGGGACCAAGCGCCACGCTCCTAGGGGAAATTGCGCCTGCCGTTGATGTGGTTCAGGTAGGTGTTGGTCCCCGTCTGTTTGAACGTCACGTTGCACAGCGGGCCGCCGCAGGTGCCCGAACAGGTGCTGGTGGCGACGGTCCAGTTGCAGCCCTGAGCCTGGCAGCTCGTCGAGTCCTTGAAGTACGAGCACCCGACCACTTCCTGGTGACATTGCGAGCAGTTGGCGTTCGGAGGGTGCGGGCTGCCGCCCGGCGGATAGCCATGGCAGGTGCCGCAGTCCGCGGCCGTCGGCGGCGAGCTCACGAGCATCGGGCCGCCGGTCCAGGACGGCGCGGTGTTGGCGCCGCCAAAGCCGGTCTTGAGCCGGGCGCCGTGACAGTAGACGTTACTGCAGGTGCCGCTCGCGTACGACGGCGCCGGCGGGTACGGCCCGGCCCAGTCGTAGCCGTTGTATCCGGCGAGGTCGCAGTCGGCGTCGGTCGTGGTGTTGTTGCCCCACGCGGTCGCGCTGCAATTGCCGCCGATGGCGCGCGTGCAGCAGTAGCGGTCGGTGTCGTCGCTGCACTGGTTGTTCGTGGTGTCGCACGTTCCGCCGTAGGAGACATAGCTGACGTCGGCGGGCGGCTGGCCCAGGTGGCCGGCGGCGTTCGTCGTGGCCGGGACCGCGTGGCAGTCGCTGCACAACAACGGCGCGTGCCAATCGGACGCCCTGAGGTGCGCCTGGTGCGCGCCGACCCGGGCCGCGTCGCTGCCATTCGAGACGTCCACCGGCGGCGCGACGTCGGCCGGCACCGTGGGGCTGCCGGCGGCGTTGCCGTGGCAGCCGTTGCAGGCGAGGGTCGCCAGCACGTCGGCGACGCCGTTGATGTGCTTCGCGGCGTCGATGATGTTGCGGCCGCTGTCGACGACCGCCGGGTGACACGTGGCGCAATCGGAGCGCGGCGCGTGGGTGCCGAGCGGCGGCAACGAGTGGCAGCCGCCGCACTGCTCAACCTCGGTGTGGCCGCCCTCGGTCCAGACCGGCGCCGGCACGCTGCCGCCGCTGTCCTGCATCCCGCCGCCGTGGCAATACACGGCGCTGCACGAGAGCGCGACGTCGTCGTAGTCGGCGGACGGACTGTCGGTCTTCGCGAGGGCGCCGAGGGTTACGGTTGCGCGGCTGTTGTCGCGGTGGCCGGGCGAGTCGATGGCCGCCGGCACGACGTGGCACTCGGAGCACGCCATCGTGGCGTGCCAGGTAGAGGTGTCGAGGTGCTGGCGGTGGGCGCCGACGGCGCGCGTGGTGATGTCGGTCTCGCCCGCCAGGCCCTTGGGCGGCGCTGCGACGCCGTTGCCGCCATGACACGTGTCGCAGGCCACGTCGACGACGCCGTCGATGTGGAGCTCGGGAGCGACGAAGTTGCGTTGCGCGTCGACGACGCTGCCGTGGCACACCTCGCAGGTGTCGACCTGCGGGTGAGTGCCGCCGGGGGGGCTCGCGTGACAACCGCCGCACTGCTGCTGTTGTGAATGGCCGTTGTCGGTCCAATCGGGCGCGGTCCGGTTGCCGCCGCCCTGGGGGATCGTCGCACCATGGCAATAGACGCCGCTGCAGGTGTGGCTGGTGGCGTCGTAGTTGGGGGACGCCGAGTCGGTGCCGGCGAGCGCGCCCCAGACGAGGTCGGCGGGCGCATCACCCAAGTGGCCGGCCTCGTCCACGGTGGCCGGCTGCACGTGACAGTCGGCGCAGAGGACGGTCTTGTGCCAGTTGGAGGTGGCGAGGTGCTGGCGGTGGGCGCCGACGCCGGCGGCGGTGGTCGCGGTGTTGCCGGCGAGATCCTTCGGCGGCGCCGGATCACCACCGGAGCCGTGGCAGCTGTCGCAGTCCTGGCCGATTGCCTCGACCGTGCCGTTGACGTGCGACGCGGGGGCGATGAAGTGGCGGTCCTCGTCGATGACCGCCGGGTGACAAAGGCTGCAGCGGTCGGCGTTGGGGTGAGTGCCGGAGGGTGGATCGCCGTGGCAGCTGTTGCACTGCGCCTCGGCATCGCCGCCGGTCCACACCGGTGCGGGGTTGCCGCCGCCGGCGAGCTTGGCGCCGTGGCAGTACGTGCCGCTGCAGCGCCGCTGCTCGGCATCGTAGGTGGGGGTCGTGGTGTCGGCGACCGCGAGGCCGGTGAAGGTCAGCTCGGCCGGGAGCTCGGTGTCGATGTGGCCGGGGTCGTCGGTGGTCTGCGGCACCACGTGGCAGGTCTCGCAGGGGATGGCGGCGTGGACGTCGTTCGCCTGCAGGTGCTGCGGGTGGGCGTCGGCGACCGCTGGGTCTCGCCAGATGACGGGCGGCGGCGCGACGTTGCCGTTTTCTGCGGCACCGTGACACTCGTAGCACCCGGACGGCGGCCGAGTCTCCTGCACGGTGCGGGTGTCGGTGCAACCGACGACCGAGGCAACGACGTGAGCGACGATACCGCACCGCACGAACGACCGACTCTGCATGGATACCTCACAGCAGACGAACCGGCGGGGACTCTAGCACCATCGCCCGACTGCGAGAAGGCGTCCGACTCTGCTGCGCAGGTCGATCGAGTTCTCGGGCTTTGCCGATGTTGCCCGCCCCAATCTGGCTGACTCTTCCACACATCTTTTTCCTGCGGCGCGTCGGCTTGCCTTCGGTCGGATTCGATGATCTGCCACGGCTGAGGAGCGGTTCACATGAAACCAGAAGGGAATGTCGTTGCTTGGGCTGAGAGCGTTTTCGGGGA
>JACRCV010000088.1 GCA_016218825.1 Deltaproteobacteria bacterium
CCGGCGGGCGGCACGCGGCTCGGGCCGCCGTCGGACCGCGGCCGGGGCGCGCGCTGCAGCTCGGTGAGCGACGTCCGCGCCACCTGGTTGTCCGGATTGATCTCGAGCACCGCCTGCAGGTAGTTCTCGGCCGCCTCGATGTCGCCTTTGGCGCGAAACAGCGCCGCGGTCTCGAGCATGCTCTTCTCTTCCGGACCGTAGGCCTCGGGCTGCGGTCCGGGAGGGGGCGACGCCGCGGCCATCGGACCGCCGGTGTCGAGGAACTTGTAGGCCTTCAGGTCGCGGATCACCGAGCGCATCATCTCCGGCGTCACCGTCGTGCCCTTCTTGGCCATCTCGGCGACGATCTGCTGGGTGGTGCGGCTGCCGTCCATCAGCCGGGCACACTCCCACTCGATGTCGTAGATCTGGAACGCGCACAACGCGTCCGGGGCCCGCACCGAGACCGTGCCGCGCTGGCCCGGCTCGACGACGAGGTCACGGCGCAGGAGGGGGCGATCGTGGGTCGCGGCCTGGGCCTGCAGCTTGTTGACCTGGGTGACGTCGGGCACGCCCTTGCCCGCCCAGGCGAGGGCCGGGTTGGTCTGGAGCTGGCTGGTGCCCACCACCACCAGGTCCGGTCCTTTCTTTGGTCGATCCCGATCCATCCTCACCGCCCGCCGTCAGCGCGCGTTGCCAGCCGGCGCTTCGCCTGTAGGCGTCGAAACTCGGAGATCGCGCTCTTTGCTGCCGCGTCGACGCGGAGAAACATCACCGCGAAGCCGTCGTCCAGTTGGCGCACGACCCGACCCGCACAACAGAGCTGGTCCGCGCCGTCGGCGCCGAACCGAAGCTCCAGCTCGTCGCCGGTCGGCGGCCTGGTCTCGGCTCGAATCGTCGCCCCGGTCGACGACAGCTCGGTCAGCACGCCGGTCTGGGGCGCGTCTCCATGCGCCCACACCGCCACAACCCCGGTGAGCGCCAGGCGCGGCGCGCGGCGCTTCTCATCCATGGTCGCGCCGTCTTGGAGCAGGTGGTCGCAAAGGGCGCGGACCTTGTCGGCCGCGGCCGGGTCGGCATCGGCGAAGCACAGCGCGCTGCCCTGTGGATCGATGCGCGCCACCACGACCGAAAGCTCAACCTCTACGGATTGGTACGAGACTCGGACCCGATGCGCGCTGCCTTCGGCCCAGCCGGTCTGGCCCTCGAGATAGAAGCCGCCCGAGCCGAGATCGCGGATCCGATACGAACGTGGTTCGGGGCTCTCCAAGTCCGCGAGCGCGACGGCGCCAGATTCCACCCGTGGCGCGGCTCTCGCCCGGTGCTTGGGTCCCATGGAACGAAACCTCAACCTGCGCGGAAGCCGCGTCGCGGCAATCACGCGCCCCAAGTATAGTCCGGCAGCTGTCAGGGGCGCAAAGAAACGGCCCGCCGAGCAGCGGCGAGCCCCCGCGGCACGCTCGCGCACCACCAGGGCCTCGACGAGAAGCCCGGCATCAACTCGCCGGCCTCGGCCGGGCCCCGCCCTACCGGCCGCGCGCCTAACCCTTGTCGTCGTCCAGATCGGCCCAGAGCTCGTCGAGCATGTAACGCTCGCCGGTGTCGGGCAGGATCGTCAGGATCGTGTGCCCCGGGCCGGCGTTCTTCGCTGCCTGGATCGCGGCGCACACCGCGCTGCCACTCGAGATCCCGGCGAAGATGCCCTCTTCTTGCGCCAGGCGCCGGGTCATCCTGTAGGCCTCGTCGTCGTGCACCGCGAGCCAGCCGTCCATGATCGTGCGGTTCAGGACCTTGCTGCGCTGCCCGTCGCCGATGCCCTGCTGCTTGTGAACGTCGGCGCGCCCCTGACCTTCGAGGGCCGCGGCGTGCGGCTCGACGCCGAACACCTTGAGCCCGGCGATCGACGCCTTGAGCACCTCGGCGACCCCGGTGAGGGTGCCGCCGGTGCCGATGGTCGCCACGAAGGTGTCGAACTCGCCCTTGGTGTCGGCCATGATCTCGGCGGCGGTGGTGCGGCGGTGGATGTCGGGGTTCGCGGCGTTGTCGAACTGCTTCAGGTAGACGTACTTGTGCGGATCGGACTTCTCGAGCTCCTCGCACATCTGCCGCGCCAGGCCGATCATCTCTTTCATCGTCGGCTTCAAGGGCGTCACGTGCAGCGTGCCGCCGTATGCCTTGATCAGCTTGCGGCGCTCGACCCCGAACTTCTCCGGCATGCAGATGGTGCAGTGGTAGCCCTTGACCGCGCAGATCATCGCCAGCGCGATGCCCATGTTGCCGGTGGTGGCCTCGACGACGCCGCCCCCCGGCGTCAACCGACCGCTCTTCTCCGCCGCTTCGATCACTCCGAGGGCGGTCCGCGACTTGATGCTGCCGTTGATGTTGACCCCTTCGAACTTGACCCAGATCCGGCAATCGGTGCCCTTGGGGATCCGCTGCAGCTCGATCACCGGCGTGCGGCCGATGGCCGCGAGGACGTTCTTGAACACCATCGCTCTCACTCCTTGGGGGGCGCCGTCAGCGAGCGCCGCCACCGAGCAGGCCCTGGGCCTCGAGCAGGTTCAGGCATTGGGCGACGCACGCCTTGACGGCGCTGTCGCCGGTCTTCAGCACCAGCTCGGGCGTCACGGGCGCCTCGTAGGGATCGTCGACGCCGGTGAAGCCTTTGATCAGGCCGGCGCGGGCCTTCTTGTACATGCCCTTCGGGTCGCGCCCTTCGCAGATCGCGAGCGGCGCGTCGACGAAGATCTCGAAGAACGGCAGCGTCGCCTCCTCGTGGATCTTGCGGACGATGGCGCGATCGGCGGCGTAGGGGCTGATGAACGCGGTGAGCGCGATGCAGCCCGAATCGGCGAACAGCTTCGCGACCTCGCCGATGCGGCGGATGTTCTCGACCCGATCCGCCGCGGTGAAGCCGAGGTTCTTGTTGAGGCCGTGACGGATGTTGTCGCCGTCCAAGCGGTACGCCGGCTGGCGGCGCAGCACCAGCGCCTGCTCCAGCGCCGCGGAGACCGTGCTCTTGCCGCTCCCCGACAAGCCGGTGAACCACAGCGTCGCGCCCTTGACGCCCAGAGACTTCCAGCGTTCGTCGCGTCCGAGGTCGCCCTCGTGCCAGACGATGTTCGTTGCCTTCTGCTCGGTCATGATTCCCTTCCGTTCGTTCGCGCTCAGGGGCGACGCAGCTTGTCGCGGCGGCGCAGCTCTTCCAGCTCTTCTTCGCGCTCCTTGATGATGCGCAGCAGGGTGTCGCGCTCTTTGCCGTGCGCCTCCTGCTCCGCGAGGTAGCGGGTCTTCAGGCGGCGCTCGTCGGTGACGTCGCGGTGGGTGACGAACACCCCGGTGATCTCGTTCGCTTCGTTGGCGAGCGGGATCGCCGAGAGCTCGAGGACCAGCTCGCGCTCGTTCGGCCCCTTGCCGTGGATCTCCTCTTTGCGCACCGGCGCGCCGCGGGTGACGCACTCGAGGGCGATGCAGTGATCCTTGCAGATGTCGAGCGACAGCATCTTGTAGCAGTGGGTGCCCTTGAGCGTCCGCCGCTGCGCCGGTCGCAGGCCCAACAGCTGCACGAAGCCCTCGTTGAAGTCGATGATGCGCCGTTCGCGATCGACGACGAAGTACGAGTCGAAGAACACCTTCCCGAGCCGTTCGATGGCTTTCAGGTCATCGGCCATGACGCCGCGCTCCTCCCCCCGAGATCCCCAGCTGCACCGAGTCGTCCTACTGCTTGTCCATCGCCCGCAAGCGGGCAATCGCCGAGTTGCGGAAGTCTCCACGGGGTAGGTCGGACGCCACGCGCCGGAAGTGGCCGCGCGCCAGCTCGCTCTTGCCGAGCTGCGAAGCGCAGTCGCCCTCCCAGAAGACCGCGTCGTCGAGGCGCTTGTCGGCGGGGTTGCTCTTCGACATCTCGACGTCGAACGCGGCGTAGTAAGGCAGCGCCTCGCCGCAGCGGTTCAGGGAGCGATAGGCCTCGGCGAGCAGGAACACCAGGTCGACGTCGAGCACCGCGCCGTCGATGGTCTTGGTCGCGGCGCTGATCACGTCCTCGGGTCGTCGCGCCTGGACCGCGGCGAGGATCCGCGCCCGCCGCTCGGCCACCGCCTTGGTGCGGCCGTCGGCCACTTGCTTGGCGAAGAAGGCGCCGAGATCACGCGTCAACAGCCCGTCGCGCTTGAACTGGGCGATGATCTCCTCGGCCTTCGCGAAGCGTCCGGCGCCGATCTGCTCCTGAAGCTGCGCCAGCCTCCTCGGCGGAATGCCCGATGACCGGGCGAGCATCATCCCGATGATCAGGGCGACGATCCCGACCAGCGCCACGCCGGCGGCGAGCGCGGCCTTCGGGTGACTGGTGACGATCTTCGCGGTGGAGCGGGCGGTGTCGCGGAAGCGCATCGGCGTGCGGGTGGTCTCGTCCTTCACCTCCTCGAGAGCGGCAGGCCGTCCGGGCGGCGCCGAGACCGGAGCCGCGGGCGCCGCGGCCACGCCAACGCCGGCGCTTTGGGCGTCGATCGGGCGCGAGAAGTCGGCGATGAACGCCGCCAGGCGCGGATCGAGGGCCTGGGTGCGGACGCCGCTGCGAAAACCGAAGTAGGTCTCCGGATCGTCGTCGAGGATCATCACCGTGCTGCAGCGCCTGCACTTCACCTCCGGCAGCTTCACCGGGGTGTTGGCGTCGCCGAGGGGCACCGTCACCTCGGTGTCCCACTCGCACTGCTCGCAGAAGTACGGCGCCTGCACCGAGGCCACGGTGGCGCCGGCGCCGAAGTTGGCGACCATGTTGAGCTGCGCGACGACCGACGGCGAGCACTCCATCAGCAGGATCCGATCGACGGTCTTGCTCAGGGTCTCGACGGTGTGCACCCAGTCTCGGAGACCGAACGAGCTGATCCGCGACACCGCCTTCATGTTGAGGATCACGTCGCGGCCCACCGCGGCCTCGATGAGCGCCGCCGGATCGAAGGTCTCGTCGATGGTGCCGTACAACCGAACGTAGGAGATGTGACCGCGCGACAAGCTCTCGATCGACAGTGTGCTCTTCTTTGCCAACGCCTTCGACTCCTCACGCCTGCTCTTGGCGCACCCGCAGCGCACGATCGAACAGCTGCGCCGCCTTGATGACGTCTCCTTGTAGATAGACCACCCGCGCCAGCTCTTCAATGGCCTCCGCCGAGTCCGGCATCTGCTCCACCGCCTGCTCCAGGAGAATGGTCGCGGCCTCCAGGTCGGCGCGCGCCGCGGCCTCTTTGCCCTTGTGCAACAGCTTGTGCGCGTAGCGCATGTCCTTGTGGCGCTGCTCCTGGTCGCGGCCGAGGGCGGCGTGCATCACGTCGGGGGTCGGCGGCGCCTCGACCTCGACGACCTCGGCGGCGTCGAGCTCGGGGATCTCGTCGCTCGCGGCGTCGGCGGCACGCAGCGCCATGATCTCCCTGACCTGGGCGAGGGTCGCCGGCTCCATCGGCGCGAAGCGCAGGCCGCACTGGAACAGGTCCTCGTGGCCCTTGCCGGCCGGGCGCACCCACATCACCGTCGACTCGATGCGCGGCGTGTCGAGGCTCTCGCGGGGGACGAGGTGCAAGAAGATCGTCGTGCCGACCTCGAGCGGCACGCCGGTCTGCAGGCACATGCCGGTCTCGGAGATGTCGATGGTCGTGGCGTCGAGGGCGCAGCCGCTCACCACGTAGAGCACGCGGATCCTGACGTGGTGCCGAGCGGCGGTGCGTCGCTCGACCTGGAGTATGCCGGCGATCCGCTTCACCAATGCGCTATCCTTCGCCTCGCTCCCGCCCGGCGCGCGGGTGTGATCTCCCGGCGCCCACGGTCACCAGACCCCCGCGAGCTCGACCCGATCGCGGCCGCCCTGCTTCGCCCGGTACAGGCACTTGTCGGCGTTGCCGTAGAGCTCGTCGGCGTTCTTGGCGTGCTCGGGGGCCGCGGCCACCCCGGCCGAGACCGTGGTGTGCAGGCCCTCGTTCTTCTGCAGCAAGCGCACGCGCTCCGCCAGCGTCCGCGCCCCGGCCGACTCGGTCTCCGGCAACAGCACCACGAACTCCTCGCCGCCGACGCGCGCCACCACCTCGGGCTTGCGGGTCGTGCTCCGCAGGATCTCCGCGAACCGCACCAGCACCCGGTCGCCGATCACGTGCCCGTGGCGATCGTTGACGTCTTTGAAGTGATCGAGATCGAAGAGCACCAGCGCCGTCGGCCGGGCGTAGCGCAGCGCCCGCGCGATCTCGCGTTCGAGCTGCTCCTTGAAGTAGCGCCGGTTGAACAAGCCGGTCAGCGGATCGGTGCGCGCCAGCTGCGACACCTGATCGAGGGCCAGCTGCAGCTCGGAGTTGGCGGTCGACAGCTCCTGAGTGCGCTGCTCGACGACCTCTTCCAGGTGAACGTTGAGATCGCGCAGCTCGCCGAGCACCTGCTCCAGGCGGGTGTTCTTGTTCTGCAGCTCGACGACCAGCCGCGCCCGATCGCGGGCCAGCGTGGCGCGCTCGAGGCCTTGGCGCACCGTCAGCTTCAGATCCTGCGGCGAGATCGGCTTCGTCAGGTAGCGATAGATCTCGCCGCGGTTCACCGCCTCGATCAAGTCGGTGACGTCGGGGTAGCCGGTCAACACGATGCGGACGATGTCGGGGTTGGTGTCGCGGGCGCGGGTGAGGAACTCGACCCCCTGCATGTTGGGCATGCGCTGGTCGGTGATGATCAGATCGACGTTGTGGGTCTGGAGCTGGATCAGGCCCTGCAGGCCGTCCGCCGCGGTCACCACGTTGTACTCGGTCTTCAACACCCGGAGCATGAACTCGAGGTTGTCGTTCTCGTCGTCGACCACCAGCACGCAGGCCTTGGGGCCGCCGTCGGTGTAGTTGGGTTGGATGCTCGCCATGCTGTCCCCTTGTGGTTCGCTACTCGAAGCGTTTGGCCGCGGGCACCAGCGCCAGCGCCCGCTCGACAACCTCGAGCAGGCGGGCGCCGGTCACCGGCTTTACCAGATAATGGTTGACCCGACAGACGTTGATCGCGCTCAGGATCTCGGTGGTATCGGTATAGGCGCTGAGGATGATCTTGACCGCGCTCGGGTGGATCGCGAGCGAGCGCCGCAACAGCTCGGTGCCTGAGACCCGCGGCATCCGCTGGTCGGTGATGATCACGTCGACCGCCTGCTTCTTCAGGAGCTCGATGGCCTCGTCACCATCTTGAGCGCGCACCGTGCGGTAGTGGTTGCGGAAGGTCCGCTCCATGAAGTCGAGGTTGTCGGGGTTGTCGTCGACGACCAGGACAACCCTATCAGTCTGTGTCACGTCATGCCTCCGCCGGCGGCGCCGGTCGGCCGAGGAGATACCCTTGCGCCAGCTCGACACCCAGGACGCGCAAGCACTGGAGCTCGTCCTCGGTCTCGACTCCCTCAGCGATCACCTTGGCGTTCATATCGTGGGCGAGCTGCAACAACGCTGTCAATAGGGCACGTTTCACGGGGTTGGTCTGGATCGCGGTGATGAGAGAGATGTCCACCTTCAGGTAGTGGGGCCGCAGCTGCTCGATGCGCTCCAGGCCGGAGTAGCCGGCGCCGACGTCGTCGATCGCCAGCTCGATGCCGAGCTCGGCGTAGGAGCGCAACAGCGGCACCAGCGTCGCGTTGTTCCGCACGCCGTAGTGCTCCGAGAGCTCGACCACGAGCCTCGAGGTCTCCAACCCCGCGCCCGCCATCGCCGCGGCGAGCCGCTCCGGCCGCAGGTCGGGGGCGTCGAGGGCCTGGGGCAGGACGTTGACGAACAGCTTGCCCTCCTTGGGCATCCGGGTCGCGAAGTGCAGCGCCTTGGTGCGAAACACCCGGTCGAGCTCGACGGAGAGCCCGGTGCGCTCCGCGACCTTCAACAAGAACAGCGGCTGCTCGAACTGGGCGCCGGCCGGGCCGCGGCTCAAGGCCTCGTAGCCCAGACAGTCGAGGTTGGCGACCACGCGGATCGGCTGAAACACGGTGCGGATGTGGCCCTCGACGATGATCCTCTCCAGCTGGCTGCGACCGGAGATGTTGTCGTCGGAGGTCAGCAGGTGGCGGGCGTTGTCGCGCGCCTCGCGCAAGGCGTTCCGCAGCTGGAAGGTGGGCGCGAGGTTCGGGTTGTGGAGCACGAAGCCGTGGCCGACGGCGATGCGCGGCCACCAGGTGGTGCTCGGCCGGCGCATGCGCATCACCCGGTTGCCCAGGTCGTCCTGCAGGCGCCGCGCGACCCCTTCGACGTCGCGGGTGCAGCTCGCCGCCTCTTTGCGCGGCCGCGACAAGAACAGGCAGAAGATCGGGCTCTCGACCTCGTCGACCGCGAGCAGATCGGCGTCGCGCACCTGGCACCGGCACATCTCCTGGAGGGCGGCGACGAACTGGGCGCGGACGTCGGTGAACACCTCGGGGCCGTAGTCCGCCTGGACGTTCCAGAGCTCGCTGGCGTCGATGGCGGCGACGCCGAGGCAGCCGTCGCGCTGCAGCCAGGCGCCGACCTCGGCCTCGACCAGGTGCCGGGTCGGCAACGCGATCGCCTTGTCGAACACCAGCCGGTGGTAGCGATCGTGCTCGGCGTGCAGCCGCTGGCGGAGCTCGGAGAGCTCGACGATGTGGGTGACGACGCGGCGGAACTCGTCGCTCTTCCAGGGCTTGAGGATGTAAGCGTGGACCTTGCCCTCGTTGATCGCCGCTATCACCCGGTCCTGCGCCGCGTGGCCGGTGATCAGCACCCGCCCGACCTCGCGATCGTGCGCCGCCACCCGGGTCATGAATTCGAGGCCGTCGATCTCGGGCAGGGTCTGGTCGACGATCACCGCGCAGAAGCGCCGCTCGCGGACCAGGCGCAGACCCGCCTCGGGCGATGGCGTGGTCACGACCTCGTGGTCGTGACCCAAGAGGCGGTTGCAGAGGTCGAGGATCTCGGGCTCGTCGTCGACCACCAGTATCGCGGCTTTGCTCTGCTCTGGTGTCGCCGATGCGCTCGCCACAAAACAACCTCCGACCGTAGCTTGCTACCAAAACTCCGGGGCGGCAATAACAGATAGAAAACCGTGTGGCAACCGAGAGATCCCCGGGGCGGACCCTCGAACGCGCCTGCCGGACCCGACGCTACAGTGGCCCGAACTCGGGCTTGCATTGCCCCAGGTCTCCCGGCAGAGTTGCACCCCATGGGAACCGGGATGGGAGATCGTCCCTGGGTTCTCGCCGTCGACGACGAGCGCGAGAACCTGGACTTGGTCGAGCGCGCGCTGCGCGGGGTCTGCAACGTCACCTGCTTCGATCGCCCGCGCGAGGCGCTGGACGCGATGGACGTGGGCCACTACGACCTCATCCTCGCCGACCAGAAGATGCCGGATGTCACCGGCGTCACGCTGCTCGAGCGAGCCCGCAGCAGCCAGCCGCGGGCTCGGCGGGTAATCCTCAGTGCTTTTGCGGACGTACCTGACCTTCTCCTCGCCATCAACCTCGGCCAGATCCACCGCTACATCCAGAAGCCCGTCCGTCCCGAGCAGTTGGTGGCCTGCGTGGAGGCCCTCACCGCGGGGACCACACGCGAACAGGGAGTGTGCGCTCTGGTGGTGGACGACCCCGCCCAAGCCCGAGACCTCTGCGAGCCGCTGGCCGCGGTCCTCGGGATGGCGGTGCGTCCGTGTACGGAGCTGGCGCCGGCCGC
The DNA here is from genome assembly GCA_016218825.1 of Deltaproteobacteria bacterium. Lineage (GTDB taxonomy): Bacteria > Myxococcota > XYA12-FULL-58-9 > XYA12-FULL-58-9 > XYA12-FULL-58-9 > JACRCV01. The sequence continues at coordinate 9,642 of JACRCV010000088.1, forward strand.
GAACCTGCGGCTGGCGTTGTTCCTCGACCGCTGTTCACCCCGAGACCTGGAGCCCATTGCCCGGGGGCTGGGTGGCGCCGACCGCGAGCTGGCGCTGTTCGTCACCGTTCCATCCGGCGCGGTCGAGGATGCGGCCGTGTACCTGAGGGCGGGCGCCGACGACGTCATCTGGAGTCCGGTCAGTCCCGAGGAGGTCGCCTTGCGCTTCGGCACCTGGCGGGCCCGGCGCGACGCAGAGATCGAGGCCCGGCGGCTGCGGGCCGAGCTGCTTCGGGAACAACGCTTCTGCGACATCATCGGCCAGTCGGCGAGCATGCGCGCGGTGTTCGATCTGGTGGAGCGGGTGGGTCCGTCCGACAGCACGGTGTTGATCGACGGCGAGACCGGCAGCGGCAAGGAGCTCGTGGCTCGCGCCCTCCACGCGGTCAGCATGCGGCGGGAAAACGCCTTCGTGGCGGTCAACCTCTCTGCGCTGCCGGAGAGCCTGGTGGAGGCCGAGCTCTTCGGGCACGAGGCCGGCGCCTTCACCGGCGCCAGCGGCGTCCGCATCGGCCGCCTGGAGGCAGCCGACGGCGGGACGCTCTTCCTCGACGAGATCGGCGACCTCCCCATGGCGTTGCAGGTCAAGCTGCTGCGGGTGCTGGAGGACCGGTCCTACGAGCGCTTGGGCTCGTCTCGCACCCGAAGCGCCACGTTCCGCCTGGTGGGTGCCACGCACCGCGATCTCGATCAGATGGTCGCGGAGGGCACGTTCCGCGAGGATCTCTACTATCGGCTCAACGTGGTCCAGATAACCCTGCCGCCGCTGCGCGAGCGTCGCGAGGACATCGACCCCCTCGCCGAGTACTTCTTGCGGCGTTTCTGTGACCGCGCCGGTCTGCGGGAGGTCACGTTGAGCGAGGCGGCGCTCGCCGAGCTGCGCGAGCACGCCTGGCCCGGCAACGTACGCGAGCTGCAGCACGTGATCGAGCGTGCCGTGGCGCTCAGCCGCGACGGCGAGACCATCGGCACCGGTTTGGTCCAGCCACGGGCGGCGCGCCGCACCTTCCGACTCATGGTGAACGATCCGTTGACCCAGGAGCGCGGTCTCGACGAGCTGGTGAACGACGTCGAGAAGATGGTCCTCACCGAGGCCATGCAGCGGTTCGCCGGCAACCAGACCGCGGTGGCCCACAAGCTCAAGCTGCCGCGGGGGACCCTCCGCAGCCGCCTCAAGAAACACGGTCTCTGAGCCCCGACGTCGACGCCCTGGACCCGGCCCGACACCGGCGAGCTTTCGCCCGGGGTGGCGATATTTCGCCAGTCAACGTGGCCGCGGACCGTCAGTTCGTCCGGCAACTGCCTGAAATCTGGTGACTGAGGACCCGGCCTCGCGCTGGCCCGTATCGTGCACATGGTCCCCTGTCGCGCAAAGCAAGCGCCTGAGCTCAATCTGGAACCCGGAGGAGATGCGGATGCGCAAGTATCACACTCTGCTGGTGGGATGTTTGGCTGCGAGCGCCTGCGGCATGGGCGAGGTGTCGATCGAGGGCGGCGCGCCCACGGAGACCAAGAGCGCGGTGTCGAGCACCGTCACGATCCCGATGCGCGTCTTCAGCGCCTCGCCGAGCCTGGGTGCCAAGGCGACGAGCGTCAGCGATCCAGCGGATCCGAAATACGGCGCCCTGATGGTGTTCTTGGAGAAAGTGCAAGCCTACTCCGGCGGCGAGGTCGCGTTCTCGATGGCCAATTGGGCAGCGACGGCGCCGAACACCGTCCTCAAGCAGGTCGGCGTCAACGGCGATCCGACCGCGACCGGTGTGCCCCGAGACGCGGCGTACGACAACGGCGGCGTGCTGAATAGCGTCTGGGGTTTCGTCTACAACTCCACGCCCTTCGGCCTGGAGTTCGAAGACATGGTCCGTTTCCTCTATGAGGGTGGGGGCTTGGCCCTCGCCCAGTCGCTCTTGGACGGCCGCGGCCTGAACGTCAAGATCCTCCCGGTCGTCGGCAGCAACCCCCAGGGCTCGGGGTACTTCAAGGCGCCCATCGGCAAGGTGAAGTGTCACGGCGAGCGCGACTGCAAGGAGGTCGAAGGGATCGGGCTGGAGGGTCTGTGCCAGACAGGCTGGATCTTCCGCTATCTGCCGCCGGCGCAGGACGTGGTGGCCAGAGCCTGCAACCAGTTGGTGGCGGAGGGCGTGATCCCGGCGAAGAACATCAGCTTCGTGGCGTCGATCCCGGGACAAACAGTGCTGCGCTCGGTCCAGCTGGGCACGGTGACAGCGTTCGAGTTTGCCACGGCCCTCGACGACTACGATCCGCCCACGGCCGGCGCCGGTTTCTTCCCGCCGCTCACCGCGAGCCCGATCCCGTCCACGTCCCAGAATCCGGGCCACAAGGGGCTGAGATTCGCCCACTACCCCTCGTGGCACCAGCCGTTCTTCACCGGCTATATCTTGTTGAACAAGAGCGCCGTTTGGGACGCGCTGACGCCGGAGCAGCAGACTGCCGTCGAGAACGCCGCGCATGACGCGCTCATCGAGAGCTTCGGCGCGAGCGGCAGCGCCCAGTGCGGCGCGCTCGCCAACATCCTCGACCACAACGACGGCCAGGTGCAGCTCGACCTCAACGGCAACCCGATCCTCGTCGACGGCGAGCCGGTCTCCGCCGACATGGTGTTGACGCAGTGGCCGAAGGACGCCCTGGTTCGGCTGCAGGCCGCGACTCAAGCCCACCTCGAGGCGCTCAAGGGTGGCGCGATCCCCACCGCCGATCAGGCCGAATACGCGATCGTCCTCGCCGCCCTGCGTAGCTTCATGGCCGACACCGGTTTCCAGTGGAAGGCGGGAAAGTTCCCGAAGCAGGAGTGTCACCTGAAGTAGCAGCCGACCAGGCATCGACCGCTGACGCTCGCGGCAGGCATCTTGAGCCGGGGCGTCAGCGACGCCCGCCCCCGACACCGACACCGACACCGACCGCTGACCGTCCGCGACCGCGATCCGGATCCGGCTCTCGAGAGACGTGCGACGCAGCGCGCCGGGCTACAGCATCTTGAAGAAGTCGTTCCCCTTGTCGTCCACGAGGATCACCGCGGGGAAGTCCACCACCTCGATCTCGAAGAACGCCTCCATGCCGAGCTCCGGGTACTCGAGCACCCGAATGCTCTTGACGTGCTCGCTCGCCAGCAGCGCGGCCACCCCGCCGATGGTCCCGAGATAGAACCCGCCGTGCTTCTTGCAGGCATCGGTCACCGCCTGTGACCGATTGCCCTTGCCGATCATGATCATCGAGCCCCCGTGCGACTGGAAGAGATCGACGAACGAGTCCATGCGCGAGGAGCTCGTCGGCCCCAGAGAGCCCGAGGGCATGCCCTTGGGGGTGCGGGCCGGGCCGGCGTACAGGATCGGATGATCCTTGACGTAGTCGGGCAGCCCGCGGCCGGATTCGAGGCGCTCCTTCGCCTTGGCGTGTGCCATGTCCCGCGCCACGACCACCTTGCCGCTCAGGGCCAGTCGCGTCTTGACCGCGTGCTTGCTGAGGTCGGCGAGGATCGCCGGCATCGGCCGGTTGAGATCGATCTTCACCGCGGCGGCGTGCTCCTGCTGGGCGTTTGCCGGCAGCCAGCGCGCCGGCTGTCGGTCGAGCTTCTCGAGCCAGATCCCCTGATCGTTGATCTTGGCGCGGGCGTTGCGGTGCGCCGAGCACGAGACGCCCATGCCGATGGGGCACGACGCGCCGTGACGCGGGAGGCGGATCACCCGAACGTCGTGGGCGAAGTGCTTGCCGCCGAACTGCGCGCCGATCCCCAGCGCCTGCGACGCCCGCCACAGCTGCTCTTCGAGCTCGAGGTCGCGGAAGGCCTGCCCGGTCTCGTTGCCGCTCTGCGGCAGGGTGTCGAGATAGCCCGCCGCCGCCAGCTTCACGGTCTTGAGACAGGCCTCGGGGCTCGTGCCGCCGATGACCACCGCCATGTGGTTCGGCGGGCAGGCCGCGGTGCTGAAGCCTTTGGTCTTCTCGACGAGATAGGGCAGCAGGTTCTTCGGGGTGAGGAGGGCCTTGCTCTCCTGGAAGAGGTACGTCTTGTTGGAGGAGCCGCCGCCTTTGGCGAGGAACAAGAACTCGTACTCGCGGCCACTGCCCGCGGCGATGTCGATCTGCGGCGGCAGGTTGTTGCCGGTGTTCTTCTCCTCGTACAAGGTGAGGGCCGCGGTCTGGGAGTGGCGCAAGGCGTCGGTCGCCCACGTCTCCCACACCCCGCGGGTCAACGCCTCGGCGTCGTCGGCAGCGGTGAGCACGTACTGGCCCTTGCGGGCGATGATCGTGGCGGTGCCGGTATCCTGGCACAGGGGCAGGACCTCCCGGGACGCGACGACCGCGTTCTTCAACAGCGCCAGCGCCACGAACTTGTCGTTGGCGGTCGCTTCGACATCGTTCAAGATCTCGGCCAGCTGGGCGTTGTGACTCGCGCGTTGGAAGAAGGCGATGTCATGGAAGGCGCGCCTCGCGAGCAGCGTCAGCGCCTCGTCGTCGACCGCGAGGAACGCCCGTCCACCCAGAGTCTCGGAACGAACGTGCTCCGCCGTCAGGAGCTCGTACTCGGTGCGGTCGGGCCCCAGCTGCATCGGCGGGTAGTACCTGAACTCTGCCATGGCCGTCCTTCCCTCGAGGGTGTTGTCGCGTGCTCGCACGAGGGTTGTAGCACCAATCGCGCGGCGTCAGAAGTCGAGGCTGCCGCCCGCGGCCCTACCGCGAAACAGGGTCTTGCAGTCAACTTTCGACCCGACTATTCTCCGCCGCCAGAAGAGACGCCATGGGATGGATTGAACATACGGCCGCCCAGTTTCTTGGGGGGCGGGCCAGCTCGCCGGCGCGACCCGGGCTGAGGAGACAAAGTGCTCTGTTCACAGCGTGATTGGTATCTATATTACATCGGACCCGCGGCCTGTGTCCTGGCCGCGGCAGCTCCGCTTCGCGCCGAAGAGAACCACGCCGCGCCCGCCGCGGCGGACGTGGCGACCCCGGTGCCCTCCCCGACGCCCGCAGCAGAGCCGGCGCCGGCGCCGAGCGGTGCGGCCGACGCACGCGGCGCGGAGGTCCCCGTCGAGCGCCGCGTCGAGCAAGTGGGCGAGGGCTCGGTTCAGTCTCGCCTCCAGGAGGTCTTCCGGCTGCTCAAGGAAGAGACCGAAGTCAAGGCCAGCATCGCGACCAAGACCGCCCAGAGCATCGACGACGCGCCCGCGATCATCGAGGTGATCTCGGCCCGTCAGATCCAGGACGCCGGGTTCACCAGCGTCGCCGAGGCCCTCGACACCGTCGTGGGGCTGGCGGTCAACACCGATCACGTCTACTACAACGTCGGCGTCCGGGGCACGAGCGGCGGCTTGCGCGGCGGCAGCCGGCACATCAAGATCCTGATCAACGGCCAACCCATCGCCTTCCGGCCCGACGCGCAGAACTTCCTCGGCCCGGAGATCATCCCGCTGCACGCGGTCTCCCGCATCGAGATCTTGCGCGGTCCCGCCTCGGCCCTCTACGGTTTGAACGCGTTCCTCGGGGTCATCAACATCGTCACCAAGGACTCGACCGGGGCCCAAGGCGCGGCGGCGCACGAGTACCTCCTGAACCTGAACGGCGGCCGGCTGCACTCGGCCTATGGCGGCGGCGGTGAAGGTGTCGTGATGGACCGATTCGGTCCTCTCGCGGTGACGGTCGCGGCGCACTGGAATCGCGACGACCGCTCCGGGCTCGGACTCCCCGCGGGCTCACCGAACGCCAGTGACTACGCGGGCGACGTCAAGAGCGAGAAGGACATCGCGCAGCCGCTGTCGTTGTTTGGCTCCGTGTCCTACGACGCCGGCACGATCGGCACGTTCAGCCTGACGTCGAACTACCAAGAGCTCGACAGCATGGGCGAGTTCGTGGACGTCGGCGCCTTCAGCCACAAGACCCGCATCAACTTGAACAACTGGTACGCGCGCCTGAACCACAAGCTGCAGCTGTCGTTCCTGTCCCTGGCGACCTACGGCGCCTACGCGAGCGGCGGCTCCCTCGGCGACGACGTGCTGCAGCCGGTCCTGGACGGCAACGTGCTGAGCTACCGCGTCAACCGCGACTTCGGCTTCAACGCCGTGGACGCCGGCACCGAGGCGCAGATCAGCCTGTTCGACCGCAGCATGGTGCTCTTGGGCGTGGAGTACAGCGGCGATCAAGAGCGCATCCGTCAGAACACCTTCGTATCGAACGAGACCGGCGCCCAGACCAACGGGCCGGACTTCGGCACCAAGCCCTTCACGAACATGGCGGGCTACGTCCAGGGGCTGTGGCAGGAACTGGACTGGCTGCAGCTGTCGGCCAACTTCCGCGCCGATCGCAACAACCAGTACGGGACCAACCTCAACTACAGAGGCGGCGCCGTTCTCGCGGTCGGGCCGGCGATTCGCATCAAGCTGCTCTCGGGATCTTCCTACCGCGCGCCGACACCGGAGCAGCTCTTCGGCACGCCCATCGCCCCCGGGGACGTCCAGGGCTCGCTGTCGGCGGAGGAGAACCCGACACCGCTCGACCCGCAGTCGGCGATGACCCACGAGGCGGCGATCAACTATCGGTTCCGGACGGCGTCCTGGAACTTCCGGGTTCGGGTCAACGGCTACATGACCACGATCAAGAAGCGCATCGAGTTCCTTCGCGATCGCGGCCAGTTCCGGCCGTTCAACGTCGCCGACTCGCGCACCTTGGGCGGCGAGCTCGGGCTGTATCTGCACCACAAGCGGGTCCTCGACATGATGGCGGTGACCTTGTCGACCGGGTTCGCGTACGAGAACACCCAGATCGACCTCGACGAGAGCAGCCTGACGCCGCGCGAGGCCCGGCGCCTCAAGATCAACGAGCTCTTCCCGCCGTGGATGATCAAGAGCACCCTGCTCGTGGTCGTGCCGTCGCTCTACTTCAAGCTCCAGGCGCAATCGAACGTCTACGCCGAGCGCCTCGAGTCGCAGATCAACCAGACCTACGACCGGCCGTTCGTCGATTCGCCGCTGCGGTCGATCCCGGTGTCCTACCCGCTCGACGTCGCTATCTCGACGGCGGGCCTGAGCATCTTCGGCCGCGGCGAGGACAACAAGGAAACGACGGTGCAGCTCTCGCTCAAGGACGTCCTCAACACCCAGTCGCCGGAGCCGGGCTTCAACGGCATCAACCTGCCGCCCCTGGGTCGCAGAATCTTCCTGACCCTTCGCCAGATCTACTGATGGCTGCTGGAGTTGCACGAGTATATTCCATGTGCTATCAACCCGTTGAATCACGAATCACGGTCGCCGTCGTACCTGTTGAAGTCGACTCATCGGCGGACGTGGCCTTGTTCGAGGTTTTTCCGGCGCCGCCGGAACGAGTGTGAGCTGAAACCTTGTGCCAAAAACAGTCCATGGAGGGACATCCAATGAGGCAAGTCTGTGCGTGGCTCTTCTCTGTACCTGCAGCCCTGTTCCTGTCGCTGGCGGCCTGCACCAGCGATGATCCAGCCCCCGCCGGTGGCGATCCGGCCGGCGGCGACCCGGGGATCACCTGTAGCGCCAATACGACCGACCCCGCGTTGAAGGTGGGCGGCATCTTCACGCTGACGACCGGCCCGAGCGCCAACGTCGAGAAGCTCGGCGCCATCGGGTTCGAGATGTTCATCGACGAGGTCAACCGCAACTGCGGCACCGTCGGCACCGAGACCGGCGGCCTCAAGCTCGAGGGCGTCGAGAAGGACGGCAAGGATGACGGCCCCACGGCCGGCACGGTCGCCGGGGAGCTCATCACCGAGGGCGTGGTCATGATGATCGGCGCGAGCGGCTCGTTGCCGACCACCGAGGCCGCCAAGCCCGCGGTCGCGGCCGGCAAGCTCTTCGGGTTGTGGAAGTCCGCCTCCGACCTCCTCCAGGGCTGCACCCAGGCGCAGCTGGACGACGCGGGTGTGACCAAGACCACGACGCCGGTGTTCGCGGCCAACCAGTGCTGGGACAACGGCCACTACGTGATGGGCAACCAGCTCACCTCCACCGGCTTCGGCAAGACCGCCGCCAAGTGGGTGAAGGCTGACCCGGTCTACTCCCTCTTGCTCAACGCCGCCGAGGTCTTCCGCAACGACGGCTTTGGCAAGCCCACCGAGGCCGCGTTCGCCGCGGCGTTCCCGACCGAGGGTGGGCGCACCGTCTCGGCGCGCGTGGTCTACCCGCCGAACGCGACCAAGGATCAGTTCAAGACCCTGATCAAGGACGGCAACCCGACGGCCACGCCGGCGGTCCCGGCCGTCGTCGTCGGCAACCCGCAGCTCATCGTGGTGACGACCCGCGTCGGCGAGTTCAAGGCGTTCCTCGAGGCCTGGGCCGAGCTCAGCGCCGACGCCACCTGGACGACGAAGCCCAGCAACTTCGACACCTGCCGCTTCATTGGCGTCGGCACGCTGAGCGACAACTACTCGAGCTTGAGCGCCAACGCCTTCGCCATCTGGCGGGATCGGGTCGTGGGCACCGAGCCCTACTACAACCCGACCGGCGTCGCCTACGAGAAGTTCTGGACCGCGTACCAGAACTACGACCCGAGCGTCACCGAGGCCGACGCGTACTGGGAGAAGCCGGCCACCTACGACACCATGATGGTCTTGACGCTGGCGATGGTGAAGGCCAACAGCACCGACTCGAGCGTGATCCGGGACGCGATCCAGGACGTCGCGAATCCCCCGGGGACCGTGGTCTACCCCGGAGAGTTCAAGAAGGCGCGGGCGTTGCTGTTCGCGGGTGAAGACATCGACTACGAAGGCGGCACCGGTCACGTGGACATCACCGACACCGGGTTCATCCGCTCGAAGGACTTCCGGGTTTGGGCGCCGAACGCCGATGGCACGGTGAGCACCAAGGACGTCTTCGAGTCGGCGTATTCGGATCAATAGGTAGCGCCTCTACGAACAAAGGAAGCCCTGCTCCATGCGCAGATCATGCTCGAGATTGTTGCTGGTAGGTTTTGCCGGCTTGGTCGTGTTCGGACAGGGCTGTACGAGCAGCGACGACGACAGCGTCGACGCCAGCTTACCGGAGTTCAAAGGGGAACCCCTCAAGGTGGGGGCCCTGCTGTGCGTGAGTAGCGCATTCGCAGCACGGGCCCCCAACCTCGAGCGGGCCGCGCTCTTGGCCGAGGACTACATCAACGGCAGCACGCGCGCGTTTCCGGACGTGCCCGCCGATCAGATCCCTTGCCGGGTGATCAAGAACGCCGGCGAGCAGCATGCCTGCGGCGTGTGGGTCGGGGCCGACGCCGACGGCGCCGAGATCCGGGGACCGTTGAAGATCGTGGTGGCCGACAGCGAGGATCGGGTCGACCGAGGGGTCGCGGCGGCGCGGGCGTTGGTGGAGCAGCACGGCGTCAACACCATCGTCGGTCCCTGCAACGCCGAGGTCATGCAGGCGGTCTTCGATGAGGTGACCGGGACCCAGACCGTGCTGGTTTCTCCCACCGTCACCGCCGACAGCATCTCGATGCTCGGCGACCGCACCGCCGACGACATTGCCGGCGGTCTGTCGGGTTACGTCAACCGCACCATCACCCCCGACTACATCCAAGCGCGGATGATGGCCCTGGTGGCCGGCAACCGGGTCAAGCCGGAGCCGATGATCCGTTGGGATGACCAGCTGCCCGACGACTGCACCGAGCAACCCTCGAGCTACTGCCGCGCGACCTACAACGATCTCGGGATCTCGGGCGGTTGCATGCCCTCCGCGCACAACGCCCTGCCGGACAAGATCTTCTTCCGCTACTCCGAGACCGACTGCGCCAACCAGGCAGACGGCGTCAAGTTCTGCGAAGAGAAAGAGGGCAAGAACTACGAGTGCCAGACCAACCCGGACAACGGCAAGCAAGTGTGCGCGCAGTGGAAGGAACGCAAGTGGTGCACCAAGGTCGTCAAGCCGCAGACCGCGATGTTGCTGTACCAGGACCGCCCGTTTGGCCAGGGCTTGCGCAACGTGCTCGTCAACGCCTGGGAGACCCTCTACGGCATGCACGTGCTGTCGTCGTTCGCGTATGACCCGAACGAGCCCAAGACCTTCGGCAACGCCATCACCGAGCTGTTCACCAACGGCAGCACCCGCTTCGACGAGCTGAGCGCCGCGGGCAGCATCACCGACACCACGCTGCGCTTCGCCGACTCCGTGGTCTTCCTGTTGGCGGAGGCGACCGACGGCGCTCTGCTCCTGCAGGAGTGGAGCATCCGCGCCCCGACCCTCCCGGAAGGCACCCGCGACGTCTTCTGGGTGGCACCGGATCCGGTCCGCAACTCGCTGCTCGTCAACCAGGTGAGCTTCGACACGGTCAAGAACCTCTTCGTGACCGATCCCGGAACCCTCGACATCAACAAGACCGCGTTCTTCGACGGCTTGTGGAACAAGCGCTGGAACGTGGCCGCGGGTGACTTCGTCGGCAACGTCTTCGACGCGGTGATCCTGAGCGCTCTGGCGCAGGAACGCGGCGGCTACTGGCGCATGGCCGCGTCACCGACCACGGCCCTCGGCCCCAACGACAGCGCCTCGGTGAAGGAAGCGATGCGGGACGTCTCCGCCGGCTGTCGCAAGGTGCAGATGTCCGACACCTGCGTCGACACCGTGACCCCCTTCGGTCCGGACCTGTACGCCGACGCCGTCCGGGCGGTGCGATCGGGCCAGGCGGTGCGGCAAGGCGGGGTGACGGGCGATCTGTCCTTGAGCCCGGCGGGCGACCGCCTGGCTGACTTCGCCGTGTGGCGCGTGATTCGCTCCGAAGACACGCCGGACCGGGCGGTCTTCTTCAGACACGGCAGCCTGGTGCCCGGGGCCCAAGGGATCGGTCTCGACTACTAGGTCTCCGCGTCGTCGATCCAGCCGCGTATGACCATGCCGCGCCGCCGTGGGGTTTCTGCTGCGGGCCGGTCCGGGTCACGTTGACCACACCTCGGGACTTGGTAGTATCGGCCGCAATGCCCAGTCACCCGCCGAGACCACTGCGCGCTGCCGATGATTCGAGCGCGCCTCCATCGTCACGACCGTCACCGGTGTCGAGCCAGGTGGACCGACCCGGCACCCCGAGCAGACGCGACGCGCTCGCGGCGTCCATCGGCCTCGTTGGGCTGTTGGTCGGCGGCTGTGGCCGCCGCTTGATCGAAGGCCAGACAGATGCCGTCACCAGTGCCTCTCCCGACGCGGTCACCGGCGCCAGCCAGGGAGGCGGGCCGCCCACGAATGTGGTCCAATTCGAGGAGGCCGCGCGCCGCCGCCTCCCGCGCAGCGTCTACGAGTACGTGCGGGGCGGCAAAGACGAGGAGGTCACGCTGCGGCGCAACCGCACCGCCTTCAACGAGCTGCAGCTCAACCCGCGCGCCCTCAAGGACGTCCGCGCCATCGACACCACCCTGGAGCTCTTCGACGAGAAGCTGGATCTCCCCATCCTGCTCGCCCCCACCGGCTTCCACAGCTTCCTGCACAAGGACGCAGAGCTCGAGACCGCTCGCGGCGCCAACTTGAGTCGAACGCCGCTGGTAGTGAGCACCCTCAGCCACAAGAGCGTGCTGGAGATCGCCGAGGTGGCGAAAGCTCCGCTGTGGTTTCAACTGTACGCCCACGAGGACCGCGGTATCACCCGCGGCCTGGTGGAGCTGGGCGAAAGAGCGGGCTGCAAGGCCCTGGTCATCACGGTCGACAACCCCAGCCGCGGCACGGGCGCCTTCAAGAAGCGCGGCCTGACCCTGCCGATCCTCGGCAACCTGACCGCGCTCGGCGTCGACCCCAACAGCGACACCGCCAAGGCCTTCAGGACCGATCGCGCGCTCGATTGGGACGCCGTCGCCAGGATCGCCACCTGGACCAAGCTGCCCATCCTCCTCAAGGGCATCCTGGCCCCCCAGGACGCCGATCAGGCAGCCAGGTCCGGTTTTGTCGCCGGGGTGATCGTCTCCAACCACGGCGCCCGACAGGTCGACGCTCGACCGGCGACCGTCGAGGCGCTGCCCCGCGTCGTCGACTCGGTGGCCGGCAGAATTCCCCTGTTGGTCGACGGCGGCGTGCGCTACGGTACCGACGTCGTGAAAGCCCTGGCCTTGGGCGCGCGTGCGGTTCTCATTGGCCGACCGTACCTCTGGGGGTTGAGCGTGGCCGGCGCCGACGGCATCGCCACCATCGTCGAAACGCTGCGGGACGGCCTGGAGTTGGCGATGATGATGTGCGGCGTTACGAGCCTGCAGCAGCTCAACCGCGACGTGCTGTGGACATGACAGGACGTGCCAACACGAACCTGGACGTTGGAGCTGCCAGACGGGAGGATCCGGCATGACGCAGCCGAGGTTGACCCGCGAGCAAGTGCTATGGGGACTCTTGCGCCTGAGCATCGGTTGGCTCTGCCTCTGGGCCTTCCTCGACAAGACCCTCGGCTTGGGCTTTCCCACCCAACCGCGATGGGCTTGGCTCAACGGCGGGTCACCCACCTTCGCGTTCCTCAAGTTTGGCGCCAAGGGGATCCTGGCGCCGGTCGCCAAGTGGTTTCTCCTCAATCCGTTCCTGGACTGGCTCTTCATGCTCAGCCTCCTCTTCGTCGGCGGCGCGCTCACCCTCGGGGTAGCGGTGCGCATCGGGGGGGCGTTGGGCGCGGGGTTGTTTGTGATGATGTACCTCGTCGGCTTTACCCCGCCCGACATGAACCCATTCCTCAGCGAGCACGTGATCTATGCGCTCCTTTGCGTCGGCTTCGTCACCACTCGCGCCGGGCATTGGATCGGCCTCGGGCGTCGCTGGGTAGAGACCCGCTGGGTCAAACGCTACCCAATCCTGGAGTAGTTGCGGGGACCCAGACTGGTACTGCATACATCGCGGACCGGAACACCACTATCGTCGGCGCCCTTTGCGCGGCGGGGAGCAAGACTGTGAGCAATGACGAGCGAATGCGTGCCGTGGTGAGCGCGGTCACCGTAGCGCTGGTGGTTGGCGTCGGCTTGGTGCCGGACCGGGCCCGCGCCGTGGACATCTCTTTTCGCAACTTCAGCACCGCAGCCGCGATCGGTCCGCCCGCCGACGGTTTCGCCGTCAAGCTCGCCGACTTGTCCACGCTGGCCCTCGGGAGCGCCGGCGCCGTGCGGCTCGCCAAGTACAGCCCGACGCCGCCCATTCCCAAGCAGTTCAAGGACATCGTGGCGGCGGTCGCGGCCGGGGGCCCGCTGGCGGGGGGGAGCGGCTTCGATGCCGCGTATGTCTCCGGCTCGGACCTGAATCCCGTGTGGGGGTTCATCTACAACTCGGGCGTGCCGTTCGGGCCCACCTTCGACGAGTTCGTGGGGTTTCTCTACGGCAAGGCGACGCCCGGCGGCCAGAGCGGCCTGGAGCTGCTCCAGGGCATCATCGATCGGAGCGGCGCCAACGTCATCGCGCTGCCCATCGTCGCGAGCAGCCAACAGGGGTCCGGTTACTTCAAGCTCCCGATCGGCGGCGCCGGGGCGACGCCGGGGATCGGTCTGGTCGGCCTCTGCCAACAGCAGTGGACGCTGCGCTATCTCCCGCCGGCACAGCAGGTCCTCGATCGCGCCTGCGACAACCTCGTCGCGCGAGGGCAGATAGCGAAGAAGAGCCTCAAGTTCATCCAGGCGCTGGCCGGCGGCGGCTCGCTGGTCAAAGCAGTCGCGGACGGCCAGATCCAGGGTTTCGAGTTCGCAACCCCGCTCGACGACTACTCCCAGCTCTTCGAGCTGCCCGAGGGGAATCCGGGGACGGTGGGCACCCGGTACCTGCACGGCCCCGGCTGGCACCAACCGTTCCTGATCACCTATCTGATCATCAACAAGCAGGTGTGGAGCAAGCTGAGCCGTGCGCAGCAGATGCTGGCGATGAGCGTGAGCCGCGACCACGTCCTTTCCTCGTACGCCGGCAACCTGGCGCAGCAGGGCCTTCGCCTCAGGCAGATCCTGTCCGCGAACCGTGACGACGAGAACAAGGCCGGCCGATTGATCCTCGTGGAGTGGCCGGCGACCGACCTCGCTCTGCTCCGCGACGCCACGATCCAGTTCCTCAACGGCCGGGCCGTGGACGCTTCGCTCCCGGAGCAGGGCCGAAGAGACTACGCCACGATTCTCGAGGCGCTCCGCGTCTACGTCAGCGACAACAACCGCTACTGGCGCACACGCGACGTGCCCGCCGCGCTGCGCTTCGACGGCTGGACGAGTGGAGACGCCAAGCAGGGCTGGGGCTCGAGCTCGCCGTAGACCGCGCCCGTCCAGGTCTGAGGGTGACATGAAGGTTCCGTCGGCCGTTCAACTGATTCTCGTGAGCCTGTGCCTCGGTGGCGCGAGCGCCGCCGCGGCAAAGAACAAGCAGCAAGCGGACCGCGGCAGCACCACCACGGCGTTCCCGGCCCTCCGCCCGGTTCTACCGGGCACCACCGAGACCGACCTCCCGGGGCTCATCGAAGCCCAGCGCCTGCGAGGCATCGCCGAGAACGTCCTCGGAGTCGTCGGCGGTGGCGAGGTGCTCGGACACAAACGGCTTCGGAGCCGGTTGGGCGGCACCTACCTCGTCGAGATCTTCGCGTGCGCCGGCCGCATCCCGTGCATCGTCAAGCGGGTCCAGCCGCTCCGCGGCGCCGGGATCCAACACTTCTTCGTCGGCGAGTTCACCCACGAGGGCGAACAGTACTCGTTCAAGATCCAGATGTTGGACCTGCAGACCGGAGAGATGGTCAAGGACGTGAGCTTCGCGCTCGGCGCCGACAAGGTCGAGGACCTCGGCGCCTGGACGGACGCCCTGGCACCCTTCTTCGCGTACCACGGCACGATCCGCGTGCTGGCCAATGTCAGCGACTTCCGCTGCACCCTCGACGGCAAGAGCTGTGAGATGGATGAAGACGGCGTCATCAGAGCCGTGAAGCCGGGCGAGCACCTGCTCGAGATCACCAAGGAGGGTTACGCTGCGGGCAGCGACGGCGATGAACGGGTGCAAACGTCGACCCGGAAGGTGGTGCAGGTCGAGGCCGGCAAAGAGACGAAGGTGGTGATCGCGCTGGAGCAAATCCCCAAGCCTGCCGACGCCCCACCCCCCAAGAAGCCGGACGACAAGGGCCCGAGCGAAACGCCGTCGACCACCGAGGTCAAGTACCTGCGCGAGGCCGGCCTGGTGGCTCAATCGTCCGATCAGAGCTACTACGTGTCTGCACGCCTGTACGGCTTCCTGCGCTACCGCTGGGCGATGCAGGAGAAGGCGACCGAGATCAACGGTTTCGAGTACCTGTTCTTCGGGATCCTGCGTGGCACGGTGTTTCATCCCTCGTTCGGCTACACCTTGTATCTCTGGGCGCGTCACACCCTGCCGATCGAGATCCAGCGGCTCTTCGTCGAGTGGAACTACTTCACCTTCCTGCGCGTACGCTTCGGACAAGCGTTCCTGCCGTACGACTGCGAATGGCTGATCATGGCCCAGCGGCCTTCGTTTCCCGAGCGCTCCATTGCCGTCAGCTACTTCAGTCCGAAGATCGGCACCGGGCTCTACATCAACGGCAAGTTGTTCGACAAACGCCTGGCGTACGACATCTACACCATCAACACCGAGCCCAAGATCAACACCGCCAACCACTCCAACCACCTCAACGCGGTCGCGCGGCTGATGGTGAACGTCTTGGGAGAGAACAACTATGTGATGACCGACCTGAACCGCTCCGCGGACCCCAACCTGGCCATTGCCGCCTTCGGCTCGCGGGATCCGGCCTGGGTGCCGCCCAAGGGGTCGAGCATCACCAAGGACATGGAGATCTACCGCTACGGCGCCGACCTCGGCTTTCGGTGGTTGGGGTTCTCCATGCTCGCCGTCGCCCACGGCCTCTACAACACTGAGAACAAGATCATCGACAGAGGCGTCGTCGCGCAGGGGAGCTTCATGATCCTGCCGCAGCGACTGGAGGTGGTAGGCCGCTTCGCCGGCGTCCAACCGCGGGGTGCGCTCGGCCTCAAGAAACCGCAGTACGCGACCGCCGGCGGCGGCACGGTCGTCTATGTGGACGGCTTCGAGCTCAGATTCCACCTCATCTACGAGGCGCTCCTACACGTCCGCGGCAAGAACCTCATCGATCACAGCATCATGGCCCAGTGGGTCGCCGGCTTGTGAGCACGCCGAGCGGGTCCCGGTCCTGCCGGTCACCCCGCGCGGGTAAACTTGTCGAACACCATCCCCAGCACCTGGATCGCCTCCGGCGTCATCGCCACGAACTCGAGGCCGGAGAGCGACAAGGTCGGATCCTCGGGGGTCGGATGGGTCCAGCGCACCTCGGCCTCGAGCACCAGCGGGCTGTGCGCCTCGAGCGGCGGCGGCAGCTCCACCGTGATCGTCAGGCTCCGCGCCCCGCCGAGCGACACCTTGTGCAACAGCGTCGCGCCGCGCACCCCGACCCCGACGAGCAACCCCAGATCACCCCCGTCGTGCCGGGTCGCCCGCAGCTGCACCGTCAGCTCGCGCCTGGTCCAATAGCGCTCCCGCGCCGGCAGTCCACCTTTTGCCATGGGATCTCCTCCTCGTTGTCGGGCTCGCGTGACCGAGCCTAGTCACACATTCTGAGTAACGCCTTGCCGCCGGCCCGGGGGAACGCCCCGTAGGGCCGATCGGGCCAGGCCGTCTCTTGCAGCATGTACCGCCGCTTGCTACCGCCCTGCAACGCCGCCGCCGCCGTCGGCGCCGGCCACTGGACGCCGCGCAGGTAGCGCAGCTGGGCGTACGGCGACCGCCCGCCGTCGCGCTCGACCGCGAGCAAACCGCTCAGGTCGGCCACGCTCCCCTTCGACGCCTGCAGCAGGTCGCGAAACACCGCCTCGGGGTCGTAGCCGTTCGCCCGGCGCGGATACGGAAAGAGCTTGGCGCCGTCCTTGGCGAGCAGCGTCGCGAGCGCCAGGCCCATGTCGATGAACAGATCCAGCTCCGGCCTGCAGTCCGCGGCCGGCGCCGCGGCGCCCGCCGCACCCGCGTCCGTGCTCGCCGGCGAAGACCCGAGGCCGTCCGCGACCATCAGCCGGCGCTCGGCGTTCACCAGCACCCCACCCGGCCACTCACCCCACAGCGCCGCGGGAAAGACGACGTCGGCGTAGTCGAGCTCCGGGCTGTCTTCATAGCCGGCGCTGGCGACGACGAAGGTGGCCGCCGGTGGCGGCCACGGATGACGAGCGCTCGCCATGCCCGTGACGGCGGTCGCGCCGGTCAGCCACAGGCCCTTCACTTGGGTCTGACCCACCCGCTCCAGAAGGCTCGGCGTCTTCGGGCCCGGCTTGCAGCCGTCGCCGCCCGCCTCGAGCCCGGCATAGAACGGCAAGCGCCCGTGCTCACCCCCGGCCAGCTGCGCCGCGAAGTCGTCGGCGCGCGCCCCGATCCACAACGGTCCGGCCCCGACCCGGCCGAGATTACCGGTGAGCAGGTGCAAGTCGAGGATCGCGGTCGCCAACGCCGAGCCCGGCGCTGCGGCGCACAGGTCGCCGTCGCACCACAACGAGACGACCCCGCCCCGACCGCGCGCCGCGGCCTTCCGCGTCGCCGCCGCCCACTCCGCCGCCACCCGGGTCGCGAGCGCGACGTCGATGCCGCCCTGCCTTCCAGACTTCGCCGGGCTGTAGCGCTCGTCGAGCGCGGCGACGTACTCCGCAAAGCCTTCGACGTGCGCCGCCAGCCACGGCTTGGCGATGACGTCCTCGTGCAGGGTGACCATTAGGTAGGCGACGTAGCCCAAGAACCGGGCCGCGCCGCCGTCGGCCTCGAGCCTCATGCTCGACGCCGGGTCCACGGCCGCAAACGCCTCGCCGGCCCTGCCGCGCCGAGGCTCCGCCACGAAGGTCGGGATCCCGGTGCGCTTCTTGTGGTCGAGCGCGCGCCAGAACAACACCGGGTAGGCCTCGGGCGCCGTGGCCCCGAAGACGCACAGGAGATCCGCCTGTTCGACGTCCTCGTAGGTGGCACACGGCGCGGCGGCGCCGAAGGCCTCGAGGTGCGCGGCGGCGCTCGCCGGCTCGCAGCCGTTCACTTCGACCGCCGTCGAGCCGAGGACCTCGCGCATCAACCGACCCTTGACGTAGTGGGCCTCGAGCGGCAGCGGCCCACCCGCGAGCATGCCGACGGCGTCGCCGCCGTGCGCCTTGACGATCGCCGCCAGCTTCTCCGACGTCAGGCGCAGCGCCTCGGCGTAGCTCACCTCTTGCCAAACCTCGGGCCCCTTCTGACCCTTGCTCGCCGCGCCGCGCCCCGAGAGCGGGTCGCTCAGGTCCCGGCGCACCAGACAGCGGCGCAGCCGCTCGCGGCCACCGCCCGCGAACGCCGACAGGCCCCTGGCGCACAGCGCCCCGCGGTTGACGCTGCTCTGTTGATCCGGGACGGTGCCGAGGATCGTCAGGCCCTCGGCCCTGAGGTGCAGCGCGCAGCCGACGCCGCAGTGCGGGCAGGAGGCGAGGAGCGCCCGCTCCCCGGGGGCCAACACCGGCGACGCCGCCCGCGGCGCCGTCGGGTCCGGGATCGCGTCGCGCCGACAACCCGCCAGGCAGCCCGCGAGCGTCAGCCCGGAGGCGCCGGACAGCTTGAGGAAGTCACGCCGATCAAGCTCGCGCATCGTTCCCTCCGGGCGACGCCCGCTCACGGCGCCGGCTCCGCGCCCTCGGGCGCCCGGTAGCGGCGAATGTGGGTCACGAGGTCGTTGATCTCACCCGGCGTAAGCCACGCGAACGCCGATCCACCCCGCCCCCAACCCCGCATCGGCGTGCCGGCGTTACCGCGCACGATCAGCGCCTGGATGAAGCCGTCGGCGACGACGCGCTGGAAGTCCGGGCTGTCGAACGCCGGACCGACGCCGCCTTGGCCCGTGGCCCCGTGGCACTCGGCGCAGCGCTTGACGTAGAACTCGGCGCCCCGCGCGCCGTTTCCGAACACCCGCCGGGGCATCGGCGCCTTGGGGTCCTCCGGCCGCGCCGCGCGCAGGTAGGCGATGACATCGGCCACCTCGGCGCGGCTCAAGGGCGCGATGCCGGCGGCGCCGCCAAACGGCCGCATCGGCCGCAGGCTCCGACCGGCGAGGATGGTCGCGGCGATGAACCCGTCGCTCGCGGCCGCCAAGAAGCCGGGGCTCGTGAGGCTCGGACCGGTCCCACCCAGGCCGTCCGGCCCGTGACAACCGGCGCACAGGGCCTTGAACTTCACCGCGCCCTTCTCGGCGTTGCCGGCGGCGCGATAGGCGGCGAGCTCCGCGACCCCGAGGCTCGCCTCCACCTCCCGCACCGCGCGCGCCCTGTCCCAACCTCGAACCACCGAGCCCCCGAGCGGCCCGGCGCGAAGCGCCATCAAGACGCTGGCGATGCTCGTGGCCGGCAGGTGCGCGAACGCCGGCATCGCGGTGTCGCCGACGCCGCGGACGATCACCTCGTAGAGCTGACGGTCCGACGCGAACGCCGCGAGCTCAGGCGCTACCAGGCTCGGCGCTAGGTCGGTGCCCGCGGCCTCCGGCCCATGACAGCCGGCGCAGTCGCGAGCCAACACCACCCACCCCGCGGCCGCGGTCGCCTGCGGCTCGAGCGCCTCGACCGCCGCGAACGTCGCCGGCTCCGGTCGCAGACTCTCCAGGTAGGTCACGAGCGCGTCGATCTCGTCGGTCTCGAGCCCCCCGGCGTCCCGCGTCCAGCTCGGCATCGCCCGCCCGCCCCGCCCCGCCCCGATCGAGGCCGAGACGTAGCGCGTCGACGCCACCGCGAGGTAGTCACGGTTGCCGATGGCCGGCACCACGGTGGCGAGCGCCTCGATGACCTTGCCGGTGCCGTTCTCGGCGTGGCACTGGACGCAGAGCGCGCCGTACAGCCCGGCGCCGAGCGGCCGCCCCTCGGCGAGGAAGCTCTCGGCGCCCACGAGCCGCGGTCGGGGCTTCAGCTGCACCGGCACCGCCTCGGCCCGGAGAGACAGGATGTAGGTCACGAGCGCGTCGAGCTCCGCGGCCGGCCGCGCGAACTTCGGCATCTGCGAGCCCGGCGACACCTTGGCCGGATCGAGCAGGTGCTCGCGGTGCCAGGCCTCGCGCGTCGGCGCGCCGGTGACCAGGCGGAAATCCATCGCCGCCGGCGACTTGGCGCCGGCGTTGTCGAGCTCCGGGCCGACGTTGCCGCCGATGCCGCCCAGGCGGTGGCAGCCGCGACAGCCGAGCGCGGTGAACGCCCGCTTGCCATCGAGCCACGCGCTGCCGTCGATCGGCAGCCGCGCCGCCGATCGTTCGCCGTCCGAGATCCGCACGTCGTCGCCGTGACAGAAGCCACAGCTCGCGCCCACCTGCGGCGCCGCCAGCATCGGGTCGTCCCAGAACCGCACCCGGCCATGAGCGGCGACGCTGGTCGTGGCCGCGCCCTGGCCCCGATGGCACACGGTGCACCCCATCGCGCGAACGTCGTGGGTGACCGGCGGGTGCTTGCCGAAGAGCGCCGCGTCTCCGGCGCCGCCCTCGGCGGCCGGCACGATGGCCGGCGCCGCCCCCATCCCGAGGTGGCAGCTGACACAGCGGTCCACGAGGTCGAGCTCCGGCCGCCAGATCTGGCGCAGCGCCACCGGCGCCGCCGCCTTGCCGGTCGCGCGGGCCTGACGGTTGTACTCGTCCTGGATCGCGCGCCACTCGCTCCGGTGCTCCCGGACCGCGACGAAGAGCAGCGCCGCAACCAACAACACGATCAGCGCCGCCAGCACCTTGAGGTTGCGGTACAAGAGCGCGGCGACGTCGGTGCGGCGCGTGAAGCCCATGTCAGTAGTAGACCCCGTCCACCCACGGCAGGGTCAAAGACCAGCTCGGGCCGCGGAAGAAGATGCCAATCATCGTCAGCGTCACGGCCACGACCACGAACCAGACGAAGATCCAAAACGCCAGGCTGCGCGTCGACAGCCACCCCAGCACCCCCCGCTCGCCGCCGATGAGCCCCGGCAACAGCGCCAGGCCGCCGACCGCCAGGGTGGGTCCGATGATCGGCCAGACCGGCGAGGCGCCCGAGACGTAGAACAACGCCGCGACCGCGATGATCGCCGCCGTGAGCCGCACCAGCTTCTGCCGCCGGTCGGTCGCCCACAGCGGCGCCCGGGTCAGGTTGACGTTGAAGTACGGCACCACCGCCAGCGCCAGGATGGTCAGGCCCGGCAAGATGATGCCGGAGACCAGCGGCGGGTAGTAGTGCAGCAGCTCCTGGAGCCCCAGGAAGTACCACGGCGCCTTCGCGGGGTTCGGGGTGGCGAGCGGGTTCGCGATCTCCTCGAGCGGCGCGTTGGCGAAGATCGACCAGACGACCAGGCCGAGCGTCAGAGCGACGAGGGCGATCGCCTCCCGCACCACCAGGTGCGGAAAGGTCATCACCATGTCCTCCTCGAAGACGTCCACCGCCGGACGCGCCTCTTCCTGCACCACCAGGAGCCGGCGCGGCCGCGGGTCGCTCTTGCGCCTGCCGGAACGAGCGTCGCGGATGTCCTCGCCTTTGACGAGCTCGTAGTCGCGGGGGCTCACGGTGTTGGCTCCCCGTCCACGACCCGCGTCGCCCGACCCGTCGCTTCGGGCGGCAGGTAGATGCCGCCGTCCTTGCGCACCCGCCACAGGTGCACCGCGAAGAGCCCGGTGAGGACGAGCGGCAGCACCACGCAGTGCAGCACGTAGAAGCGCAGCAGGGTGTTCTCGTCGATCTGATTGCCGCCGAGCAGCAGGAACGAGATGTCACCACCGACGAGCGGCACCGCGGCGGCGAGGCTCGTGCCGATGGTCACCGCCCAATACGCCAGCTGGTCCCACGGCAGCAAATAGCCGGTGTAGCTCAGGAACACGGTGGCGACGAGCAGCAGCACCCCCAGCACCCAGTTGAACTCGCGCGGCGGCCGATAGGCGCCCGCCAAGAACACCCGCGCCATGTGCAAGAACACCGCCGCCACCATCGCGTGCGCCGCCCAGCGATGCACGTTGCGCAGGATGACCCCGGCGGTGACGACGAACTCGAGGTCCTTGACGTCGGCGTAGGCGCGCGGCACCGACGGGTGGTAATAGAACATCACCGCGACCCCGGTCACCGTGAGGATCACGAACAACGCCGCAGCGAGCCCGCCGAGATAGAAGGTGCGCGTGAAGCGAATGGCCTCGACGCGGACCTTCACCGGATGGACGTGGAGGAAGAGGTTGGAGAACACCGCCAGGGAGCGATTGCGGTTGGTGTCGGGAAACCCGTGGCGGACGATCGAGCGCCACACCCGTCGTCCGAAGCCCCCAGGCCGCGCCGCGGTGCTGAAGACCTCGCCGCTCACCATCACACCCGCAGCACGTCGCCTTGCGGCGCCGGTTTGCGCGTGTCGACCACCAACATCCCGTCCTCGATCCCGAGCCAGCGCCGATCCAGGGCGCGCGGCGCCGGGCCGCCGAGGACGTTGCCCTGCAGATCGAAGCTGCTGCCGTGACACGGGCAGATGAAGCGCTTCTCGGCGGCGCGGTGCTGGGTCATGCAGCCGAGGTGGGTGCAGGTGGCGCTCATCGCATAGAACCCGTCGGCGCCGCGGACGATGTAGAGCTTCTGCTTCGGCATCGCGACGAGGCTGCCGATCGGGATCTCATCGGGCCTGCCGACCACGAACTTGCTCGGCGGCTCGAACAACACGTTCGGGCGCATGAAGCGCACCGCCATCACCGCGGTGCCCGCGGCCGCAACACCGGCGGCGGCGGCGGTGAGCACCCCGAGGGCCTTGCGGCGACTGATCTCCACCACCGGGGTGTCGGCCGCTAGATCGTCCACCAGTCCCATCGACAGCTCCTCTTCGGCCTAGAGAGACCGCTCGCACAGCGCGACCATACCGGCTTCCGCGGGGACGTAGAAGCCCTGCATGCTGATGCAGCCCACCGGGCAACGGCGGGCGCACAGGCCGCAGCGAATACAGGCGGTCTCGTCCTTGATCAGCGCCGCGCCTACGTCGACGAGGGCGGCGAGCGGCTCGCCGTCGGCGGTCCGCAGGACGTCCTTGACGTTGTCGGCGCCGCCCACCCGCCTGAGGCTCACCAGATCGATGCACTCGACCGGACAGATGTCGGCGCAGCCGCCGCACTGGATGCACTCCGAGCCGCTCATCCGCCGCGAGTCGAAGACGGTGTTGACCCAGCAGTGCAGGCAGCGGCTCCCCTCCTGACGCGCGTCCGCCTGGCGATAGCTGGTCTCGACCTCGGTCCGCCCGGCGCGCCGGATCACCGGGATCGTCGGCGGCAGCGCGCGGTCGAGGTGCTCGTAGTCGCCGGCCGCGAAGGGGTGGCTGAAGCCGAAGGTGTCGAAGATCTTCAGGGTGACGGGCGCGGGCGCCGACTGCCGTCCGGTCAAATAGGTGTCGATCTGCAGCGCCGCCTTGCGACCGTCGGCCACCGCCTCGATCACGATCCGCGGCCCGAACGCCACGTCGCCGCCGGCAAAGACCCCCGGCCTCGAGGTGGCGAGGGTCGCCCTGTCGACCTCAATCGCCTGCTGCGGGGTCGTCGTCAGGCCGTGGCCGTCGCCGAGGAACGACAGGTCCGCGATCTGACCGATCGCGAAGATCACGCTGTCGCAGGGGATCACCTTCTCGGTCCCGGGGGCGAACACCGGCGCGAAGCGGCCGTCGGCGTCGAACACCCGCACCACGTCGAGGGTCTGGAGGCCGCGCACCTTGCCCGCCTCGCCCAACACCGTCTTCGGGCCGCGCCGATGGATCACCGACACCCCCTCGCGTCGCCCCTCCTCGATCTCGTCGATGTCGGCCGGCATCTCCTCCAGGCTCTCCAGGCACACCATCGTCACCCGGGTGCCGGCGGTGCGCGCCGCCAAGAGCGTCGCGTCCAGCATCAGGTTGTGGTGCGGCTCGTCGGGTCGCGAGGTGCCGCCAAAACGCCGCGCGGTGCGCGCCACGTCGAAGGCGACGTTGCCACCGCCGACGACCACGACCTCGCGGCCGAGCCGGAGCGGCTTGTCGAGGTTCTGGGCCACCAGGAAATCGACCGCGGTGACCGCGCCCTCGAGCTCCATCCCCGGCAGCGCCGGGATCTTGGCGCGCCGGCAGCCAGGCGCGAGGAAGACGGCGCCGAAGTCGCGGGTCAGGTCCGCGAAGCGCAGATCACGGCCGATCTCCACCCCGAGGCGGATCTCGACCCCCAAGTGCGCGATGAACGCGATCTCGCGATCGATGAGCGACCGCGGCAGGCGGTACTCGGGGATCGCGAGCCGCATCATGCCGCCGGCGACCGGCGCGGCGTCGAACACCACGACCTGGTGGCCCATCAGCGCCAGATCGTGGGCGCACGTGAGCCCCGCCGGCCCGGCGCCGACGACCGCGACCTTGCCGCCCTGCAGCCGCGGGCGGGGACGCTCGACCAAGCGCTCGATGTCGGCGAAGCTCCGGCCGCTCTCGACGCCGTGGCGGTCGCACACGAAGCGCTTCAGCGCCCGGATCGCGATCGGGTTGTCGATGGCGCCGCGGCGGCACGCGGCCTCGCAGGGGTGGGCGCAGATCCGGCCGCAGATCGACGCGAACGGGTTCGGCCGGCGCGCGAGCGCATAGGCCTCCTCGAAGTGGCCCTCGGCGATGAGCGCGGCGTAGGCGCCGGCGTTGGTCCCCACCGGACAGGCGGCGCGACACGGCATGTTGGCGTGCAACCAGCGGCTGTTGATGGGGCGCATCCCCGCGGTCGGATCGGCGTAGCCCAGAGGAACGGCGGCGGCGCTCACCCTCCGCTGTCTACCCGATCTGACACCAACGCGGAACAGCAAACTGGCCGGTGCCGGCGCTCGGGACCGCGGACAAAGGAGTTGCATTGACACATGCCACCGGCCATAATAACGGCCGATTTCACGAGGTTGGCTCTCGGATTCCCCCCGAGGGGATTCGGCTCGCGCGAGGAAATCCAATGCTGGGCGTACAAGTCCTGTTGGTGACATCCGACCCGAAGACACGCCGCCACATGACGCGGGCGCTCGCCTCCATGGGTTGCCAGGTCCACCAGGCCCAGCTGACGCGGCGCTCGGTCGAGCCGCACCTGCAACGCAACATCGAGATGTTCATCGTCGACGGCGACGGCAACCGCGCCGAGCTCGACTGGCTGGTCGAGAAGCTCTACCAGTTCCAGACCCAGGCGATCGTCCTCATCGTGTCGCAGGAGTCGGCCAACCAGTTCATCCTCGATCTGGTCGAGCACAAAGACCTCAACAACATCATCGCGAAGCAAGGCGGGATCTCGACCGGCCGCGAGCTCATCGACGAGCACGAGCTGATCGTCACCTGCAACAAGCTGCACCGCAACGACATGTTCGGCATGGACAAGTACCTGTCCACCTGGGGCATCGTCATCCGCCACCGGGAGCTCACGAAGAGCGAAGAGAAGGAAGACGCGCTCACCGAGCTCGGCGGCTTCCTGGAGAGCATCGACTGCCAGGGCCCGATCACCAGCTCGATCCTCACGGTCGCCGACGAGCTCTTGATGAACGCGATCTACAACGCGCCGCGCGACGAGAAGGGCAACGCCAAGTACGCCAAGCGCGACCGCCGCGAATCGGTGCAACTCGGCGACCACGAGCACGTCGACCTGCGCTATGCCTGTGACGGCCGTTACGTCGGCATCAGCGTCTCGGATCGCTTCGGCAGCCTCGATCGCGAGGTCCTGGTGCGCTACTTGCGCCAGAGCCTGACCGGCGACCGCGCGATGATCGAGTCGAAGGAGGGCGGCGCCGGCGTCGGCCTGCACATGATCGCGCAGTCGGCGACCCAGCTGATCTTCAACATCCAGGTCGGCAAGCAGACCGAGGTCATCGCGCTGTTCTATGTCCGCAGCGGCGGCCGCAGCTTCCGGGCCTCCGGACGCTCCCTGAACATCTTCCTGTCCCGGTGACCCTTGAGGACCTGGCGTGAGCGGTGTCTCGCCGCGGCGCTCGCCGCAGCGGCCGTGATGCTGCTGGGCGCTGCCGCCCCCACCCGATCCGCGCTCGGTGACGAGTCGGTCGCGGTGCTGCCGCTCTCGAGTCCGGTGCTCTCACCGCCGACCCTGCGGGCCTTGAACGACGTGTTGGTGGTCACCGTCGATGAGCTGAGCGACCTGGACGTCATCAGCCCCGGCGACGTCGATTCGATCCTCGGGGTCGAGGCGGTGAAAGACGCCCTCGGCTGTGACAACGTCCGCTGCGCGGCCGATCTGGGGATGGCGCTCGGCTGCCGCTACGTGCTCTCGGGCTCGGTCACCAAGCTCGGCGGCGAGCTGCTCATCACGCTGACGCTGATGGACGGCCAGGCGGTAAGACCGCAGAGCCGGGCGCAGGCGCGGGTGCCGGACGACGAGGCCCAGTACGAGCACGCCGTGGTGCGCGCGGCGCGCTCCCTGTTCGGGCTCGAAGACGACGCCGCCAAGGCCGATGCCGACGCCGGCGCGCCGCCCAGCGTCGAGGCGAGCCTGCTCGCGGCGCTCGCAGACGGCCTGAAGCAGCCGAACGCGTTGGGGACCCTGCTCCCGGTGGACGTGCGCGCCACCCGCAAGGCCTTGCTCGACAGCGTGGTCGCCGATCCGCGGCGCTACGCCGGCGACTTCATCCGCGCCCGACTCGGCGACCACCCCGAGGCCGAGCAGGTCGAGGTCCGGTTTCGCCTGGCGCAGGCGAGCTCTCCGGGGCTGAAGCAGCTCCTCGCCGCGGTGACGCCGATCGTCCTCGCGACCGCGTGGCCCAAAGGCAAGGAGGACGCCACGGTCGCGGTGCGCTTCCTCGACGAGGTCGAGCGCGAGGCCGCGGGCGTGGGACTGACGATCAGCAGGAGCGGCACGAGCGCCAAGGACGGCTGGCGCCTGACCCAGGAGCTCGTGGTGTTGAACCAGGGCGCGGTGATGGGCACGCAGATGCTCGCGACCTCGGTCGGCGGCAACTTCCGCTTGCTGTCGGGCGCCGGGGCCCTCAAGGACGCGTTCGACAACCGCGCCACCGCGGTCCACGTGGCGCCGGATCGCGCCGCGATCCAAGCGACCGAGCGCCTGGCCAAGGCCGCGGTCACCCGCTTGCTGCAGCGCCTGCTCGCCGAAGCGACCGCGTCGGCGTCCTGACAAACCCGATCCCGACGGCTATCCTGAAGACGTGCGGGAATCAGATGAAGACGAAAGCGGTCCAAGGTCCGCCGCCGGCGTGCCCGCGATCGACCCCGAGCGCTGCAGCGGCTGCGGCCGTTGTCTCGCCGCCTGCCGGGCACAGGCGATCGCGTTCGTGCATCGCGACTGGCGCAAACGGGCGCGACTGACGAAGGTCGAGCGCTGCACCGGCTGTGGACGCTGCGTCGCCAGCTGCCTGCACGACGCCTTCGCCCCCCGGTTCGCCATGGAGCACGCCGCCGATTGCCAGGCAGGCGCACTCTCGATAGAGGTGGGGCATGAAGGATCGACTTGACGACGAGCAGGACGGCGCTGCAAGCGAAGACTTCGGCGCCATGCTGGAGCAGTATGGCGCCATCCGCACCCTGAAGCTGTCGGTGGGTGACAAGGTCCGCGGCAAGGTCTTTCAGATCTCGCGCGACACCGTGTTCTGCGAGCTGTCGCCGTCGCAGGAGGCGGCGATCCCGAAAGAGGACCTGACCGACAAGGACGGCACGCTGACCGTAAAGCTCGGCGACACCGTCGAGGCCTACGTCGTCAACCTCGCGGACGGCATCGAGCTGCGCCGCCGCATCGGCCGCGACAAGATCGCCCTCGCGACCCTCGAGGAGGCGCGCGAGTCCGGGATGCCGATCGACGGCGTCGTCACCGGCGTCAACAAAGGCGGCCTCGAGGTCGCCATCGCCGGCACCCGCGGCTTCTGCCCCATCGGCCAGGCCGACACCACCTACGTCACCGACCCGCAGACCTTCGTCGGCAAGACCTTGCAGTTCCAGATCCGCGAGATCCGCGAGCACGGTCGCAACATCGTCTTGAGCCGCAAGGCCCTGCTCGAGGCGGCGCAGCGCGAGCAGGCCGCGAAGCTCTTGACCCGCCTCGCGGTCGGCCAACGCATCGACGGCAAGGTGACCCGGGTCGCCGACTTCGGGTTGTTCGTCGACATCGGCGGCATCGAAGGCCTGGTACCGATGTCGCAGCTGTCGTTCGCCCACGTCGAGCGGGCGACCGACATCGCCAACGTCGGCGATCCGGTGACCGTCGAGGTCTTGAAGATCGAGGCCGATCCGAAGAACCCGCATCGGCCGCGCATCGGCCTGTCGCTCAAGGCCACCCAGGCGGATCCCTTCGTCGCCCACGCCGAAGATCTGCACGAGGGCGCGACCCTCGAGGGCAAGATCATGAAGCTCGAGAAGTTCGGCGCCTTCGTCGAGCTGTTCCCCGGGGTTCAAGGGCTGGTGCACATCTCCGAGCTGTCGCCCAAAAGGGTCCGGCACCCGAGCGACGTCGTGAAGCAGGGGGACGCGGTCTCGGTGCGCGTCTTGGGCTTCGACCCCGCCTTGCGCCGGGTGTCGTTGAGCATCAAGGCAGTCGGCGCGAGGACCCCGGAGCCGGGCGGCGCCGACCGCGGCGCGTTGGTCACCGGCAAGGTGGACCGGGTCGAGAAGTTCGGGGTCTTCGTGACCCTCGACACCGGCGCGACCGCTCTGCTGCCGGCCTCCGAGACCGGGACGCCGCCGAACACCGATCTCACCAAGGCGTTTCCGGTGGGCTCGGAGCACGCGCTGGTGGTGCTGCCCCCCGACGAGCGCGGTCGAGCGCGGGTGTCGAAGAAGGCCCGCGAGCAGGCCGAGGAGCGCAAGCTCGTCGAGAGCTACAACGCCAGCGAAGGTGGCAGCGGCAAGAGCCTCGGCACCCTCGGCGAGCGCCTCAAGGCCCGCGGCAAGAAGGGCTGAAGCCCGGTCGCGAGGCCGCCGACCTCGATCAACCGAGGCTGTGGAGCAGCACCGCGGCGGCGTATACCAGCGTCAGGGACGCCAGCCCCACGACCACCAGCATCGGGACCACGAACGAGGGCGTCAGCAGAGGCACCGCGAGCGACACGTGTGCCCGCCGCAGGCGCCGCACGACCACCGGCACGAGCACACCGGCGCTGAGCAACGCCGGGGTCAACAGGAACGCCGACGGCCGCAGCCAGCGACCGCCGTCAACCGCCGCGAGGACACCGGCCGCGAAATCGCCGCTCTCCTTGTAGGCCTCGAGCGCCAGGTCGAAGGCACGGGTGGCGAGCAACAGTCCGGTGCCGAGCAGGTAGAGCCATGCCGCGTGGGTGGCGGTGTCGCGGTCGTGCGCGGCGGGGCTCGCCGCTGCCGCCCGCCCGGTCAAGCGGCTCGAGACCGAGCCGTGCGCGGCGTAGATCAGCAGGCCGAAGTTGAGCCAGGCGGCGAAGCGCAGCCACGAGGTCGGCGGCAGGTAGTAGATCAAGTACAGACACGAGAGCACGCCCAAGATCGGCATGATCTGCGCCCGGAACCACGCGAAGCCCAAAGCGCCCGCCGCGAGCACCACGCCCTTGCCCCACACCGGCAGCGGCGCGAACCCGATCAGCACCGCGAACAGCACGAACAGCCCGGCCGCCCAGGTCCACCCCCCGGGCACCCGGAAGGGCCGCGGCCGGTCGGGGTCCCGGACCCGCAGGATCATCAGGCCGACGCACACCAGGATGAACGCGAACAGCGTGCCGATGTTGGTCAGGTCCACCATCTCGTCGACGCTGGCGATGCCGGCGAAGGTGGCGACGAAGATCCCGGTGAGGATGGTGGCGACGTGCGGAGTGCGGCGCTTCGGGTGGACGCGGCCGATGAAGCTCGGCAGCAAGCCGTCGCGCGCCATCGAGAACAAGATCCGGGGCTGGCCGAGCTGAAACACCAGCAACACCGCGGTCTGGGCGACGACCGCGCCGAGCGCGACGATGCCGACCGCAAAGCCCATCGTCCCGCCGCTCGCCCGCTCGAGCGCCATCGTCAGCGGCTCGGCCTGCTCCGAGGCCAGCGACTGCCGCAGGTCGTCGAAGGAGATGAGCCCGGTGAACACCAGCGCCACCGCGATGTAGAACACCGTGCAGACGACGAGCGACAGGACGATGCCGCGCGGCAGGTTCTTCTGCGGGTCGCGGGTCTCCTCGGCGACCGTCGACACCGCGTCGAAGCCGATGTAGGCGAAGAACACGATCGCGGCGCCGGCGCTGATCCCGGCCCAGCCGTTCGGCGCGAACGGGGTCCAGTTCTTGGGCTCGACCCAATAGAGCCCGACGACCACGAAGAAGATCAGCACGACGATCTTGATCACCACCATGACCGCGTTGAAGCGCGCGCTCTCCTTGACGCCCCACACCAGGAGCACGGTGAGCGCCGCGACGATCCCCACCGCGAGGACGTTGAAGATGATCGGCACGCCGAAGAGGTGCGGGGCGCTCTGCAGCACGGTCTCGCCGGTCGCCGCGTCGATCGCGCGCGCCGCGGTCCGGTAGTCCATCGACGCCCAGTCGGGGACCCGGATCCCGAAGCCGGCGACGAAGGTCTTGAAGTAGTTGGCCCACGAGATCGCGACCGCGATGTTGCCGACCGCGTACTCGATGATCAGATCCCAGCCGATGATCCAGGCGGCGAGCTCGCCCAGCGTCGCGTAGGAGTAGGTGTAGGCCGAGCCCGAGATCGGCACCATCGCCGCGAGCTCGGCGTAGCACAGCGCCGTGAAGCCGCAGACCACCGCGGTGATCACGAACGACAGGATCAGCGCCGGCCCGGCGCCCGGACGATAGGCGTCCCCGGCCGCGGCGGTGCCGATGGTCGCGAAGATGCCGGCGCCGATGATCGCGCCGATCCCGAGCAGCGTCAGCTGCACGACCCCGAGCGAGCGCTCGAGCCGGAACTCCGGCTTCTCGGCGTCGCCGAGGATCTGGTCGAGTGACTTGGTGACGAAGAGCTGGCGCATCGCCCGAGCTTAGCGGCAATCGGCGGCGCGATCACGGGCCGAATCGGCGCCACGCGACACGGCGCCATTCCCAAGGCGATCGAGTTCTCGGGCTTTGCCGATGTTGCCCGCCCCACCCGGTCGGGCACCGAGCAGCTGGCTTTGCCAGTGCGAGGTGCGGGGGCACGGGGGGACGCAGAGCCGGCGCGTCACTCCATTGTCGCCCTCGGACCACGTGCCGGCGGGCGGTCCCCCCGCCAGGTTGCTGGGGCGCGAAGCGCCCGCCGGGAATC
>JACRCV010000089.1 GCA_016218825.1 Deltaproteobacteria bacterium
AAGCAACGACATTCCCTTCTGGTTTCATGTGAACCGCTCCTCAGCCGTGGCAGATCATCGAATCCGACCGAAGGCAAGCCGACGCGCCGCAGGAAAAAGATGTGTGGAAGAGTCAGCCCGGGTGGGGCGGGCAACATCGGCCAAGCCCGAGAACTCGATCGCCCTGACAGACCACCCAGATCAGCGACGCGCGCCCGACCGCGACGCCCCGGCTCAATTGGCGAGCGCGCCGGCCGCCGCCTTGAGGCGCTCGTAGACGTCCTTGAACAGCGGCCAGCGCATGTGCGGCAGGTGCACGGTGCAGCGCTGCAGCGCGACCTCGGCGCCCGCGACGTCATGGCGCGCGATCGCCACCCGCAACAGGTGCAGCTCGCCCGCGATCTCGACCTCGCGCAGCCCGGCGCGCACCGCCTTGCGGAAGCCGTCCTCGCACATCGCCGCGCCCGCCTCCGGATCGATGGTGAGCGCCACCACCAGCCCGAGGTGCACCTGCGCCTCGGCGACCACGGCTTGCTCGCCGAGCTCGAGCGCGATCGACAGGCCGCGGTCGAGGTGTTTCTGGGCCTCGTCCAGGCGCCCCTCCCACAGATGGCACTGGCCGAGGTTGACGAGGTCGGCGGCCTCGTCGCGCCACAGCCCGAGCGCCCGGTCGATGCCCAAGACCTCGGCGAAGCCGCGCCGCGCGTCCTCGAACCGCAGCCCCTGCATGTCGCAGTAGGCGATGTCGGCGGTCGCCTGCCCGCAGAGCTGCAGCATGCCGGCGCCCTTCGCCGCCTCCTGCACCCGGACGTAGATCGCACGCGCGGCGTCGAGCTTGCCGTCGTCGGCGAGCAGGTTCGCCCGGGCGATGTCGATGCGGCCGGTGCGGAAGACGTCGTCGCCGCAGTTCTTGCGGGCCTCGGCGAGCCAGTGCTCCGCCTTGTCACCCTCGTGCGCCAGCTCGTGGGTCCGGGCAATGAGCCGGGCGGCGTCCGAGCGCAGCAATGGATCGCGCGCCGCCTGGAACGCCCGCGCCAACCGGTCGCGCGCCCGCTCCGGCCGGCCGTCGTGCAACAGCGCGTCCCCCATCCACAAGTCGATGGTGCAGCGCAGGCCGACGTCCAGGTCGGCGCTGTGGTGCTGCACGAGCTCGCGCCCCAAGCGCAAGACGTCGCCCGGGAAGCCGAGCCGCGCCGCGGCGACGAGCTGCATCACCTTGATCTGGGCGACGGTGAACGACGCCGGGCGCCTCTCCACCGGCAAGCGCTCCACCACCCGCGTGAAGCGGTCGCAGAGGGTGCGGGTCTCGCGATCCATGCCGGCGGCCGCCGCGATCCGCGCCGCCTCCTGGTACCAGCGCGCCGCCGCCTCGAGATCGCCGGCGCGCTCGCGATGCATCGCCAACATCCCCGGGCTGGTCTCTTCGACCTTGTCGCCCTGGCGCTCCATCGCGTCGGCGATCTGCCGGTGCACGTCCTGGCGCTCGCCGTCCGGGATCGTGCCGTAGGTCACGGCGCGGGTGATGTCGTCGTGGAACACGTAGGTGGCCTCGCCGTCCCCCTCCGGGCTGATGACGCCGTGGCTCACGAGCTTGGCGACGCCGTCGTCGAGGAGCCCGGGCTCGAGATCCGCGGCCGCGATCAGCTCCAGCAAGCCGCGCCCGAAGCGCTGGCCGATGACGCTCGCGACCCGCAACAGGCGCCGCTCGACCACCGACAGCTGCTCGAGGCGTGCCATCACCACCTGACTCAAGGTCCGCGGCACCACGTCCTCGAGCATCTGGATCCCGGGCTCGGCCGGCACGATGACGCCGCCGCGCTCGCACAACAGGTTGCGCCCCGCCAGGAAGCGCACCACCTCGATCAGGTGCTCGGGGTTGCCGCCGGTGCGGTCCTTTACGAAGGCCGCGACCCCAGGGTCGATGTCGGTGGCGCCGAGCTCGTGGCGCATCACCTCGATGGTCTGCTCCAGGCTCAAGCTGGCGAGGGTAATCTCCTCGTCGAACACCCGCCGGACCTCGTTGACCGTCGGCTCGGGGCGATAGGTGGCGACCAAGAGGAAGCGCGCGTCTCGGGGCACGGTCGACATCCGCATCGCGAGCTCGAGGGTGAGGGTGTCGCCCAGGTGCAGATCCTCGAGGATCACCATCACCGGACCACGCTCGGCGCGGGCGCCGAGGAAGCTGACCACCGCGCCCAACACCCGCTCGCGCGCCTGCGGCTCGGCCAGGTCCGAGAGCGCCTCGGTGGTGCCGTCTGGGCGCACCACCGGCTCGAGCAGCGCCATCAGGTCGGCGACGCCTTCGGCCTGCGCGAAGCCCGACAGCCCCTTGCGGATGCGATCCCGCCGCGCGGCCTCGGAGTCGGACGCCGAGATCCCGAGGAAGTTGTGGAAGATGTTGACGATCGGCGCCAGCGGCAGCGACCGGGTGGCGTAGCGACAGCGGCCGATGACGCCGATGCCGCCCGCCGCCACCCACTCGTCGATCAGGTTGGCGAGCACGAAGCTCTTGCCGGCGCCCGCCGGGCCGACGACGCCGATGAAGCGCCCCCGGCCGCGCGCTGCGTCCCCGGCGATCGTCAAGAGCCTCTCGGTCTCGGCGCGCCGGCCGGCGCAGAAGCGCTGAAACTGCCGCCGCCGCACGTAGCGCGCCTTGCCCTCGGCGGCGCTCAACACCGCGAACAGCTGCAAGGGGCCGGCGCGGCCCTTGACGAGGATCTCTGGACGCGCGGCGGTGGCGAACTCCTCGGCGACGTGCTCGATCACGGTGTCGGTCGCCACGACCTCGAAGGGCTCGGCGGCGTTCGCCGCCCGCGCCGCGACGTTGACCGCGTCACCCACCGCGGTGATGTCGTGCTTCAGATCGCTGCCGATGGCGCCGAAGTAGACCTTGCCCTGGTGGACGCCGGTCTGCACCACGACGTTCTGCTTCTTCGAGATCGTGAAGCTCTTCAGCCGCGTGTTGGCGTCGAGAGCGGCGAGCAGCGCGCGCTCGGCGTCGTTCTCCTGCGGGTGATGCAGCCCGAAGAGGACCATGATGCGGTGGCCGCGCTCGGCGACGTCCACCTTGGAGACCACGCCGCCGTACTTGCGATAGGCGCGCAACAGCGACCGGGCGACGTTGAGCGCCAGCTCCGGGGCGCTCGCCTTGTCGTCCAGGCCGGAGATCTCCTGAAACAGCACGACGACGTCGCGCAGCTCGCCCGGCAGCCGCCAGCCCATCGGCGTGCTCCGCAGGTGCTCCGCCAGCGGCTGGGGCACGAAGGGCTCGAGCAGCGCGATCTTCTCCTCGATTTGGGTCTCGACCCGACCATCGAGGCTAGCCACCTTGCGCGTCGCCGGCCAGCTGCGCAGCGCCCGCAAGATGCCGCGATCCGCGAGCCGCTCGATGGTCTCGGCGTCGGCGCCGAGGAGGTCGAGGGTGGAGCGGTCGGCGACCACCGCGCCGGGCTGCGCGAGCTTCTGCAGCGCCACCGCCCGGTGCACGACCGAGCCGGCCGAGACGATGCTGCGGCGAATCATGTCGCCGACGATCCACAGGTGGATCTCGCCGCTCGCGACCCCGACCCTGAGCATCAGCTCGTGACGCTGACCGCCGGGCATCCGCCCCATCTCGCCGTGCATCAGGCGTTGGGCGGCGAGCGCCGAGGCCGCGCAGCGCGCGGCGTGCTCCGGGCCGCGGAACACGACGGTGGCCGAGTCGCCGCCGAAGTGCACCACGTAGCCCTCGTACGGAAACATCGCCTGCTCCAACAGCGCCTCGAACAGGTGATCGAGGATCTCGGAGAGCTGGCTCAACCCCTCGCCGCCTTTGGCCGCCAGCTTCTCGCAGACCGCGGTGAAGCCGACGAGGTCGGCGAACAGCACGCTGCCGCTGAAGTGCTGCGACTTGATGGCGGCCTCGGTGGGGTCGCTGAGCACCGCCTCGACGACGTGGTAGGGCACGGTGCGGCAGAGCGCCGACAGATAGGCGGCGCGCGGCGCGGTCACCTTGGTCGGCGGCTTCGGCATCAGTACAACACCCGCTGGCGCACGATCGAGAGCTCGGCGCTCGTGCCGTCGGCGCGCTGCACCGTGAGGCGCACCACGGTGCCGTCGCCGCCGCGGATGCGCTCGATCGCCTCGTCCATGCTCAGCCCCTTGGCGGCGGTGCCGTCGATCGTCACGATCACGTCGCCTTGCACCAGGCCCACCCGATCTGCGCCGCCGCGGTCGACGACGCTGACGATCGCGAAGCCGTCCTTCGTCGGCTTGAGCGCCGCGCCGATCCCCGACATCTCGGTCTTCTGCTCTTGGCCTTCCGGCACCGGCGACAGCTCGATGACGAGCGGCCCGACGTCGGCGTCGGCCTCGGCGTCGAGGCCGGAGACCAGCCGCGTGTTGAACCCGACCGCAGCCACGGAGAGCGTCCGCCGGCCGGTCGCCACCCCCGCGAGCGAGAACGCCCCCGCGGCGTCGGTCACCGCCGAGGTCTGCACCGGGGTCACGGCGTCGGCGTCCGAGAGGTCGCCCTCGATGGTAACGCGCGCCCCGGCGACCGGCCCGCCGGGGTTCGCGGCGACGACCGTGCCGTGGACCCGGCCGCCGTGCTCGAGAGCGACGTCGGCCACCGCCGGCGGTCGGCCGGGCGACGGTACCGCGACCTCCTGCGGCTTCGAGGCCGCATAGCCGGCCGCCGCGATCCGCAGGACCACCGGCCCGGTCGCCAGGCCGGTGACGGCGTAGCGGCCGTCACCGTCGAAGAACGACAGCGTCCGCGCGCTGCGCTCCTTGCCGCGGCTCGAGACCAACACCGAGAACGCAACGACCGCGGCGCCGTCCTTCTTCGCCGTGACCCGCCCGGTGACGCTCGCGCCCTCTTTGAGCTTCAGGGTGATCGGCCGGTCGCTCGGCGCGACGTCGTCGGCGCTCGCCGGGCCGTAGCCTTCGGCGCTCGCCACCACCTTATAAGCAGAGTCCTCGGCGACCAGGACCGGGATCGCGAAGCGCCCCAACAGGTCGGTCACTGCGGTGGCACCACCCGGGCCACCACCGCCGTGTTTGCCCTGAGGGGCGCTCGGCCGCGCGGTGACGAGCGCCGCCTCGACCGGCTCGCCCGCGGGCGTGACGACGACGCCGACGATACGGCCATTCGTGGCGGTCTCGGCCTTCGCCATCATGATGATAGTGACGGTCACGTCGGTCTGGTCGTCGACCGCGATCTCCTTGCGGCCGCCGAGGTAATCGGGGTGGCGCGCGGTGAGGAGCACGTTGCCGGGGGCCTGCAGGCTGAACGCGCCACCGGCGTCGGTCTTGGCGACCGCGGCGTCGAGGTCGGAGCCCTGCAGGCCGCGCCGCACCGCGGTCACCGTGGCCGCGGCGACCGGCTTGCCCTCGTCGTCGACCACCCGGCCGTGGATGGTGATCTGCGGCGTCAGGTGGACCACGACGCCCTGCACCGCGAGCCCGGCGCGGGCCTCGAACAACACCGGGCTCTGGCCGAGCCGCGGCGCGAAGTCGGCGAACCCTTCGGCGGCGACCGCGGCCAGCTCGTAGCGTCCCGGCGCCGGGGCCCGAAACAAGAAGCTGCCGTCGCGAGCCGCGGTGACCGAGTGGACCGCGCCGTCGTGAAGCAGCGTCAGCTCGGCTCCCGGCACCGGGCGGTTGTCGGCGGCCGAGAGCACCTTGCCGCCGAGGCTGCCGAGCCCGGCGTCCTCGTCCCTGGCCGCGGTGGCCGGCACCAGCTCCACGGCCGGCGGTGTCACCCACACCGCCTCCCGGGCGGCGGGCGGCGCGAGCTCCGATGAAAGATCGGTCATGGAAGGTGCGGCGACCTCCGCCGGCGGGGGCGCGTCGTCGGCCGAGAAGCGCAACCAGACGGCAAGGCCCATGGTTACGAGCCCGGCAAGGGCGAGGATCGATGCGCGGCGGCGATTCACGGCCACCTCATGCCACCCTGTGCGGCGGGTGTCCAACGCGTCCGAACCGGCGCTCAAAGGTGGCCGACGCCGCGAGACCGAATCTCGCACCTCGCCCGCATCTGCTGCCGAGAATCTCGATAGCTATCGCGCCAGCGGACAATAACGCGGGAGGTCTCGCCATGATTCGCCTCGACGCTCAAACCGCCGCCAACGCCAAAGTTCACCTCGAGACCAACGACGGCCAGACCTTCGCCGTGGTCGACGTGTACAACTTCGACCCGGCCATCAGGAAGGTGGTCAGCGACGCGCTCCCCACCGAGAAGCCGGTGTTCCAGTTCTGGGACAAGCTCTCCTACCGCGGACCGCTCTATGAAGGGCCGCAGCTCCGCAGCGGCTACGATCCATCGATCTTCCGCTCCGAGACCAAGTACCTCGGGATGACCGCCGATGGCTGGGATCACCACCAGATGCGGGTCGAGGTCAACGATCCGGCCGTCTTCATGCAACACCTGAGCGACATGGGAGTCACGCTGGCGGTGCCCACCAGCACCTATGCCGCCCGCGGTGTGACCGCCTACATGAACGCCGCGATCGACACGGTGTTCATCGGCTGAGACCGATGCGCGCCGCGAGGCCGTCGAGATCCCTAGTGCCGGTCGTGATCGTCACCACCGCCTGGTGACCGTCGACCGCCGCGGCCACGAAGTGGCGCTGAAAGATCTGCAGCCCGCCGGGCCCGGTGAGGGTCACGTCTTGCCAGACGAGCTCGCGACCGTGACAGGTCGACGTGCCGGAGGCCAGAACCCTGAAGGTCCGGTCGCGGTGAACCATCGCGCGGTTGTCGGCCTCGAAGATGGAGCTGTCGAAAGGACCCGGGACCGCGGCGCGCCGCGCGACCACCAGGCTCGGGCGCACCACCGGCGCCGTCTTCTTGGTGTGGGCGAGCTCGGGGACGGGCGTGGTCTCGGAGACGAGCACGAAGCGAAACAGGCTCTCGTCTTGCGCCCCCTCTGGAACCGACAGCTCGAGACCGTGCAAGTGCCGCGTCATTCTGGAACCCAAGGAGGAGTCAGGCGACCGAGGCGATCTCACGCCCTTCGCTCCTCACCCTCGGCCCCGTCTATCACGCCCGTCTCGTACGCGTCACCTCGAGGGCGCGAGCGTCCGCGTCACGGCGGAGTCACGTCGTATGGGGCGCGGCCTCGCCTTGACGCCCCCGCATCGACATGGGAAGTCTTCCGCAGTCGAGGGGGAGAAGGATATCAGCCATGAAGAAGCTCTTTCCGAAGCCCGTGACCACTCCGGTCGAGGCGCCGCGCCCGGTGCCCGAGAGCACCTGCTGCAAGATCTCCTGCTGTAAGTGACAGACGGGACTCGCCGCCGGTCGGGTCCTCGTACCTCCCCTCCTAGAGCATCACAGGTCGCGGCCGACGAAGCCGCCGACGTCATCGTCGTCGGCGGTGGCCTGTCCGGGCTCATCGCCGCCGAGCGCCTCGCGTCCGGGGGCGCGTCGGTCTTGGTGCTCGAGGCCGGAAGGGTGCTCGAACGACGCTTGCCGTCGTGCGACGTCGTCCACTACCGCGAGACCATCAAGCCCCTGACCCAGGTCGACGCCGACGCCTGGGCGTACCGCACCAGCGGCATCTCCTTCGACTGGATCCGCGTCCGCGCCGGCGGGGGCCGGTCGCTGGTCTGGGGCGGCTGGCTCTTGTGGCCGGAAGCACAAAACTTCAAAGACGCCGCCGCCGCCGACCAGCCGTGGCCGTTTCCGATCGAGGCCATCGCCACCCACATCCGCCGCGCCCGCAACCTCCTGAACATCCGCCAAGCGCCGATGCCGCCCCACTTCGCCGCAGTCGGCGCCAAGCTCGGCCTCGAGGTGGAGGAAAAGCTCGCGGCCGTCGGCCCGTGCGGCTGTCGCGCCTTCGTCTCCCTCGACTGGCGCCGGCGCTCGACGTTGCGCCCCAATCGGGTCGTCCTCGAGCTCCTCGCCAACCGCCGCGGCCGCGTGACCGGCGTGTCCTACGTCGACGCCGAGACCGGCGCCCGCGGCATCGCGACCGGCCGGGCCGTGGTCCTCGCCGCCTCCCCAATCGAGACCGCCCGCCTGCTCCTCGCGAGCCCCGGCGCCGCGCCGGCGAACGCCCACGGCCTCGTCGGCACCGGGCTCACCGACCATTTGGTCGCGAGCTACCTGGTGCTCGTGCCACAGCCGGCGCCGGCGACCGAGCCGGCGACGCCGATGGACCGGGCCGCGTTCGTGCCGCGCTTCGTAAACCTCGGCCGCAAGAACCGCCGCGACTACCCGGGGGGCTTCACGCTCGAGCTCCACGGCCCCGAGCCACTCTTGGAGCTCGGCGCCGACGGTATCCGCGCCTTGGGTCTGGATCCGACGGCCGCGGCCGACGCCTCCTATTTTCTGGTCCACGCCATCGGCGAGACGCTGCCGCACCCCGATCGCAAGGTGACGTTGGATCCGGATCGCCTCGATCGCTACGGCCGCCGGATCCCGGTCATCCACCAGGCACAAAGCGACGCCGAGCCGCGCCGCGCCCGCGACATGGAGGAGACCGCGCTCGCGGTCGCCGACGCCCTCGCGACCCCGGGGAGCCGCATCTTCCCGCTCCGCGAGACGTTGACGCCGGGCGGCATCGCG
This sequence comes from Deltaproteobacteria bacterium, assembly GCA_016218825.1. Taxonomy (GTDB): domain Bacteria; phylum Myxococcota; class XYA12-FULL-58-9; order XYA12-FULL-58-9; family XYA12-FULL-58-9; genus JACRCV01. The sequence continues at coordinate 8,536 of JACRCV010000089.1, forward strand.
CACGAGGCCGGCGGCGCGGTGCTCGGTCGATCGCCACAGCGCGCGGTCACCGACCTGTGCGGCCGGGTGCAAAACCTCCGCGGCCTCTACGTCGCCGACGCCTCGCTGATGCCGACCGGCCTCGACCGACCGCCGACCCTCACGGTGCTCGGGCTCGCGATGAACACTGCCGACAGCCTCCTCGAGCACCTGGCGACCGGCGCGCTCTGAGCCGGGGGGACGTCAGGCCGCGGTCGCCGACACCAGCGCGCCGAGCGCCGCCGGCTTGGCGAGGATGGTGTAGCCGCCGCGGCGGTGCAGAATACCGTCCACGAGCCAGCGGCTCATCGCGCGCCGGATCGAGCGGACGTTGACGCCGAGGGTGTTCGCGAGGCCCTCCTGGCTGAGCACCAAGCGGATCTTGATGCCGTCTTTGACCGGGGTGCCGTACTTCTCGGCGTAGGTCTGCAACAACCCGGCGAGGCGCGCCTCGATGGGATCGAAGGCCAGGGCCTCCTGCTGCCGAATCGAGGTGATCAGCCGCCGCGCCTGCTCGACGAGCAGGTTGTGTACCAACACCGGCGAGCGCCGGATGGCGAGCGCGAAGACCGCCGCCGGCACCCGCACCAGCTCGCTCTTCTCCAAGACCTCGATGGAGCCGACGGCGCTGTTCTCGGCCAACAGCTCGGTGTGACCGATCAACGCCGGCGCGCTCCGGATCTCGGTCGCCAGCGCCCGCCCATCGGGCGCCGCGTGGCGCTGCAACGCCGCGCCGCAGAGCAGCACCCAGACGTCGAGATCGCGCTCGCGCGCGCCATAGACCAACTGCCCGACCGCGCGCCGCTCGACGCGGCCGGCCTGATACAGCTCGGCGACGACCGCCGGCGCGACCCCGGCGAACACCGGAAACGCGAAGAACTGCGCCCGCCGCCGCTCGGCATCGGCAGCTTCGTCACGGCCCTCGTCGCTCGACGGCGCCGCGGGCCCGCGCGCCTGAGTCGCGGCCGGAGTCTCGGGGCCAAGCGACGCAGCACCCTCGAGATCAAGAAGCTCGGCGTCGGCCGCCGCCTGCAGCCTCCGGGCGCTCGGCATCGGCACCGAGCGGTGCGCTCGCAACCGATGCGACGGCACCAGCCGTGCCGCGCTCGACCCCACCGGCGGCCCCACCACCGCCGCGGCGCTCGACCCCGAGCTCGACGCCAACAACCGCCGCGCCCGCGCCGACGGCGGCGGCACCGACACGCTCTCGACGCGGCCGCCCTGCCGCACCGTGACCGGGACCTCGCGGAGCCCGGCGCTTTCCGCAACCAACGCCGCCAAGTGCTCCCCGACGACTCGACCTGCATCTGACATGTGGCCCTCACTGCGGTGCAAAGAAGCCGTCCACCGTTCGAGAAGGTTATCGGGTGCCAAGTGAGACCAACGGCGCACCCAAAGCCCGCGCCCGGACAAATGTCCGCGGGCGCATCGGCGCGCGGGCCCGGCAGATTGTGATTATCTTTCCGGAAGTTGCATGAGAGGCGGGACGGGGTGGCCGGCGCTCGGTGGTGTCTCACAGGGCGGCTGTGGTAGGCGTTGCCGATGGTGAGAGGGCGCAAGCCGGAGCGGAAGGATCACGAGCGCGATCTGGCGAACGCCCGGACCTACGCCGAGTGGATGGCGGCAGCGACCGAGCTCGACCGCAGCGAGGGCAAGGACGACTGGCGCGACGACGACCGCTCGCCGCATTACGACTTCGAGCTGCTGGACAATCGCCTCGCTGAGCTGCGGACGCTGCGCGACCGCGGCAACGTCCAGGAGCTGGTGTTCTGGCTGCAGGAAGGCCTGCACGGCAACTTCGCCAACCTGTCGAACCCGGCCCTCTACGGCTATGCCCGCAGCGGCACCAAGAAGCTCATCGCCAGCTACGTCTTCGAGGTCGCGCGGGTCTTGAACTACCTGTGCGAGACCGAGCTGCAGGGCATCACCATCGACGAGCGCTTCCGCTTCTTCAAGCGCACCGGCAAGGTCTTCGGCCGCTCGGCGCTGATGCTCTCCGGCGGCGGCGCGCTCGGCATCTTCCACCTCGGGGTCATCAAGGCGCTGTGGCTCGCCGGCCTGTTGCCGCGCGTGATCTCCGGCTCCAGCGTCGGCTCGATCGTCGCCGGCGTCGCCGGCACCCACAACGACGACGAGCTGCCGAGCTTCTTCGATCCGGCGCACCTCAACACCGCCGCCTGGCAGAGCCTCGGCATCCTCGAGGGCCTGAAGAAGCGGGCGCTGATGAGCCCGCAGAAGCTCGAGGCCTGCCTCGACGACAACATCGGCGCCATGAGCTTCGTCGAGGCGTTTCAGCACACCGGCCGGATCATCGACGTCACGGTGTCGCCGGTCACCGAGCACCAACAGCCGCGCCTCCTCAACTACCTGACGGCGCCGAACGTCCTGGTGACGAGCGCCGCCGAGGCCTCGTGCGCCGTGCCCGGGCTGTTCCCGCCGGTCGCCTTGAAGGCCAAGAGCTTCACGCGCGAGATCGTGCCCTACCTACCGACGATGCGCTGGCAGGACGGCACCCTGAAGAGCGACCTGCCGATGTTGCGCCTGAGCCGGCTGCACAACGTCAACCACTACATCGTCAGCCAGACGAACCCGTACGTGCTGCCGTTCATCCGCCGCCGGCGCGCCGGCAAGGGGTTCTTGCCGATGGCGCGCGGCCTCGTGACCTCGAGCCTCGCGGTCAACAGCAAGCACCTGTTGGACGTGACCCGCGCTCACCTGAACAACGGCGGCCTGGCGCGCGTCCTCGACGAGGTCTACGGCATCGTCGACCAGCGCTACCGCGGCGACATCACCATCGCCCCGAAGATCGAGCTCGCCAAGATCCGACGGATGTTCTCCGAGCTCTCCCGCGACCAGGTCGCGGAGCTGATCCTGGACGGCGAGCGCGCCACCTGGCCGCACATCGAGCAGATCCGGATCACGACCGCGATCAGCCAGACCTTCGACCAATGCATCCAACGGCTGAAGATCAGCCAGAACCAACACCCCGCCGGGCCCGTCATGGTCAGCGTCCCGTGGGAGCGCCGCGCCCGACCGCGTCCCTAGCTGGATCCAGGGAAGCCCTACGGCCGCCACTCGACCGCGACCCCGACCATCGGGCCGCCGTAGGACACCGACTTGAAGCACTTGTCGCCCCGGCCCCAGTAGTGGTCGGCGTTGTAGGACTCACACTTCGACTTCGGCGCCGGAATGTCCGCGAACAGCCCGGCGCCCCCCAACGACGCGGTGGCGAACAACGAGTCGGCGAGGCCGTTGCCCATCAGCAGCAGCCGCAGGCCCAACTCGCCGTATGCAAAGCCGGAGGCGCCGCCGCCGCCTTGCGCCAATACCCACGAGCTCCCGCCGACCGGCACCTGCAGCCGGCCGACGGTGCCGCCGTAGTGCAGCTCTTTGTGGTAGTAGATGAAGGTGTTGCGCGCCTGGAGGTGGATGCCGTCCTCGGCGCCGAGCCGCGCCACCTGGGCGATGGACGTGCCGTAGTTGACGTTGTCGAACTTCCCGGTGATCGCGCCGACGCCCTCGGCCGCGGCCCGCGAGTCCGCGACGCCGGCGTCGAGCTCGTTGTTCACCGCCGACCACCCGGCCCCGAGGCCGACCTCGAACACCCGGGTGTCGTACGACAGGACGACGTTGCCGGCGGTCGCGAAGATGTTGCCGACGTCCACGAGCCCGACGCCGAGCGGCTCGAGGATCGCCTGGAGGTGAACCGGCGCGTCCATCCGGTAGCTGACGCGGGCGTCCGAGACCGTGCCGACGCCGGCGGCGCCGAGCGCGAAGAAGGGCCGGAGCGAAAAGGTCGCCGACCAGACCCCGGCGGCGCGCGGCGGCAAGAACCGGCTGGAGGTCGGCTCCTTCGTCGACACCCGCGCCTTGGCGCCCACCGGCACCGCCTCGTTCAAGCCGAGCCCCACCTGAGAGTGACCTTCGGACACCACGTTGACGACCCCGACCGCCACGACCTGTTCGCGGATCGCGGCCTCTTCGGCCGACGCCAGGCTCACCTCTTCCTCGAGGAAGAGCTCGATCTTCTGGCCGCGCGCCACCCCCGCGCCGGTCCCCAAGTTGGTGACCACGCCGTCGGTGCGACTCTCGATGACCTCGCCGACCCGCGCCGGCGCCGGCGCCGGCCGGCCGGCGTCCGCGACGCTCCCGGCAACCGCCGCCGAAGTGCTCGCCGCTGCCGCTGCCGTTGCCGCCGCCTCGCCGGTCTCGGCGACCACCCGCGCCGCGACCGAGGTGATCTCCGCCCACACCTGGCCGAGGGCGACATGGAGGCCGGTGACCCGTCCGCCGAGGTCCTTCTGCGCCGCCAACGTCGGTGCGGTCGGCGTCGCGAGGGTGAAGATCGCGACCCCTTGCTCGCCGCAGGCGACGTAGAGCCGATCGGCCGCCGCCACCACCGCCAGACCGGCACACGGCAGCGACACGGTCGTCACCTGACCGTCGGCCGCGGTGGCGAGGAGCTTGTCCTGATGAACGGTGTACCTGACCGGGGACGGCTGCGACACGAGCAGAAGGACGGCGAGCGTGAAGAGCGACATGGGCACCCCCTTTCGGACCGATGGCGGCCGAATCCTAGTGCGAAACTCGAGCGACGGCTACCGGGAATCGACCCGCGGGGTCATCGAGGCGTTGACCGCGGCCGGCGCCGAAGATAGGCGGCGCTCATGAACGTACATCGCTGCCCGTGGTGGCTGACCTATGCCTTCGACAATCCACTGCGGCGGCTGCTGCACGATCCGGAGAAGATCCTGAAGCCCTATATAAAGGAGGGCGCGCGGGCCGCCGACCTCGGCTGCGGGATGGGCTACTTCACGCCGACCCTCGCCAAGCTCGTCGGCGCGCGGGGTCGGGTGCAGGCGATCGATCTGCAACCGCAGCAGCTCGCCCGGGTGCGAGCGCGGGCGCGGCGCGCCGGCGTCCTCGATCGGGTCGAGCTCGTCACCGCCGAGCCGGAGCGCCTGGGTCTCACACCGCCGGTCGACTTCGTCCTCGCCTTCTGGATGGTGCACGAGGTGCCGAACGCCGCGGCCTTCTTCACCGAGATCCGGAACAGCCTCGCGCCGCACGCCACGGTGCTGATCGCCGAGCCCAGGGTGCACGTGCGCTGGCGACCCTTCGCGGCAACCCTCGACCTCGCCCGTACGCTCGGCTTCGTCGCCGCCCCGGTGCACACCATCCGCTTCAGTCACGCGGCGGTGCTGACGCTCGCCTGAACGAGATCGCCGAAGACAACCTGCGCCCCGACGCTTCGTAGGGACGTTCACGGCGGCCAACGCCCGGAGCTCGACCGCCGGCGGGACTCGTTGGTGGGCGGCTCAGAACAGCGGCGGTTGCGGCCCGGGGATGATCCCGGCGAGATCTGGGTCCTCGCCCGGCACCCCCGGCTTGTCGGCGCGCTCGGCCTTCTCTTTGCGACGCTGGGCGCGCTTCTCCGCCTTCTCGTGCTGGTGCTGCTGCCGCTCCTTCTCCTTCTGGCGCTTCGTCACCCCCGGATTCATGGTCTCACGCCTTTCTCGCGCGAGCGCCGTTACGTGCTGCCGGCGGCTCCGCGCGGACCTCAGCCAGCGACGGCGAGCGGCATCCTAGTCAGCCGCTCGATGTCGCGCAAGAAGCCACGCTCGTCGTGGTCGCAGAACGACAGCGCCAGCCCGGTGGCGCCGGCCCTGCCGGTTCGCCCGATGCGATGCACGTAGCTCTCGGGCTCGTTCGGGATGTCGAAGTTGATCACGTGGCTGACGTCGTCGACGTCCAGGCCGCGCGCCGCGACGTCGGTCGCGACCAGCACCCGCGCCCGGCCACGCTTGAAGTTGTCGAGCGCCCGGGTGCGGGCGCCTTGGGACTTGTTGCCGTGCAGCACCTCGGCGTCGACCCGCGCCACCCGGAGCTTGCGCGCCAGCTTGTCGGCGCCGTGCTTGGTCCGGGAGAACACCAATACCCGAAACGCATCGGGGCGCTCGAGGACGCGGAGCAACAAGCCGAGCTTCTTCTGGCGCTCGACGTAGTACACCTTCTGCTCGACCTTCGCCGCCGGCGCCGCGACGCGGTCCACGGCCACGAACGCCGGGGTCTTCAAGATGGTGTCGGCGAGCGCGCGGATGTCGTTCGGCATCGTCGCCGAGAACATCAGGTTCTGCCTGACCTTGGGCAAGGTGGAGACGATGCGGCGAATCGGCTGGATGAAGCCCATGTCCAGCATCCGGTCGGCCTCGTCGAGCACCAAGATCTCGACGGCGTCGAGCCTGACGTGGCCCTGCTGCATCAGATCGAGCAAGCGCCCGGGCGCCGCGACGACGATGTCGACGCCGGCCCGGAGGGCGGTCACCTGCGGGCCCTGCGAGACCCCGCCGACGACGACCGCGCTCCGCAAGCCGCTGTGGCGACCATAGGCGGAGAAGCTGTCGTTGACCTGGGCGGCGAGCTCGCGGGTCGGCACCAAGACCAGGGCGCGGATGCGGCGCGGCCCGGTCACCGCTCGGGTCATGAGATGTTGGAGGATCGGCAGCGCGAACGCGGCGGTCTTGCCGGTGCCGGTCTGGGCGCAGCCCATGAGGTCGCGGCCCGCGAGCACCTCGGGGATGGCGCGCGCCTGGATGGGGGTGGGAGTGGTGTAGCCCTCTTGGCCGACGGCCGCGAGGAGCTTGGGATCGAGCTTGAGCTCAGAGAAGAGCACGGAATACCTTTCCTGGTCCTGACTAGCCGACCGGAAAATCCCGTGCGAGCTGCCAACAACCGAGTGCACCCTCCTTACGCGCATCGGCCTAACTTAGCAACTGCTAAATGCCGCGCCAGCCTCGCAGCTTGACCGACATTGAGGTCTGGTCTAGTCTAGTCACATGAAGGTCAACATCTACGACGCCAAGACTCGGCTATCGGAGCTCATCGACAAGGCCAACGATAACCAGGAAGTCATCATCGCCCGGGCCGGGCGGCCGGTGGCGCGTCTGGTGCCGTACGTCGAGAAGGCGGCGCCGCGACGGTTGGGTCTGCTCAAGGGCGACGTATGGGTGGCGGACGACTTCGACGCGCCGCTCCCCGACCAGGTGCAGGCCGACTTTGACGGCGGGTCGTGAACTACCTGCTCGACACGCACGCCCTCATCTGGGCGCTGCAGGAACCGAAGAAGCTCGGCAAGGGCGCGCGGGGCGCGCTCGAGAGCGGTCAGAACGTCGTGTGGGTGAGCGCCGCGAGCGCGTGGGAGATCGCCATCAAGGCCGGGTACGGCAAGATCCGGTTTCCCCTGGCAGCGCTGCCCGAGGCGCTCGGTGATGCGGGTTTCGTCGAGCTCGCGGTCAACCTACGTCACACCATCGTCGTCAAAGATCTGCCGCCGATCCACCGCGACCCCTTCGACCGCCTGCTCGTCGCCCAGGCGCTCGAGGAGGGCCTGGTGCTCATCACCCACGACGAGGCCCTCAGCGCTTACCAGGTCCGGACGTTGTGGGACTGACATCGATCCCCAGGGAGGCGAGCTTGCGCGCCAGCCCCTCCGGCGTGTTCAGCGTGTGCACGTAGCCGTCCTCGTGCTCGTAGGAGATCAGGCCACCGCCCGCCGGGAAACGAACCACGAGCACCGGATGCTTCGCGCGCGCCGAGCGGTGCCGCTCCACCGGCAGCGCCGCCCCGACGAGCTGCGGCGGCGACAGCCGCGCCTTCGGGATCGTGTAGCGCCCCGGACAGCCGGGGATCGGGCGCCAGCTCCAACTCGCCCAGAACGCGTCAAATGACGTCGGCGGCTCGGACATACCCCACCCCCCCGCCCGCCCCGAGCGAGGCGTAGACGAAGCCTGATTCAGCGAGACGGCTGTTTGGGCCCGAGCTCGGTCGGGGTTGACGGCAGCGCGGCGAAGCGCGCCCCGGCGGCAGCCACGACGTCGATGGCCTGGAGCAGCACCGCCTCGCGCCGGCGCAGGAACTCGTCCCAGTCGATGGTGTCGAACCAGGCGGTGATGCCGATCACGATCCCCTGCGGCGTGATCTCGGTGACGCGGACGCTCATCCCGTCGGCGCAGGTCTTCGGGCCCGCCGCCAACGCCTGCGTGACCTGAGCGCACACCTGCTCGAGCTGCGCCCGACTCGTGTGGTGCGCGAGGACCACCTGGGTCGCGAGGCGGATTCGATCGCGGGCCGCGAAGGTCTCGAGCCGCATCTCGGCGAGCTTGCCGTTCGGGAAGCTGACGACGGTGCGGTCGAGGGTGCGGATCTTGGTGGAGCGCAAGCCGATCGCCTCCACGGTGCCGCTGACGTCGTCGACGCGGACGAGGTCGCCCTCGCGAAACGGCTGGTCGGCGCCCAGAGTGAAGGCGCCGAACAGGTTCTCCAGCGTCTTCTGCGCCGCGAGCGCGACCGCGAGACCGCCGATGCCGAGGCCGGCGACGAGGCTCGCCACCGGATAACCGAGGGCGCCGAGCAGCGCCACGAACGCGAAGACGACGACCGTGACCTTGGCGATACGCGCCGCGAGCGGCACCAGCGCGCGTGACGCCTGGCGCTCGTGCACCCAGGCCGATTGCGCCACGGCGTGGCGCAGCACGTCGATGGCCCGGTACGCCATGAAGAACAGCGCGAACAGCAGCATCACCCGCAGCGCGGTGCGGACGCCGTGGCCGGCCGTGGGCTCGAGGGCGAGGTAGGGCAGCGCGACCCAGGCGAGCACCACCGTCCAGGCGAGCGTCAGCGGCCGACTTGCTTGCAGCGCCAAGGCGTCGTCCCAGGTCACCCGCGTGCGGCGCGCCGCGCGCGCCAGCAGCCGGGAGGAGACGCGACCGAGCGCGACGCCGAAGAGCAGGGCGGCCGACAGCACCACCCACAGGCCCCACCACTGCCACCACAACATCCCGGCCGGGCCGGGCTCCTGGAGGAGATCGGGGAGATGGGCGCGCAGCCACTCCTGGATGGTGCTCATACGAGACCTCAGTCACAACCACGGCGGCGACGCAACCCTTGCCTTTCGAGTCGCGCCGATCAAGATCCGCCCCCCGAGAGCTTCGACCAGGAGTTGCACGTGACGAGATCCGACCTTCCGGAGAGCAAGACCGCGGCGGCCGCGATCTTCGAGGCGCAGCGCCTGGCGTTCGCACCGCTCGCCTTTCAGGTGGCGCGGGTGCTGCGCGACACCGGCGTCCTCGCGGCGCTGTGCGACAGACAGGCCGGCATGGACCTCGTGGAGCTCGAGCGCCAGACCGGCCTGTCACGCTACGCGTTGCGCGTCCTCACCGAGGGCGGGCTCGCGACCGGGCTCTTGCGGCAGAAGGGCAACAAGCTGGTGTTGTCGAAGACCGGCTTCTTCGTAGAGAACGACCCGATGACCCGCGCCAACATGGACTTCGTCGGCGACGTCTGCTTCCAGGGGAGCTTCCACCTCGACGAGGCGATCCGCGCCGGCAAGCCCGCGGGGCTGAAGGTCTTCGGCGACTGGCCGACGATCTACGAGGGCCTGGCCGAGCTGCCGCCGCAGGCGAAGAAGAGCTGGTTCGCCTTCGACCACTTCTACTCCGACACCGCGTTCCCCGAGGTGCTGCCGCTGGTCTTCGCCCGCAAGCCCAAGGCGCTCTTCGACATCGGCGGCAACACCGGCCGCTTCTCCGAGGCCGCCGTCGCCTTCGATCCCGACGTCACGGTGACCATCCTCGACCTCGAAGGGCAGCTGCAGGTCGCGCTCGCGAACGCCGCCCGGCGCGGGCTGGCGGACCGGATCAAGGGCCACGCCATCAATCTGTTGGACCCGCAGGCGACGATCCCGAAGGGCGCGGACGCCATCTGGATGAGCCAGTTCCTGTGCTGCTTCGCCGAGGACGAGGTCGTGGCCATCCTGCGCCGGGCGAAAGCCGCGATGGGACCGGACGCCCGGCTGTTCATCCTCGACACCTATTGGGACCGCCAGAAGCACGACGTCGCCAAGTACTGCCTGCAGATGAGCTCGCTGTACTTCACGGTGATGGCGAACGGCAACTCGCGGATGTACCACTCGCAAGACATCTTGGACTGCGTGAAGACCGCGGGCCTGAGCGTGACGCGGCAGACCGACCACCTCGGGGTGAGCCACACGTTGTTCGAGTGCCGGCGGGGGTAGCGGCAGCCACACCTGGCACCGAGTTTGCGCTGTGATATCCTCGGGATGAGACTCTCGTGGCTACCGCAGCGTTCCATCGACCAAGACCTCGACGCCTCGGCGTGGCGCCCGCCGCCCTCGTCGTCGTGTGGAGCGCGGCCTGCGGCAAGGAGACCCCCACCGCGACCCCGGTCATGGACGCGGACGCCGAGCAGTCGCGGCTCTACGTCGATCGGGTGACCGGGGTGGCCGCGGACGGCGTCGACAAGGCCAACATCCGCGTCGAGCTCAAGAACCGCCGGCACGAGGCCCTGGTCGACCGCGAGGTCATGCTGATGGCGACGCCGTCGGACGTGCTGCTGGCGCAAGCCGCGGCCTTCACCGACGCCGACGGGGTCGTGACCGGCACGGTCGCCGCGACCCGGCTCGTCACCGTGACGATCTCGGCGATCGTCGACCCGGTGTCGACCGGGCTCGAGCTCGCCGACCATCCGACCGTGGAGTTCGTGCTCCCGGCAGGCAGCGAGGCGCCGGTGCTCGGGCCGTTGCGCCTCGGGACGACGACGTCGACGACGATCGAGATCTTGCAGCCGACGCTCTCGACCGCCGGGTTCCCGACGCCGACGATCAGCGCCTTCGTGGGGGTCGACGGCACGATCGCGGTCGCAAACGGCGTCGTGACCGGAGCGAGCCAGGGTCCGGTGGACGCAGCCACCGCCGGCGTCACCTTCCACGACCTCGGCGCCGCCACCGCGCACCGGGTGATCGTCGTCGCCCAAAACCTCGTCGCCAGCTCCACCGCCTGGACCCTCGCCACCACCTTCGACCTGCCGATGCAGCTCTGGACCGACCACACCCCGGTCAACCAGGGCTGCACCAAGACCCAGGCCGACCGGGTGACCTGCGCGCTCACCGAGGGCACCGCGGCGCTGGCGCTCAAGGGCGGCGCCTCGCAGCCGGAGCGCCTGGTGGTGACGAACGGCACCGGGACGCCGCTGCAGCTCGACGTGGTGACGCCGACCGCGGCCGCCGCCGCCGAGGTGACGCTGTGCGTGTTCCTCGACGAGTTCGCCCGTTCGCAGACGACCCTCGGCACCGGCGAGGTAGGGTGTGTCCGGCAGCTCAGCACCACGTACCCGACGCTGCGCTGGCGCGCCGGCACCCAAACCGGCCTGGCGGTACAGCCGGGGGCGACGCTCTACATCGCGACCTTCGGCGCCCCGTACGTCGACCACCGGGTGCAGCTGACGACCCGGGCGCTGACGAACGGCGTGCTCGCGGCGCGGCAGCCGAAGACCTTGGCCACCTACCCCTGCTCGGGTGTGCCGACCACCTCGACGTGGAGCGTCTGGAAGAACTACGGCCAGGCGGCGTGGGTGGTGGGCGGGGCTTCGATCGATGCCTACTCGCCGACCGCGGGCGCGGCGCTGGCCCAGGTCACGAGCGCCTGCGTCGTCCTCCAGGACGACCAGCTCGTCGAGCGCTGGCGCTCCTGCAGCAACACCGGCGGCGTGGCGGCGAACGTGAGCGGCAACGTGATGTTCGTGGCGCAGAACGTGTTGCCCAGCTGGTCCATCGCCGTCCAGGCGACCAACACCTGCCCGTCCGGGCGTGGCAGCTGGGGCTACAACGCCTACCTCTGGATCTGGTAGCCGCCGGTCTCTTCTCCCGCGGCGTGACCGGCGCTCAGGGCGAGTCGCAGGTGTCGGTGCACACGCCGCTGCCGCAGGTACAGCCGCCGCCGTCGTAGAGCGCGCGGCTGCAGAAGCCCGAAGCGATGCAGCAGCTGTCGCCGCGGCCCGGGAGCTCCTGGACGTCGACGGCGCCGGCGGCGCTGATGCTGCCTTGCGCGTCGTAGCCCAACACCACCACCCGGAAGCTGCCGCGCCGCGGCACCGCCGGCAGCGTCACTTCCGTGCCGTCGAAGGGCTCGCGCACCCGCCCGGCCTCGGCGCCGCTTTGCATCACGGTGACCTCGAGGAGCCCACCGGCGAGGGCGCCGAAGGGCTGATCGGCGCCGCAGGCGACGAGGCCGACGCGCAACGACGCCTCGCCGCACGCCGCCGCACTCACCGCCGCCAGCAAGACCAAGGTCGACGCCCACCGCCCCGAGCGCCCGCGTCGCTGTCGACCGCACCGGTGCGGTCCACCACCGTTGCCGCAAAGCGTCATCCCGACTCGCCACGGGGGAGTGCAAAACGTCCGCGCCCGCCCGGGTTCTGCTACCATAGCACCATGCCCTGCCGAGGCCACGCACCGGCCAACGTCGTCCCAACGCTCGCGTTCGCGTTCGCGGCGACTGCCTGCTCGAGCACGGTGACGAGCTCGGCCAACATCGCCTGCAACGTCGCGGCCGACTGCGGCGACGTCGGGATCTGCATCGCCGGGCTGTGCCGCGCCGACCTGATGTGCGTCCCGGGCGCGACCCTGCTCTGCCAATGCGAGGACGGCCGGCCGGGAGGCCAGGCGTGCGCCGCCGACGGCTCGGCGTACGCGAGCTGCGATTGCAGCTGCGCGCCGGAGTGCAGCGGCCGCCTATGTGGCGCCGATCCGCGCTGCGGCATCGCCTGCGGCGAATGCAACCGCGACCAGAGCTGTGCAGAAGACACCGGCCAGTGCGTCGGCGGCTGCCTGTCGGGGTGCATCGGCAGACAGTGCGGACCGGATCCGACCGGCTGCCAGGCGTCGTGCGGCAGCTGTGACCCGGACCAGACCTGCGACGATGGCGGTGCCTGCCGCGGCGGCACCTGCGAGCCCGACTGCGCGCAGATGATCTGCGGCCAGGACCCCCGCTGCGGCAAGAGCTGCGGCACCTGCGCCGGCACCCAGCAGTGCAACCTCGGCGCCTGTACCGGCTGTGACAAGGACTGCACCGGGATGAGCTGCGGCCTCGACCCGCGCTGCAACCAGAGCTGCGGCACCTGCCAGGACGGGTACGTGTGCGACACCGGCAACTGCCGCTGCGTCAAGCTCTGCGACGGCCGACAGTGCGGCCCGGACCCGCGCTGTGGCGAGAGCTGCGGCAGCTGCAACAACGAGCAGTCCTGCAGCGCCGCCGGCCAGTGCCTGTGCGCCAAGCTCTGCGACGGCCGACAGTGCGGCCCGGACCCGCGCTGTGGCGAGAGCTGCGGCGGCTGCACCGGCATCGACCAGTGCAACGCCGCCGGCCGCTGCTACACCCCGACGACCTGCAACCTCACGGTGACGCCGATGCTGCTCGGCAACCAGACCACGGTCTACAGCATCGCCGCGTCCTCGAACGGCAGCGGCTGCAGCGTGTCGCAGGGCGGCACCCTGATCGCCTCGGGCTGCAACATCAGCGGCTACACGATCGAAGGCTGGCGCTTCGCCGGCCACAGCCCGGGCTCGAAGCAGTTCGTGTTCAACGTCGCGAGCGGCCCGAACGGCGCCACCAGCTGCGCTGCCGTGGTCGTCGTCCAAGACTCCCCCTGGTGCACGGCGTGGGCGACACCGACCGCCGGCGACCAGAACACCACCTTCGCGCTGTCCGCGGACTCGAACGCCACGAGCTGTCTGTGGCAGATCGACCAAGGCCAGAAGGTCGCCGGCGCCTGCACCGCCGCCAACGTGCCGTTCCAGGGCTTCGCGGTCGCCGGCCACGACACCTTCAACCCGCCGTCGGCGGCCAACCCGCACTGGGTCCATCTCTACGTGCTGAACGGCAGCAACCAGGAGGTGGCGAGCTGCAGCGCCGGCCTCAGCGTCAGGAACGCGCCGTGGTGCACCGTTTCGATCGCGCCGACCTCGGGCGACCAGAACACCAGCTTCGCGCTGACCGCGGACTCGAACGGCAGCAACTGTCAGTGGCAGATCGATTCCGGCACCACGGTCGCCGGGCCCTGCACCGCGGCGAGCGTACCGTTCCAGGGCTTCAGCGTCGCCGGCCACGACACCTTCAGCCCGCCGTCGGCCGCGAACCTCCACACCGCCCGTCTCCTGCTGCTAAACGGCAGCAACGTCGAGGTCGCGAGCTGCGCGGCGAGCCTCAGCGTCGCGAACGCGCCGTGGTGCTACGTCGCGCTCGTCAACGCCACGACCGGCGCGGTGCTGACGAGTGTCGCGGCCACCGACTACGTCAAGATCGTCATCGACAACAACGGCACCTCGAGCTGCGCCCTCAATTGGTGGCTCAACGGTGCCGGCCAGGCGCCGGTGACGCTCGCGTGCGGCGCCTATGCCAGTGACCCGTTCTATGGCTCGGGGCTCGGCGCCGGGAGCTACACGCTCGGCGTCAGCGCGCCCTACACCTCGGCGGGCGGCGCCGCGAGCTGCCCCAACGCGAGCTTCACCAGGTACTAGGAGGAGCAGGGTGCGCACCGCGAGGAGGTTGGCTTCGGTCGGGCAAAGCAGGCGACCGGCGGGCGTCGTGCTCACGGCCTGTGGCCTCGTTGCCGGCGGTTGCACCAGCGTCGCCGCGAACCCGTACAACATCACCTGCTTGACCGACGCCGACTGCGGCGACACCTCGTTGTGCGTCGCCGGGCTGTGCCGCGACGATCTCGCCTGCGTGCCGGGGGAGACGAGCTTGTGCACCTGCGCCGACGGCCGCCTCGGGGGGACGACCTGTGATCCGGCGGGGCTCTCGCAGACCCCGTGCGACTGCAGCTGCGCGCCCGCCTGCGCCGGTCGGCTGTGCGGCAGTGACGCGCGCTGCAACGTCGTCTGCGGCCGCTGCAACCGCGACCAGCAATGCCAGAGCGACACCGGTCAGTGCGCCGGCGGCTGTCTGTCGGGCTGTGCGGGCCGGCAGTGCGGGCCGGATCCGTCCGCCTGCCTGGCGAGCTGCGGCAGCTGCAGCCCGGATCAAACCTGCGACGCGAACGGCCAGTGCAAGGGCGGCGCCTGCGAGCCCGACTGTTCGCAGATGGTGTGCGGCCTGGACCCGCGCTGCAGCCAGAGCTGCGGCACCTGCGCCGGCACGCAGCAGTGCGACCTCGGCGTCTGCACCGGCTGCGACAAGGACTGCAGCGGCATGACCTGCGGCCTGGATCCGAAGTGCAGCATGAGCTGCGGCAGCTGCGCCGACGGCTACGTCTGCGAGGTCGGTCACTGCACCTGCGTGCCGAATTGCGCCGGGCGGGTCTGCGGCCCCGACCCGCGCTGCGGCGTGAGCTGCGGCGGCTGCAACAGCGACCAGATGTGCACCGCCGCCGGCCAGTGTGTGTGCGCCCCGACCTGCGGGACACGGGAGTGCGGCCCGGATCCGCGCTGCGGCACGAGCTGCGGCACCTGCAGCGGCATCAAGCGCTGCAGCACCGGCGGCAGCTGCTACACACCGACGACCTGTTCGTTCACGATCAGTCCGGCCGCCGGCAACCAGAACACCGACTTCTACGCCTACACCTCGACGAACGGCAGCAACTGCGCGGTGAGCTTTGACGGTCAGACGCCGATGGCCTTCGCGTGCAGCAACAACCCCAAGGTGTTCAAAGGCTTCGAGGTCGCCGGGCACACGCCGGGCTACAAGCTCATCACGTTCTACGTCGGCGCCGGCCCGAACGGCGCCGTGAGCTGCACCGCGCCGATCACCGTCACCGACTCGCTGTGGTGCAGGACGTGGTGGGAGTCGGCGTTTACCGGCACGCAGCTGTCGCAGTACCGCGTCGCCTGGGACTCGAACGGCAGCAGCTGCACCCGCCGCTTCTCCGCCGGCGACTGGACCGCGGCCGCGGCGGTCAGCTGCGGGCCCGCCGCGATCGACTACTTGGGGAGAAACGTCGCCGGCCACGACAGCTTCAGCCCGGCGGCCGGCACCAACACCTACACCTTCTTCCTGCAAGCCACCTCGACGCGCTTCGCCGGCGCCGCCGACTGCCAGCCGACCTTCGCGGTGACCAACGTCCCGTGGTGCACCCTGACGCTGTCGCCGCAGAGCTTCAGGGCCACGACCCCGGTCACCTACGAGCTCGACAACAACGGCATCGTCAGCGCCGGCTCGAGCAACTGCACCTACGACTGGACCGTGGACGACGGGACCGGAAACGTCGTCGTCGTCGGCACCCCGAACGGGCCCTACGAGTGCGGCCACATCGGCCCGGTGTCGGGCGTCGGCACCGACTTCCCGGTGGGCAGCAACGTCTTCACCCTGCACGTCAACACCAGCACCGCCGGCTCCGGGACCAGCTGCACGATCAACTTCACGCGGACGAACTGAGGGCGACGCGTTTCAGCGCCCGTCGGCGCCCGGCCTCACGGCTCCAGGACGTAGGCCAACGGCTGCTCGGTCACCGAGGTCACTTCCCCCTCGCAGCGGCGATCGACCGAGAGGAAGGTGTCGAGGCGCGAGCGGGTCCGGCACTGATAGACCGGCCGGTAGCCGGGCGCGGGGCCGGTGCGGACGAAGCCGGCCCGATGCAGCACCATCTGGCCGGCGCAGTCCGACCGCAACGACAAGAAGTGGTCGAGGCGCGGCGCCGGCCGGGCGACGGCGCAGCTATAGAGCGGCACCGTCCCGGCCACCGGCACCGTGAGCACGCGCCCGGGACTGCCTTCGCGACGATAGCCGGCCACGGTCACCGGCGTGGTGTCGGTCCAGTGCTCGGCGAGGGCGGCGTTGTAGTAACGAGTAAGCGGCGCCGTGGGTGGCGGGTCGCACAACGACCGCCGCAGGTTGAAGAGCGCCCGCACCTGGCCGGCGACGGTCGGCGCCGGCAGGCCGGTGTCGGGAAGGGCGATCGGGAACATCGGCGTGTGCACCAGCGCGCCATAGCCGGCCGGGATGAAGCTCGAGCGCGGGTTGCACACCGGCTCCCCGGCCCCCGGACCCAAGATCCGCTTCAGGCCGGCGTTGAGCGCCCGCACGTAGGCCCGGGTCTTGACGATCAGGTCCGACAGCTCCGGATCCGGCACGCCGTCGGCGTCGCGGCTCAGATGCGACGGCATCAAGAAGTAAACCTGACGCGAGGTGTGGGTGAGCAGCCACGCGGTGCCCTCGATGAAGGTCTCGAAGTTGGCGGGCGTGCCGCCGTCCTCCATCGCCTGCGGCCCGCCCTCGAACAACACGTCGACGAACGCCGCGGTGGAAGAGGTGGCGCTGTAGAGCACGCTGTCCCGCGCCGCGACCCACCGCCGTACGTCGACCAGGAAGCGCGCCGCCACCTGCGGCTCGCCGGCGAAGGTGTTGGCCAGCACCTGCCACATCGTGGCGTTCAGCGACAAGCCGCTCGTGCCGCCGGGGATCGACAACAAACTGCCGTTTTCCCCCTGGATGGTCGGCTCTTGGTACCACATGGTGTGCCGGACGCTGACGCCGGCGTCGGTGAGATCGCGCAGGGCCGGCGGCAGGCCGCGCTCGGCGTCCACGACCAGGCTCTCGGTCGCGGCGTCGTAGGCGAAGTTGGTGTTGCTGAGCAGCGCCTCGGCGATGACGTTCTGCTGCGCGCTGGTCGTCGCGTCGCCGATCAACCCGAGGTTGGCGATGGTGCGGTGCACCGCGAGCCGATGCAGCATCGACGCGAAGACCGCGCTCGACACCGGCAGCTCGCCCTTGGTCGCGGCCAGGTACTCCTGGTAAGCCGCCTGGCAGCGGCGCACCACGTCCGCGACCACCACGGTCTCGCCCTCGACGGTGACCGTTTCGATGCCGCGGTGCTCGAGCTGGCGAACGTTCAGCTCGCAGACCTTCGGCCGGCCGGGCCAATGGCGGAGATAGCCGCCGTTCACCACCAGGAAGTAGTAGCCGTCCACCCACTGCCGCAGCGCGGCGAGGCGCGGATCGTCCATCTGCGCCGCCGCCAGCGCTTCGACCTTGGGGCCGACGTGCAACAGGATCTTGAACCCGGCGCTGCCGGCGCCGATCCCGGGGGCGCTGAGGTCGTCGGCGCTCTCGGCGAACGCGTCGCCCGCGGGATCGAGCTCAACCTCGGAGCCGCAGCCGACAGTCCAGAGAAGAAACGCGCCAGCCAACCACTTCGTCATCGTCTGCATGTGGACCCCTCGCTCCGGCGACCCGCCGCCGGAACCAAAGCGAGTGCAGCCGGCGTGCCAGCGACGACGCCAGCACCATCACAAATTTATTAGCTATTTCAATTTGTTGGCGCCGTTCGCCGGTTCTCGTCCCGAGCCCTGCGGCGAGGTGTCGGGGTGAGCTGGCCCCTCGCTGGGGACTGTCGTCCACAGCCGGTGCCGCTCCCGGCGGGTGTCCGTGAGCCGTCTTGCGGGGGTGCCGCGGCCGCCCACCGCCATCACCGACGGCACGGCGCTCGACAATCTCGCCGGGCTCGCGTGACGCGACGTCGCGCGGGGTGGTACATCGCCCGAATGGCGGCAGTGGCAGAGCATCCACCCTGCGAGCGCCGGCTCGGACCGGCCCTGGAGCTTTGGCGCGCCGCCTGGAGGCAGGCGCTGGCGGTTTCGGCCGCGCCGGCGACGGTGTGGGTGAGCCTCGGCGTCGTCGCCCTGCTGCTGCTCGTCGTCACCCTGCCGCTCGTCGGCGTCGCCGCCGCCGACAGCCGGATGGCGGCGGTGTTCTCGTCGGACGAGGAGCTCATCGCCGACGGCGCCCGGCGCATGGTGAGCATGCACACCCTCACCTACGCGTTCTACTACTACCCGCCGTTCTTCATGGAGCTCACCTACGGCGCGACCTGGTTTCTGAAGACCGTCGGCGTGCCGCTGCAGGCGGCGGCGGTGATCGGACCGCGCGTCGTCGCCGCGCTCGCGTACGTGCTCGGCGCGGTCGGGGTCGGCGGGCTCGGGCGGCGGCTCTCCGGCAGCCTGACGGTGGGGCTCGTCGCCGCGCTGCTCTTTGCCACCGTCCCCGAGCTCTTTCGCTTCGCGATCCTCGCGCACCCCGACACGCTGCAGGCCGCGCTGCTCGTCCTCGGCACCTGGGCCCTGGTCGTCTACCTCGAGGCGGGCGGGCGCCGGGCGTTGATCGCCGCGGCCGCCGCCGCCGGCCTCGCGTTCATGACCAAGTACGCCGGCGCCTTCCTGGTGCCGGTCGTCGGGCTCGCGATCGGTTGGCGGCTCTATCGCGACCGGCGACCCGAGCCGGCGCCGGGCGCGCTCGGTCGCGCCTTTCTCCGCGACAGCGGGGTCGCGGCGTTGGCGTTCGTGCTGGCGGGGATCGCCGGCGGCCTCGACCTGGTGCGCGACGTCGCGCCGTACTGGCGGTACATCAAGTTCCACAGCGACTACTCGCGCTTCGGCAACCTGGTGCGCGAGACCGCCTCGCCTCTTCACTGGCTCGAGCTGCTCGCCGGGGAGCAGGTCGCCGGCCGCACGACGACCTTGGCGTTTGCGCTCGGGCTCTTCGCGCTCGCCGGCTTCGCTTGGCAGCTGCGGCGCTCGCGACCACCGGCAGCGGTGGCAATTGCCGGGGGGACTCCGGCGTCGGGCGCCGCCTACGTTCTGATCGCGTTGTACGTCGCGCTCTACCTCGGCTTCCTGTTCTGGCGGGCGCGGCTGTTCGAGGCGCGCTATCTGATCCCGGTCTCCGGCCTCTTCGAGGTCGCGGCGGTCGGGCTCATGTGGGCGGCGACCGCGCGCTTGCGGGCGCGCGCCGTGCGGGCGCTGATGCGGGGGGCGCTGGTCGTCGCCTTCGGGCTCGCGCTCGTGCCGCGCGGACCGGCGTTGGCGGCCATCGTCCGCGAGCGGCTGTCGCACACCGACCACCCGTGCCTCGCGGTCGGCGGCTGGCTCGTCGACCACGTGCCGCGAGACACCGCGATCGTCTACGACATGTACACCTACGTGCCGGTCGGCTTCAGGAACGTCGCCGGCACCTGGGGGCTGCAGCGACAGCTCTTGGACGCGCGGCGCGCCGCGGTCGTGATCACGAACGACAGCATCCGCTCCCGATACCGGGCCGACATCGACCCCGGCGACTGGCACGACGGCGCCGCCAACTTCGTCGCCGCGCGCGCGGCTTACGACGACTTGGAGCACGGCCGCCTCGACGACTTCGAGCGCGTCGCCGAGTTTCCGCGCTGCGCGCACACGCGGATCTACGTAAGCCCGCGTCTCGCCACCCGCCTCGGGCCGTGAGCGTCCGGACGCCGACGCGGCGGCGCCGGTTTCGTTCATCTCGTCCTGATCCGGTGTAGAATCAACACCCGGAGCACGGGGGGATCGGGAGAGGTCAGCGGTGCCAATCGACCCGTATCGTTTCCTCGACTTCGCGACCCGCGAGATCATCAAGGCGTGGGTGAGCCGTGAGGCCCGCCACCCCCAGCCAATCCCGTGGACACCGATGGCCAAGCCGCTGTCCGAATGCACGGTCGCGCTGGTGTCGACCGCGGGCGTGGCGCGCCGCGACGACCGCCCGTTCGACCAGGAGCGCGAGCGCCGGGATCCGTGGTGGAGCGATCCCACGCACCGCTTGATCCCCCACGGCGCGACCGAGCGCGACGTGCGCCTCTACCACCTGCACATCGACACCCGCTTCGGCGCGCGCGACCTCGACGTCGTGTTGCCGATGCGGCGCCTCGGGGAGCTGGCGACAGCAGGCTACGTCGGGCGCGCCGCCGACACCCACTACTCGATCGTGGGCTATCAGCTCCGAACCGAGGTCCTCGAGCGCGAGACCGCACCGGCGATGCTCGCGGACATGAAGAAGCGCGGCGTCGACGCGGTCGTGTTGATACCTGCCTGATCGTTCTGCTGCCGGTCCGTGGGACTGGTACAGAGGGTGCTGGAGGCCGGCGGCCTGTCGACCGTGTCGCTGTCGATGGTCCCGGCGTTCACCCGCTCAAGCGGTGTGCCGCGCCTGGCCGGCATCGCCTATCCGATGTCCCGGCCGATGGGGCGGCCGGGAGACGCCGAGGGTCAGCGATCGGTGTTGCGCGCCGTTCTCCAGGTGCTCGACGCCGCGAAGACCCCGGGCACCTACGTCGAGCTGCCGTTCACCTGGCCCCAAACTCCGGCGCAGGCGCGCAGAGAGGCCACCGTGCGTCCGCCGATCTACAAGCTCCTGACCCGCAAGCCCTGGCTGCTGCGGAAGCTGTACGCCGGCGAGATCCCGGAGGAGCGTTGAGCCGCGAGCGCAGCGCGGGCTCGAACCCGGGCCATCCCGGTGTCGTGCCGGTGTCGGTGTCGATCACCGGGAGGTCGTCGGCAACGTCCGGCTGCGGGTGGCGTGGCTCGTAGGAGGCGTCGAGCTCGGCGGGGCACCTGCCGCTTTGCCCCCGGTCAGGGGTTGATAGTCGAGACGGCATCGAGGCAGTATCGCGGTCAGGCACGTGCGTGTCGGCGCTGGCATCGGCGGAGGTCCTTGATGGCGAAGACCGCGTTCGGGATCTGGGTCGCAGCCGCTTCGTTGTACGGCTGCACGCAGAGGACCGCGTTGGTGGTGAGAGTCAGCGCGGGCGACCACGACACCGTCCGCGACGATTCCGGCACGGACGAGCCTGACGGCGGAGCGGACGACACCGGCGCCGGCGATCCGCTGGATCGGTGCGACGGCGTGGTGTGCACAGCCGTCGATGCCTGCCACGAGGCGGGCGCCTGCGATCCGGCCACAGGGCTCTGCGCGAATCCGGAGAAGCCGAACGGCGCGAGCTGCGACGACGGGGACTACTGCACGGAGGGGGACTCGTGTCAGAGCCGCGTCTGCACCGGCACCCCGATCCCGTTCTGTCTCTCCGTCGTATTCGTCGACGCCCAGGCCGCCGGCCGCGGCGACGGCACCACCTGGCAGGACGCGTTCGTGCGGTTGCAGGACGCGCTGGCGCTGAGCACCGCCGGCACCTTCGTATGGGTGGCCGGCGGTGTCTACGTTCCCGGCACGGCCAAGACCGACACCTTCCAAGTGGGCGGCGGCGTGGAGATCTACGGCGGCTTCTCGGGCAGGGAGACGAACCTGGACCAGCGCTCCTGGTCGGAGAATGTCACGGTGCTCAGTGGTGACGGCATCGGCAACGACGCCGGATTCGTCGGCA
Source organism: Deltaproteobacteria bacterium (assembly GCA_016218825.1). GTDB lineage: Bacteria > Myxococcota > XYA12-FULL-58-9 > XYA12-FULL-58-9 > XYA12-FULL-58-9 > JACRCV01. Next base: position 30,505 of record JACRCV010000089.1, read on the forward strand.
ACGAGGAGAACGTCTACCACGTTGTGACCCCGGGCGGTGATTTCGCCGTCATCGACGGCTTCACCATCACCGGCGGCAACGCCGACTATCCGACCTACGACCCCGCTCTCGGCCGGGACCGGGGCGGCGGCATCTACAACACCGAGCGCCTGACGGTGCGCCACTGCACCATCGTCACCAACAACGCCGCCTACATGGGCGGCGCCATGTACTCCGCCGGCGCCGCGACCATCAGGAGCTCGGTCTTCAGGAACAACGTCGCCGCCAACGGTGGCGCGCTCGCCACCTTCGCCGACCACACGATCGTGGATGGCCTGTTTCTCAACAACTCGGCCAGCAGCGGCGGCGCCCTGTTCCACTCGGGCGAGACATGGGTCGCCAGCCGCGTGACGAGCTGCCGGTTCATCGGCAACCGAGCGAGCTACAGAGGCGGGGCGGTCTTGGTGACGAACACCACCCCGCTCTTCGTAGGCTCGGTCTTCACCGGCAACCAGGCGAACGATAGGGGCGGCGCGGTACACACCGAATCAAACGGCCGCGACCGCTACGTGAACTGTACGTTCGCGAGCAATACCGCGGGGTGGGGCGGAGCCATCCGGTGCGACGACGTCGCGCCCACCCCCCATCCGATAATCGTCAACAGCGTGATCTGGAACAACGTCCCAGACGCCATCCCGGGCTGCAGCGCCGTCGCCACCATCTCGTACACCTGCGTGCAGGGCGGCGCCGCCGGCACCGGAAACATCGTCGGCGATCCGCTGTTCGCCGACAGCAACGGCACCGACAATCTCCCCGGCACGCTGGATGACGATGCCCGCCTGACCGCTGCCTCCCCCGCCATCGACGCGTGCGACAACTCCGCTCTGCCCGCGGATCTGAGCGACCTGGACGGCGACGGCAACATGGCGGAGCCGGTGTCTCTGGATCTCGACGGCTCACCCCGCTTCGTGGAGGTGTTGGGCGCGGGCGCCACCGGCAACGGCACGCCGCCGTTGTGTGATCTGGGTGCATACGAGCTCGTGCCCTGAGCGCCGTGCCCTGAGCGCCGGAGCTCCTCGAGAAGTAGCGTCAGTGACGTCCTCGGGGTGGTTTGCGAGCCCGGCAAGGCCGGCCGTTGAGCGGGCCGTCATTGACAACTGCGATCCGGCAGTGGCATCTTCCCTCTTCCTTCGAAGCGCTACGGACTCAACCACCGTCCGCACTGAACCCGGGGCACCCTCCCCAAGGACGGGGAGAACCTCGTAGTCACGTCCCACGTTCGCGGTCCCGGACGGAAGCCCATGATGGGCCACCGACACGGTCCGTCCCAGTGGCTACCCCACCCGCCGGCGCCCGACGCGCGCCCCGGTGTAGGGCCCAGCATCGAACATGCACCGATCCCCCTCGCTGACGTCCAGTCGAGAGGTCCGGTTGCCGATAGGAGAAGCAGGTATGAAGCGCAGGAGTAGCCTTGGAGTCGTTGCAGGGATTGGCGCGCTGGCGACGGTGCTCACTCTGGTCGCGGCTTGCGAAGGGCCCACCGGCCCGCTGGGCGCACCCGGCGAGAGTAGCTCCTGCACCGTGACCGACAACGGCGACGGCACCAAGACCGTGGCCTGCAGCGACGGCACCAGCGTGACCGTCGCCGACGCCACGCCGTGCACCGTGACCGACAACCTCGACGGCAGCAAGACCATCACCTGCGCGGACGGCACGAGCGTGACCGTCACCGACGGCCAGACCGGCGGCTCCTGCCAGGTCGTCGACAACGGCGACGGCACCAAGACCGTCACCTGCGATGACGGCACCGAGGTCACCGTGACCGACGGCAGCAATGCGACCCTCGACCTCGGCATCGCCAACTTCCACGGCGTCGACACCCTCGTCGCCGGGCAGCTCGCGACGGCCGGCCGGTTCATCGCGACCGCGTCCGTGACCGGCGTGACCGCCGACGTGGCGGGCGTCGTCACCGTGAACTTCACCGTGGCCAACGTGAAGGGCGACCCGGTGCTCGACGTCCTGAGTCCGAGCTTCACCATCGCCAAGCTCGTGGCGCCGGTCACCGGCGAGGCCTCGAGCCATTGGGTGCCTTACGTCAACAAGACCGTCACCGTCTCGGGCTCCGCGAACGGCGACTGGCCGAACCCGGACGGCACCGCCGCGAACCAGGGCACACGCGAACGAAACGGGACCCTCGTCAATCACGGCGACGGGTCGTACACCTACGTCTTTGCCACGAACCTCGCGACCGCCGCAGTCGGCGGCACCCCCATCGGTTACGACCGCAGCCTGACCCACCGGGTGGTCGTGATCATGGGTGGCGCCAGCGGCCCCACGGCGACCGCGTACACCGACTTCGTGCCCGCGGGCGGCGCCCTACCGCTGACGCGCGACATCGTTCGCACCGAGGACTGCCAGGCGTGCCACGGCTGGGACTTCCATGGTCACTCGGGCGATCGCCGGATCGTCGAGTCCTGCGTCGCTTGTCACGCACCGGCGAGCTCGGATCCGTACGGCGGCGAGTCCCTCGACATGACCGTCATGATCCACAAGATCCACGCGGGCGGCGAGCTCGCGAGCATTCCGGGAGCCGACGGCACGGTCTGGGACAACCCGGCCACCCTCGACGACGAGATGACCGACAACGGCCAGTACGCCCTCTGGAACGAAGGGAGCAAGCGCGAGTGGTGGAAGGCCGGGTTCCCGGCGATCCTCGACAACTGCACCAAGTGCCACAGCGGCCGGGGCGTCGACGCCGACAACTGGAAGAACAAGCCGTCGCGTGCGGCGTGCGGCTCCTGCCACGACCTCACCTGGTTCGGCGCCCTGGCGACGGTGCCCGCCGGCATGGTCGCGCACTCGGGTGGCGAGCAGGACAACGACACGGTCTGCACTTCCTGCCACCAGAACACCAACGACCCGATCGTGCCGCCGGTCCAGGTGCCGATCCCGACCGCCCACGACTTCATGAACAACGATCCGCGCTCCGTCGCCGAGTACATCCCGGAGATGTCGATCGTGAACCTGCCGACGCACGTGGCGTCCGATCCGTACGGTGCCGGCCAGTACTTCGCGCCCGGCGACCCGGCGCCGATCGTCCGCATCCGCCTGCGCGACAATGAGGGCGCCAACAAAGGCCAGTACATGACCGGCTGGGGCACGACCTTCTTCCGCGCCGACGACACGGTGAACGCCGTGCCGCCGGGTGACGGGCCCGAGAGCTGCACCTGTGGCAACGGCGTCCTGCCGAATGACACCGATCCCGCTTGCGACCTCGACGAGACGTGCGACGAGGACAAGGACGGCAAGTTCACCAACTCCACCTTCTTCGTCTACGGTCCGCGCGCCCTGCGTAGCCCGGTGCTCACCTACAAGGCGCGGGCGCTCATGCGCGCCACCCAGCCCGGCCCGTTCTCGTTTGCCGTGAGCTCGACCACCCTGTCGTATGCGGCGGCGCTCAGCCTGATCGTGGACGGCGGCCAGACCGTCTACGACCGGAACCCCACCGGCGGCGACGTGCCGCGCGCCGGCGCCTTCAGCGTGCCGATCTTCCAGAGCGGCGCGAGCGGCGAGGTCCAGACCGCCGGGGCCACGACCACGACCTTCGTGGACGCCGCGCAGGCGAGAAACTTGAGCCAATCCGGCGAGGTCACCTGGCGCGACGACCAGTACGCCGGCTGGTGGATCACCTTCACCGACAACAGCGTGCCGGGCGCCTCGAAGTCGAGCGCGCAGATCAAGAGCAACGTCGGCGCGACCGTCACCTTGATGGCGGCCAACACCATGGTGAGCAACGGCCACATCATCACCTACACGATGAACGCGGTCTCGGGGACCTACAGCGGCAAGGCCGACACCACCGGCACGCTCACGACCCTGACGGACAGCACGGCGCGCTGGGTCACCGACCGCTTCAAGGGCTTCACGCTGACGATCATCGACGGCGCCGGGAGCGCGAGCCCGCGCTCGGCCCTGGTGACGGGCAACACCGCGGACACCCTGACCCTGGCCACGTCCTTGAGCGTGGCCACCGACAACACGTCGGTCTACATGCTGACGCCGATCTCCACCGCCTCCGCCTCGGCGTCGACGCCGGATACGGCCTCGGTGACCACGGACGAGCTCATCACCCTGTTCTCGGCCGTGCCGGCGTTCCAGGCGCGCGCCATCGCCTACAAGGAGACCAACTACCTGGGCGCGACGCTCTCGGCGACGCTGAGCTACAGCAACGACGCGCCCATCAACGTCGGTGACACCCAGATCCTCATCACCGCGGGCACCGCGATCGAAGGGCCCGCCAGCGGCAACCTGATCCTCGACAGCGGCACGGTCGACGAGGAGATCGTCGGCTACACGAGCTACGTCAACCCGTCGAGCGGCAACTCCTACTTCATCCTCGGCGGCACCAACTTCACCGGCGGCAAGACCGCCGCGCAGGTGGCGATCGGCTCGAGCAGCTTCAACGTCGCCGCGGACTCGGGTTGGAAGTTCCCCACGTCGGGGACGGTGACCTTCGAGCCGGGGACCGCCAACGCGGAGAGCGTCGCCTTCTCGGCGCGCACCGGCGATACCATCACCCTGGACGCCGCCACCACCCTGCTGCACGGCGCCAGCGCCACCAGCACCGTGACCGTGTGGATCACCAATGGGAGCACCGGCGCGACGCGGGTCCACGCGCCCAAGGGCGCGATGCGGCTCTTTGGCGCCGGCGTCGGGCCGTTGGCGGGGACGACCCTGCCGGCTGGAGTCATCTACTTCTCGGTCGCCGCCGGCACCGGGATCCAATACCCGGCGACCGGCACGGTCGCCAACGGCATGGCGCTCGTCATCGACCGGCTGCTCCTCCCCAGCGGGGCGCTGAACACCGGGGTGTCGGAGACCGTGGAGTGGACTCGCAAGGGCGACGTCTTCAGGATCACGAGCCCGGCAGGCGGGACGGCGCTGGCCCACAGCACGTCGCCGACCCTCTTCTTCACGGTGCCGAACGCGTTCACGCTGCGGAGCCGCAACCGTGGCAGCTTCTTCAGCATCCAGGCGCAGGCCAGCACCCTGACCACGATCCCCACGAGCTTGTCGGCGACCAACCTGGTGTTCCAGGGCGAAGCCCTCGGCGCCTACCCGGTGCACGTCCTCGGCAGCAGCACGGCGGGCGCCACCAGCACCACCGGCACCGCCAGCACGGTGTCGGTGTCGCTGGCCAAACAGACCGACGCGACCAAGGATGACCCGCTGACGGTGTTCGGCGCGGACGCGACGTCGGAGTATGTCGAGGTGAGACTCGACCCGGTCGACGACCTCCTGCCCGGCACCTACATCGCGAAGATCGAGTTCGCGGACCGCGGCGCCCTCACCTCGCCCGACGTCTACAAGACCCCGACCGTGTCGCGCATCAAGTTCAACGTGAAGAGCGGCGTCGAGGAGCTGCCGCCGGCGGCCAACTGCGGCTCGTGCCACACCGCCGGCGAGGACGATCCGGCCAAGCAGAACGTCGGCGCCGCCGATGATGATCAGGATGGCGTGCAGATGGCCGGCTTCGTCCTCGACCAGATGCGCCACCACAAGCTCTTCAACAACACCGCCGTCGACCTCTGCGGCGCCTGTCACGACTACCAGGCGCAGACCGCGACCGGCGAGTGGCAGGGCGCGCGGCCCATCTCGCGCCGCGTGCACGCAATCCACAACGGCGCCAACCTCACCTACCCGCTGGCGACGGTCGGCTACGGCAACGGCGACCCGATCCCGGGCCGCAACTGGGACATCACGCTGCCGCAGGACGTGCGCAACTGCGACGCGACCTGCCACCCGGCGAGCGGTCCCAACAAGACCAGCGGCACCTGGCAGACCAACCCGAACCGCGTGGCCTGTGGCGCCTGCCACGACTCCGATTCGGCGCAGGCGCACCTGAAGTCCATGGTCTACGACCCCACGCCGGCCGCGCCCTACAACGGCGACGAGGTCGAGGCTTGCGGGAACTGTCACTAGCGCGATAGGGGTGCGGGCCGCACTCACATGACGTCGGCCCGCACCCCCTTCGTTCGTCTCCTCCTCGTCGCGACCCTGCTCGAACCGCTCGCGGGCTGCAACGACGTCGTCACGCCGGCCGGCTCCGCGGATCCGGTCTGGGCCCGGGTGAACGGTCGCGCGATCACCGAGGCCGACCTCGACTTCCGGCTCAGGAACGATAGCCATCGGACGGAGATGCGCCCCGAGTACCGCAAGAACCTCCTCGAAGCGATCATCCGCGAGGAGGTCCTGGCCGGGCACGCGACCGAGCTCGGCCTCGACCGGGATCCGCAATATCAGCGGGGGCTTCGCCAGCTCGAGACGCAGGTCGCGGCGTTCCGGCGCCGGCGATTGACCGAGCTGCTTCTTTCCCGGGAAGTCTCGCGCCGGAGCGAGGTGAGCGAGGCCGAGGCGCGCCGCTACTTCGAGGCGCACGCCGGCGAGCTGCGGACCGAGGTCCACCTGCTGCAGATCCTCCAGCGCAGCGAGGCTGCCATTGGTCGGGCGCAGGCGGCGCTCGCGGCCGGCAAGAGCTTCGAGGAGGTCGCAGCGGGTCTCTCACCCGAGAAGGCGCCGCCACCGGGCCGCGAGCACTGGGACCTCGGCTACGCGCGCTGGCAACAGATCCCGGCGCCGTGGCGCGAAGCCGTGACGGCGCTGAAGCCGGGCGAGACCAGCGCCGTGATCAAGGGCCTCAAGGACCGCTTCTGGATCCTCAAGCTCGTCGACCGCCGCGACAATCCGGGGGTGACCTTCGAGTCGGAGCGGGTCACCCTGATCGACATGCTGCGCCGCGACCGGCGCGAGGAAACGCAGGCGCAGCTCGAGCGGGAGCTCCGCGACCGGGCGCGCATCGAGTACCTCAATCCATCGCCGCCGCCCATGCCATCCCGGGCTCCAGAGGCCGTCGGCGGCGCCGGCGCGGAGAGCTCGCCGAGAAGTCCGTAGGCAGATGTAGGCGCAACGCCCACAACCTCCCGTCACGACGATGGCGAGCCGGCCGCGGCCGCGCCAACGAAACACGTAACACCATGTTTCTATTAGATAAAACGTGGCGCAATTCCTAGCAACTCCCGGCAGCCGAGGCCGATGATTAGGAGAGAGGAGCAACGCATGAGCGCTATGGCCAACGTCATCCCCCTGAAAGACCTGACGCCCAAGACCGACCGCTCCTACTACATCCGCAACAAGCAGGGCGACGTCGTTGGCCACGGCTACAAAGTTCCGAAGGGCGACTTCTCCCGCTTCCTCGGCTTCAAAGAGCCGACCGAGAAAGAGAAGCAAGGCGAGACGAGCGGCGCCCGCACCATCGAGGTCGCGATTCAAAAGCAGTTCAACCAGCTCGGCGAGGCCACGACCAAGAGCGGCTCCGGCGCGTTGAACCTCTGGGTCGCGTCCGGCCGCTTCGAGCAGCGCCCGGGTCAAGAGAAGGAAGCCATCGCCGCCAACATGGACGCGCTCAAAGAGAGCGTCGAGATGGGTCACGCGTCCGGGATGCAGTACCTGGAGATGCAGTACAAGTTCCAGTACCTGAGCATGAGCTTCGGCACCATCTCCAACCTGATGAAAGCCAGGAACGACTCGGTGAAGAAGGCGATCAACGAGGTCCGCTGAGCGCCGACTTGCAGCCACCCCCGCCGCACCTCACAGCCGCAACGTCAGCCCGAGCCCGCCCGACCACAGACGACCCGCGATCCGAATCGGGACCTCACCGGCCACGCCGGCGAAGGTCTGACGGTGATCGCGCAGCCCGACGTAGAGCAGGTGTAGATCGAGAGACAGCGGCCGCGGCAACACCATCGCCAGCGCCGTAGAGTCGAGGCCGAGCCCGAGGCCGACGCCGAAGTGATCGCTGTCGACGAACACCGCCCACGCGTCGCGCCCGACCGGGGTGGGCGCGTAGAAGCCGCCGGCGCGTAGCGTCAACACCTGGTCGCGCAGCGGCCAGCGCTGCTCCACCGCCAGGCGGCCGACGACGACGTCATCGAGGCGCTGCGGCACCGGGGTGCTCTGCGGCAACACCACCGGCACGCCCTCGGGCTCGACGCGGGTGCGCCACGTGGCGGTGAGCGGCGGCGCGGCCCGCCAGCGCTGGTACTCGGCGGCCAAGTGCAGGCTCAGATCGACGTGCCGCCAGGTGGCGCCGAGCACCAGGCGCGCCGGGGTGTAGAAGTCGGTGCCTGACACCGCGGCCTGCAGGTCGCCGGCGAAGGGGCCGATCGTCATCTCGGCGGAGGTGCCGATCTGCACGTCCATCTCCAGCGCCGCGCGGAACACCGCGGCGAACGACCAGTCGCCGGCGCGGCCGAGCGCCGCGACCGTCGGCGCCATCGCCACCGGTAGCTCGACCTCGACCGCGGCGTCCGCCTGCGCGTAGGCGTCGCTGCGCCTGAAGTAGAACGTCGTGCCGTTGCCGGCGGCGTCGGTGAGGACCGCGGCGCCGGTCGCGACCGCGAGCTCGATGTCGCCCACGGTCCGCGCGTAGGCGAGCCCGACGTCGATGGTGGTGCACTCGAGCCGGTTGGCGTCGAACAGCAGGCGCGGCCGGCCCGCGGGGACCACGTCGGTCACCAAGATCCGACTCCCGGGCATCGTCACCGCGAACGACAGCCCGAAGCGGCCGAGAACCGGCAGCCGCGCCGGAATGCTCAACCCCAGGCTCACGAGATCGACCGGCGCCAGGCTCTGGCGCGCGCCGTCGAGCGTCACCTGGCGCAGCGCCCGGCCGTAGCCGACCACCGCCGCGGCGTCGGCGGCGAGGGCCGCGTGCGCGGGGTTGTAGTACGCGCCGCTCGCCCCTGCGGGCTCGGCGACCGCGGCGCCGGCCGTGGCCGCACCGGCGGCCGAGAACCCCAGCTGATCCGGAGCGGCGCCGAACAGCAGCGCCAGGAGCACCGGCGTCACGGCGACACCCCGGCGGCCGCGTCCGCAGGCGGCCACGACACCACCAGGCTCAAGGTCGCGGCGAGGACGAGACCGCCGCCCGCGATCGCCTCATAGCCGCGATTGGTGGTCTGGCGGCCGGGGACCGACGGCAGCTCGTCTTGGAGCTCTGCCGGATCCTTCGCCAACCGGCGGAACGTCATCCATTGGGCCTGCAGCGCCAGATCGACCCCGAAGCGGAAGCCGTCGCGCTCCAGCCCGTGGTAGCTCACGCCCAAGCCGCCCACCTGCTTGTCGCCGTCCACCAGGTTCGCAAGGCCGCCGCCGGCGCGAAACGGCGTCGGCTCGTAGGCGAGCCCTGCCCTGCCGGTCAGGCTGTCGTAGAGCGCGAGCTCGGCGCCGAGCGCGAGGCGCGGCACGTCCCGGGTGCGCACCGTCGCCCGGGTCGCGGCGATGCTCACGGTGTCGCCTCCTTGCGGCAACAGCGGCGGGATGGTGGCGTCGATCTCCGGAAACGGCGGCCGGTAGCGCGACCAGCGCCGCCACGACAGATCCGCGGCCAGCCGCAGCCGCCCGAGGTCGTACGCCGCCGCAAGCACGAAGGTCTCGGGCGTGAACAACGCCGCGGCGCGGAGGTCGACGGTCATTGGCTTGCCGTTGATGCTCAGGCGCACCGAGGTAGCCACCGGGACGCTGAACTGACCGCGGTAGGAGAGCCCGGCTCGCCAGGCCCCGAGGCGGACCTGGACGCCGGCGTTGTAGCTCGCCTGACTGTAGAACTCTTCTTGCACCGCGGCGCGGATCTCGGTGGCGCTGACCTGATCGCCTTCGACCGCACCGCGGACCCCGGCGAAGTAGTTGGCGCTCACCCCCACCGCGACCGCGTCCACCGGACGCAAGGCGAGCACCGGCAGCGCCAGCAGCCGCTCGCTGCGGTTGTGGTAGTAGGGCAACGTCGGCGCGGTCGACGCTGGCGCCGCGACCACCAGGTGGCTCTCGGGGCCGACGTAGAGGAGCGCCCCGACCGCGATCTTCCTCTCGAGCACCCCGGCGAGCGGCAACGGCGCCGTGCCCAACACCAGCACCCCCCACGGCCGCGGCAGCGGCACCCGGTCGCCGGCGAGGCGCAGCTCGGAGCGCACCGCTTCGGCGCCCACCGAGAGCTCGGTCCGGTCGGCGAAGCCGAGACCGCCGGGGTTGTAGAACGCCGCCGCGCCGTCGTCGCTGGTCGCGGCCGCCGCGCCCGCGGTCCCCATCGCCTTGCCGACATCGAAGACGTCGGCGACGCTGCCGTAGGCGACGCTCGGCGACAGCAGCAACACGGCGACGAAGCGGCGCATGGTCGAGCAATCACCACAGCGGCGGCGGCGGCGCAACCGCGACTCACCTTGCTCCTGATTTTCTTCGCCCCTATAGTCGGCGCGTGCCTCGAGGGCGCGGCGATGATCCAATTCTTCCACGTCTACAAGTCCTTCGGTGTCGAGCAGCAGGCGCTCACGGACGTGACCCTCGAGATCGCCAAGGGCGAGTTCGTCTTCCTCACCGGACCGTCGGGGGCCGGCAAGTCGACGCTGATGCGGATGATCTTCTGTGCCGAGCGGCCGAGCCGCGGTCAGATCCTGGTCAACGGCCGCAACGTCGGCCGACTGCCGGGCGCCGCGGTGCCGTTTTTGCGCCGCCAGATGGGTGTGGTGTTCCAGGACTTCAAGCTCTTGCCGCGCAAGTCGATCGAGGACAACGTCGGCATCGCGCTGGAGATCGCAGACGTGCCGGCGCGCGAGATCCGCCGCCGCACCTACGCGGTCCTCAAAGAGGTCGGCCTGGCGCACAAGCTCCACCAGATGCCGCCGCGCCTCTCGGGCGGCGAGCAACAGCGGGTCGCGATAGCCCGGGCGCTGGTCAACGAGCCGCAGGTGCTGCTCGCCGACGAGCCCACCGGCAACCTCGACGCCGAGCGCTCCAAGGAGATCATGAGCCTGCTCTTCCACGCCAACGCCCGCGGCACCACCGTCGTCGTCGCGACCCACGACCGCGCCCTCATCGAGGCCTACGGCAAGCGCAACATCCACCTCGAGGCCGGGCGGGTGATCACCAGCTGAGGGAGCGATGCGGCGGTTGTTCTACTTTGCCGGCCAGGCGCTGAGCTCGATCCGCGGCTCGCTCGGCATCAGCGCGCTCACCGCCGCCACCATCGCCGCGGCGCTCTTGGTCTCGGGGTTCTACGCCATGGCGCTGCAGAACCTCGAGAACCTGGCGCTGGTGTGGGGCCGAACCGCGACCCTGGCGGCGTATCTCGACGACAGTCTGCCGCAGAGCGAATGGGAGGAGACCCGCGCCGCGGTCGCCGGCCTGCCGCCGGTGGCAAAGGCGACCTTGGTGCTGCCCGCCGAGGCCCTGGCCCGGTTCGCGGCTCGCGGCCCGGAGGCGCGCGCCCTGGTCGCCGACGTCAGCGCCGACCTGTTGCCGGCCGCGATCGAGGTCGACCTGAGGGCGGGCTTCGCGGACCTCGCGGTCGTCGAGCGCCTCGCCAAGGAGCTCGCCGCGCTGTTCGGCGTGTCGAGCGTCGACTACGGCCAACAGGAGTTCGAGCGCCTCCGCGCCCTGCTCGAGGTGTTGCGCTACGGCGGGCTCGGCGCCGGGATCCTGCTCTTGCTCGCGACCGCGTTCATCGTCTCCAACACCATCCGCCTGACGGTGTACGCCCGCAAGGACGAGATCGGCATCTTGCGGCTGGTGGGCGCCACCCGCTGGTTCGTCCGCGTGCCGTTCTTGATGGAGGGCGCGGTGTGGGGCCTCGCGGGCGGCGGCCTGGCCGCGGCGACGATGTGGCTCGCGCACCTGTCGTTCGCGGCGCGCTTGAGCGTGGCGATCGCGGCGGTGGTCGGCGGCCTGAACGTCAGCCTCTTCGACCCGACGGTGGCGGCGCTGGTGCTCGGCGCCGGGTTTGGCCTCGGGGTGTTGGGGAGCGCGTTCGCGGTCGGCCGCTTCCTCGACGTGGAGGAGGCGTGATCGCGGCGGGCGTCGCGCTGGCGCTGGCGCTGGCGCTCGCCGCCGAGCCGCCGGTGCTCGCCGAGCTCGAGCGCTTGGATCGGGCGCTCGCCGCCGCGGAGCGCGACATCGAGACCACCGAGACCGAGCGGCAGCAGATCCAGAAGGAGCTCGCGGGGCTGGAGGCAGATCTGGCGGTGTCGACGACCCGCGCCGCCGCGGTCTTCGAGCGCTTCGTCCACCGGCTGCGGGCGCTGGCGAGGATGCCGCAGGGCGCGCGTCTGGTGCTCTTGGGCGGCGCTCGGTCGCTCTCGGACTACCTCGAGATGACGCGCCTGTTGCGCTTTATCGCCGCCCACGACCGCCGCCTGCAACAGCGTCACCTCGAGGAGTCGGCGCGCCTGCGCTCGCTGTCCGTAGCGCTCGGCAACCGCCGCGAGCGCCTCGCCGGGCTCGAGGCCGCCAAGCGCCTGTCCCGTGACCAGCTGGCGAAGACCCGTCAGGAGCGCCTCGATTGGCTCGCGGCCCTCGTCGAGAACGACGGCATGCGGCAGCGGGCGATCAAGGAGCAATCCGCCGCCGCCCGCACCCTCGCCGACAACTTGCGCAAGCGCGAGCCGTTGGGGCACCTGAGCGCCGATTTCGCCAAGAACCGCGGGCGGTTGCCGTGGCCGGCCGTCGGCCCGGTGGCGCTGAAGTTCGGTGAGCGACCCGCGCGGACGGAAGGGCTCGCGGTCAGCCAGAGCGGCCTCGAGATCCGCGCCGTGGCCGGCGCCAAGGTCCAGGCGATCGCTCCCGGCGAGGTGGTGTACGCCGACTGGCTGCGCGGCTACGGCGAGCTGGTGATCGTCGACCACGGCGACGGCTACCACTCGCTGGTGGCGCACCTGGCGACGATGAGCGTCAAGACCGGCGACGCGGTGCAGACCGGCACGACGCTCGGGACCGTCGGTGACACCGGCTCGCTCTTGGGGACCGGCCTGTACTTCGAGCTCCGGCAGCGGGGCCTGGCGATCGATCCGCTGCCCTGGCTGCGGCGCTGAACCCGATCGAGCGAGGAGAGGGAATGCGAGAGCAGGCGACGAGGCGGAGGCGGTGGCTCGAGCGCGGCTCTTGGCTCATGCTCGGCCTGATGTCGGGCGCCGCGACCACCGCGGCGGCGGGCGTCGAGACCCTGTACCAGAAGCTCGAGGTGTTGGCGGAGGTCTTCGGCCAGATCGAAAACCACTTCGTCGACGTCGTCGAGCCGAGCAGCCTGATCTACGGCGCGGCGCGCGGCGCGGTCAGCACCCTCGACGCCCACTCGGCGTTCTTCTCGCCCGAGGAGTACCGCGATCTGTTGTCGGCGACCGAGGGCGAGTACGCCGGCATCGGCATCGAGCTCTCGGGCCGAGCCGAGACCACCCAGGTGACCTGGGTGTTCGACGACTCGCCGGCGGCGCAGGCCGGCATCAAGAAGGGTGACCTCCTGGTCGCCATCGACGGCGAGGCGATCGACGATTTGCCCCTCGATCTGATCCACCAGCGCCTGCGCGGCCCGGTGGGCTCGAAGGTGGTGCTGAAGCTGCGGCACCCCGAGCGCGCCGACGTCTGGTCGTACACCTTGGTGCGCAGCTGGATCCGGGTGGTGCCGCTCGCCGCCACGACCCTCGAGCCCGGGCTGGAGTACGTGCGGCTCAAGAGCTTCGCGCGCCGCGTCGCGCTCGATCTGGAGGCGCAGCTCAAGGCGCTGCCGCCGAAGACCGGGCTGGTCCTGGACCTGCGCGGCAACCCCGGCGGGCTGTTCGACGAGGCGGTGGCGGTCTGTGACCTGTTCCTCACCGACGGTCCCATCGTCCAGGCCGCGGGCAAGGGCGGCCGGCTGCTGGAGCGCCGGTTCGCGCACGAGCGCGGCACGCAGCCGTCTTACCCGCTCGCGATCCTGATCGACGCCGACAGCGCATCGGCGGCGGAGGTGGTCGCCGGCGCCCTCCACGATCGCGGCCGCGCCAGGCTCTTCGGCAGCCGCAGCTACGGCAAGGGCTCGGTGCAGAACATCGTGGCGCTCTCCGACGGCTCGGGGTTGAAGCTCACGGTGGCCCGTTACCTGACACCTTCGGGGGTCGCCATCGACGGCAAGGGGATCGAGCCGGACGTCAGCGTCGCAAACGCCCCGCCGGACGGTGACACCGACCCGGTGGTCGCCGCTGCGGTGGAGTGGCTGCGGCGCTCGACCGCGCCTCCCAGGTGAGACCGGCCCCCGGGTGGGTCACGCAGACCCGGCCGGCGGTGGACGGCGGCATGCACGTCAGGTATAGGATCCGGGCTCCAAGCATCGACCGGGGGGGGAGAGACGACGGTGGCCAAGGGCGGCATCGAGATCACGTGCAGGGCGGCGGGTGCTCTGGTTGCAGCTTTTGGGTTCTCGGCGCTCGCCGGCTGGGTGCTGGATCTGCCGCAGCTCGCGAGCCTCGGCTCGGGCCTGATTCCGATGGCGCCGAGCACGGCGTCGTTGTTCGTGCTCCACGGTCTGGTGTTGTGGCTGCGGGCCGAATCGCCGCAGACGCGGCTCGCCGCGTGGACCGCACACGCGGCGGCGGGCCTGGCGGCGCTGGTCGCGCTGCTGTTGTTCGTACTCGGCGGCTTGGGCATTCACCTGGAAGCCGAGCACCTCGGGCTCCAGATCGAAGGCACTCTCCGCGGTGCCCGGCTCGGCCACATGTCTCCGGTCACCGCGGCCGGCTTCGTGCTCGCGAGCCTGTCATCACTGATGTCGGCGCGGGCGACGCGCTCGACGTCCCTGTGGCAGGGGACGATCGCGGCCGGCGCCGCCGGTCTCGTCATGTGCGGCGCGCTCGACGTCCTGCTGGCCTATCTCTACGGCGAGCCGCTGCTCTACGGTGGTCCGATCATCCCCCCGGCAGCCAACACCACGCTCGCCTTCGTGCTCTTGAGCGGGGCGTTGCTGATGCTCTCCAGGCGCCGGCTCCGGGCGCCGAACCTTCGACCCAGCCGCGTGGCGGCGGTCGGCTGGTTCGTGTTGGGCTTCGCGCTGGTGGCGACCGCGGTGATTACTGCCGGGTATGCGTCGTACAAGGGCTACGAGCGCCACTACCGCGCCGGGGTCGAGCACCAGTTGGCGGCGGTCGCCGAGCTGAAGATCGACGGGCTCGCCCAGTGGCGCAAAGAGCGATTCGCCGACGCCGACCTGCTCTTCGACAACGAGCGATTCGCCGGCGGGGTGCGCGGCTACCTGAACGCTCCCGACGACCCGGGGGCGCGAGCGCGGCTCGACACCTGGCTCGCCAAGATCCAGGCGGCCCATCAGTACAATCGTGTCCTCCTCGTCGACCCGCAGGGGGCGCTGCTGCGCTCGGCGCCGGAGGCGACCGAACGCCTCGCCCCCCACCTCGTCGACACCGTGACCGAGACCCTGCAGGCACGGCGGGTGGCCATCCTCGACTTCCACCGTGACGCGCCCGGCGGCCCCATCTACCTCGGAGTCGCGGTCCCGATCTTCGAGGCCGGAGCAGCCCGCAAACCGCTCGGGCTCCTCGTGCTGCGCATCGACGCGTCGACCTACCTCTACCCTTTCATCAAGCGCTGGCCGACCGCGAGCCGGACCGCGGAGACGCTGCTCGTGCGCCGGGACGGCGACGAGGTGGTGTTCCTGAACGAGCTGCGCTTCCAGGCGGGGACGGCGCTCAACCTGAAGAGCCCGCTCACCGACCTGAAGACGACCGCGGTGCAGGCGGCGCTCGGCCGCGAAGGCATCGTCGAGGGCGTGGACTATCGTGGCGTGCCGGTGGTGGCGTTCATTCGCAAGGTGCCCGACTCGCCTTGGGTGCTCGTCGCGCGCATCGACGCCGAGGAGATCTACGCGCCGCTCGCGCAGCGCCTCTGGGAGCTGGTGCTGGTGATCACCGCCTTGATCCTCGCCGCCGGCGCGTCGTTGGCCTTCATCTGGCATCGCCAGGCGGTGCGCTATCACCTCGAGCGTCACGAGGCGGCCGCGGAGCTGACGCGGCTCCGGCAGGCGGTGGACGCCAGCGGCGACGCGATCTTCATGACCGACCGCGACGGCGTCATCACCTTCGTGAGCGCCGGCTTCACCCACCTCTACGGCTTCGAGGCGGCCGAGGTGGTACACAAGGTGACGCCGCGGATCCTGAAGAGCGGCCAGCTGCCGCCGGAGGCCTACAGCAGCTTCTGGGCCGCGATCACGGCCAAGCAGCAGGTCAAGGGCGAGCTCGTCAACCGCACCAAGGACGGCCGGCTGCTGACCGTCGAGAGCAGCGCCAACGCCATCATCGACGCGCGCGGCAACGTCGTCGGCTTCATGGCGGTGCAGCGCGACGTCACCGAGCGTAGAGGCGCCGAGGCGCATCGCGAGCGGCTCGAAGAACAGCTGCGGGTGTCGCAGAAGATGGAGGCGATCGGCGGCCTGGCCGGCGGCATCGCCCACGACTTCAACAACCTGCTGTCGGTCATCTTGAGCTACGTCGGCTTCGCGTTGCAGAGCGTCGCCGCGAGCGATCCGCTGCACGACGACCTCCTGGAGATCAAGAAGGCCGGTGAGCGCGCGGCGACCTTGACCCGCCAGCTCTTGGCCTTCAGTCGCAAGCAGATCCTGCAGCCGGTGCCGCTCGACATGAACCAGGCGGCCACCGGCCTCGAGAAGATGCTGCGCCGGATCCTCGGCGAGGACATCGATCTGGTGCAGGCGCTGGCGCCGGACCTCGGCCTGACGATGGCCGATCCGGGGCAGCTCGACCAGGTGCTCATGAACCTGGTGGTCAACGCCCGCGACGCGATGCCGCACGGCGGCAAGCTGACCATCGAGACCGCCAACGTCGAGCTCGGCGACGACACGGCGCTGCGGCACGCGGTGAAGCCCGGGCCCTACGTGATGCTCGCGGTCACCGACACCGGCTGCGGCATGGACGACAAGGTCCGCGGCCGGCTCTTCGAGCCCTTCTTCACCACCAAGGCGAAGGGCAAGGGGACGGGGCTGGGGCTGGCGACGGTCTACGGCATCGTCAAGCAGAGTGGCGGCAACATCTGGGTCTACAGCGAGGTCGGCAAGGGAAGCACGTTCAAGATCTATCTGCCCCGAATTCCGGCGACGCTGGCCGTCGCGCGCGGCACGCCGCTCCCGCCGCCGACGACGCACACCGGCGGCGGCGAGACGGTCCTGGTCATCGAAGACGAGGAGGCGGTGCGCAACGTCGTGGTCCGGACCCTACGCGAGGCCGGCTACACGGTGCTGGCGGCGGCGAACGGCCTCGATGGCCTGCACCGCTCGGTGCAACACCTCGGCAAGATCCACCTGGCGGTGACCGATATCGTGATGCCGCAGATGAGCGGCAAGGAGTTCGCCGACCGGCTGGCCCGGATCCGACCCGAGACCAAGGTCCTGTTCATGTCGGGCTACACCGGCAACGCCATCGTCCACCACGGCGTGCTCGACCCCGGAACCCAGTTCATCGGCAAGCCGTTCTCGGCCGCCGACCTCGTCCGCAAGGTGCGCGAGACCCTCGACAGCGTGCACGAACCGGGACCGCCGCCGCCGACGGACGGATCGGTCACCTGAGGCCCGGCGGGCCCTGACGCGCGCTCACGGCACGTATTGCAGCTTCACCGCGTCGGCGCAGTAGCTCGCCGGCGCCGCCCCGGGGGCCGCGAGGGTCACCGCGGCGCCGACCGCGGCGTCGAACGGAAACGATCCCAGCAGGTTCCACTTGCCGCCGTTCGCCTGCTGGTTCACCGCGACGCTCTTGGCGCCGCCGTTGTAGGTGATCGTCACCGGCACGCTCGTCGCCCTTGACGGATACTGCGACCACCACAGGTAGACCTTGTAGGTCCCGGTCTTCGCGAGCGCGGCGCGCCAGGTGTAGGTGGCGCCGTTGCGGGCCCACAGGGAGCTGCTGCCGTACGGCAGCGTCCCGCCCGAGATCTGCCAGGTGCCGGTGTGCGAGGTGCCGGCACCGCCGTTGTCGACGATGACGTCGGGGACCGCGGGCGGCGGGGGCACGACGGCCGTTTGCCGCCAGACGTGCAACACGGCGTCGGTGCTGATCGGCGGCGCGAACGACACGGTGCCGCCGCTGCGGCTGCCGGTGCCGAGCGGCGTGTGGGTGACGGGGTTGAACCACTGGTAGGCGTAGTCCCCGGCCGGCAAGCTCAGCGTGAAGCTCGCACCGGCGTTCGGCTGATAGACCAGGTACTCCTTGCCGGCGCTGACCAGGCAGTACCTCGTCGAGCACGCGGTGTCGCTCGGGAGCATCGCCGCCAGGTCGTCGACGCCGTCGGCGAGCAGCAAGGTGTCGCCGAGCGCAGCGCGCACCGGATCGTACGCGGGGTTGATGACGCTGCTGTTCGAGTCGTAGGGGTCCATGTAGATCGGGTTGCCGCCGCGGGTGAAGGTCTTCCACACCCACTTCCGCATCGCCGGCACGTCGGTGACGTTGTTCTGGTAGTAGGGCGACAGGTGGTCGGTGTCGCTGATGACGAGCTTGCCGGCGAAGGTCGCCGGCCCGCCCTCGACGTAGGCGCTCCAGTCGGGCGACACCCAATCGGCGTTGGACGCCAACATCGTCGTCCCCATGCCGCCGCCGCCGGTGAGGCCCACCGGATGCTGCTTCGGCTTCGAGGCCTCGTAGGCGCGGGCGTAGTCGACCATCGCCTTGTCCCAACGCACCGCGGGCGAGGTGCTCTCGCACATCCCCGGCGAGGTGTGACAGGGCTCGTTCACGGTCTCCCACAGCAGGTTGTCGACGTCGTTGAGGGTGTCGACGAACTTCCGGACCAGGGCGCGCTCGATGCCGAGCGCGGCGCTGTCGGTGGTGAAGAAGCTCTTGCCGTCGGTGACGGAGAAGGCGCGCGCCAGCTCGGTGTTGATGTTGTTGTTCGGGTTCCAGGCCATCGACGCCCAGGTCGAGGTGTTGAAGCCGATCCCCGAGCCGAAGAACATCACCGAGCAGTACATACCGCGCGCCTGGACCCGCAGCACCCGGTCGCGCAGCAGGTCGAAGTACGCCTGGTTGAAGCTCTTCATGTCGAGCTTGGCCTTGCCGTCCTTGGCGACGCCCGGGCCGGGCCGGTTCCACGGCAGGTTCTGGTGGCTGATCGAGCTCCAGCCGGTCCAGAGGCGCACGAAGTTGTGGCCGTGCGCTTGTGACCAGTCGAGGAAGGCGTCGAATTGCGCCGCGGTCTTGGTGCCGCCGCCGCCTTGGATCAAGTACCAGGTGTGCGAGCCGGTCAGGTAGATCGCACGCCCGGTGTCGTCGGTGAAGTAACGGGGGTTCGCCGGGTGCAGCCGCAAGGGGCCGGTGGTGCCGAGCGCGGCGGCAGCGAAGGTGTCGAACGCGACCGCCGGCGCCGCGTCGGCCCCGTGGCTCTGGTCGCCGTCAACACCGTCCACCTCGACCTCGATCTCGGCACCGCAGCCGCCGCCGACCAGGACCACGACCACGATCCATCGAGCCAACCACCGCATGGGATCTCCTTTCGAAGTGGGCCGGGTGCCCGTTCGCAGTGCCAAGATCGCCACGAAAGGTAGGTCCCCCGACGCCGACCGGTTTCAAATCCCCGGCGGCGGCGGCGAGCGCGTGGCGCTAGCGCGGCAAGTGCGCCGTATTCACGATGGAAATCTTCAGGGACCGACGGCAGCGCACCGGCCGACGCTGGGAGTAGCGACGGCGCGCGGCGAGTCGAGGCGTACGCTCAGGGGCGAACCTGGAAGGAAGACCGCACCTCGATCGGCAGCGGCCCGACGTCGGAGGTGGCGGCCTCGATTCCGGCGCCGATGGCGATCACGTAGCAGGTGTCGGCGGCGAGCGCCGCGTCCGGCTTCAGGTGGACGACCTGGTTGACCTCGAGGGTGGTGGTGACCGCGACGGTGGCCGAGGCGCCCGGGCACCCCTGCACCGCGGCGGTCTCGCACGGGGCGCGCCCCAGACAATCGAGGCTGACGTCGGCGGCAGCCGCGGCGGCGTCTTTCACCGGGGCCGAGAAGTAGACCAAGGCCTCGACGCTCGGGCCGATGTCGATCGAGCCGTGCGCCGGCAGCACGCTGACGATCGACAGCACCTCCGGCACCACGACCTCGGGTTGGCCACAGCCCGCACCGAGCACCAGCGTCACGACCGCAACCGACATTCGCCACATGGAGCACCCCACCGGGTCGTAGATAGCGTCAGAAGCCGGCGCCGTTCAAGCCTCAACCGCCGTCGAGGGTCTTCAAGATCACCGGCGCCGCCGGGTGGTTCGGCGCCACCCTGATCAGGCGCGCGACCGCGGCGCGGGCTCGGGTCTTTGCCTGTTGTCGGACCGCGGCGGTGCTCCCTTTGCTGGCGAGCTCGGCCTCGATCGAGGCCAGCTCGACGAGCAGCGGCACGCTCTGGGGGTCGAGCTCGACGCCGCGCTCGACCGCGGTGAGCGCCGCCTCCGGCCGCGCCAGGCGTCGCTCCATGCGGGCGAGCCCGAGCGCGTGCGCCGCCACCTCGGGCTGCAAGAGCGTCAGGGCGCGGTAGGCGTCGCGCGCCACACGGTTCTCATCCACGGCCGCGGCGGTCGCCGCCAGCATCGCCGCGACGTCGACGTCGAAGGGATCACGGGCGAACGCTTCCGTGAGCGGCCGCAGCGCCTCGCGGGTCCGCCCGGTGGCCACCAGGCTGCTGCCGAGCACCCGCCAGGGCGCCGGATCGAGCAGGCCCATCGCGGTCGCCTGTTCGAGAAGGCGCGCCGCTTCGGCTTGAGCGCCGCGTTTCAGGGCCGCGAGCGCCGCGACCGTCAGCACCCGCGGATGCTCGACCTCGCCGGCCAGGGTCCGGATCTTCTCGAGCTCGTCGTCGGTCGCGGCACCGCGCTCGAGCGCAGCGAGCACCTCGCTGACGGCCTGGTCGACGTCCGCCGCGAGCGGCGCCTCGCTCCTGGCGACGGCGGTCTGCAGCTGCCGGCGGGCGTGCCGGAGCTCGTCTTGGTCCGGGGTGATCGCCATGATCCCCCGCAGGATCTGGATGCTGTCCGCGAACCGGCCTTGCTCCAACTGGGCCTGGGCCAGCGCCAGGCGCGCGTCGACCCGCGTCGGCGCCAGCCCCGACGCGCGCTCCAACACCTCGACGGCCCGCGGCCAATCCCGAGCGGCGAGCCTCACCAACCCGAGGCGATAGGCGACCTCGGCCCGCCCTTCTGGCGCCACCGTGGCGAGGGCAAACTCGAGGCGCTCCGCCGCGACCTCGTGCTTGCCCTGGACGGCGGCGGCGAGACCGCTCAGGTACGCCTCGGTGGGCGCGCCGCGGGCACAGCCCGAGATCGGCGCCAGGAACGAGCCGGTGGCCCCGAGCTGTTGCCAGAGGTCGATGTAGCGCCGCGCGACGCTCAGATCGCCCGGCGCCGCGCACAGCGCCCGCCCGTAGGCGGCGTAGCTCTCCGCCACCTTGCCCTGCCGGTAGAGCGCGTCGGCCTGAACCGCGAGCGGCGGCGCGACCGGCGCGGCGCAGCCCACGCCCAGGAGCAAGAACAGCGCCCGTCCATCCATGGCGGCGACCGTACCAGGGGAGACCGCCAGACACCATGCTCGGACACCATGCTCGGAGGCGCACGGGCGATCGAGCTCTCGGGCCTTGCCGATGTTGCCCGCCCCACCCGGGCTGACTCGGGATCACATCTTCGCATCGTCGGTCATGGCGGCGTGCTGCTTGGCGGCGGCCCAGCCAACCATCCGCTGCTGGAGGGTGTCCCATCCGCGCCAAACGGTCTGCCAACCG
>JACRCV010000090.1 GCA_016218825.1 Deltaproteobacteria bacterium
ACATACGCGAGCCGCGCATGGACCTGCACTGACCCCCGGCCTCGCACCGACAAGCTCGCCCTGGCACCTCAGAGACGCGTCCGCGTTTCTGAGGCGCCGGCTGCCCCGGGGCGCGTGGCCTTAGAGCGGAGTTATGGTCCTTTGACCTCGACGCGGCCTCCGGCTACCTTCGCTCCTCAACCTCCGCCGGGGGTCCCTGCATGCATCTGCTGGTGTGTTTGCTCGTCCTCGCCGCCGACCAACCGCCGCGGCCGTCGGTCGCGATCTTGCCGCCGCTTGCCGCCACCGGCGGCGAGAGCTTCATCGGCATGGCGATCGCCGACAACCTCAACACCCGCCTGCTGTTCCACAGCCGCTTCGACCCGAAGACGGTGACGAGCTACTACCCGATGAACGTCTTCGGCTGGCGGCAGGCGTTGGCGGCGGCGCGAGGCGAGGGGCTCGATCCCGCGAAGCCCTTGAGCTCGAAGGATCAGGCGCGCCTTAGGCGGCAGCTGGGCGCCGACATCGTCTTCGCCGGCAGCTACACCGTGGCCGGCAAGGGCGTCACCCTCACCTGGAGCCTGGTCGGCGACAAGAAGCACAGGGATCAGACGCTGGCGTTCGAGGTCAACGACTTCGCGACGCCGACCGAGAAGCTGGCGACCGAGATCTTGCTGACGCTCGGGCAGAGCACCAAGGGGATCGAGAGCCACGTCCTCCCGAAGACGCCGCTGGCGGCGATGAAGCCGTACGCCGAGGCGATGCAGATCCTGGGCACCCAGTCGCTCGATCCGCGCGCCCGGCTGGTGCTGAAGCGCGACGAGCTCGCGCGCTGCCAGGCGTTGCTCGCGGCGGCCACCGACGCCGACGACTCGTTCGTCCGCGCCTGGGTGGCCCGCGGCGTCACCGCCGCGATGCTCGACGACCGCGAGGGGGCCGAAACCGCGCTGGTCCGATCGATGACCGCCGCCGGCGAGTTCGACCCGGAGACCACCCTCGGCATCTATTATATGTACGCGCGCCAGGGGAAGCTCGGCGAGGGCATCAAGATCCTCGAGGACGCCACCAACACCCACCTCGGCTTCCTGCACGGCCTCGGCTACCTCGGGATGGCGTACGAGCGCGCCAGCCGCAGCCACGACGCGCTGCGCACCTTCGCGGTCTACGAGGCCCGCGCCCCGAAGAACCCCTGGGCCCGGGTCCGCCGCGCCGAGGCCCTGGGGCTCACCGGCAACCGCGACCAGGCGGTGATCGAAACTCAAGCGGTCCTGAAGGACTTCCCGCAGTCGGTGATGGTGATGGCAGCGCTCGCCTCGCGCCAGATCGACGCCGGCCACTACGACGGCGCCCGCGCCACCATCGACAAGGCGATGAAGGTCGCACCGGATCACCCGGCGTTGCTCACCCGCCTATCCTACATCGCCCTGGAGCAGAACCAACCCGACAAGGCGCTCGAGCTGGCGCAGAGAGCAGTCGCGGCGTTGGGCGACGGTCGCGGCGAGACCCTCGCGGGCTACGCCCACCTGAACCTCGGCCACGCGTTGGCGCTCCTCGGCAAGACCGACGAGGCGATCGCGGCGCTCAAGGAGGCCAAGACCTGGGGCGTCGACGCCGAGCCGCTGTTGGTGCTGTGGCGCGATCCCCGCCTGAAGGAGTTCCTGGCCGACGCGCGCAACCCCTTCCCGCCGCTGCCGCCGGAAGAGGCCACCAAACCATAGACCGGAGCGGTCGGTGGGCGAAGCGGCAGTCGCGATGACGCGATCGCCGTCCCCGCGCCAATCTGCGGCGGGGATCCAGGGGTGGGGACGGGGAGCGCCGCGGCAGCCGCGGCGCGGGAATCAACGCAAGTGCAAGGCGCCTAGAAGCTACCGACGAGCGCGAGCCCGGCGTTGTCGGGACCGACGACCGGGGTCAGGGCCGCGGTCGCAGCGCTGCCGGAGCCTGAGGTCAGGAACAGCGCGACGCCGCTGCCCGCCGCCACGATCCCCACCCCGAACAGAATGTTGGTGATGAGCGCCTTCTTCTTGGCATCATCTCCCGCCTTCTGGGCGCCGACGTCGTAGGTGTTGCCGGTCGCGTCGCCGGCGTACTTGGCGTTCGCCTTCTCCTCGGCGCTCTTGGCGCCGAGGCCCATGACCACGCCGCCGATGATCGCGAGCCCACCGACGCCCCACAGCGCGATCGGCAGGATGCCGATGCTGCGCCCTGCGCCCTTGGCCTCGACCTGGGCCGGAGGCGTCGACGGCGCTTGCGCGACCGTGGTAGGCGGAGGCGCGGCCGGCTTGGTCTCGGGCGCCTTCACCGCCGGCTTGCTCTCGGGCGCCTTCGCCGCCGGCTTGGTCTCGGGACGCGGCGCGTCGCCGCTGCCGCCCCGGTTCGCCGTCGCCCCCAAGGTCAGCGCGGCCTTGGAGCCGCTGCCCAACAGCTTGACGACCGACTTCTTGATGGTCTCGATGAGCGCGTCGACCTCGCCCTTGACGGTCTCGTAGACCCGGCCCTCGGTGTCGGCCATGCGGATGTTGATGATCTTGATGTTGACGACGTAGGTGTTGCCGACCTTGCCGATTTGGCTGACGACGATGCGGTCGACGCCGAGGGCGCCGCCGATCTCCGCCAAGCAGGCGGCGTCGGTGCACCCGAGCATGTCCTTCTGCTTCTCGAAGCCGAGCATCGCCTGCACGTCGCGGCCGGCCACGACCTTGTACATGCCCAGAGAGTCGATCTCGACCGTCAAGACCTCGGTCAAGGTCGGCAGCAACGCGGCGTCGATGCCGGTGCCTTGGATGTCGAGCACCGCGACCGCGCTCTTGTCGGCGTAGGCGTTGGTCGCGAACAACAGAGTCAAGATCCACGCGCAGCGAGTCATGTCTGCTCCCTCGGCCGAAGGCGTAACGACACCGGCCCGACGACTATAGTTCGGCGTGCGCTCGGACTCAATGGCGGCGCGACCACGGTCGGATCAATCGGCGCTCGGGTCGCTTCGGGCTCGGGCCGCGCGCCCCGGCTCAGCGTCGCAACAACACCGCGGCGGTCGAGAGGTTCATGCACACCCGGGCCGCCGTGACCCGATCGACGGTGGTCTGGACGGTCTGCAGATCGCAGGTCAAGCCCGTGGGACAGGAGGCATCGCTGCAACAGCTCTCGACGCAGACCCCGAGGCCGGCCTCGCAGAAGTTGCTGCGACACTCGAGGTTCTGGCTGCAGGCCGCCCCCGCCGGCCGGATCCCGGGACCACCGGCCACCGGCTCGCACAACGGCGTGGTCTCCGCCAGCCGCCAGGCACACTGGCCGCCGGCGGTGTAGCACACCATCCCCGGGGGACAGGTGGGCAGGGCGGCGCTGCAGGCGGGCGCGCCCGCCGGCACCGTGACGTAGGAGGTCGCGATCTGGTCACCCTGCAACGAGCAGGCGAAGCCCGCGCCGCAATCCGTGGCGCGGCAACAAGGCTCGGCGCAGATGCCGCTCGCGCCGGCGAAGGTGGCGCAGAAGCCGTGATCGCACTGGCTGTCCGTGGTGCAGGCGTCGCCGACCGCAGCGCCGCCGAGCCTGGCCGACGGCCAGCAACGGCCGTCGAGGTTGTCGGTCTGGCGCAACGGCCGGCAGACGGTGCCGCCCGCCGGGCAGTAGGCGTCGCTGCCGCAGAAGTCGAGGCAGTAGTCCTTCTGTCCGGCGCCGATGAACAAACGCTCGCAGACGTTGCTGCGACAGTCGGTCGCCGCCGCGCACGCCACGCCGCCGTAGCGACTCCCGAGCGCCCCGCTCACCACGTCGCAGCCGTGGACGTTCGCCGAGCGCAGCAGGTCGAGGCCGCAGACCTCGTCGGCGGCGCAGCCGTCACCGACGGCGCCGGTCTGGCTGGTGTTGCAGAACGCGGTGCAGCGGTAGGTGCCGGAGCAGTTGCCGGCGTTGTTGACGATGCAGACGCACAACAGCTCCTCGGCGCAGCGATCCGGATCGTTGTCCGGGTTGTTGTCGCCGTCCCAGTTGCAGCGATCGGAGACCGCGCAGTTCTCGACCGTGAAGCGATTGCAGTCGTTGTCCTTGCCGTCACACAGCTCGGCCTTCCCGGGCGCCACCGCGGCGTCGCTCGGCGCGCAGTCACCGCCGCACTCCGACACCCCGTCGCCGTCGGTGTCGACCGGGTTGCACGGGTTGCAGCCCTCGTCGACGTAGCCGTCGCAGTCGTCGTCGACGCCGTTGCCGGTCCCGGCGGCGCCGCAGAGCTCGGGCGCGCCCGGGTGCACGAGCGGTGCGTTGTCGTCGCAGTCCTTGAGCTGCGGGTCGAAGGCGCAGACGCTGTAGCCGTCGAGGTCGACGTCGAAGTCCTCGTCGATGAGCGCGTCACAGTCGTCGTCGATGCCGTTGCAGCGCTCGACGGCGCCGGGGCGCACGGCGCCGTTGTGGTCGTCGCAGTCCAGGCAGGCGTTGGCGCCGTCGAAGTCGGCGTCCGCCGCCGGATCGCAGTCGCACACCGGCTTCGGCACCTTCTCGCACCGGTCGGTGCTGTCGTTGCAGACGCCGCTGTTGCACAGATCGGTCTGCGCCGAGCAGTCGCGGCCGGCGCCGGACTCGCACTCGCCCGCCTGGCAGCTGTCGCCATCGGTGCAGTACAGACCGTCGTCGCAGAAAGAGCCATCGACGCTGTCGGTGCGCTCGCAGCCTCCGGTCGCCGGGTTGCAGCGGTCGCTGTGACAGGCGGCGGCGGCGGGGCAGGTCACCACGGTCGTCGGGTCGACGACGCAGTTGTTGTCGACGCAGATCAACGTCCCGTTGCAGAGGTCACCGTCCTCGTGCACCGCGCAGTCGTCAGCGATGACGCAGGCGCACTGGTTCACCCCCGGTTGGCACTGGCCGGCGACGCAGGCGTCACCCGGGGTGCAGGGGTTGCCGTCGTCGCACAGCGGATCGGTGTTCTCGTCGACGTCCTGGTTGCAGTCGTTGTCCTCGCCGTCACACAGCTCCGGCGCGCCCGGCCATACCGTGTCCAGGTGGTCGTCGCAGTCCCCGGCGCAGGCGAGCCAGGTGTCGCGGTCGAAGTCGCGCTCGTCGTCCGGCACGCTGCCGTCACAGTCGTCGTCGAGGCCGTTGCACGCCTCGGCGGCTGCCGGTCCGACCCCGCCGCTGCAGACCGCATCCCACTGCCCGCCGGCGCAGCGCGCCTCGCCGTAGCGGCAAATGCCGAGCTTGCTGCCGCAAGGCCGCGTCTCACCGTCCACGCAGGCGGGCACGACCTCGACGGTCGGCGTCGGCTCCGCGGCGATCGCGACGCAGCGACCGCTCGACCGCGCACAGGTCTCGTCGGTGCCGCAGTCCCCATCCTCCTGACAGCCGGCGTCGGCTACCGGCGGCTCGACCTCGGTGGTGCAGAAACCGCCGACGCAGCGCTCGCCGAACGGGCAGGCGGTGGTCGCGGTGCAGTCCTCGACCGGTCCGTCGTCACCACCCGGCCGCGGCGTGTCCGAGGTGGCGGCCTTGTCGCCGCACCCGTAGCCGAGCGCCGCCAGCAGGACCGCGAGCCCGAATCGCACCCTGGGATCCGTAGAGATCGTCATGGCGTCCCTCCGCCGCACTGCGAGTCGAGCGCCGCACCGGAGGCGATGAACGTCCGCGCCGGCCAATCGACGACGCCCGCCAGGAACGCGTCACAAGTCTGGGCGAGCGTCACCGCGGCCTCGCCCAGGGCGGTTTGACCGTCGTCGGTCGCGACGCGCACCGTCACGTCTGCCGGCAGCCCGCCCTGCGAGTCGAAGTACTGCACCCACACCGCGTAGCGACCGTCGGCAAGACGCGCGACGGCGATCTGTTCCCGGCCGTTGCCCGACACGTCGTCGGCGCGTAGCACCGGGTCGTCGCGCGTGTCAGCCGCGAGCCCCCAGTCGACGCGCGGCTGGCCGAAGTAGCAGTCGCTCGGCCCGAACAGCAGGTCGCCGTCCGGGACCAGGTGCAGATCGACGTCGCCGGCGTCGACCCCCCAGTCGGCCGCGACCAAGAGCGAGTAGCGCGGCGCCACGGTGACGCTGACCTCGGCGACGCCGATCAGGTCGAGCGAGTCGGCCACCTGCAGCTGGATGGTGTAGGCGCCGAGACGGTCGGGCACGAAGCGCGTCAGCTTGGCGGCGGCGGACTCGGGCTGCGCGCCGCTGCCGCTCGGCGCCACGACCACCGACCAGAGAAAGAGCAGCGGGTCGCCTTCGGGGTCCGAGGAGCCGCGACCGTCGAGCCACAGGCCCAGGCCCACCTGGCCGGTCGCGACCGCGAGGCCCGAGGCGAGCTCGACCGCCTGCGCCACCGGCGCCTCGTTGTCCGGCGTCGAGGCGCTGACGACGACGGTGGCCGGCGCGACGTTGGTCTCCTCTGGGGTGATGACGACGCTGACATTGTCCGGCAGGCCGTCCTCGGGGTGGTAGCGGATCACCATCAGGCTCTCGGCGCCCGCGGCCAAGCCCCCGGCGGCCGTCGAGGTCACGATCGACAGCTCGCCGGCGACGCTGCAGCCGTCGGTGATCGTCGCGCCGCTGATCCCGAGGGAGGCGTTGCCGGTGTTGCGTACCAGCAACACGACGTCACGGGTCTGGGTCGGCCGCACCTCCCCCAGGTCCACCGCCAGGCTCGACGCGCACTCCGCCGGCGTCGACACCACCCCGTCGCCGGGACAGACGACCAGCCCCGGCGAGATGCCGCGCAGCGCGACCTCGACCTCCAGGCGTGGCGTATCGGGATCGTCGCTCGTGACCGAGAGCCGCGCGGTCGCCGGTCCATCGAGCATCGGCGTGACGCCGAGCGGTAGCGGCAGGTCGGCGTGGGCGGCAACCGCCGTCGGCCACTCGCCGACCACGACGCCGTCGCCCGCCACCACCTCGGCCCCGTGGACGTGCAGCACCCCGGTGCCGGCGTTCCGCAGACTCACCGCCACCTGGTGCGTCTGCGCGGTCTTCAGCGCCCCGAGGCTGATAGGCGAGGCGCAGACGGTGTCGGCGGCCGAGGCGCAGACCCGCAGGTCGGGCTGCGCCCTGCCCAGCTCGTCGCCGCTGCACGCCGCGCCCACGGCGACAACGACGGCGCCGACGCCCCTAATCATCCCGGTAGCTCGAGCACGACCCATGGACAACCCCTGATCCCGCGGCCGGCGTCGTCACACCGACCGCGGCAACGACTGACATCCGGGAGCATAGCGGAACCGGAAGGACGTCGCACCCCTTACTCTCGGACGCCGGGCTTCGGGCCGGCGGCCCGCACCTCGGCAAAAGACGATCGTCTTGGCGGTGACCGGAAGCTGATGATACATCCTAGCGATCATGTCCCAGGGCCTCGCGACGCTGTTGCAGAACCTCTTCAAGATCCGACCCGAGGAAGCGCCGCGCACCGGGATGGCGTTCCTCTATCTATTCGCGGCGATCGGCGCCTTCATCGTCGGCCGCATCGCGCGCACCGTGCTGTTCCTCGAGATCCCGAACTACAAGGAGCAGCTGCCGCTGATGTACGTGCTGATCGCGATCACGGTGTCGATCATCATGTACGCCTACACCCGGGTCGAGAGGCGGCTGCGGCGCGACATCACCAACAGCATCACCCTGGTGGCGCTCACCCTCGGCACCCTGGCGTTCCGCTTCGCGCTCCACGGCGGCGAGCACCTGGTGTACTGGGTGTTCTACATCTGGATCGAGATCCTCGGCGGCTTCCTGGTGGTGCAGTTCTGGACGCTCACCAACGAGATCTTCAACGCCCGCCAGGCGAAGCGCCTGTTCGCGATCATCGGCGGCGGCGGCGTCATCGCCAACATCGTCTTCGGCTTCGCGATCTCCAACACCGTGAAGTCGCTGGGCACCGAGAACCTGCTCTACGTGCTCTGCGCTTGTCTCGCCGTCTGCCTGGCGATGACGGTGCTGTTGGGCCGGAACGCCCGGCCGGAGCTGATGGCGGCCCGCGACCGCAAGCTACCGCCGGGCCGGCAGAAGGCGCCGCTGCCACAGAAGATCTTCGCCAGCCGTCACGTGATCTTCATCGCCGGCGTCGTCATCCTCACGTACCTGGTGTCGACGCTCGCCGACTACCAGTTCCAGGTCATCATCGGCGACTTCATCCCCGGCAAGGACGAGCGCAGCGCCTTCTTCGGCACCTTCTTCGGGGTCACCGGCATCTTGGGTGGCCTGGTGCAGTTCTTCGTGACCGCGCGCCTGCTGGAGCGCTTCGGCGTCCTCGTCAGCCTGGTGCTGTTGCCGTTGGCGATGCTCACCGGCTCGATCGGCATCCTCTCGGTGCCGCTGGTGTCGGCGTTGTGGGCCTCGAGCTTCACCAAAGGCTCGGAGAACGTCCTGCGTTACACCGTCAACGACACCACGCTGCAGCTCCTCTACCTGCCGCTCCACAGCCAGGTGCGCAGCCGCGCCAAGACGGTGATCGACGGCATCTTCAAGCCGCTGTCGATCGGCATCGCCGGGGTGACCTTGGCGCTGCTCGTCGGCCAGCTCGACAAGCTCGCCGGCATCTCGCTCGGGTTCACCGTCGACGTCTATCAGCTGAGCTGGGTGGTCGCCGCGGCGCTGCTCGGTTGGATCGGCATCCTCCTCGGCCTGCGGCGCGAGTACATCCAGAGCCTGCTGTCGACCCTGCAGCGCCGGCGCCTCAACCTCGCCGAGGCCAACTTCCAGATCGCCGACACCGGCACGGTGCAGGTGCTCGACCGGGCGCTCGGCGCGACGAAGGTCGGCGAGGTGTTACACGCCCTCGAGCTCCTGCCGCACGTCTCCGCGAAGATCCGCGGACCGTTGGACGCCAGGACCGCCTTCCTCCTCTTGCACGAGGCCGAGGAGATCCGGGTCGCGGCGCTCGACTACCTCGGCTCGACCGGCACGCTGTTGCACCACGAAGAGGTCCGGGTGCTCTTGACCGACGCGTCCTCCGAGGTGCGCGCCTCGGCGACCTTGGCGTTGTGCGCCATGCGGCACGGCGACGCCCTCGGCGACATCCAGCCGATGCTGCAGGATCCCGACGGCAAGGTCCGGGCCTGCGCGGTGGCCGGGCTCATCCGCCACGGCGGCCTCGACGGCGTGCTCGCCTGCGCCGATCAACTGAAGCGGATGCTGTCGTCGCCGAACCCCGCGGATCGCGAGCGGGCGGCGTGGATCTTGGGCGAGGTCGGGGTGCAGAACTTCTACCAGCCGCTGGTGCCGCTGTTCGCCGACAGCTCGGAGCAGGTCCGCCACGCGGCGATCGTCGCCGCCGGCCGGCTGAAGACGCAGACCCTGGTGAAGCCGCTCGTCGACCAGCTCAGCCACCCGCGCCTGGCGACGGTCGCGGTGGCGTCGCTGTCGTCGCTCGGCCCCGCGATCCTCGACGTCGCGATCGAGCTGTTGAAGGACAGCGCGCGCCCCGCCCGGCAGCGGGCGCAGGCGCCCCGCATCATGGCGCGGATCCTCGACGGCCGCTGCATCGAGATCCTGACGCAGCATCTGGAGGACGGTGAAGAGCAGGTGCGCAGCGCCGCGGTCGCCGCGCTCGCGACTTTGTGCAATCGGATGCCGGGGGCGCGCCTCGACATGAACGCGGTCGCCGCCGCGATCCGCAAGGAGAGTCAGGCCTACTTCAACCTGCTGGCGCTCGACGCCGATCTCGATCTCGGCGACGCGGTGCCGCTCCTCGCCGACGCCATTCGCCACCGCCAGGGCCAGGTGCAGGCGCGGCTCTTCGGCCTCCTCGGGTTGAAGTACCCTGCCGACACCATCGACCAGGTGGTGCGATCGCTGTTGAGCTCCCAGGCCACCACCCGCGCCAACGCCACCGAGGTGCTCGACAACCTCCTCGCCAACGAAGAGAAGCCGTACGTCATCCCGTTGGTCGAGGACACCCCGATCGCCCAGAAGCTCAAGACCGCCACGGCGACGTTCTCGATCCCCCGCCACGGTCGCGCCGAGCGCCTCGAGGAGCTGCTCCGCTCCCACGACGAGTGGCTGCAGGTGTGCGCCGCGGTGGCGGTGGCCGCCTGGAAGCTCACGGCCCTCGAGCCGCTGGTCCGTGATCTGCTGGTCGCCGAGAACCCGGTCTGTCGCGAGACCGCGGTCCACGTGCTCAAGAACCTCGGCAGCGCCGCCTACCTCCGGGTGCAGGGGCCGAGCCTGATCGAGGATCCGTCGCCGTCGGTGTCGCGCTACGCGCGTTTCGTGCTCGAAGGGTTGGCGTGAGGGGCGGCCGTCGATGTCGGTGACTCGCCTCCGCGACCTGTTGGTGACCGCCGGCCGATCGACGGCGGTCAGCCGCGATCCCGAATGGATCAAAGACGTCGAGGCGGCGCTCGCCGCCGCCGACCTGACGCCGGGCTCGGCCGCCGACCTCCTGGACCACGACCAGCTCGAGATCTTGCGCAGCATCGGCAAGACCTCGCTCTCCGGAGCGGCCGCGGCTCGAATCGAGGCCCTGTTCGGCCGCGCCGCGGCCTACCCGGCGACCGAGGCCGAGCCGACCACGGTCGTGACCCTGGCGGCGAGCTCGATTCAGATCCTCGACAACGGCGCGCTGCGGACCCCGGACAGCACCGGGCGCGATCCCGCCGTCGAGGCCGCCGGGGCGCTGGCGATGCGCCAGCTCGAGAACGCCGCCAACCCGTTTGCCGGCGTCACCGACGCCCGCTTGCTGCGCCGGGTGATGGCCTGGCACGAGCGCCTGTTTGACGACGTCGCGAACGCCAAGCGCCTGGCCGCCGAGACCCCCTATACCCGCACCCACGCGCGCGCCGCGCTCCTCGCGACGCTGCGGCTCGCCGCCCTGCAGCTCATCGAGCTCGAGGGACCGCCGGCCGCCGCGCTCCTCGGGAGCTGGCTCGCCGCCACGGTGAAGCGGGAGCCGAACCCGGCGTTGTGCCGCTTCGAGATCGAGCGCCTCCTCCGCTCGCCGTCCCTCGCCGCGACCCGGCCGGTGCGGGAGCTCGAGCGCCAGGCGTTCGCCGCGGCGCCGCCCTACGAGGCCTGGCGCAAGGACGGCGTGCTCCGGGTGATGGCGTACTGTGATGACAAGGGCGCGCCGTGGGCGGCGCAGGTGCAGATCTTCAGCCGCGACCTGAAGATGGACATCGCCGCCGGGAGTCCGACCGACCCGAGCCGGCCGATCACCTTCGTGAAGGACGTCCGCGACGCCGGCGGCGGCTTCTCGCGCCTGGAGATCATCCTCGCTCCCCGGCCCGACATCTACGAGCCGCCCAACCTCTTCGAGCACCTCGGCAACGACGGCGTCGACGTGATCCTCTACTCGGGGCACGCGAGCTACGGTGGCCGGGTCGAGGCGGCGCTGCGCCAGGGGGTCACGGGCACGGGCGAAGGCACGCTGATCGCGATGTTGCAGTGCTCCGGCGTGACCAGCCTGGAGAGCATCAGCCGCGCCTTCCCGGCGGCGCAGGTGTTCTCGACCATCGACACCAGCCGGGCCTCGAGCGACGATGTCGCCACGGTCCGCCTGTTCGAGGGGCTCGCGGCCGGACATGACTGGGACGCCATCATGCGCGAGATGCGGTGGCGCGCGGAGCGGCCGGACGCGAGCGGCTACGAGCCGCTGTACTTCGCCCCCAACACCCGCGTCGTCGTCGAGCGGCGCATGGATCTGGACGCCGACGGCGTCAACGACCACGACGATCCGGTCTACCTCGAGCCGACGCGCGAGCTCCAGACCCGCGCCGCTTCCGGCTTCAACGCCGTCGCCAACAAGCTGCCACTCTACGCACTCGACGCCACCGCCGTCAGCGGTGCGGTGGCCGACGTCGCCTTGACCCTGCGATACAACCAGTTTGACGTCTCGCCCAAGACTCCCGGGACCAATCGAGCCCTCGCGGTCGATCGCGATCTGCTGGTGAACGGCGGCTTCTTCGTGCCGGAGCCCGGCGAGGTGCGGGCGTTTCGCTTCGAGCCGGTCGAGAAGGACGGCAGACTGCGGTTGGTCGTGCGCCAGAACGCCAACCTCGCCCACGCCCAGGCAGAGGAGGTGAAGAACTTCCTGGCGTTCGAGCTCGGCCGGCTCCTCGCCGAATGGTCGGGCCGCGCGGCCGCGGACGCCACCGCGATGGGCATGGCCTTCTACCTCCAGAGCCTCTACCACCACAAAAGCGAGTGGGAGGCGTACGCCCTGTTGGACGCGGAGGCGGTCGAGCACCGCATGTTCCTGGCGCGCTATGGGTTGCCGCCGCTGCCGTTACGCACCCTGCTCCGCAGCCTGGAGGGCGACCACGCGGCGCTCAGCGCTTTCAACCGCCGGGCCTTCCTCGACCGCATGCGTGCTTGGGCCGGGGGCGAGACCGGACAAGCGCGCCCCGTCGGCCGCAGCCTCGCGACGCCGACGCCGCCCTTCAGTATGCGCGCCGCCAACCGCCCGTTGAGCCTCGACCTGACGCCGGCCCGGATGCAGGCGCTGGTCGACAGCCTCCCCGAGGTCGCCGGCCACCGGCTGTTGACGATGTCGCCGGCGTACGAGCAGTCCGACTACCCGTACACCTTGCAGCTCCTGGGACCGGACGGCAGGCGGCGGCTGTTGCTGGTGGCGATCGATCGCAAGCGCGGTGAGGTGCGAGAGGTGCACGACCTCGCGGACCTCGCCGATCTGCGCCAGCTGGCAGTGGAGGCGATGGCCACCCAAGCGGAGACCTGGGCGCCTTCGATCTGGACCGGCCCGCGAGCGCTCTCCACCGGCCTCGAGGTGTTGGGGCGCTTCGAGCGCGCCTTACTCTCCGGGACGCCGCTCGCGACGGCGGTGGACGCGCTCGGCCGCGACGTCACCGCGACCGGCGGCGACGCCACCGCCCTCTACAAGCTGTTCGGCCACGGCGGGCAGCTGCTCTACGACGCGTTTCCCGATGCCGAGGCGCAAGTGGTCGCCGAGTACCTGTGGCAGAACTACGGACCCTGATTGGCAGACCTCACGCGGTGGCCAGCCGCAGGAAGCGCCGCGTCGCCACCTCGCGGGGGGCCTCGAACACCTCGGCGGCGAGCCCCGACTCGACGACCCGGCCGTCGGCGAACACGTGCACCCGGTTCGCGACCCGGCGGGCGAAGCCCATCTCGTGGGTGACGACCAGCATGCTCTGACCGGCGGCGGCGAGGTCGGTCATCACCCCCAGGACCTCGTCGGTCATGCACGGATCGAGGGCGCTGGTCGGCTCGTCGAACAGGATGATCTCCGGATCCATCGCCAACGCCCGGGCGATCGCGACCCGCTGCTGCTCGCCCCCCGACAGGCGGTCCGGACGACAGCCGGCCTTCGCGGCGACCCCGACGCGCGCCAACAGCGCCATCGCCCGGCTGTTCGCTTCGTCCTGCGGCACGTGGTTGACGTAGATCGGCGCGGCGGTGACGTTCTCGAGCACCGTCAGGTGCGGGAAGAGGTGAAACTGCTGAAAGACCATGCCGACCTTGCCGCGCAGCCGCCGATGGATCCTGGCGCGCTCGCGCCCCGCGAGCCCCGCCGCGATCGTGGCCTGCACCAGCTCCACCCGTCCGGAGTCGAACGACTCCAGGCCGATGATGCAGCGCAACAGCGTGCTCTTGCCGCCCCCGGACGGGCCGATGATCGCCGCGACCTCACCTTTGACGACGTCGAGGCTGATGCCCCGCAAGACCTCCTGCTCCCCGAAGCGCTTCGCGACCTCGTGAACTCTGATCATATGCTCGCCTCGATCTCCATGCGCCGCGACAGCACCGACAGCGGGTAGCTCATCACCAGATAGAGGACGGCGGTCATCGCCGCCAGCGGCAAGATGTCTGCCGGGTTGTTCATCACCGCGATGTTGTAGCGCTTCGCGAGCTCGACGACGGTGACCACCGAGCACACCGAGGTGTCCTTGAACAGCGCGATGAAGTCGTTGGTGACCGGCGGCATCACGATCCGCACCGCCTGCGGGATCACCACCCGCCGCAGCGCCGTGACCCGCGACATCCCGAGCGCCGCGGCCGCCTCCATCTGGCCGACCGGCACCGCCAGAAGCCCGGCGCGATAGATCTCGGCCTCGTACGCCGAGTAGTTGATCGCCAGGCCGACGATCGCCGCGAGCACCGGGTGCAGGTTCAGCCCGATCGCCGGCAGCAGGTAGAAGATGACCAACAGCTGCAACAACAGCGGCGTGCCGCGCAGCACCTCGACGTAGATCTTCAACGGCCGGCGCAAGAGCCGCGGCCCGAACAAACGGCCGAGCGCGATGAGGACGCCGAGGACGATGGCGACCGGCATCGACGCCAACGACAACAACAGCGTCATCGCCGCCGCCTGCACCAACGCCAGACCGTGACGGGCGAAGAACCCCGGCGTCGCTGCCGCCACCACGGCCTGCGGCGCCTGGGCCTCGCCGAGCCGCGCTTGTTCTTCGGTCCAGATGCCGTAGCGCTCGTAGATCTGCCGCAGGCTGCCGTCGGCGGCGAGCTTGACGATCGCGGCATCCAGCGCCGACCGCCAGGCCTCGTCCCCCGGCCGCAGGTAGAGCACGTAGCTGCCGGGCGCGACCGGCTCGCCGACCGCGGCCAGGGCCGGGAAGTCCTTGGCGTAGAAGCGCGCGATCGGGGTGTCGGCCAGCGTCGCGTCGAGCTTGCCGCGGACGACGTCCAACATCGCGTTGGTGTTGCCGTCGTACGAGACCACGTCGACCTCGTCGTGGGTGTAGCGCGCCCGCAGATAACGCTCGGCGGCGGAGCCGCCGAGGATCCCGATCTTGACCGGGTGCGCCGCGGTGATCGCCTCCCAACGGGAGAGCGTCGCGTCGTCTTTGCGGGCCAAGAGCTGCAAGGTGTAGACGTAGTACGGGCGCGTCGCCGCCATCACTTGAATGCGTTCCGGCGTCAGCTCGTAGCCGTTCAAGACCATGTCGATGCGCTCGGTGCGCAACAGCTCGGGGAGCATGTCCCACGGCCCTTGCGCGAACCGCGCCGTCACCTCGGTGCCGAGCCTCGCGGTCAGAAGGACGGCGAGGCGAGCCGCCAGATCGACCTCGAAGCCGACGAGGCCACCCGAGCCGTTCGGGTCCGGATAGACGTAGGGGCCGCCGCCCTCCTGGTCCGCGCCCCAGACGAAGTAGCCCTGGTCCCGCACCCGCGCCAGTGTGTCGGCGGCGAGGGCAGGTGGCGCGCATAGGCTCGTGGCCAGGAGCGCCAGCACCGCGCGAATCGTCAACGGTCGAATCCTCCGAGTCGGAGCGGCCGCTTGCGCCGGCAGACCCCACAGCCGGGTTATCGCCGCCCAAACGCCGGCCGGTGCGACGAATCGCGGGTCGCCGGCCCCCGGCGCGATCGCGACCGCCGTCGCCGGCCTCACATCCCGACCAGGATCTCCTTGCCGTCGGCGTGCATCAGCTCTTGGGCGGCCATCCGGAACTCGGCGGTCGGCTGGATGAACCGACAGCCAAAGCCACCATCGCTGTGTCTGACGACCTCGGCGAGGCAGCCGCGCAGCTCGGAGCGCCGCCCTGTGCCCTCGGAGAAGGTGTAGCCGGGGAGATACAAGTAGATCCTGGCGCCGATCGGCGGCGGGCTGGGGGTGACCACGAAGGCGCCCGAGGCGCTGAGGTCCTTCAGCTCGGCCTGGGTGCGATCGTTGCCCTCGGCAACGACGATCGCGACGTTGACGTTGATGCGCGCCGCCTCGCGCCGGTCGTCGCAAAGCGGCACCTGGCT
This sequence comes from Deltaproteobacteria bacterium, assembly GCA_016218825.1. Taxonomy (GTDB): domain Bacteria; phylum Myxococcota; class XYA12-FULL-58-9; order XYA12-FULL-58-9; family XYA12-FULL-58-9; genus JACRCV01. Next base: position 15,615 of record JACRCV010000090.1, read on the forward strand.
CAGCATGTCTTCGATGGCGGCGCTCACCGCGGCGAGGAAGTCGGCGCCGGGGTTGACATACGCGAGTCCGAGGCCGTCGGGGCCGCGGTGCGTGACCCGCGCGACGGTGCGCATCGCGGCCTTGCCGTGCAGGATCATCAGGTGCACCGCATCGCCGACCGGCCGCCGCACCCGGGTCACTGCATACAGACCGCCGAGGCTCAGGTTCTTGACGACCTCGGGCCCGACGCCGTCGAGGTCGGCCTGCACCGCCTGGTTCACGACTCGCACACGGGTGTCGAGCCGGCGGCGGTGGGAGCGCAGCATCGCGCTCAGCGCTTCACGGATGTCGTCGCGGCGGAAGGGCTTGGTGACAAGCCGCGGCCCGGCGATACCGGCGGCCGCCAGGGGCTCGGCGCGCGCGCCGTGCGCGGTCACGAACATCGCCGGGATCCGGCCGTAGGTGGGGTGCAGCCGCATCCGCAGGAGAAACTCGGTGCCGGTCTCGCCCGGCATCGAGACGTCGACGAAGACCGCGTCCGGGGAGCGCGACAGCGCCGCGAAGCCGCTCGCGGCGTCCGCAGCCTCGATGACCTCGTGACCTTCGGCGCCGATGAGCTTGGCGAGGAGCGTGCGGATCTCGGGTTCGTCGTCGATCACCAGGATGCGGGCCACCGTGTCCTCCGTGCCCGGGGGACGATACGATCGGATGCGGGTGGGTGCAATTCCGCTCCCTTCACCCAGACGACGCCCCGCCGGCGCCTCGCGCCGACCTTGTCTCTTGCACAGCAACATGGGTATTGTGCACCGGCGCAAAGGAGACCTGGATGCGGCTGTCCCGGGCAAGCAACAACGTCCTCATCAAGAAGTACGGCAACCGCCGGCTCTACGACACCCGCGACTCCCGCTATCTGACCCTCGCCGAGCTCGCCGCCCTGATCCGCGACGGCGCCGAGGTCCGGGTGGTCGACGCCAAGACCGGCACCGACCTCACCCAGCCGACCTTGGTGCAGATCATCCTCGACAGCCGCGGCGCCGCGCAGCTGCTCCCGGTCGATCTCCTGCTGCAGTTGGTCCGGATGGAGGACAACGCCCTCAGTGAGTTCTTCGGGCGCTACATGGCCTATGCGCTGGACCTCTACCAGCAGGCCAAGCAGGGCATGCAGAGCTTCGCGCCCCTGAACCCGTTCGCCGCCAATCCGCTCGCCCAGGCCGCGACCAACGTCGCCCGCCTCTGGGGCTCGGCCGCCGCCTTCGGCCGACCGAGCGACGCCGCGGCACCGCCGCCGGCCGTCGATGCCGCACCGCAAACGCCCGGCACCGAGATCGACGCGATTCGCCGCCAGGTCGAGGAGCTGCGGGCGGCGCTGTCGACCCTCACCGGCACCCGAGCGCGCCCGCGCCCCCGCGCCCCGAAGCGACGGTAGACGCGCGGCGCACCAAGGCACCGCGCCGCGATATTTGTGCGCTGCACCATTTCTGCTTGACATTTTGTGCGCCGCACATATCTTCGCGGCCATCAACGACTAGCACGCTCGGCAAGCCCGAGCCAAGGAGAGCGCCATGAGTGAGACCAAGAATACCCGAGAGCACAAGAACAGCGCCGGCCCGGTGGGCCTCGATGACCTCCTGGACGTCCACGCCTGGAAGAAGACGGCCGACGAGTCTCTGGGCCGTTACCGCGCCTGGCTCGGTCAGATGGCCGAGCTGCAACGCACGAGCTTCGAGCAGATGAGCAAGGTCATCGAGGAGCGCAGCAAGATGGTCACCGAGTCGCTGGCCTGTGCCCAGAAGCTCACCACCGAGTGGTCGCGATTGACCACCGACGCCACCCGGCGGGTGGCCGACCTCGTGAAGTCACAGAGCTGAGGCCCGCGGCCCGGCGGCGGCGCCTACATCATGCTGGCGCCGCCGTCGACGTCGTAGGTGCGGCCGTTGACGTAGTCGCACTCGAGCACGAGCTTCACCGCCAGCCAGATGTCCTCGGGGGTGCCGATCCGCCCGACCGGGATCTTGGCGACCAGCGCCTCGCGCGCCTTGGGGTTCATGCCGGCGGTCATCGGCGTCTCGACCATCCCGGGCGCCACCGCCGCGACCCGGATGCCGTACTTGCCGACCTCGTGCGCCCAGGTCGTGGTGTTCGCGGCCATCGCGGCCTTCGCGGCGACGTAGTTGGACTGGCCGCGGTTGCCGTGCCGGGAGATCGACGAGATGTTGACGATCACCCCGGGCCGGGTGTTGGTCGCCAGCATCGCGGCGATGCACTCGCGCGCCATCAGCGTCGCGCCGGTGAGGTTGACGTCGAGCACCCGCTGCCAGTCGGCGAGCGCGAGCTTCGACACCGCGCCGCTGTCCCTGTCCTTCTTCACCAACAGGCCGTCCTTGAGGATGCCGGCGTTGTTGATCAACGCGTTCAGGCCACCGAGCTCGGCGGCCGCCGCGGCCACGAAGGCGACGACGTCGGCCTCCTGGCTCACGTCCAGCCGACGCTTGACGATGCCCGCCGGGAGGCGCTCGAGCCCGGCAGCGTTCAGGTCACCGGCGGCGACCTTGGCGCCGGCCTCGTGAAGCCTGGTCGCGAAGTGCGCCCCCATGCCGCTCGCGGCGCCGGTCACGATGATCTTGAGATCCTCGAGGTTCATCGATCACTCCTTGGCTTGTTGGTAGAGTTGCTCGAGCTCGCGCTGGTAGCGCTTGGTCACCGCGGCGCGCTTCAGCTTCAACGTCGGCGTCAACAGGTTATCTTCGACGCTGAGCGGCGCCGGCGCGATGACGAACTTCTTGATGGTCTCGTAGCTCGCGAGGTCGCGGTTCACGGCGTCGACCGCGGCCTGCACCCACGCCACGACCGTTTGGTTGTCACGCACCGACCTGCCGACGTCGGCGTTCGCCGCCGCCAGCTGGGCCCGGGCGACGCCGTCGTCGATGTCGATGAGCGCGGTCAGGTACTTCTTGCCGTCACCGTAGACCATCGCCTGCGTGATCAACGGGAAGTCCTTGAACTTGATCTCGATGTTCGCGGGCGGCACGTTCTTGCCACCGGCGGTCACCAGGATGTCCTTCTTGCGACCGATGATCTTCACGAAGCCGTTCGCGGTGAAGGCGCCCAGGTCGCCGGTGTGAAACCAGCCGTCGGCGTCAAACACCGCCCGCGTCGCCTCGGGATCGCGATAGTAGCCCTTGAAGATGTTCGCGCCCTTCGCGACGATCTCACCGTCGGCGGCGATCTTCAGCTCGACGCTCGGGACCGGCTTCCCGACGGTGTCGAAGTCGAAGTCGTCGTGACGGTTCATGGTCAGATTCGGCGAGCACTCGGTCAGGCCGTAGCCCTCGATAATCAAGATGCCGGCCCGATAGAAGAACTCCTTGACCTCCTTCGCGAGCCCGGCGCCGCCCGACAAACAGAAGCGCAAGCGGCCGCCGGTGATCGCCCGCAGCTTCTCGTACTGTGCCGCGGGCTCCGGCGATGCGGCGCGCGCGAACAGCATCAGCTTCTCCCAGAAGATCGGCACGCTCATGAAGACGTGCGGCCGCTGCTCCATCATCAGCGCCAAGGCCCGGGCCGGGTCGGCGAAGTAGCTCACGAAGCCGGCGTTGTTGCCGAGGAAGAATTGGCCGAGGCCGTAGAGGTGCGCCATCGGCAGCCACAGAATGTCGACGTCGCCGTCCTTGACCAAACTGCCGTTGCAGGCCATCCAGTCGGCGCCGGACACCCCGACGTTCAAGTGCGTCAGCGGCACGCCCTTCGGCAACCCGGTCGTGCCCGAGGTGTAGACCAGGTAGGCGACGTCCTCGAGCTCGATGCGCTCGCGCGCCTGCTCTACGCGGCTCGGGGCCTTCGCGAGGCTGTCGCCGCCCTGCGCCGTCGCCTGCTGCCAGCCGAAGGTCATCGCCGCCAGCCGGTCCGAGTCGAGGCCGCATTGCTGTGCCAGCGGCCGGACGTCGATGTCGGTCATCGTGATGATGGTGCGAACGCGAAGCCGATCCCAGACCGAGAGCACGCGCGCGAGCTGCTCGGCGTTCTCGACGAACAGCACGCTCGCCTCGCTGTGGCCGAGGATGTGCGCGAGCTGCGACGGCGGCAAGGTCGGGTACACCGGCACCAGCGCGCCCTGCGCCGCCATCAGCGCGATCGCGGCCGCCGCCCACTCCCAGCGCGTATTGGCGCACACCGCGACCGCGGAGCCCTTGGTGACACCGCGGTCGAGCAGGAACGACGCCAGCTTCTCGCACCCGGTCGCCAGCTCGCCCCAGGTGATCGGCGCGAAGCCGCCGCCCGGTTGCGGGACAAAGAAGCGCGGCCGGTCTTTGCGCTCCGGCAGGCTCGCCAGGAAGAAGAAGATGGTCGGGGCGTTGGCTTCGCGGGCCAGGGTCGGGGTCATGACGGCTCCTCGGCGCGGCGGCTCTTGGAGGTCGCGGCCTGGGTCTGGAGCAGGAGATCGATGGGGTTCGGCCGCAAACCCCTGGCGTCCTTCGCGTCCCACACCTTCGGCGACAGCACGTAGGACACGTGCCCGGCCTCCGGGTGCACGACGTGGGTGTAGCGCCGACCCAAGAGAGTGATGAGCGGGTGCGCGGTGCGATCTGGGACCACCGGATCCCGCCCCCCATAGAAGCCGAAGACCTTGAGCTGCGTCGCGGCCGCGACCGTTGCCAAAGACAGCCGCCGCCCCTCCACCTCCAGCGGCAGATCGCCGTTCGCGGCGATGCCGCGCTTGAACAGCCGCGCCGTTGCCCGCGCCAGCTCCACCGGGATCGGGAAGCGGTTGGCGTTGTCGGCCGAGACCCAGTAGGCGCCGGCCAGGTCGCGGCGCTGCGCGCCGCTCAAGTCCTCGATCCGCTGCACCTCGGCCCAGTCGCTGCGGTGCCAGCCGGCGAGCAGGTAGGCGAGCGGCGTCTTGTAGAACACCGCCTTCAGCGGCATGTCGATGCCGAGGCGGGTGGCATCCCCCGGCAGATAGCCGCCCAAGAGCCCCCACAGCGTCAGGTTGGCGTCGAGGAGCCGGTCGGGCGTCCTCTGCATCGCGGTCGCCAGCGCCTCGCACTTGCTGCCGTCCACCGGCGCGACGAACAGCGCCAGCGCCGAGAAACGCGCGTCGGCTTCCTTCGGCCTGGCGGCGGCGAACAACAGCGCTTGGGTGCCCTGGCCGCAGTAGCCCTCGAGGATCATCTTGCGCCGGCCGTGATGGGTAAACGCCAGCGCCGACAGACGGTCGAGGCTGGCGATCAAGGACTCCACGGTGAGACTGCCGAAGTCGACGCTGCTCCGGTCGCCCTTGAGCTCCATGGCGTACACCGCGACGCCGCGCGCCAAGAACGGGGCATAGAAGTTGAAGTCCGGGAGCATGCGGAAGATCCGATCGCCGTAAGGGATCGCGCCGCCCGCGTGGAAGATCGCGACCCCGGCGCCCTCGCCGGCCGCGACCGGCGGAATGTAGGTCAACCGAAAGTGGGCATCCTCACCGAGCACCGTCTCGCCGGCGAAGGTAGCGCTGCCGAAGAGCTCCTTGCCCATCGACTGCACCAGGCGCGGGAAGCGCACCGCCGCCTGGGCGCGGGCGCTGGTGTCCTTGGCGAGGTCACCGAGGCTGCGCTCGCCGCGCAGCACCTCGAGGACTGATCTCAAGACCTGGTCGTTGACCGCGAGCACGCCGTCGAACGCCGGGAACACCCCGCCCTCGAGGAGGGCGTGGGTGGAGTAGGCGGCGAAGCGCGCGCCGTCGATCCACATCTTCGCCGCGCCGGCCGCCGCGCGGGCGTTCTTGTCGACGAGATCCGCGATGAGACTGGTGGCAGGGCGCGCGTGCGGTGTGGTCGATGACATCGACGTTCCTCCTGGTCTAGAACCAACCCAAGCGCCGGACTTCCTCGGCCACCGCGAAGCTGGCGCCGGGATCGGTGTCCGGGGTGACAAACACCGGCGACGTCGCCCGCGCGACGTCGACCGAAAAGCACTCGAACATGAACAGCACCTCGCGCACGCTGGTCGGCGCGGCACCGCCGGTCTTGGGCGCGGCGCTGATCTTGATCGCGAGCCGTAGCACCTGCTGGAAGCGGAAGCCGGTGAGCACGAGCTCGCCGCTCTCGTCCACCGCGACCTCGTAGCTGTCGTCCTGGGACCAGGGGCTCAGACCGTCGAGGCTGCCGCTGCGCACCTCACCGACCTCGGTCCAGCGCCTGCCGACGGACAACGGGAAGCGCAACAGCGCCACCGGCGTGATGTAGGGCAGGAGCGTCCGCCCGGCGGCGGGGCTCTCGGTTCGAGACGCGCTGCCGTGAAGATAGAGCGCCGCCTCGTCGATGGAGTAGATCGCGTCCAGACGACCCGCGGCATCCAAGGGCGCCACGAACTCGCCGCCCGGAAACCAGGCGCTGTACCACTGGGCCGCGAGCGGCACGGCGACGACGGCGGCGGTGCGCTCTGCGGACTCGCCTCTCGACCAATCCCAGACCCGACGGCCGTCGGCAGCGACGACGCCCGCGGTGTCGACGCGCTGCACCGCGCCGCCGCCCGTGGCGCCGGAGACCAGAAACGAGACGCTCCGGCCGAGCACCGGCCGCGCCTCAGCCGCGGTGATCTGACCGTCCAGGTTCGGCAGGCAGGACAGCGACCCCGGCGCCGAGCCGCCGTCGCTCTGGCCGAAGGTCAGGTTCTCGCCGCAGCCGGTCGCCGCCCAAGCCAGGAGAGTGAAGAGACCTGGACGCATCGCTAGAACCCGAAGCCCAAACGCAGGCGAAAGAGCTGGCCGGCCTTGGCCGCGAGACCGAGGCGCGGGTTGTCGAGGCCGGCGAACGGAAACAGCACCGCGTACTCGAAGGCGGCCTGCAGACCGTCCTCGGTCTGGTACCCCAGGGTCGGATCGATCTCGACGCCAAGCGCCCGCGCGCCGCCCGGGGTCGAGCCGACGTCCACCGCCCACGAGGCGATCGCGGCCACCGAGGCCACCAACTCCGCGCCGCGGAGCCTCAAGAGGCGCACCTGGGCGTGCGGCCGGACGTAGGCCGCGTCGGTGACCGTACCGATGATCTCGCGAAACAAGATCCGATCGACGCGGTAGTCGGGATGAAAGCGGAAGTTGTCGATCCGGCGGTCGGTGCGCATGTCGGCCTGGGGGCCGTTCAGATCCCCGGGCTTCCCGAAGGCGAGCTGCGACAGGCCGTCTTGCGCGCCAAAGCCGGGCGCCGGATCGCCGCTCGCGACCCCGGCGTCGAGACCCACGCCGATGACGCGCGCCGCGAGACCGAAGTCGCTCTCGAAGACGGCGCCGCGCTGCCGCGCCCGCGCCTCGGCGCCGATGCCGAGACCGGGCGTGAGCGAGGTCTGGCGCACCGACGCCAGGAGCATCGCGGCCTCGACGGCGATCCGGCCGACGCCGAAGTCCAGACTCAGATAACAGTCGACGACCTCGGCCGCGAAGCCGCGGTCCACCACCTGGCCGGCGTTCACCGTCGCCGGCGCCGCGAGCGGCAGGTAGCTCGCCGGGATGTCGCGCGCTTGGCGCCGATGGGCGTAAGTGGCGCCATAGTCCCAGGTGGCCCTACCGGCGTCGTTGCGCCGCCGGTGCGCCGCCGGGGTGTTGTGGCGCAGGATCGCCACCGACCACGACCGCACCGCGGCCGCGGGCTCGACGTCGACGACGCGCGCCTCGTCTCTGCGGCGCACGAGATGGCCGGTCGCCGAGAAGTCGTAGGCCAGAGCCACCAGGTGACCAACGAGCGGCGTGATGAACGCCACCCGATCGGCGGCGTCTCCTGAATCGCAGTCGGCGCAGTCGCCGCCGTTCACCAGCAGTCCGAGACCCCAGTGGGCACCGACGCGCCCGGCCGCGAGGTACCCCACCGGCGTCACCAGCTCGCCGTAGGCGCGCTTGATCCGAAACGCCGCACCGGGCGGCCGCTGGGTCCGACTGTCTCCCGTCAGGCCGTCGGCACCACTACCGAGGGCCAGGTTGTCGAGCACATCGATGCGCGCCTTCACCGCCACCATGCCGCCCGGGGCGTAGACCGACAAATCGGTGCGCAGCCGCAGGTCGCCGGCGTACAAGACCTGCCGGCCGGGCTCGCTCATCGACACCGGAAAGAACACCTCCCCGGAAGGCGTCGGCCCGCGATCGAGATCGAGGTTGGCGAAGATCTCGGAGCGCAAACGCAGCGCGCCGCTGAGCCCGTAGCGCGGCTCGGGCGACGCCAGGATGTCGTTGCCGTAGTCGGTGAACCCGGTGGGACGCGCCGCGCGCGGTGCCGTCGCCAGACACAACGCAAGGAGCACGCCGCGGCCGCCGCGACTCACGACTCGCCTCCCTCGAGGAAGCGCAGCACCTCGTCGGCGACCACCTGGTGCGCCTCGAGCATCGGCAAGTGGCCACAGCGCGGCACGACCAACAGCCGCGCGTGCGGCAGCCGCAGGCTCATCCGCTCGCCATACTTCAGCGGCGTCACCTGATCCTCACGACCCCACAGCAACAACGCCGGCTGCCGAAGGTCGAAGTGGCGCGGCTCCATCGCTTCGAGGTTGAGCGCCCGAACAGTCGCGAGCGCCGCCGCCAAGGTCCCGGGACGCTCCTGCAGCGCGACCGCGTCTTCGACCGCCTGTTCGGTCATGAAAGGCTCGGGGTTGTAGAGGGCGAAGGCCACCTTCTCATCGATGCGCTCGTTGTAGAACAGCGCGAAGATCATCTCGCCCAGGCCGTGCACACGCGACCAGGAGAACAACAGCGGCTCCTGGGCCGCGAAGAACAGGCCGTTGACGAAGACCACCCGCGGCACCCGCGCGCCGGCGTCGAACGCCAGCTGCAGTGCCACCGCCGAGCCCCACGAGTGGCCGATGGGCACGAAGCTCGCAACCCCGAGCTGGTCGAGCACCGCGCTGACGAGCCGGGCCTGGGCAGCGATCGAGTAGTCGCCGGCCGCCGGCCGGTCCGAGAACCCGTGGCCGCGCAGATCGACGGCGACGACCCGATAGCCGCGCTGCACCAAGAGCGGCAACAACAAGCCCCACTCGTCGAGGTTGGCGCCGAAGCCGTGCAACAACACCAGCGCCGGTGTCGAGGATTCGGCGCGCCCGCGAAGGTCCACGTAGTGGATCCGCTCGCCGTCCACGCTGATGAAGCTGGCGGCCGCCGGCTCGCCGGCGAAGGGGCCGGCGGCGAAGCGCAGGCAAGCCGTCGTCGCCAACAGTCCGGCGATCACGACCGCGCGCGCCACCAGCGCTCGGAGGCTCATGGCGACAATGCCAGGCGCCGCACCGCGGCGGCGCCGGTGAACTCCGCCCGGGTCTCGCCGTCCTCTGAATGGACCGCGGCAATGGCGGTGAAACACTCGGCGACGAAGTTCTGCTGCCGCATCACTGACGCCGACACCAGCGGCTCGCCGATGTCCGAAGCGTGCCGGGTGACGAGCGTGTTGACGCGCAGCGCGCGCTCGAAATCCCCGTACGGCGTGCGCACCGTGCCCACCGCATCCACCGCCGACCTGTAGGTCTGGCGGATGACGTAGGGGTAGAGCGAGCCGCACAGCGAGCCCGACGCCGCCACCTCCTCGGTCCACAGGGCGTCCTTCGCCAGCGGCCATCGCAGCACCGCGAGGGGCGGCTCATAGATCAGCTTGGTGGTCTCGAGATCGTCGTGCTCGGAGACGATGCCCAAGAGCAACAGCGCGTCGGCGTTGTTCTCGAACACCCCGAGCTGCGTCTGTTGGCAGGTGTAGAAGCCGACCGTCAGCTCGAAGTCGGCGAGCCTGGTCACGTAGGTAGCGGTCTGAAAGGCCGGCTCGGCGGCAAACCACGCCCCGCTGAGCGCGGCGGTCGCGACCTCGAGGTCGGTGGTCGCACCGGCGACGCTGCGCAGATCCCAAACGCAGGTGCCGTTGCCGCAGTCGGGCGCGGTCGAGAACCCCGCCGCCGCGGTCGTCACCCGGAAGACCGCCGTCAGCCCGGCGGCAAACGGCGCCTCGCCGGCACTGATGCTGCCGTCGTTGCTCGGGCGACAAACGCCACCCGAGTCGCCCGCCCCGACGTCGCCGCCGTCCACGTCGCCGGCCGCGCCCCCCGGGTCGCCCGCGCCCGGCGCACAGCTGCCGTCGACCCCGCACACCCCCGAGGCACAGTCGGCGCCGACGCTGCACAACCGCGCCGGCGCGCTACCCGCACCGCACGCCGCGAGCCGGAGCGCCAGAACCCCGAGACCGATCTTGCAGCGCGACAGAGAAACGTGCATTTCCAGCCCCATCGATCGCACCACTATTGTGCAGGGCACCCAACGCCGGCCCGCACGATAACGGCCACCCGGTGTAATACAGGCGATCGCCGGCTGTCAAGATGTTGCAGTGCACCATTTCGGACCGTTCGCCGGCGGCGCGCCGCTCGGCGACCGAGGTCCGTCGCCCGTTGTTGTCGACCGGGCGAGCCGACATCGGGCGCGGCCGCACGTCACGACCGCGCTCATGCCGGCTCGGCGCCGCTGTCCTGGTCCAACAGATCGATCGCGGTGCGGATCGCGGCGTTCGAGCCGACCAGATAGATGACGTCGCCGGTGGCGAACGCCTCGGAGGGATCGGGCTGCTCGAGCAGCCGATCGCCGCGGCGGATGGCGACCACCAGCGCCCCGGTCTTGCGCCGCACGTCGAGCTCGACCGAGTTGCGACCCAGCGCCCGGCTGCCGTCGGTCACCAACACGCTCTCGATCTTCAGGTCACCGAGGTCGCGGTGGTCGAGGAGCGTCGTCCGCGGCAGCGTGATCTTGCGGCTCGAGGTCTGCATCGCGTCGCGCGCCTCCCGGATCTGGCCGACGATGACGTTGCGCGGGATCTCGAGGCGCCGCAGCAAGCGCGCCAGGACCTCGACGCTCGCCTCGACCTCTTCGGCGACGACGTCGACCGCCCCGAGGCCGAGCAGGCGCTCGCGCTCGGCGTGATAGCGGGTCCGGATCACCACCGGGACCGCGGGGGCGACGCGGTGCACGGTGTCGACCACCCGCACCGCCGCCTCCGGGTCGTTGATCAGCAACACCGCGACCCGCGCCGCGGCGATGTTGGCGGCCGCGAGCGCGTCCTCGCTGGTCGCGTCGGCGTAGTACACCGGGACGCCGCTCTCTTTCGCCCGCCGCACGGTCTCGGCGTTCATCTCCAAGACCGCGTACGGCTGCGCGCACGCGGCGAGCGCTCGGGCCACGAGCTTGCCGGCGATGCCGTAGCCGACGACGACGACGTGACGCGCCAGACGCTCGGCGACCGCGGCGTCGCTCTCCAGACCGCGGACCCCGAGCATCTTCGACAGCGGCGACAGCAAGCGCTCCCCGGCCTTGATGTGCGGCGCCAAGCGGATGAGGATCGGCGTCAAGAACATGCTGACGATGCCGGCGGCCAACAGCGCGCCGGCGGCGTCCGGGGTCGTGAGCCCCTTGGCCTCGCCCTGCTTCAGGAGCACGAAGCCGAACTCGCCGAACTGCCCCAAGCCGATCCCGGCCAACCACACCGCCCGCGGTGGGAAGCGCATCAGCGCCGCGGCGATCATCGCGACGACGGTCTTGGCGCCGACGAAGCCCAGGAGCCACAGCCCCACGACCACCGGATGCGCGGCGACGCTGCCGACGTTGAAGAGCATCCCCAACGAGATGAAGAAGATGCTGACGAACGCGTCGCGCAACGGGATCATGTCGCCCATCGCCCGATGTTGGAACTCGGTGTCGGCGACGACCATGCCACCCAGGAACGCGCCGAGCGCCAACGACAGCCCGACCATCGACGTCAACCACGCGGTGCCGACGCAGATGGCGATGATCGCCAACAGAAAGACCTCGCGCGACCGACTGGCATCTACCCAGCGCAGCGCCCGCGGCACGACCATCTTCGCCACGAACAAAGTCCCCAGGACCACGAGTCCGGCCTTGCCGAGCGCATAGCCTATCTGCGTGGCCGCGGCGCCGGCCGAGGCGCCGCTCGCCAACACCGGGATCAGCAGCACCATCGGCACGACGCACAGGTCCTGGAAGATCAGGGTGCCGACGACGAAGCGGCCGTGCGGGGCGTCGAGCTCGCTGCGATCCCTGAGCGCCCGGAGCACGATCGCGGTGCTCGACATCGCGACCACGAAGCCGAAGAACACCGCCGGGCCCGGGGCGACACCGATGGCGGTCGCGACCCCGGCGGTCGCCAAGATCGTCGCGCCGACCTGGACGCTGCCGCCGAGCGCCAGGCGCCGGAAGATGTGCCGCAGGCGCTCGAGGGAGAACTCCAGACCGATGGTGAACAACAACAGGACGACGCCGACCTCCGCCAGACCCTCGATCGCCCCCACGTCCTTGACCAGCCCGAGACCGAAGGGCCCGAGCAAGGCACCGGCGGCGAGCAACCCGGCGACGGTCGGCAAGCGCAGCTTCGACAGCAGCGCCGTGACCACGACGCCGAGGCCGGCGACGATCGCCAGCTCTTCGAGCGCCGGGATCCGGTTCACGGGCGGCTCTCGTGACGCAGGTGCTGCAGCTGCGCCGGGATCTGAAAGCCGGTGGGGTCGTCATGCACCTTGAAGCGCCGGTGCAGCCACAGATACTGGTCGGGCGCCTCGCGGATCCAACCTTCGATGATGCGGTTCAGGCGCTGGGTGTTGTGCCAGATGTTGTCGTCGAGCGTCGCATACGGGGTCTCGAGCACCAGCTCGGGCTCGAAGCGCGCGGTGTGGTGGGTCGGGCGCGTACGGTCGCGAAACATCGCCACCGGGATCACCGGGGCGCCGGTCTCGAACGCGAAGCGCGCCGGCGCCGGCGACGTCGACGCCAGCATGCCGAAGAACTCGCAGACCACGGCGCGGTACGGCGCCATGTGCTGGTCGACAATGAAGGTGACCCCCTCGCCGCGGGCGAGCGCGGCGTAGATCAGATCCTTCGAGCGCCTGGGCGGCACGACGCGGATGTTGCAGCGGCTGCGGTGGTCGAAGAGGAAGCGGTGCACGGCGGGGTTCTTGATCTCCTTGACCACGGCGTTCAACACCATGCCGCGCACCCCCTGCGAGGTCCCGAGGAGCTCGACGTTGCCCAGATGCGAGGCGACGAAGATGACGCCCTTGTGCTTCGCGAACGCCGCCGCGCAGTGCTCGAAGCCCTGGCGCCGGACGTGCTCGGTAGAGCTCGCCGCGTCGAGGTGCGGATAGCGCAAGGTCTCGACCGCCATCATCGCCAGGCTCTCGAAGGAGCCGCGCGCGATGCGGCGGCGCTCGGCAGGCGCGAGGGCCGCGCCCAGCGCCTTACCGATATTGGTGAGCGCGACCCGGCGCCGGATCGGGATGCAGTAGAACCACAGGCGCGCGACCAGCCGGCCGACGGCGAGCGCGGTCGAAAGCGGCAGCGCGCCCATGCACCAGGAGAGGCAGCGGAGCACCGCTCACTCCTTGATCTTGAGCAACAGGCGCCGCAGGCGCAGCTCGATGGCGCCCTGCGCCGATTGGCCGAGGAGATGGAACAGCGGCGTGTCGCGATCGATGCGGGTCGGCGGCTGACCACGGTCGATCGACGGCACCGGGATCTCGACCTTCATCACGTCGCCGTCCACTTCCAGCTTCAAGCTCGGCGCCATGTTCTCCAAGAGCCGGCGAACCTTGTGGTTGTGGACGAAGAACTCGCAGCGGAAGGTCGTGATGCCGCGCTCCAGGGCTGCCGCCGCCAGGCGCTGCAGCAGTAACGTCCCCAGGCCGCGACCATGAAACCGGTCGACGACGACGATCGCCGCCTCGGCGACCGCGGGCTCGTCAGCCAGCCGCACGAAGCGGGCGACACCGAGCGGCACCAGCTCGCCTCCGGGACCGTCGAGCGCCGCGCCGATCGCCACGTGGTGATCGCCGTCGACGTTCGTCAGCACCTCGAGCTCGGCGTCGGTCAGCGTCTGCTTGTGGGAGAAGAAGCGCAGGTAGCGAGACTCGGGCGACAGCTTCTCGAAGGCCGCCTGCAGGCGGGCCTTGTCCTCGGGGCGCACGAAGCGCAGGTGGACCCGGCTGCCGTCGGCGAGGGTCGCCTCCTCCTGATAGTGGCCGTCAAAGTGAGGTTTGCTCAGAGTCACAGTTGCCTTCCCGGGCGAGACAGCATACCAGAGTGGCGAGGACAGCCAATTCCCCGCGGTTCTTTTGGGGAGGCAATGGAGGGTACCGTGGAAAGATTCTGGACCAAGAACTACGAGAAGGGCGTTCCCGCCGACATCACCTTGGAGGACAAGACCGTCGTCGACTTCTTCGAGAGCACGGTGACGCAGTTCCCGAACCGGCCGGCGCTCGCGTTCATGGGCCGGCGCCTGTGCTACCGCGAGCTCAAGGAGCAGGTCGACCGCATGGCGACCGCGCTGGCAGGGCTCGGGGTCAAGAAGGACTCCAAGGTCGCGCTGTGGATGCCGAACCTGCCGCAGATGGTGATCAGCTTCTTCGCGACGTTGAAGCTCGGCGCCCAGGCGGTCAACACCAACCCGCTCTACGTCGAGCGCGAGATCGAGCACCAGTTCAACGACGCCGGCGTCACCCACGTGGTCACCCTCGACTTCCTGTGGTGGAACAAGCTGCGCGGCATCTTGAAGAAGACCAAGGTGCAAGAGGTCATCGTCACCTCGATCCCGGACTACCTGCCCTTCCCGATCAGCCTGCTCGCGCCGCTCAAGCTCAAGAAGACCGGCCAGTACGTGAAGGTGCCGCGCGAGGCGCACGTGCACTTCTTCAAGGAGCTGATCGCCAAGTATCCGCCGACGCCGCCGAAGGTCGAGCTCAACCTCAAAGACGTCGCGGTGCTGCAGTACACCGGCGGCACCACCGGCGTCTCCAAGGGCGCGATGCTGACCCATCGCAACCTGTCGGCGAACGTACAGCAGTGCGCGGCGTGGTTCCCGATCGTCAAGCGCGGCGAGGAGACCCTGCTCGCGTGTCTGCCGTACTTCCACGTGTTCGGGATGACGGTGTCGATGCTGTGGCCGGTCCACGCCGGCGCCCAGATCGTGCTGGCGCCGAACCCGCGCGACATCCCGTTGTTGGTCAAGAGCATCGTCAAGTACCGGGTGAGCCTGTTCCCGGCGTTGCCGGCGCTGTTCGTCGCGATCAACAACACCCCGGGCATCGACAAGATGGATCTCTCCAGCGTCCGCGGCTGCTTCTCGGGCTCGGCGCCGCTGCCGATCGAAGTGCTCGAGCGCTTCGAGAAGCTGACCGGCGGCAAGATCACCGAGGGCTTCGGCTTGACCGAGACCTCGCCGGTGACGCACGTGAACCCGCTGATGGGCAAGCGCAAGACCGGCTCGGTCGGGGTCCCGATCTGTGGCACCGACATGAAGATCGTCGACGTCGAGACCGGCTTGAAGGAGCTCGGCGTCAATCAAGAGGGCGAGCTGTGCATCAAGGGGCCGCAGATCATGGCCGGCTACTGGAACCGCCCCGACGAGACCGCGAAGATGCTGAAGGACGGTTGGGTCTACACCGGGGACTTGGCGCGGGTGGACGACGAGGGCTACACCTTCATCGTCGGCCGCAAGAAGGACATGATCATCGCCGGCGGCTACAACATCTACCCCGACGAGATCGACGGCGTGTTGTTCTCGCACCCGGCGGTGCTGGAGGCGGCCACCATCGGCATCCCGGACGCCAAGCGCGGCGAGACCGTGAAGTCGTTCGTGGTGCTGAAGCCAGGGGTAGCGGCGACCGCCGACGACATCGTCGCCCACTGCAAGAAGGAGCTCGCGGCCTATAAGGTTCCGAAGCAGGTCGAGATCATCAAGGAGCTGCCGAAGAGCTCGATGATGAAGATCTTGCGACGCGAGCTCCGCGACCGCGAGCTGAAGAAGAACGGCGCCAGTCCTACAGCCTAGAGAGGAACGTCGGTTCAAGGACGGACCTGCTCTTTGGGCCTGCCCCCCGCGCTGTGCGCGGGGGTCGGCCTCCTTTCGGGCTCGGCCGTTCGGCCTCGGCCGCGCCCCTGCTGGGGCGCGTCTTCGCCCCGCTCGCGCGGGGCTCACCCTCCAGTCCGCCTCACGCAACACCGCCAAGACAGCCTTGGACGAGTGCCGATTCCACCTCGGCGACGCCCTCTGTTTCCGTGCTCATCGTCTGGTCGTGACCTTTGGTTGCGGCTAGACTCCCCCGATTACTCGACCAGGAGCCGTGCCATCATGAAGGTCTGCCGCATCGTCGCGATCGCTTCTGTTTGCCTCGTTGCCGCCGCTTGCGACAAGGCGTTGTTGCACGAGGTCAAGCCGCGCGCCGCGGCGACCGACACCACCTGTGCGCCGGACGCGCCGGTGGACTCCATAGAGGTGGAGGTGCTCGCGACCCACGTCGTCGTCAGCTGGGCATCGCAGACCGGCAACGAGGACGGCTTCATCATCGAGCGCCGGGACAACGAGGCCGGCGACTTCGTGGAGATCGGTCGGGCGCCGGTAGACGCAACGAGCTTCGACAACTCCTCGATCGTCCTCGGGTCGTTCTACCAATACCGGGTGTCGGCGTTTCGCGTCGTCAACAACGAGGAGTGCAAGACCAACCCCACCGACGCGCTGGACGCGGTGATGTATCCGGCGGCGATCACCGACATCCAGTTCGTGCACCTGACCACGAGCGATCTCGAGCTCACCTTCACCGACGGCAACCGGCGCGCCACCGCCTACCGCGTCGAGCGCAAGGTGCAGCCGGCGGTGAGCTTCAGCACGATCACCGACACTGCCACGCCGGGCGCGGTGCTCAACGACTCCGGCCTCACCGCCGATCAGACCTACGCCTACAAGGTGACGGTCTTGAACGTGAAAGGGGAGTCGGCGCCCTACGAGGAGGTGGTGTTCACCTCGCAGCTCCCGATCCTCGACTGGGACGACCCACCCTACGTCGGCTACGGCTGCACCCTGGTGCTGCGGGGCCACACCACCTTCGACACCGTGGCCGAGCCCGACGCCCAGTACGCCGGCGCCTCCGGGACGGTGTCGGCGTGCGCCGTGGTCGACGCCAGCGACAGCGGCCTGTCCTGCACCCTCACCGATCTCACGCCCGGGGCGCTCTCTGTCAGCTGGAGCGTCACGGATGACTATCAAACCACCGGCACGCTGCAGCGGACGCTGACGATGAACGTGAGCCCGGGGCAACGCTCGGCGGCGGTGTTGCCGGTGACATCGGATCCGGGAGTCGAAGGTAAACAGGCGATGGCCGGCGGCTGTGGAACCTGCACCGGCAAGCGGGGCAGCATCGCCGCCGGGAAGGGACACACCTGCCTGCTCGCAGCCGATGGCACCGTCTCCTGTTGGGGCGCGCCCCAGGACGCGGATGCCTTCAGCCAAACGGCCGACATCCTCGGCACCGGCGCGCCGGCGCAGTTCCTGAACCCGACCGCGGTAGGTGACGGCACCCCGCCGGATCCGTGGGCGACGCCGCTCGCGGACACCCAGAGCATCGCGCGCGGCGCTCGGCACGTATGCGCGGTGCTCGCCAGCGACGGCAGCGTGCGCTGCTGGGGCAACAACGACTACGGCCAGCTCGGTGACGGCAGCACCGCGATCCGCGGCTACCCGGTCGCCGTCTGCACCGCCGGCGCCGGACCGAGCTGCACCCGACTGACCGGCGTCACGGTGGTCGCCGCCGGCGACAACCACACCTGCGCCGTCCTTGAGACCAGCGGCGCGGTCTGGTGCTGGGGCGACAACACCTACGGTCAGCTCGGGATGGGCGTCCCGGCAACGAGCGCGGCCCTGGTCGCGACCCCGGTGTGCAGCACCGGCAGCGCACGCACCGGTGACTGCGCGCCCCTCGAAGACGCGATCGACGTCGCGGCCGGCGCCG
The DNA here is from genome assembly GCA_016218825.1 of Deltaproteobacteria bacterium. GTDB lineage: Bacteria > Myxococcota > XYA12-FULL-58-9 > XYA12-FULL-58-9 > XYA12-FULL-58-9 > JACRCV01. Next base: position 33,370 of record JACRCV010000090.1, read on the forward strand.
ACTTCACGTGCGCGATCACGACCGGCGGCGGCTTCTGCTGGGGCAACGGCGGCGACGGCCAGCGCGGCGACGGCTTCCCGGGCACGACCTCGGCGGCGATGATCTTCAATCCCGAGCCGGTCTGCGGCGTGGCCGGGCCGGGGTGCGCCGGCGCCCTGACGGCGACGACGGCGCTGGCGGCCGGCGCCAACCACGTCTGCGCGCTCTCGAGCGCCGGCACCCCTCTGTGCTGGGGTCGAAACTACGACGGCCAGCTCGGCGACGGCAGCTACATCGACCGCGGTCGACCGGGGTCGGTCTGCGCCACCAGCAGCGGCCCTTGCCAGGCGCCGACCGCTGTCACCGCGTTGGCCGGCGGCGACGACCACAGCTGCGCGATCGCGGGCCCATCCGACGCCGTGTACTGCTGGGGGAGCAACGCTTACGGCCAGCTGGGGGACGGCGGCACGGTCGCCTATTCCGCGGTGCCGGTGCCGGTGTGCCTCTCAGGGAACGCTGCGGCCGGCACCTGCGTTCCCCTCACCGACGTGGCCGCGGTGGTCACCGGCGCCAGCCACACCTGCGCCCTCACCAGCACCGGGGGGGTGTGGTGCTGGGGGAGCAACTACGAAGGCCAGCTCGGCGTCGGCGTCGAGTACTGGACGCTCGGCGAGTCCTACGCGCCGCTGCCGGTCTGTGAAACCGGCGCGGTCTGGGACGGCACCAAGTGCGATCTCGCCGGATCGGATCAACGCCTCGGGAGCATCCTCGCGATCGCCGCCGGCGGCAGCTACACCTGCGCCATCCGCAGCGACCACACGGCGACGTGTTGGGGCGACAGCTACTATGGCCAGCTCGGCAACGGGTCCACCGACGACGCGCTGACCCCCGCCGCCGTCTGCAACACCGACGGCTGCGGCACCAACCTCGCGGACGTCAGCTCGCTGAGCACCGCAGCCTTCCACGCCTGCGCGGTGTCCGGGACCAACGAGATCTATTGCTGGGGCGCCGACGCCGCCGGCCAGCTCGGACCGCAGACGAGCCCGGCTGATCCAACGCTGCCCGGGAAGGTCTGCGCCACCGGCCAGTGGGACGGATCCGCCTGCCTGTCCGGCACCGCGCTCGCCGGCGCCACGAGCGTTCGGGTGGGCGGTGACAGCGCCAGCAACGGCTTCAGCTGCGCGCTCACCGCCGGTGCGACGCCGCAGTGCTGGGGGGACAACTCCACCGGGCAGCTCGGTCGTGGCGAGGTCCCGAGCGCCGCCGAGGGCGTCCCGGCGCCGGTGTGCGCCACCGGCAAGCCGTCCACGAGCGACTGCGCACCGCTCGCCGGGGTCGGCGACCTCGCGCTCGGGGTCGGCTTCGCGTGCGCGCGGCTGGCGAGCGACGGCGCCGTCCTTTGCTGGGGGCAGAACACCCCGTCCAGCGATGTTCCGCTGCTCGGCGTATCACCCGCGGCCATCGAGCTCGGCCCGACCCCGATCTGCGAGCAGGGCGTGGGCCGCACCTGCGTCGCGCTGAGCGGCCTCGCCACCGTCGCCGCCGGTGGCCGGTCGGCCTGCGCGGTCCTCTCCACCACCGAAGCCCGCTGCTGGGGTGACAACTCCGACGGCCAGCTCGGCACGAACGACAGCACCGATCGCGACTTGCCGACGCCGGTGTGCCTTACCGGTCAGGCGACGGCGACGGACTGCGACGTCGGCGGCACCCCGCTCGCGAGCGTCACGGCGGTCGCGATGAGCGTGCCCGACATCAACTCCTGGTCCGGGATGCACGCTTGCGCCGTCGTCACCGGCGGCGATCTCTTCTGCTGGGGCGACAACGACAACGGCGAGCTCGGCGACACCACCACGTCGAGCAGCGCCTCCCCGGTTCAGGTCTGTGCCGACGCCGGCTGCACCGGTTGGTTGACCGGCGTCGCGACCGTGAGCCTGGTCGATGGACGCACCTGCGGCACCCGCACCGACGACAGCGCCTTCTGCATCGGCGAGAACAACTCGGGCGCGCTCGGGCGTGGCGACGACGACGACGTCTTGAGCGGCAGCACCACTCCGCTCCCGGTGTGCGGCACCGGCAGCGCGAGCGGCGGCACGTGCGTGGCAGCGGCCGGAGTCGATCAGATAGTCACGCTGGCCGGCGCGAGCTGCGTCCGCTTCGCGACCGGCGGCGGCGTCGCGTGCTGGGGCGACAACTACTACGGCAGCGTCGGGGCCGCGGTCGCGGGCGCCTACACCGCGAATCCGACTCCGGTCTGCGCCGGGGGTTACGGCGCGACGTGCACGCGCCTCGGCGACGTCGTCTCGATCGCCGCCGGTCGGTCGACGACCTGTGCGGTCCTGGACACCGGAGAGGTCCGCTGTTGGGGCGACAACGCCTGGGGCGTGCTCGGCACCGGCCCCGACCTCGCACTCGCGTGGTACTTCACGCCGCAGCCGACCCCGACGCCGGTCTGCGCGGTCGGCGACTGGGACGGCTCGGCTTGCGTCGGCACCAACGCCGCGCCGCTCGCCGCCGTGGTCGCGGTCGCCATCGGCGGCGACGACTACCCACCGAGCGGCAACTCCAGCGCCCATGCCTGCGCGTTGACGCAAGGGGGAGGCGTGAAGTGCTGGGGCAGCAACGAGCACGGCGAGCTCGGCTCCGGAGACGGCGGCACGGACACCTACGGCGACCCGCTTTACGAGGCCAACCCGGTCGACGTGCTGTTCTCCGGGAGCCCGGTCGCCGGCGTCGTCGGACTGACCGCTGGCGCCGAGCACAACTGTCTGCTGAAGGACGACGGCGCCGTGCACTGCTGGGGGCGCAACGACTCCGGCCAGCTCGGCGACGGCGAGGTGATCGACCGCTTCTATCCCGACGTCATCGAGCTCCCGCCGGCGAAGGTCGGGCTCCGGGCCGTCAGGGTCGTCACCGGCGGCTGGCATTCGTGCGCGCTCCTGGAGGATGCCACCGCGGTGTGCTGGGGACTCAACGACTACGGCCAGGTCGGCGTCGGCACCGACACGACGACCATCCCCCAGCCGCAGCTGGTCTGTGCCACCGGCTCCGGCGGCACCTGCGTCGCCCTCGAGGACATCTCGGCGCTGGCCGCCGGCAAGCGCGCCACGTGTGCGCTCCTCCTCGACGGAACCGTGCGTTGCTGGGGATCGAATGTCTGGGGTCAGCTCGGCGACGGAACCCAGGGCGTGAACGACGCCGGCGCCCCGATCGCCGACCGCGGCCGATTGTGGCCGGTGACGGTGTGCGCGCCCGAGGCGGCCCCGAGCTGCGGCGCGACCCACGCTTGCGGCGCGCCCCTCCAAGGGATCGTGGCCCTCACCGGCGGCAGCGCCCACTTTTGCGGGCTCGCCGAGGACGGCGGCACCTACTGCTGGGGTGAGTCGCCGACGAGCGGCGAGCGCGGCGACGGCAGCGCCGGCTGGTACGACAGGCAATGCACCCCCACCCGCGTCTGTCCGGAGAACGCCGGCCGCTGTGACACCGGCCCGGCCTACGACACCGCCGCCGTCCAAACCTGCGACGTCACGTCGGTCACGGTGCAGTAATGCGAGACCATACGATGAACACATTTTCGCGCCTCTGCGGCCTCTGCCTCGTCCTCGGTGTCGCGCCGCCGGTCTACGCCGAGGCCCCGGCCGCCGGCGACGTCTGCACCCTGACCAAGGCCGCGAAGGCGAGCCCCAAGGTGAAAGCGCCGCCCAAGATCAAGCTGAAGGCCAAGCAGAAGGTCAGCGTGGTGAGCATCGACGGCGGCTGGGTGCAGCTCGGGGTGGGCAAGAAGACGGCGTTCTTGAAGGCCAAGGCCCTCGACAAGATCTGCAAGATCACCAAGCGCGCCGCCGATACGCCCGCGGCGCTCCCTGCCGAGGCCGCGGCCTTGCCGCCCGGCCCCGCGACCGACGACGAGAAGCCGATCGGCTTCGGGAAGGCGCTGGCCGCCCAAATCGAGCCCGAGCCGACCCCGAAGCCCGACGTGGCGCCGGTGCCGGCCGAGACCGGGAGCGCCCCGGCGCCCGCCCTCACGCCGGTGCCCGGCGCCGCCGCGCCAACCGGCGCGAGCAGCGGCTTCGGCGAGACCACGAAGCTCAAGGTCGCGGTGATGGATCTGGCCGCCACCGACAGCCTGCCGAAAGATCTGGTCACCTCGCTCTCCAGCTTGGTCGCCGAGACCCTCGACGCCACCGGCGCCTTCAAGGCGATCTCGAGCCAGGACATCGTCAAGCTGTTGAGCTACGCCGCGAGCCAACAGCAGATGGGCTGCGACGACATGACCTGCATCGCCGAGATCGGCGGCGCCTTGGGCGCCGACTACCTGGTCACCGGCAGCCTGACCCAGACCGGCTCGCAAATCGCAGTGCAGCTGCAGCTCGCCGACATCAAGGCCTCCCGGGTCGACAACCGGGTGTCCCGCGCCTACGAAGGCGGCCACCAGGGCCTCTATGACGAGCTCAAGGCCGCGACCCAGATCCTGGTGCGCGACATCCTCGCCAAGAAGTCCGGCATGCTGGCGGTCACCGTCAACGAGGAGGGCGCGAGCGTCAAGGTGGACGGCAGCATCATCGGCGTCAGCCCCTTGCCGGCGTTCTCGGTCGCCGGCGGCGTCCACAACCTGATGGTCGAAAAGGAAGGCTTCGTCACCTATCGCGCCGACGTCACCATCGAGGAGAGCCAGACGCTGGCGCACGACGCCCACCTGGTGCCCTCCGAGGACTTCGTCAAGAGCTACGAGAGCCACGCCGGCTTCGTGCGCACGATGTCCTGGATCTGCATCACCGCCGGGGTCGTCGGCCTGGGCGGCGGCGGCGCCCTCTACTACCTCGGCAGTAAGGAAGCCCAAGACCTGAACAAACAGGTGGACGCCTACAACGCCGACGTCCGCAGACGCACGACCACCCGCGACCAGCTCGACAAGAAGGAGAGACGGGTGGCGATGATGGACATGGGCGCGCTCAGCGGCGCCGGCATCGGCGTCGTCGGTCTCATCACCGGGTTCGTGCTGCGCGCCGTCGGCGACGACCCGGATCGCTACAAGATGACCTCGCGGCTCACGGTCGGCGCCCGCGCCCCGGATCCCGAGCCGCCGACCTTGCGCTTGGTCATCGCCCCGACGGCGAAGGGCGTCGTCGTCGCGGGCGCGTTCTAAGCGCGAGCGATGGCCAACAACCCGCGCAAGCTCACGGCGGGGGCCAGCCTCGGTCGGTTTCGCATCGTCAAGCGCCTCGGCCGTGGGGCCACCGCCACCGTCTATCTCGCCGAGGACGTCACGACCGGCGCCGCGGTGGCGCTCAAGGCCCTGCACGCCGATCTGCACGCCACCGGCTCGCACGCCGCCCTTCGCATGCGGCGCGAGATCGAGCTCGTGCACCGCATCGACCACCCGGGGATCTGTCGCATCTTCGATCTGCACACCGAAGACCGGCTGCTGTTCTTGACCATGCAGTTCATCGCCGGCGACACCCTCGACGCCGTCCTCAAGCGTGACCGCCGCCTCACGATCGCCCGCGCCGCCCGGGTGCTCTCGGCCATCTGCCGGGCGTTGGCGGCGGCGCACGCCAAGGACATCTTGCACCGCGACCTGAAGCCCTCGAACATCATGCTGGCGCCGAACGACGCGCCGATGATCCTCGACTTCGGCTACGCCACCGGCCCCGACGTCGGCAGGCTCACCGCGACCGGCGAGTGGGTCGGCACGCTCTACTACGCGGCGCCCGAGCTCTTGAAGAACGGCCCGAACACCCGGCGCTCCGACATCTACTCGCTGGGCGTCATCCTCTACCAGGCGGTGACCGGCGAGCTGCCCTTTCAGGGCAATCACCCAGGAGAGATCGCCGAAGCGCTGCTGTTCCGCGATCCGATCCCGCCGTCGGCGCTGTCACCGGTGGTGAGCGCGAGCCTCGAGGCCGTGATCCTGAAGGCGATGCGCCGCACCCCCGCCGAGCGCTACGCCGACGTCCTCGAGCTCGCAGACGCCCTGACGCCCTTCGACCTCGCGCCCCGCACGCCGGGCGCGCTCGAGCTCGGCGCGACCCCGAAGGACGGGGCGCCGGCCCTCGCGGCGCCCGATGACGACACCGAGCCCCGCCACCGCGGCCCGCGTCCGGAGACCTGGTCCGACTCCGGCCCCGCCACCCCGACCGCAGCCACCGCGTATCCCCTCCGCGAAGCGCCGGCGCCCGAGCCGACCACGATCCTCAAGCCGGAGCCGGCGCCCGCCGCGCCCGTGGCACCCCGCCCGACCGCCTCGCCCACGACCACGACCAAGGAAGCGCCGCCACCGCCGGCGCCCGAATCGGCACCGACGAAGAAGAGACCCAAGGCGCGCGTCCGCTACGTCCCACCCCAAGGCGGAGGCTTCGCCCTCGACACCGGGGTTCGCGCTCCCGGCCGGGCCGCGCCGAAGCCCGGCGCCAAAGCCGCGACCCCGAGGCCGTCCCCCGCCGCCGCCCCGGCGCCCGCTGCCACCCCGGTCGCTGCCAAGCCGGCCACCAACGACACCACGCGCCGCGGCTTCGAGGCGCAGCGCACCGCCCTGCTGGCGATCAAAGAGGAGCGGGGCCTGCGCGGCGGCGACAACCTGACGCTCGACAGCCTGGAGCGGATGGCCGCGATCGAGCACCAGCGCGGCCGACTCGCCGAGGCCTGTCAGTACGCCGAGCTCGCGATCGCCGAGGCCAACAACACCGTGGTCGACGCGGTGTTCGTCGGCGCCAAGATCCAACGCTTCGACAAGCTGATGCGCCGCGTCGGCGGCCTGAAGACCGTCGACCGTGTCGCGGCCGCGCTCGACAAGGTGATGCTCGCCTTCGAGAAACGCGAGTTCACCGCGGCGAATCAGGCCCTCAACGAGGCCCTCGAGGCGTTGGAGAAGTGAGACCGCGGCCCCGCGCCGTCGGCGCTCTCAGGCGCGCCGCTTCGCCTTGGGTCGCTTCGCCACCGCCACCAGGCGCATCGCCTTGCGGTCGTAGGGCGAGCCGTCGAGGCCCCCCAGGATCTGGACGTCGACGAAGCCGACGTCGAGGAGCAACGCCTCGAGCTCGGCGCCGGAGTACAGGCGGTGCTCGAAGCGGTGCTCGTGGACCTTGCCGCCCTGGACCAAGACCCAGCGGTTCTTCATGAAGCTCCAGTGGCGGTCGACCTGACGCTCCTCGAGCATGAAGCTGTCGTCCTCGAGCTGATGCCAGTCGCGGGCCTGGAACAGGCGCGCCAGCACCTCCTTGCCCATCATCTCGATGACCAGGGTGCCGCCTTGCGCCAGGTTGGCGTGAAAGCGCTCGATCACCCGGCGGTCCTCGGTGGGATCCTCGAAGTAGCTGAACGAGGTGTAGAGGCTGAGCGCGAGATCGAAGTGTGCCGCCGCGGCGTAGGTCCGCATGTCGCCGCGCTCGAAGTCGATCGCGAGCCGCTGGCGCTTCGCCGCTGCCCGCGCCCGCCGCAAGTACGCCACGGTGCGGTCGACGCCGGTGACCGCGTAGCCCCGGCGCGCCAGCTCCAGGGAGTGCCGCCCCGGGCCGCAGCACATGTCGAGCACCCGGGCGCCCTTCCGGACGCCGGCCAGGCGGATGACGCCGGTCACCTCCTCGGGCGTCGACGCCCAGCGGTCGGCGGTGAACATCGCCGGCGCGAACGTGGTCCAGAAGCGGTCGTCCTCGTGCCATTCCTTGTGCATCGCCATTCCCTCGAGTCTTGCTGCCGGCGGCGCCGCCGTTTAGAGTGGCCGCGGTCAGAGCGAGGAGCGGATGATGAACGAACCGGTCTTGGTTGGCAACGGCACCGTGGTGACCCTGGGCAAGAACGGCAAGGTGATCACCGACGGTGGGGTGCTGTACGCGAACGGCACCATCGTCGAGGTCGGGGCGTTCGCGGCGTTGAAGCCTCGGGCGAAGAGCATCATCGACGCCCGCGGCCGGCTGATCATGCCCGGCCTGATCTGCGCCCACCACCACCTTTATAGTACCTTCGCCTGCGGTTTGGGGTTCGCGCCCGCCAAGAACTTCGTCCAGGTGCTCGAGAACCTGTGGTGGAAGCTCGACCGCGCCCTCGATCTGGAGGACGTGTTCTACAGCGCGGTGTTCCCGTTGGCGCGCTGCATCGCTTCCGGCACCACGACGATCTTCGATCATCACGCGAGCCCGAACGCCATCGGCGGCAGCCTGTCCCGAATCGGCGACGCGGTGCGCCAGGCCGGGATCCGGGCGTCCTTGTGCTACGAGGTCACCGACCGCAACGGCGCCGAGGGCGCCAAAGCCGGCCTCGACGAGAGCGCCGCCTGGCTCGACGCGGTGCGCCAAGGCCCGCAGGGCATGCTGCACGGCCAGGTCGGCGTGCACGCGGCGATGACGGTCGGCAAGGAGACCCTCGGCCGCTGCGTCGAGCTCGCCCGCAAGTTCGACACCGGCCTGCACATCCACGTCTCCGAGAGCAAGTTCGACCCCGAGGACTCGCAGAAGAAGTACAACAAGCGGGTCGTCGCCCGCCTCCAGGACGCGGGCGCGCTCGGCGACAAGACCCTGGCGGTGCACTGCATCCACCTCGACGACCGCGAGCTCGACCTGCTCGCCGAGACGCGGACCACGGTGGTGCACAACCCGCAGTCGAACATGAACAACGCCGTCGGCTGGGCCAACATCCCGAAGATGCTCGCCAGGGGCATCCCGGTGGCCCTCGGCACCGACGGCATGACCTCCAACATGCTCGAGGAGGCGCGGGCGTCGCTGTTCATTCGCCATCACGTCAGCGAAGACCCGTCCGCCGGCTTCATGGACACCGCGAAGATGTTGTTCGAGACCAACGCCGAGGTCGCGACGCGCTACTTCGGCAGACGGCTCGGGGTGCTCGAGGCCGGGGCCGCCGCCGATCTGATCATCGTCGACCACATCCCCTTCACCCCGATCTCGGCCGACAACGTCTTCGGCCACCTGTTGTTCGGCGCCGCCGCCGAGCGAGTACAGACCACGATCTGCAACGGCCAAGTCCTGATGAAGGACGGCCTTCTTACGACCCTCGACATGGAGCAGTTGGCGAAACAGACCGCCTCGCGCACCGTCAGCACCTGGCAGCGTTTTCAGAAGATCTGAGAGAGGTTTTACCGTGTACGAGATGACCGACGCCGAGCTCAAGACCGAGCTCGAGAAGTGCGAGTACTGCGAGCTCAAACCCTGCCGCGAGGCGTGCCCGACGCACTGCTCGCCCGCCGACTTCATCATGGCGGCGAGGCTGGGCGAGCCTTCCGACTATCAGCGCGCCGCGGCGCTGATCTTGAGCAAGAACCCGCTCGGCGGCACCTGTGGCGCCGTCTGCCCCGACACCCACTGCATGGCGGCATGCGTGAAGAAGAAGATCGACCACCCCATCCAGATCCCGGCGATCCAAGCCGGCATCATCCTGCGGGCGGCGCGGCTGGGCAAACGGCCGGTCTTCGAGCTGCCGGTGAAGAACAACGGCAAGAAGGTCGCGATCGTCGGCGCCGGCGCCGCGGGGCTCGTGGCCGCACACACGCTGGCGCACATGGGCTACGCGGTCGAGATCTTCGAGCAGAACGCCAAGGCCGGCGGCGCCTTGTGTCAGATCCCGACGGCGCGCCTGTCGCCCGAGATCCTGAAACACGATCTCGACTTCATCCTCCAAAGCCCGCTCATCACCCTGCGCCTCAACACGCCGGCGAAGCCGGGCAAGCAGCTCGCGGGCTTCGACGCGGTGTTGGTGACCTGCGGCCTGACGCGCCCCATCAGCTTGGGGATCCCGGGGGAGAAGGCGGCGATCACCGGCTTCGACTACCTGAGCGCGCCCGAGCGCTATCCGCTCGCCGGCCCGGTCGCGGTGGTGGGCGGCGGCGCGGTCGCGGTGGACTGCGCGGTCACCGCTCGTCGGCGGGGCGCAGCGCAGGTCGAGATGTTCACCCTCGAGGCCCTCTCCGAGCTACCGCTCACCGATCACGAGCGCCACGAGCTCGTCCTCAACGGCGTGCAGATGAGCGGCCGCACCAAGCTCGTGAAGATCTTGGGCGGCGCCAAGGGGGTCACGGGCATCGAGGTGGTGCACGTGACCTACCCGGCCGGCGACGTCACCGCCGCCGAGGTCCGCCCCGGTCCCTTCGACCCGCGCGCCGTGGTGCCGGTGCGCGGCAGCAAGCAGCGCCGCAGCGACTTCAAGCACGTCATCGTCGCCATCGGCCACCGGAGTGCGATCTCGAAGAAGAAGGGCTGGTACTTCGCCGGCGACTGCGACCACGGCCCGTCGACGGTGGTCGAGGCGGCGGCGGCGGGCAAGAACGTCGCGATGGAGATCCACGCGGCGCTCTCCGGCATGCCGTACGCGCCGCCGGCCTCCAAACGCAAGAGCACGGTGCTGATCGAGGGCTACCGGCACCTGCCGGTCGCGCTCGACGCCGACTTCTTCGGCCGGAAGATCCTGTCGCCCTTCCTGTTGTCGGCGGCGCCGCCGACCGACGGCTACGCGCAGATGCGCCGCGCCTTCGAGGCCGGCTGGGCGGGCGGCATCATGAAGACCGCGTTCGACAACGTCCCGATCCACATCCCCGCCGAGTACATGTTCACCTTCGGCAAGACCACCTGGGGCAACTGCGACAACGTCTCCGGCCACGCCCTCGACCGGGTGTGCCGCGAGGTAGGCGACTTGCGCCGCGAGTTCCCCGACCGCCTGGTGATGGCGTCGACCGGCGGCCCGGTGACCGGCAACGACGACCAGGACGCCGCCGGGTGGGTCGGCAACACTCGCAAGCTCGAGGCCGCCGGGGTGATGGGCATCGAGTACTCGCTCTCCTGTCCGCAGGGCGGCGACGGCACCGAGGGCGACATCGTGTCGCAGAACGCCGAGCTCACGGTGAAGATCATCGAGTGGATCTTGAAGGCGTCGTCGCCGGAGATCCCCAAGCTCTTCAAGCTCACCGCGGCGGTGACCGCGATCCCGATGATCGTCATCCCGATCCGCAAGCTCCTGGACCGCTACCCGCGCCACAAGGCCGGCATCACCCTCGCCAACACCTTCCCGGCGTTGGGCTTCCGGTCGGCGCCCGGCAAGAGGTGGGACGAGGGGGTGATCGTCGGCATGAGCGGCGAGGGGGTGACGCCGATCTCCAACATGACGCTCGCGAAGGTAGCACACCTCGGGGTCCCGGTGTCCGGCAACGGCGGCCCCATGGACTACCGCGCCGCAGCCCACTTCCTGGCGCTCGGCGCCCAGACCGTGCAGTTCTGCACCGTGGCGATGAAGCACGGCGTCGGCGTCATCGACGAGCTCCACCAGGGGCTGTCGCACCTGATGCAGGCGCGCGGCATCCGCTCCGTCGCCGACCTCATCGGCATCGCGCTGCCGAAGCCGGTGACCGACTTCATGGAGCTGCCGGCGAAGAAGCCGATCTCCGCGGTGTACGGCGAGCTCTGCGTCGGCTGCGGCAACTGCAGCCGCTGCTCGTACCACGCCATCAGCGTCGAGCCGAAAGAGTACCCGCGCATCGACCCGGAGCGCTGCGTCGGCTGCTCGATCTGCACCAAGAAGTGCCCGTCGGGCGCGCTCTACATGCGGGTGCGCTCGCCCCAAGAGCTCGCGGCGCTGCGGGAGAGCTAGAGCGGTTTCGCCGTGAGCTGACTCGTTCCAACGACACTTTTTGTCGGGCAGTGCCGGCACAGCCTCCACCTCCTGCCGTCGGCTGCCGTACGTGGGCGGGCGGCTTCGTGGGCGGGGCGGACCGAGTGCGGGGTGGGTGGCACCAAATTCCCGGCTCGTCAACCTCGGGACGCCGCGTGGCCCCCGCCCCACTCGGGCTCACCATTAGTCACATTTCGCCTCCATGGCGGCAAGCGCACGCGCCACGGTGAGAACCTCATGCAGCCCCCGGGTGATGGTGATGCTGCCCGGCGGACCACCAGAGGACTTGCCCGTGTAGCCGCCG
>JACRCV010000091.1 GCA_016218825.1 Deltaproteobacteria bacterium
TCCGCGATCAGCCACTCCATGACGCGCTGGTCGATGTTGTCGCCGCCCAGGTGCGTGTCGCCGTTGGTGGCGAGCACCTCGACCGCGCCGTCGCCCATGTCGAGGATCGAGATGTCGAACGTGCCGCCGCCGAAGTCGTAGATGGCGACCTTCTCGTTGCTCTTCTTGTCGAGGCCGTAGGCGAGCGCCGCGGCGGTGGGCTCGTTGACGATGCGGCGCACGTTCCAGCCCGCCAGGCGGCCGGCGTCCTTCACCAGGCTGCGCTGGTGGTCGCTGTAGTAGGCCGGCACCGCGATCACCGCGTCGGGGATGTCTTCGCCGAGGTGGATCTCGGCGTAGCGCTTGATCTGGCGCAGGATCTGCGCCTGCACCGTCGACGCCGAGTACAGTTTGCCGCCGACCGCGCCCGCCGCCTCGCCGTTCTCGCCTTGGACGATGTTGTAGGTGAAGTAGCGCTTGAGCTCGGTGACGACGCGCGAGCTGTACTGCCGGCCGAGGAGGCGCTTGATTCCGTAGATCGTGCGGTCGGGCTCGGTGAGGATCCGGTCTTTGGCGGCCTGACCCACGAAGGTGCTGCCGTCCTCGGCGTAGGTCACGACCGAAGGCATGGTGTTGTAACCCGCCTCGGTGGGGATCACTCTGGGGATCTTGTTCGACACGAACGCCATGCAGGTGTTCGTGGTGCCGAGGTCAATCCCAACCACTCTGGTCATGAGTCACGATTGCGGTGAAGCCGGCGCTACAGTAGGGGGCACGCGAGGGCCGAGTCAAGGAACTCCGCCGTCGGATTGACCCGCGAGGCGGCCTCGTGGTCTTTCGGCGCTGTGACCACCCTCGCGATGCCACGCTTGTGCCGCGACGCCGCCGGCACCCCCGGGATCCTGGCGGCGAGCCCGCTCGAGGCCTACCACGGCCTCGGCTTCCTGCACGGTCGCTATCGCGGCCTGCAGGCCCTGCTGATCACCGCCGCCGGCCGCGGCGTCCTCGCCGCGCCCCTGTTGCCGCGCGCCGATCTGCTGCGCCTCGACGTCCTCGCGCGCCGCCTCGACCTGCCCGGACGCGGCCGCGCCGAGGCCGACCGGGTCCCGGAGCCCGCCGCGAGCTTCCTGGACGCCTACCTCGCCGGCTTGCACCGCGGCCTCGCCGAGGCCGGCACCCCCCTCGAGCTCAGGCCGCTCTTCGCACACCTGCCGCTCCCGGACCGCGCCAGCATCCTCGCGGCGCTGTTGCTCTCCGCCTACCTCGGCCTCGCCGAAGGCCAGGAGCGCATGGAGCACGCCCTCATCGAGGCGCTCGCGGCCGGCGCCAACCCGGCGCTGCTCGAGAGGATGTTTCACCCCCACCTCGCCGGGTGGGATCCGCGCCGCCTCGCGCGGCTCGGCGCCGCATCGCCCGCTGCCTCCGGCCGCGTCGGCTCGCTGGGCGGCAGCAACGCCTGGGCGGTGGGCGGCGAGCGCGCTGCCGGCGGCAAGCCGATCCTCGCCGGCGATCCGCACCTGCAGATCAATCAGCTGCCGGCGGTGTTCTTCGAGATCCGCGCCCGAGTCGGCGACGGCTATTGGCTCGGCGCCACGATCCCCGGGCTCCCCGGCATCGCCGTCGGCCGCAATCGCCACGTCGCCTGGAGCGGCACCTTCGCCTGCGCCGACAACGTCGATTGGTTCGTCGAGGAGGCAAGCGACGCGGGCGGGCCGGGACACCCGGAGGTCGTGGTCCGCGAGGTGGAGATCGGCCGACGATTCCGCCGGCCGCTGAAGCTGTCGTTCTTCGACACCGGGCGCGGCACCCTCGTAGGGCCGCCGGACGAAGGCGCGAGGCTCGCGAGCCGCTGGGCGGGTCTGGACCGCGCGGCGCTGTCGCTGGCGGCGCACCTCGAGCTGCCGCTGGCAACGAGCGTCACCGACGCCGGCCGGATCCTGCAGCGCGCCCAGGCGCACAGCCTGCACTTCGTGCTCGCCGACACCGGCGGCGACATCTGCTACCAGCAGCTCGGCCGGGTGCCGCGCCGGAGCGCCGGCTGGTCGGGCCTCTACCCGGGAGACGCCGGCCAACACTGGCGCGGCTTCTACGAGGGTGAGAGCCTGCCGCAGGCGACGTCGCGAAGCGGGGCGATCGTCAGCGCCAACGAGGCCCGGATCACCACCGACGGCGCCGCGCTCGCGACCCTGGCGCAGCCGAGCTACCGCAGCGATCGGATCACGGCGATGCTCGCCGCCCAAAGCCACCACGATCGAAGGACCATGGCCGAGATCCAGCTCGACCTCGTGTCGCTGCAGGCCGTGGCCCTCCGGCCGCGGCTGCTGCCACTGTTGCCGCCGGGCGCTCTGTGCCGCGCCTTGACGTCGTGGGATTGTCGCTACGACGTCGACAGCGTCGGCGCGCACGCCTTCGAGATCGTCTACGGCGCGCTGCTCTCGGCCCTCGGCGCCGAGCTGGGCGGCGACTGGCTGCGCGCCAAGCTCGATCAGAGCGAGCTCGGGGTCTGGTGGTTGAGCGCCTTCGACCGGGTGCTGAACGACGACGCCACTTGGCTGGGGATGCGCGGCCGCTCGCTCTTTCGAGCGCTGGCGGCGGTCAGCGCCAGGACGCCCCGCCCGTGGGGCGAGGTGCAAGAGCTCACGCACCGCAACCTGGTGTTGGGCGGGCTGCCACGCTACTTCGGCATGGACCGCGGGCCGTACCCCCTTCCGGGGTCGAAGGCGACGGTGCGGCAGGGAAACGTCCTGACGGTGGACGGCGGCACGATCGCGGTCGGGCCGAGCTATCGAATGATCGCCGACCTCTCTGCCGACGACCTCTGGACCGCGCTGCCGGGCGGCATCGACGGTGATCCGCGCGCCGCCAGCTACGCCTGCTGGCTTCCCGCCTGGCACCGCGGCGACTACCACCGCGTCGCGCCGCCGGAGCTCGACGAGCCCGAGCTGGATCCCTTCGCCCCACTCGGGGGCTAGCGAGAGTGGGGGTCACGGAGCGCCGCGGCCGCTGCGGCGCGGGAATCAAAGCGAGTGCCGAGCGCTCTAGTAGCGGAACGAGACCCGCAAGAAGAGGTCGTTGTGGCGGTAGTTGATCTTGATCTGTGACGGATCGGCCCGATAGGTCGAGTCGAGCAGGTTCACGCGGTCGGCCAACGACACGGTCACGAGGTCGGTCACCTGGTAGGCGAACGTCGCCTCACCGACCAGGTTGCCGTCGGTGCGCGGGCTCCGGTCCGTACCCAGGACCGCGCTGCCGAAGGTGATGTAGTCGTAGGCCAACGTCAGGCCGGTCTGGATGCGGCCGGAAAAAGCCTGGCTGTACGTAAGGTAGGCGCGGTTCAGCGTGAAGTACTTGAAGACGCTGGTCGGCTGCGCGGTGCGGGCGATGCCGCCTTTGAAGCCGGTGGTCTCGGTGAACGCGTAGTTGACCTCGGCCTGGCCCACCGCCGAGTTGAAGTTGTCGCTGCCGGGGATGAAGGTGTTGCCGTAGCCGGCCTTGAGGAGCGCCGAGATCCTCGAGGTGATGGAGCCCGCGGCGCCGAGGTAGGCGAGCAGCAGGTTCGAGCCGACATTCGGGTTGGGCGGACTCGGCGGATCTGCCTTGCCATAGAACCGGGTGATGTAGCCCTCGGCCTCCAAGAAGATCGCGGTCTTCGGCAGGAACTTCCACGCCACCCGCAGCCTGGGGTTGTGGCGCATGTTGTCGAGATAGGCAGGGACCGCGACGTCGTTGTCGCTGCGATCGTAACGGTCGAGGAAGAAGCTGTAGTCGGCGCTGAAGATCAGGGCGCCGCCGCCGGGACGGAATTCGGCGCCGAGGCCGACGTCGTTGACCACGTGCAGCAGCCGCTTGCCGACGGCCACCTGGCCGGGATCGGCGTCGCGGGTGAGGGTCTCGTGCAGCCGGAGCTGCAGCGCGCTCTTCTTGTTGATCACGCTGGTGAGACCGGCGCGGCCCGCGAAGGTCGAGTAGTCGCGCGTCGACGCCGACCGCACCCCGAGATAGCGCTGGTACTCGACGTCGCCCAAGAACTTCAGGTCGAGCTTGTCGGACGGCAGCTCGAAATCGAGGCCGGGGCGGATCACGAGCACCATGTCATCGGGGGAGTTCGTCGTGTAGCCAGGGTCGGTGACGTAGTGCGTGTCGGCCTGCACCGAAGGATGCAAACGACCGTCACCCACCTTGATGCCGTCGCCGCCGGCAGACGTGCTCTGCGCTCGCGCCACGCCTGCGACGAGGAGCGCGAGACAAACCAGAGCAGTCGACCGAGAGTTCAACAGAGCTCTCCCACATTACCGGCAAGAAAGAGTGGTTTTTTTAACCGTGACAAGTGACATTGTCAAACTCAAGTCACGATGTCCAATGTTTTCGGCCCATTAGCACGCTGGCGAAGGCCAGGTCGACGGCGTCCTCGATGTCGAGCGCGCGGGCGCGCGGTAACACCAGCGCGACGCTCTTGCCGCTGACGAAGAAGCGCCGGTGGCGTTTGAGCCAGGCGGGCGACGCGACGTACACCGCGCCGCAGACCCGATACTGCGCCGGCGCCTCCTGGCGACGACCGATCCGATCCTTCGCGGTCGCCACCAGCCGCCCCCCGGCGAGCCGCAGGCGCCAGGCCGGCGGCACCGGATCCGACGTGACGCTGACCACCGAGGTGTGACTCTGTCGATGGCGACGGATCGCGCGCCGCACGTCTTGCACCTCGGTGAGCGGTGTCGCGGCCGAGAGCAGCACCACGAGATCGAAGCGGTCGCCGGCTTGCTCCAGGGTCGCGAGCGCGTGCAGCACAGCGTCGATGAGCGGCGCCCGGTCACCGGCCAGCGCCCGCGGTCGCAAGAACGGCACCTCGGCGCCGGCCCGCTCTGCCACCCTGCGGTAGTGTGCCGAGTCGGTGCTGACGACCACCCGCCAGGTCTCGCCGCGCCGCCGGCTCCGGTTCGCCAGCTGCACCGCGCGCACCAAGAGCGGCACGCCGCCGACTTGCCGGAGGTTCTTGTGCTTCAGGCCCTTGGAGCCGGCGCGCGCCGGGATCAAGGCCAAGATCTTGAGCGCCATCGGCTCACTCTAAGACAGGAGCCGGCGCTGCACCAATCGTCTCAGCCTCGATCGTGCTGCCCGAGCGCGGCGACGATGACCGCCGCCAACTTCTCGCCGACGACCGCCGCGATCTCCGGCGCCGAGGCACGCCGCAGCTCTGCGAGCGAGCCGAAGGTCGACAACAACGCCCGCCGCCGCCCCGCGCCGATGCCGGGGATGGCGTCGAGCGCCGAGTGTGTCTGGGCCTTGCGCCGCCGCCGCCGCTGCGCCCCGATCGCGAAGCGATGCGCCTCGTCGCGCGCCCGGGTCAACAGGAAGAGCTCCGCCGAGTCCTGCCGCAACACCACCGGGTTCTTGTGCCCGAGGACGAAGACGCGCTCCGGCGACGACCGCCGGGTGCCGCTCGCCGCCTCGACGTCGCCGACCGGCCGCGCCTTCGCCAGACCCACCACCTCCACGGTGTCGACGCCGTGATCGTCGAGCGCCGCCTTGGCGGCCGCGAGCTGGCCCTTGCCGCCGTCGATCACCATCAGGTCGGGCAGGTCGCCGTCTTCGACGCCGCGCCGCGCGCGCCGCAGCACCACCTCGTAGATCGCGGCGAAGTCGTCCTGGCCCGCGAGGCTCCGGAGGTTGTAGTGCCGGTAGCCGTCCTTGTGCGCCAACCCCATCTCGAAGCGGACCACCGCGGCGACGATGTGGGTGCCCTGCAGGTGGGAGACGTCGAAGCACTCGATGCGCTCGGGCGGCCGCCGCAGCCGCAGGGTCTTCTGCAAGCGCTCGACCGCGGTCGCCGCCGCGCCACGCTCGCGCTCCTTGTCGATGAACGCCTGTTCGGCGTTCTTCGCCGCGAGCCGCACCAGGCTCGCCTTGTCGCCGCGTTTCGGGACCAGCACCGCGACCTTGTCGCCGCTCTGCTCGCTCAATAGCTCGGCGAGCGCCGCCGCCCACTCCATCTCCGCCGGCAGCAAGATCTCGCGCGGCAGCCCGCGCCCCGCCTCGTAGTAACGCATCGCGAAGTCGGCGAGGAGCTCGCCGGTCGGCACGTCGGTGTCCGGCAGCGAGAAGCGCTTGGCCTCGACCAGCCGCCCCTGGCGGGTGCACAGGACGCTGATCTCGACCGCCCGCCCCTGGCGAAACAAACCGACGATGTCGCGGTCGATCAGATCCGGGCTCACCACCCGCTGACGCTCGAGCGAGCGCTGCACCGCGTACATCTGATCCCGCAGCACCGCCGCCGCCTCGAACTCTTCGGCCGCGGCGTGCGCCCGCATCCGCACCTCCAGCGCCGTGACCAGATCCTGCTGCCGCCCCTCGAGAAACGCGACGACGCTGTCGACGTTGGCGCGATAGCGGCCGTCCTTCAGATCGAAGACGCAGGGCGCCGGACAGCGCTTCAGCTGGTACTGCAGGCAGGGTCGCTCGCGGTTGGCGAGGGTGTGATCGGAGCAGGTGCGCAACTGGAAGTGGCGATTCACCAGCCGCAAGGTCTCGCGGATCGAGCCGGCGTCGTGGTACGGCCCGAAGTAGCGGGCGCCGTCGGCGACGAAGCGCCGCACGACCTCGAGGCGCGGGTAGGGCTGGCGCAGATCGAGCCGCAGGCACGGAAAGCGCTTGTCGTCGGTGAGCAAGACGTTGAAGCGCGGCCGGTGCGTCCGGATCAGATCGCTCTCGAGGATCAGCGCCTCCTTCTCGGTGTGCGTCAGCACCACCTCGAGATCGAAGAGCAGGCGGTCGAGCTCGGCGACGAAGGCGCGCGCGTCGCTGCCGGAGAAGTAGCTCCGCACCCGATCGCGCAAGCTCTTGGCCTTGCCGACGTAGAACACCTTGCCGTCGGCGTCCTTCATCAGATAGACGCCGGGCGCCGCCGGCAGCGTCTTGAGCTTGAAGGCGATCGCGTCCCGCATCGATCAACCGAGGTGGAGGTGGAGCCGCTCGAGCTCCCGGATCCGGTCGCGGACACGGGCGGCGTGCTCGAACTCCAACGCCTCGGCCGCCGCCTGCATTTCCTTGCGCAGCGCCGCCAGCAACCGCGGCAGATCGTTGAACGGCGTCTCCGCCGCGAGGTGGTCGAGAGCCGCGGTCGGCCGCTCGGCGTCTTGCAGCACCGCCGGGACCTCGCGCAGCGCCTTCTCGATCGAGCGCGGCGTGATCTGGTGCTCGGTGTTGTACGCCAGCTGCCGCGCCCGCCGCCGGTTGGTCTCCGACAGCGCCTGCCGCATCGCCGCGGTCTCGTGATCGGCGTAGAGGATGGCGGTGCCGTCGATGTTGCGCGCCGCGCGGCCGACCGTCTGGATCAGCGAGCGCTCCGAGCGCAGGAAGCCCTCCTTGTCGGCGTCGAGGATCGCGACCAGCGAGACCTCCGGGAGGTCGAGCCCTTCGCGCAACAGGTTGATGCCGACCAGGACGTCGAAGGCACCGCGGCGCAGCGCCGCCAAGATCTCGACCCGCTCCAAGGTCTCGACGTCCGAATGCAGGTAGCGGACCCGCACCCCGACGTCGGCCAAGAACTCGGTGAGATCTTCCGCCATTCGCTTGGTGAGCGTGGTGACCAGCACCCGCTGCTTCTTCTCGACGCGCTTGCGGATCTCCGCCAATAGATCGTCCACCTGGTTCGCCGCCGGTCGCACCTCGACCTGCGGATCGACGAGGCCGGTGGGCCGGATCAGCTGCTCCACCACCACGCCCTCGGTCGCCTTGAGCTCGTACTCGGCCGGGGTCGCCGACACGAAGATCACCCGATCGAGCAGCGCCTCGAACTCCTCGAAGCGCAGCGGCCGGTTGTCGAGCGCCGACGGCAGCCGAAAGCCGTACTGCACCAAGGTCTCTTTGCGCGCCCGATCGCCGCGATACATGCCGGCGACCTGCGGGATCGACTGGTGGCTCTCGTCGGCGATGAGCAGAAACTGGCGCGGGAAGTAGTCGACCAAGGTCGGCGGCGGCTCGCCCGGGGCGCGGCCGGTCAAGTGTCGGGAGTAGTTCTCGATCCCGTGGCAGTGGCCCATCGCCTCGAGCATCTCCAGATCGAAGCGGGTGCGCTGCTGCAACCGTTGGGCCTCGAGCAGCTTGCCGGCCGCCTTGAGCTCGGCGAGGCGAAGGTCGAGCTCGGCGGCGATGGCGTCCAAGGCGCGGCGGCGTGACAGGGCGGTGACCACGTAGTGGGTCGAGGGATAGATCGCGATCTTCTCCAACGCCTCGAGCCTCTGACCGCGCAACGGATCGATGCTGGTGATGTTCTCGATCTCGTCGCCGAACCACTCGACGCGCACCGCGCGCTCGGCCTCGTGCGCCGGGAAGATCTCGAGGACGTCGCCGCGCACCCGAAAGGTGCCGCGGTGGAAGTCGACCTCGCTGCGCTCGTACTGAATGTCGACGAGCTTGCGGATCACGGCGTCGCGATCGATGGTCTCAGAGCGCTCGAGGAACACCAGGGTGTCGTGATACGCCTCCGCCGAGCCGAGGCCGTAGATGCACGAGACGCTGGCGACGATGATGACGTCGTTGCGCTCCAAGAGCGAGCGAGTCGCGGCGTGCCGCATCCGATCGATGGCGTCGTTGATCGTCGACTCTTTGTCGATGTAGGTGTCGCTCGAAGGCACGTAGGCCTCCGGCTGGTAGTAGTCGTAGTACGACACGAAATACTCGACGGCGTTCTCCGGAAACAGCTCCTTGAGCTCGCCGTAGAGCTGCGCCGCGAGCGTCTTGTTGTGCGCCAGCACCAGCGTCGGCAGGTTGAGCGCGGCGATCACGTTGGCAGCGGTGAAGGTCTTGCCGGAGCCGGTGACGCCGAGCAGCGTCTGTCGCTTCAGGCCGCGCTGAAAGCCGGCGACGAGCTCGTGAATGGCGCGCGGCTGATCACCGCAGGGTGCGAACGCGGCGCGCAGAGAAAACTTTCGCAGCGGCTCGCTCATCGTCGCTCTCGGCTCACGCGGATCGATCTCGACTCGACGCGCCGGCCCTCGAAAAACCGTTGACACTGAAAACCGTCACACCTAAGATTCACGCCATCAGTAACCACCCATACCGGAGGTTGGCAATGGTAGCGAAGAAGAAGAAGGCGACGAAGAAGAAGGCCACCAAGAAGAAGACCACCAAGAAGAAGAAGAAGTAACTCCGGTCTTCTCAGTTGTAGTAGGAAGGGCAGCCCTCGGGCTGCCTTTCCTGTTTTTGGGGCCGGCGTTGGATCTAGAACGTCGTGCCGCGCGGGTAGCCGGTCGCCGGATCGATCGGGGCCCGCAGCCGCTCGCGCCCGTCTTGTGACCCGACCACCAGCTCGTTGCGCAACAGATCGAGGTCCTCGGTGCCGGCGCCGGCGCGGAGCGCGACCGCCGACAGCAGGATCGTGGCGCCCTCGAGATCGCGTAGATCGATCTCTTCGGCGGCGACGCCCTGCGGGCCCTGGTTGTGGTAACACAGCAGCGGCAGCGCGATGCCGCCGGCGGCGTAGTCGAACGCCGCGAACGCGGTCGCTTCACACGTGCCCCCGGCCATCAACGCCGATTGGTAGGCGAGCTTCTTGCTGCCGAGGGCGCGCGCCGCGCCGTCGATGAGCATCGCGGCGCGCGGATGAAAGGGCCCGGCGCGATCGCCCAACCGCACCACCGGTCCTTTGCCCAAGGCGACGTCGCCGTAGGCGCGGCTGCACTCGACCGACACCACCACGGTGTCGCGCGGCAGGCGATTCTCGATCGCGACGCTCAAGGCGCCGACGAAGCCCACCTCCTCGGCGCGGGTGAACACCGCGACGACGTCGACGGCGGCGCTCTGCCGCGACAGATCCGCGAGCGTGCCGACGATCGCCGCGCAGCCCGCGAGATCGTCCGCGACCCGCATCTTGGCGCGGTGACCGCTCACCTTCAACGGCGGCAGGTCGAAGATCCCGAAGTCGCCGACGCCGGGCTTCGGCCCGTGGGCGGCGACCTTGATCTTGGCGCTCTGGATCCGCGCCCGACCCTTGTGGACCTCGATCTTCGCGGCCGCCACCTTGCCGACGACGCGGCCGGCTGCGGCGCGCGGAAAACACACCTTGGCCCCTTTGACACCGACGGTCGGCAGCCCACCCTCGGCCACGCACGTGACCTCGGAACCCTTCACCGCGGTCACCCGAAACGCCGGGTGATCGAGATGGGCCACGAGCGCCACCTGACGCCGCGGGTGACCGTAGCGCACCCGCACGTAGGTGTTGCCGAATAGATCCATCTCGTACGGCAGGCGCAGCTCGCTCAACCAGGCGCACAGCGCCGCGCGGGTGGGGAGCTCGTCGTAGGGCGCGGTCTCGGCCGCGGTCAGACGTTTGAGGCCGTGGAGGAGGTGCGAACGGTTCATGATCTCTTCTCTGATGGTGAAGGGAGGGGTGCGGCGCTCGGCGGCGTCGGATCGGCGGGCGGGTGCGGCGGCGTGCCCTCGTGGCGGCGGCGGCGGAAGAAGATGACCTCCTCCAGCATCCCGAGGGTCAGGTAGCCCCAGGAGAACGCCAACAACGCGAAGGTCGGCTTGACCTTCGCCGAGATCGCCGCGAACAGCACGAGGAGCGTGAAGATGATCGTCAGGCTCTTCCGGGTCGGTCGCAGATCCTTGAAGGTGCGATAGCGGACGTTGGAGATCATCAGGTAGGAGACGATCAGCACCAACACCAGGATGCTCTCGACGTGGCCGGGGGGCGTCGCGAAGGTCCGCTGGTGGAACATCACCAGCGCCAACAGCACCCCGGCGGCGGTCGGAATCGGCACGCCGATGAAGTACTTCATCGGCCCGGGCGATCGGGCCGCGAGGACGTTGAAGCGCGCCAGTCGCATCGCGCCGCAGGCCACGTAGACGAACGCCGCCGCGACCCCCAAGAGCCCCATCGACTCCAGCGCCCAGTGGTAGAGGATCACCGCCGGTGCGACCCCGAAGGTGCCGAGATCCGCGAGCGAGTCGAGCTGGACCCCGAACGCCGACTGCGTCCGCGTCAGGCGGGCGACCCGGCCGTCGGCCATGTCGAAGAACACCCCGAAGAACACCGCGACGCTGGCGCGGTAGAGCTGCTCCGGCGCCGGCTCCTGACCGGCGAGGATGATGGCGTAGAAGCCGCAGAAGATCGACGACAGCGTGAACAGGTTCGGCAGCACGAACACTGCCTTGCCCAGATTGAAGGCCAACAGCCGACGGCGCATCCGGGCGCGGCGGCTCAGTTTGTGTAGCGGCTCCATCCGGTGCCGTCAGCGCGGCGGCTCGGTGCTCATACCGCAGGCGTCAAGCTCTCCGGCCTCGAGCTTGGCGCAGGTACAGGTGTCGAGGCGGTCAGCGCACACGCCCTGCTGCTCGGCGCTGGCCTTCGGCCGCGAGGAGCTGTCGACCGTCTGGGTGCAGGCGCTCTGCTCGGCCTCGGTCGGTTTGCATCTGCAAATCTTCTTGGCGAGATCGACACAAGGATCGCCGCACGACACCCCGAGGACCCCAAGGAACACGAGCACCGCGAGGAAACGTTGTGGTAGCATGACGGTCCAGACGCCGAATAACAGGCCGAGGTCGGCGGCGCAAGGCGCCGGACGCCGCGGGGAATCCGAGCAATGGTCGAGCTCAACGAGGCCTACGTCACCGGGTTGCTCGCCGATCTCGAGACCGAGGTTCCGAGGCTGCAGGGTGAGCTAGGCCAAGCGCGGGCGCGCGCCGCCGCTGTCGGCGCCGAGCTCTCGAGCCTGGTCACCCGCCTCGACGGCTGCAAGACCACCCAGGCCGAGCTCCAAGACCGCGGCCGGCGCGGCGCCTTGGACCTGAACGACAAGAACAGCCGCATCGCCAGCCTGCACCAGGAGCTCGCCGGCCTGAAGCGCCGCAGCGACGATCTGAAGACCGAGATGGATCGGGTCGGCGAAGGCGCCATCCAGCGCAAGCTGCGCCGCGATCGCGCCAAGCTCTCGGTGCAGATCGAAGATCGCGAGGTCGAGGTGCAGAAGCGGCGCGCCGAGGTCGACGCCTTGCGGCAGCAGGTGCACGACGCGGAGGTGGCGCTCACCCACGAGCGCGACAAGATGCGCGCCATCGGCAAGGAGCTCGATCTGCTGCAAGGCCAGCTCGTCGACCCCTACCTCTACACCCGCCTGTTCGATCGCATCGCCGCCCGCGGCCACTGCCGGTTCTTCTTCGACCGCAACGGCGCGGCGTGGGCCGCCGAGCTCGCGAGCGCTATCGGCCTGGTCCTCGAGCTGCACTCGGAGCTGCGCGCCGGCAAGTACCGCCTCGACAAGAACAGCGACATCGTCGGCGGCCGGGCGATGGCGACCGCCGAGGCGCTCTACGGCGCGGTGGCGCTCGACGACCGCAAGCGGGCGATCGCGCTCTTCGAGCTCGCGACCGACCCCGGCCTCTACTTTCACCAGATCTTCAACGTCTTCCGCGTCTGGTGCCTGGGGCTGCTCTTGACCGAGCGCTACACCGAGCTCAAGGAGCTGATGCGCACCCACCGCTACGCGCTCGGCTTGCGGGGCGGCTACGTCCAGACCTGCATCGGCCTGGTGGCCGGTGACGCGGCGGCGGTGAGCGCCGGGCTCAAGGCGATCGTCGAGGCCGAGTGGGAGATCTGGCAGGACCCGAGCCTGGTGCGCGGCGCCGGCGTCATCAACCTCGGCGGCCTGGCGTTCGCGCGCCTGGCGACCGCGCGGGGCATCCCGGTGCGGCTCCCCGGCCCGACCATCCCGGCCGAGCTGTTGCGGAGCGCCCGAAAGCCCGCCCCGGCGCCGCCGACAGCGCCGACCCGGCCGCTCTTACAGCACGGCCGGCGCTAGACGTCCGCGATCCAGTGACCGGCGTCAGCTCAGAATTCGCAGCTGGTGCTCGGTGGATCGGCGCAGCCGAGCGTCGTCTGATCACAACAGCCGGAGCCGCACTCGTCGTCGTGCACGCAACGGGTGATGTTGCAGTTGGCGCTGCCGCACAGCCCCGAGACCTCGTCGCAGCAGCCGTTTGTGCAGTCGGCGTCGAGCATGCAGGCCACACCGTCAGCCACCGCGCCGCCGAGGTGCGGGGCGCAGATCGACTGCAACCCGAAAGCCCCGCCGCGGTCATCATAGATCGTGCACTCGCCGGTGTACGCCGCGGTGACGTCGTCCCAGCCACAACCAAGGCCGATGCCCCAACAATAGTCCGAGCACCACAGGGTCTGGCTGTCGCGCGTCATGCACAGGCTGTTGGGACACGAGGGCACGTCGTTCAACAGCCCGGTCGCGGCCTCGGCGCAGCCGGCGTCGAACTTCAGGCTCCTGAAACAGAACGAGCGGTAGTCGCCCAGGAAGGCGCTGCAGGAGTGCTCCGCGGCGCAGGTCGCGCCGCCGGTGCACTCCCGGGCGCAGTAGCCCAGACACGTGCCGCTGGTGCACTCGAAGTCGAAGCTGCACAGCGCCTCCTCCACCCGGTTCATCTCCCGGTTCGGCCAACAGACGCTGCCGAGCGAGAAGGTGGTGAGCGCGGTGAGCGTTTCGCCGGCGCCGATCGCGACGCGGTAGTAGTCGACGTCGGTGCCGCTCGCGAGGCTCGCTTGCACCCGCTGCGGCTGGCCGACGCCGCCCAAGTCCTGGGCGTCACCGATCGTGTCGTTGGTGACGGGCGGCGTCCTGAGCTCGCTCTCGGCAATCGGGAGGGTGAAAGGCGGCGCGTGCAACTCGGTGAACACCTGCAGCTGATAGTCGCCGACGGCGCCAACGACGCCCTCGACCTTGACGAGTACGTAGCGCGCCGAGCCGCCGGTGTTGGTGAACGTGGTCGGCGAGTAGTAGCTCACCAGCGTGCCGTTCGCGAGATGGTTGTCGTCGACCGGGGGCACGAGCTCGGCGCCGGCGGTGCTCAAGATCGTGATCTGGGTGTCGGTCTGCCGCGTGGTGTCGGCGGTCACCTGGTCGAAGAACACGCAGCCGGCGTTGCGGCCGCAGTCGAGGCCCGAGAGCGAGCACGTGTCGACACAGAAGGTCGCCTGCCAACACCAGTTGCTGGCGCAGTCCAGGTAGTCGGAGCGACAGGGATCGCCGGGCGCCCCGACCCCGGCGTTCGGCACGCAGGCGTAGGTCGCGTCCGGCTGCAGCTGACAGGCGACCGGGACGCCGGTGTAGAGGTTGCCGGTGCAGGTGACGTCGGTCGGCCCCGAGCAGGTGTCGGCGCAGAACCAGGTGTTGCCGCCGGCGAAGCAATAGCCGCTCAGACAGTCGGCGTCGCCGTTGCACGGCCGGCCGTTTGCGAGGTCGCCGTTGCCGCCACAGGTGGTGGCGCCGCCGCCGACGTCGACGCAGCAGTAGTCGACACACGTGGCCGAGGCGCAATCGGAGTCGAGGTTGCACGGGGTGCCGACCGCGCCCGGCGTCGGGTTGTAGTTGGAGAGGGCGTTCTCCGGCTGACAGAGCTCGGCGACGCAGACGTTGCCGGCGCTGCAGTCCGCGTCCCAGACGCAGTGGGCGCCGGGAGCGGCCTTGGGGCTGAGGGTGGGCACGCAGGCGGTGCCGTAGATCGGATCGGCGGCCGAGCACATCCCGGCGGCGCCGCAGGCGCTGTTCGCCGCGGTGCAAGCGTCGCCGCACTGGTAGGTCGCGCCGTACTTGTGCTTCAGACAGACGTGCGAGGCGCAGTCGTGCGGGCCGGTGCAGCTCTGGCCGAAGGTGCGGTTGCCGAGGCCGACGGCGCCGGCCGGGAAGCAGTAGCCCTGCGCCGGGCTCATGTCATTGAACAGCTGACAGATGCCGCCCGCGCACTCGCTCGACTGGGCGCAGGCCTTGGCGCAGAACGACTCGGTGCCGACGCGGATGAACGGGAAGCAGTCGTTCTGACAGGTGGCGTCGGTCACGCACTGCGCGCCGTCCGGCGCCAGCGCCGCGCCGGTAATGCAGACCGGCATCGACGCCGCGGTGGTGGCGACCGTCAGGTTGCCGGTGGCGTTGGCGGCGCTCACGACCTTGAACCAATCGACGTCGGCGGTGGCGCCCTGGTCGACGAACATGGCCTTCACCTTCGCGGGCATGGTCAGCGCCTGCGCCTGATCGACGAGCGGGTTCGTGGTCCAGACGTCGTTCGGCTCGACCTCGTTGGTGGTGGAAGCCGCCACCGCCGCGTCGAGCGACACGCTGAGGTCGTAGGGGCCGGCGGGGGAGCCGTCGTAGCGCGTCACCCGGACATAATAGGTGGTGCTGGTGGCGCTGAGGTCGAGGGCCTTGCTCAAGAGCGAGAAGTAGCCCGGGCCGGAGTCGTCGTCCTGGCCCCAGACGGTCGTGGCGCTCGACGCGTTGTAAACCTCGACCACGGTGTCGAGCGCCGGCCCGGCCTCGACCTGAACACAGTGCAGGCCGCCGCTGCAGCTGCCGGCAGCGCAGGTGTCGTGGCAGGTCGCGCCGGTGCCTTCGTCGAAGCACACCAGGGTCGTCTGGCACTCGCCGTTGAAGCTGCAGGCCTCGCCGACGCCCTTGCGGGAGCCGTTCGGCAGGCAGACCGCGCCGCCCGGGTAGTCGGTGGCGCAGTAGGTGTCACCGATGCACTCGGTGCCGGCCGGGCATGGCCGGCGGCAGGTGCCGGCGACGCACGCCAACGGATCGACGCAGTCGAACGACGCCTGACAGCTGCCGCCTTCGGCCTGGCGCGGGCGGGAGGTGGCGACGCAGATGTAGATCGCACCGTAGATCGGATCGACGCCCAAGAGCTCGCAGGTCGCCGCGGCGGTGCAGCCGTTCGGGTCGGTCGCGGCCGCGGTCGGATCGCACTGCTTGGTGCAGAAGCTCTCGTCGAAGCACAGGCCGTCCTTGCAGTCGAAGGCGCCGGAGACACAGGCGGCGCCGACGGCACCGGCGCCGGGGCCGGGGATGCACGCCGCGCCCGTGGGGCTGACCTCGTCGGCTTGGCACTCGAGCCCGGCGGTGGTCGCGGTGATCGGCGTGGCGCAGGGCTCGGCGCAGACGTAGGAGTCGCCGCCGGCAAAGCAGTAGCCCGACAGACAGGAGCCGTCGACGTCGCAGGCCCGCCCGAGCGGCAGATCGCCGTC
Source organism: Deltaproteobacteria bacterium (assembly GCA_016218825.1). Taxonomy (GTDB): domain Bacteria; phylum Myxococcota; class XYA12-FULL-58-9; order XYA12-FULL-58-9; family XYA12-FULL-58-9; genus JACRCV01. The sequence continues at coordinate 16,004 of JACRCV010000091.1, forward strand.
GTGGACGATGGCGCCGACGCCCTCGGCGCCGCAGTAGTAGCTCGAGTTGCAGCTGTGGCTGACGCAGTCGGACGCGAAGTTGCACGGCTCGCCGTCCGCGAGGTTGACGTTCAACGCCGGGGACTGTTGCCGATAGACGTCGGGGCCGGTACAGCCCGCCGGGGTGCCGGTGCACCCCGAGGTGTCGAGCTCGCGACAATTGGCGCCGGCCTTGCACGCGAGGTTGCCGCCGGTGAAGCGCAGGCTCTGGCAGGTCTTGCCGCCCAGGTCGGAGCCGTCGCAGACCTCGTTGCTGTTGTCGATGTGGTTGTTGCCGCACTGCGCCGGCTGCCCGGTGCAGGCGCTGGTCTCGAACTCGGAGCAGCTCGAGCTCGCCTTGCAGGTGAGCGTGCCGCCGCCGAAGCCGAGCTGCGCGCAGGTCATCGTACCGATGTCGGTGCCGTCACAGATCTCGGTGCCCTCGCGGCGGTTGTTGCCGCACGACGCCGGCTGACAGCCGGTGGTGTCGAACTGGGCGCAGCTGCCGCCGCACTTCAAGGTGCCGCCGGCAAAATGTTGGGTCTCGCAGGTCTCGCCGTTGAGGTTGGCGTCCGCCGCCGGCGTCCCGAGACCGCCTTTGTCGCAGACCTCACCGGACTCGATGCGGCCGTTGCCGCACTTGGCGCTGTTGGCACAGGCCGAGGTGTCGAAGGTGCAGACGGTGGTGCACTTGAGGGTGCCGCTGGTGTAGCCGCGGTTCAGGCAGGTGACGCCGCCGAGCTCGGCGCCGTCGCAGTCCTCGCCGGTGTCGATCGCGCCGTTGCCGCAGGTCACCGTCGGCTGAACCTCGGTCTTGGTCGGGCGGCTGCCGCCACCACACGCCGCGAAGGCCAGGAGCATCAGAGAAGTCAGGAGTACGCGACCGGTGTTTGGCATCGTCAACCTCGTCAACTATTGAGTGGCGTCGGGCATGGGTGCCGCTGTCGACCAGAAGTGCTACCTGATTGGGGCGGCGGTTGTAAAGGGAAGGCGCCGGTGCCGGAAGACGCCGTTGCACCGTTGCACGGCCTGCGGCCAGGCCCTACGATTGGCCCGATGGCAAAGGAGCACCGCCCGCCCCCGTTGAAGCCGAGCGCCCCCCGGCCGTCGCCTCTCGACGACCACGAGTCCAAGGTCGAAGGCCGCCCGGCCGCCACGCGGCCCGAGACCAAGCGGGTCTTGGGGCGCCTCGACAAAGAGGACTCGGTGAGCTTGAGCGCGCCGTCGCCGCTCAAGAAGGGCACTCGGTTGGTGCCGCGGGCCGCGGTGGGGTTGCGCGCCGCGCCCAAGGAGGTCGCGACCTCCGAGAAGGCGGTCGCCGCACACGGCACGGTGCGTCAGAAGGTGCGCGAGTCCCGCGATCAGCACCGCCAGCGGGTGTGGGACAAGCTCGACGCCGCGCGCCAGATCGCCGACGAGAAGAAGCCCCGCCTCGACCGCTTCAGCCCGCGCCGCGGCGACGAGGCGGCGCCCGACGAGCCGCCCGAAGACGAGCGCTGACGGCGCGCCGTCAATCGACGACCGGCGCCAGCGCGTGCCCGAGCACCGCGGTCGCCCCCGGGTGCGGGGTGTCGACGCGCAGCACGCTGCCGTAGTAGCGCGCCCGAACCTCGCGGGTGCGGCCGACCACCTGGACGTGGTGGGCGCGACACAGCTCAACCTCCAAGACGCTCGGGGCGACGAACACCCCGTCCTGGCGCTCGCCGCAGGCAAACGCCAGCTCGCTGTCCTCGAACTCGCCGACGGTCTGCGGCACCAGCCGTGACGCCTCGAGCCACTCGTCGAGGTCGCGGCGCAGAGTGCTCTGGGGCCCGGGCCAACACAGCGGCGCGCCGTGCAGCGAGCGCGGGAAGCCGTGCCGCAGGCGCCGCGCGAGCTGCGGCGCCGCCAAGAACGACGTGGCGCACTCGGTGAGCAGGTGGCTGTGGGTCCGCATCTTCGAGTTGGACGCCGCCGGCCGGTCGGCGACCACCAGATCGAGGCCGTGCGCCCCCTGCGCGGCGAGGAAGTCTTCGACCACGGCGTCGCCGCGAAACTCCAGCCGATAGCTGCGGCCGTGCGCGAACAGCGGCGCGAGGAGACGGCGTGCCATGGCGCGGGGGACGACGTCGGCGATGCCGACCGTCATCCGCAGGGTCGGCTCGCGATCCTGGGACTTGACCCGGTCGAGGAGCTCGCGGCCGGTCGCGAAGATCTCGTTGGCGTAGCGCAGCACCACCTGGCCGGTGTCGGTGAGCGCCAAGCGGCGGCCGGTGCGCACGAAGAGCTTGGTGCCGAGGGCGTCCTCCAGCTGCCGGATCTGGCTGCTGACCGCCGACTGCGACAGGTGCAGCTCGGCGCCGGCGCGCGCGATCGTGCCCTCGCGGGCCGCGACCGAGAAGTAGAGCAGGTGATGATAGTTGAGCCACTCCACGGCGTCCCCCTGCTCGGTGACTAAGGTCGAAACCACCCTAACAGTTTTTGCGCTGGTCGGAAATCGATCGGGGCTCGTACAATCACTCCTGGCCCGCGGACGGATCCTGGAGGTTGAGCTGGAGGTGCAGGATGAGAGAGACGGCCCACCGCAACGACTCGGACCGCGATCGTGACGTCTTCGCACCAGTTCGATTCGATGCGATGGCCGCACCGTCCGCGGGCCCGGCGGCAGAGCGTCGCAACACCGGGCGCGCGGCGCTGTCGGTGCCGGCGGCGGTGATGGTCGCCGGCCGCCGCCTCACCTACGCCTGGCTGAAGAACATCTCCGAGCAGGGCGCGATGCTGCGGGCGCCGACGATGATCGCGCCCGGGACCGTCGTCGAGCTGGTGCTGTACGCCTCGGCGTTCCCGACGATCTCGGTGACCGCGGTGGTGGTGAGCGCGGTGCCGCACCGCGGCCCGTCGCCGCTGCGCCTCGGCCTCGAGTTCATCGGCGTCGACAGGAGCACCCACGACGCGATCACCAAGGTGATCAGCGCCACCCGGCGCCGCGGCCTCGACCCTTGTGACTGCGGGGTGCTGGTGCTCTCCGACCCGTCGCTCACCTACGGCCACCTGGAGGACGCGATCGCCAAGCTCGGCCGCTACCCGATCGCGGTGCATTCGCGGTCGGACGTCGCCCGCTGGCTACAGGACAGCACCACCCGCATCGACACGGTGATGATCTCCGCCGATCGGCCGCGCCTCGAGGTCCTGGAGCTCTTCGACTTCGTCGCCGCCGAGAGCCCCCAGGTCCGCCGGGTGCTGTTCGCCGCGACCCCGCTGCCGCCCGGCCTGTGGTCGGCGTTCATCAGCGGCCGCCTCGACGCGGTGTTGCACCTGCCGGCGAACATCGCCGACCTCGCCTGCGCCCTCGGCACCTCGCCCGAGGGCATCGATCCCTACTGCGGTTGAGCGCGAACGGCGAGCCTCACGAACCGGTCAGCTGCCGGCGCAGCCGCGCCTCGACGTGCTCCGCCGACATCGGCGGCGAGAACAGGTAGCCCTGGGCGTACTCGACCGCCATCGCCCGCAAATCGCGGAGCTGGTCCTCGGTCTCGACGCCCTCGGCGACCACCGGCAGCCCGAGGCTGTGCGCCAGGTTGACCGCGGCGCCCACCAGGATGTGGCTCTTGCGCTCCGAGCACAACCGGGCGACGAAGGTGCGATCGATCTTGATCTCGTCGACCGGGAACTGGTGCAGCCAGCTGAGCGACGCGTAGCCGGTGCCGAAGTCGTCGAGACAGACCGCGACCCCCATGCGCCGCAGGTCCTGCATAGTCTCCGCCGACACCGCGGTGTTGTCGATCGCCACCGCCTCGGTGACCTCGATCTTGATGGCGCCGGGCTCGAGGCGATACTGCTTCAGCAAGCGCTCGATGTCGGCGACGAAGCCACGCCGCATCAACAGCGGCGGCGCGACGTTGACGTTCATCGTGATCCCGAGGTTGCGGCCGTAGCGGTCGAGGAGCTGGCGCTCCTCCTGGCACGCGGTGTCGGCGATCTGCCAGCTGATCTCGGCCAGCGCCCCGGTCTGGATGGCGCGGCCGAGGAATTGATCCGGGGCGAGCAGGCCGCGCTTCGGATGACGCCAGCGGGCCAACGCTTCGAAGGCGACGATCCGCCCGCTCTCCACCGAGATGATCGGCTGGTAATGGGCGATGAACTCGCGGCGCGCCAGCGCCTCCTTGAGGCCCTGGTCGAGGGTGAGGATCTCGACGGCGCGGCTGTGCATCTCGCGCACGAACACCGCGTGCGTGCCCTTGCCGGCGATCTTCGCTTGCACCAGCGCGGTGCCGGCGTCGCGCAGCACGTCCTCGGCGCGCTCGTAGGCCGCGTCGCTGGCGCAGATGCCGACCGAGAGGCTCACCGAGACGTCGCGGCCGGCGACCGTGAAGCGCTCGAGCGACAGGCCGTTGATCCGCTGCGCCACCTCGACCGCCTCGGTCGCGTCGCGGATCTGGTGCAACAACAAGGTGAACTGGTCGCCGCCGATGCGCGCGAACACGTCGCCGGGCCGGATGAGGCCCGCGACCCGCTGGCTCCACTTGACGAGGAGCTCGTCACCCGCAGTGTGCCCGAGGCTGTCGTTGACCCGCCCGAAGTCGTTGAGGTCGAGCACCAACACCGCGAAGCGGCCCTCGACCGAGGCCTTGGCCAGCACCAACGCGTCGGCGATCCGCACCACGAAGCTGGTGCGATTCAACAGCCCGGTGAGCTGGTCGTACGCCGCCTGGTGCTCGCGATCGCTCGCGGCCGCGGCCTGAGCGCTCGCCACCGCCTGCCGGCTCTGCTCCTCGAGCTCGCGGCGCCGGCGCTCGTCCTCGCGGGTCTGGTGCACCCGGGCGATCGCCTTGTCCACCACGAGCTCGACGTCGGCGAGCGCCTCGAAGGGCTTGCTCATGTAGTCGAAGAGCCCGAGGCGCACCGCCTCCACCGCGGACTCGGTCGTCGGAAACGCGGTCATGATCACCGCGGCGACGTCTTGATGCCGCGCCTTCAGGCCGCGCACCACCTGCAGCCCCGACATGTCGGGCAGGTTCTTGTCCACCAACGCCACTTCGATCGACGTCAGCTCGTCGGCGCGCTCCAGCGCCTCGGCGCCGCTCGCGGCGCACAGCACCCGTCGGGTCGGGGTCGCGAGCAGCCGGGAGAGCAGCGTCCGCAGGACTTCTTCGTCGTCGACGACGAGGATGGTGGTCAGATCTTCCATCGGCGTGCGATCCAATACCACGGGCGGCGACGCCGACGTAACCCCCATCAGCCCCATCGGCGCACCCCAGACCCGCGCGCCACCACCGCCCCCGACGCCGCGCAACCTCCCCCGGGGCCGCCGCCACCTCGCCATCCGGGGGCGCCCAATGCGTAGATTCGCCGTTTCTTGCCCCCCGCCAGATCCCCGATCCGGTGACACGCGGCCGCGACACCCCTACGCGATCCTCGGTCCTTGTCGGCCAAGGCTCTGCGTGGCAGATCCTTATCGCTGCCTTGTCCCGCAGTCTCCTCAGATCATTCTGCGCCGCAAAGCGCTGGGGCCCAATGACTCGCCAATTAACGACCCAGAAGACGTCTATGCCGCAAGGCCACGCTCACTCAATCACCTTTCGGCACTACACTGCATTATGTTGCCCCGCACTCGATGTGGTCGCTGGCGCAACGCGCCATAGGGGCGGCGCGGGGATCCCCGTAGAAAAATCGCCGGGTTAGATCGGTCCGATCCGACTCGAACGGTTAGAGCTTGACCGGAGGCCCAGGATTCGCGAAAGGGTGACGGTCCGCATTTGGGAGCCATCGTTTCGGGGAGCTCGTTCGACCAGAAGAACACCACAAGAAGAAGCGGGACCTTGCCCTGACCGTATGCGCGTGCGCGAGGGGTCGGCCAAGAGGTCGTGTCTTTTCGCCCGCGTTTGACAGGAGGGAGCGTTCGATGCAGGACTCGTTGACAGGTCAAAAGAAGGGTGACTCCTTAATAGTGCGGACGACCCAGGAGTCGCGGCGGGAGAAGCGGAAAGTGAGAGCACGAACGCACCAGGAGAAGGACGCGAGCCCGCCGACCGGGTTGTCGCTCGCGCGCCGCTTCTCGACCGCCGGCGTCGACCCGTTTGACCAGATCGAGTGGGAGAAGCGCGCCGCGCTCATCACCGGCGACAAGGGCCAGGTGGTGTTCGAGCAGACGAACGTCGAGGTGCCGGCCACCTGGAGCCAGCTCGCCACCAACGTCGTGGTGTCGAAGTACTTCCGCGGCGGCGTCGGCACGCCGGAGCGCGAGTCGTCGGTCAAAGATCTCGTGAACCGCGTCGTCAACACCATCACCGGCTGGGCGCAAAAGGGGCGCTACTTCGCGACCCCGCAGGCCGTCGAGGTGTTTCGTGACGAGCTGAAGTTCCTGCTCGTGCGCCAGTACGCCGCCTTCAACAGCCCGGTGTGGTTCAACGTCGGCGTCGAGGCCCACCCGCAGTGCTCGGCGTGCTTCATCAACTCGGTCGAAGACACGATGGAGTCGATCCTCGAGCTCGCGAAGACCGAGGGCCGGCTGTTCAAGTACGGCTCCGGCACCGGCACCAACCTGTCGCCGCTGCGCGGCAGCAAAGAGTCGCTGGGCGGCGGCGGCCAGGCCTCGGGCCCGGTCAGCTTCATGAAGGGCTACGACGCCTTCGCCGGCGTCATCAAGTCGGGCGGCAAGACCCGGCGCGCCGCGAAGATGGTGATCCTCGACATCGATCACCCGGACATCGTGCCGTTCATCAACTGCAAGGCCAACGAAGAGAAGAAGGCCTGGGCGCTGATCGACGCCGGCTACGACGGCGCGGTGGACGGCGAGGCCTACGGCTCGGTGTTCTTCCAGAACTCCAACAACTCGGTGCGGGTGACCGACGTCTTCATGGAGGCGGTCGCGTCCGACGGCGTCTTCAAGACCCTGAACCGCGTCGACGGCTCGGTCGCCGGCTCGTACGAGGCCAAGGCGCTGATGGGGATGATCGCCGAGGCCGCCCACCTCTGTGGCGACCCCGGGCTGCAGTTCGACACCACCATCAACCGCTGGCACACCTGCAAGGCGACCGACCGGATCCACGCCTCGAACCCGTGCTCCGAGTACATGTTCTTGAACGACTCGGCCTGCAACCTGGCGTCGTTGAACCTGATGAAGTTCCGCGACGCCGCCGGCGACCTCGACATCGCCGCGCTGAAACACGCCACCGACGTGGTGCTGACCGCGCAGGAGGTCATCGTCGACGCCGCGAGCTACCCGACCGAGCGCATCGGCAAGAACTCGCAGAAGTTCCGGCCGCTGGGGCTCGGCTACGCCAACCTCGGCGCGCTGTTGATGGCCCGCGGCCTGCCCTACGACTCCGACGCCGGCCGCGCTTACGCCGCCGCCCTGACCGCGATCATGACCGGCGAGGCCTACGCGCAGTCGGCGAGGCTGGCGCAGGTCAAGGGGCCCTTCGAGGCCTACGAAGAGAACGAAGAGTCGATGCTCGGTGTCGTCCACATGCACCGCGACTCCGTGGAGCGCATCGACGAGGCGCTCTTGCCGGCCGGGATGCTGGAGGCGGCGCGGGTGGTGTGGGACGAGGCCCTCGAGGTCGGCCTGCGCTCCGGTTTCCGCAACGCGCAGACCACGGTGCTTGCGCCCACCGGGACCATCGGCTTCATGATGGACTGTGACACCACCGGCATCGAGCCCGACATCTCGCTCATCAAGTACAAGAAGCTGGTGGGCGGCGGCCTGTTGAAGATCGTCAACTCGACGGTGCCCGAGGCCCTCGACCGGTTGGGTTACACCAACGGCCGCAAGGCTTCGATCCTCGAGTACCTCGAGAAGGAAGAGACCATCGAAGGCGCGCCCTTCCTCGGCGAAGACCACCTCGCGGTGTTCGACTGCGCCTTCAAGCCACGGCAGGGCAAGCGCAGCATCGGACCGCTGGGGCACGTGCGGATGATGGCGGCGGTGCAGCCGTTCATCTCCGGCGCGATCTCCAAGACCGTCAACCTCTCCGAGGACGCGACCGCGGTGGAGATCGCCGACATCTACCTGACGGCGTGGAAGATGGGGCTGAAGGCGATCGCGGTCTACCGCGACGGCTGCAAGCGCTCGCAGCCGCTCAACACCAGCATCAAAGAGAGGGCCGCGGCGCAGGTGGTAGACGCCGGGCCGCGCCGGCATCGGCTCCCCGACGAGCGCCAGGCGATCACCCACAAGTTCTCGATCGCCGGCCACGAGGGTTACATCACCGTCGGTCTCTACGAGGACGGGATGCCGGGCGAGGTGTTCATCACCATGAGCAAAGAGGGCTCGACGATCTCGGGCCTGATGGACTCGATGGCGACCTCGATCTCCTTGGCGCTGCAGTACGGCGTGCCGCTGTCGGTGTTGGTCGACAAGTTCACCCACACCCGCTACGAGCCGTCGGGCTTCACCGGCAACAAGGACATCCCGATCGCGAAGTCGATCACCGACTACATCTTCCGCTGGATGGCGCTGAAGTTCATGCAGCACGAGGCGCCGGTCGCCGCCGACGACCTGTCGAGCAAGGCGATGAACGAGCGCACCGAGAAGGTCCGCTTCGAGGCCAAGGAGAAGTCGGTGTTCGCGAACCAGGCCGACGCGCCGGCGTGCTCCGACTGCGGCTCGATCATGGTGCGCAGCGGCACGTGCTACAAGTGCGTCAACTGCGGCACGACGAGCGGCTGCTCCTGAGTCCGTCTCACGGCCGTTTCACCAGGTGGTAGACCCAGTCGCTTGAGCTCGGCTTGGTGATCGTCCGCACCGCGCCGCCCTGGACCGTGGTCTCGGCCTTCAGCTGTCCGGTCTTCGGGTTGTAGAAGCGCGCCGCGAACGCGCCGGTCACGCCGGTGAGGTTGACGGTGAAGGTCGCGCCGCTCTGCGAGTAGATCACGTACTCCCGACCGGCGGCGGCGAGGCACACCCCGGTGGACGTCAACCCCGGGCGCGGCCGCATGCCGCTCAGATCGACGTGGTCGGTGAAGAACGCCGCGCAGCGCCCTTCGCGATCGAGGGCGGCGTCGCGGGCCGCGGCGTAGGCGGCGATCTTCGCGTTCGGTGCGAACCCGAAGCTGGTGTCGTTCTGGAACACGACGTTGGCGCCGGCGAGCGCGGTGCCCCAGATCATCCGGGTCGCGGCGTCGAGCCAGCCGACGTCGCCGCGGTACTCGGGCACCGGCTCGGTGAAGAACGCCGGCTTCGCCGGGGTGGCGTTGAAGTGCGCCGCGAACGCGTCGAAGAACTCCTTCGCGGTGCTGGCGGTGTCCCAGTTCGGCATGTGGTACGACAGGGCGCTGCACTCGGCGTTGCCGCGAAACAGCTCGCCGAAGAAGTCGCTGTCGACGAGCGTCGGCGCCGCGCTCCGGCGGCGGATGACCGAGAGGAAGTGCGCCTGGTGGGCCTGGATGCGGGCGCGGTCGTACCACTCGCCCTCGTTGAAGATCTCGTAGACGACGTTGCTCAAGCCGCCGAGCTCGGTCGTGACCCGGATCACGAATTGTTCCTGGAAGAACTGGTTCTTGCGCTGCCAGCTCCAGCCGGCGGCGTACGGGCCGCTGATCTCGTGCTCGTAGTCGGCGAGCACCACGTAGTCGTTGTTGTCGGCGAGCGGCCCGCCGCTCTGCGCGTTGAACGGGTGGCCGGGGTAGCCGGGGTCGGCGCCGAAGCGGGTCTTGGTCCAGCCGTCGTGCAGCGTCAGCACCACGATGATGTCGCGCGCCGCCGCGGCCGCGACGAAGGCCCGGAGCCTGGTGAAGTAGCCCGGGCGCAGGCGGGTCAGATCGAAGCGGCCGTTGACGCGGACCCACGGCCAGATCTCGGGGCTGTCGTAGCCGATGCGCGAGTCCTGCAGCTGGTTCTGAACGCCGACGAACGCCCAGATCAGGAGCGCGTTGATCCCGCGCGCCGCGAGCGCGTCCAGGTAGCGCCCCTGGTTGAAGTCGGTGCCGAGCTCCATCCAGCCCTGGGTCAGCGAGTCGCCGACCAAGAGCGTCCGCTTGCCGCCGGTCTCGAAGAACCGGCCGCGGACCGCGAGCGCGTCGGGGGGGAGCGCGGCGTCGGCCTCGGGACGATCCTGGTCGCCGGCGTTCGCGGCATCGCCGTCGGGCACGACGTCCCCGAAATCCCGCAGGTCGCCCTGCAGCCGGACGTCGGCGCCGAGGCTCGCGTCACCCTCGTCCAGGTCCGCCGCAGCGTTCACCGGCAACCGTCCCAAGTCCACAGCGCCGCCGCAGCCGATGACGCACGCCACCGCGAGCCCAACGCCGACCCTCGAGACCCGTCGCATCATGGCAACCTCCACGCGCTGCGCGCGATGCGCGTCCGGCAAGATCGTTGCAGCGCGTATGCCACCCACGCCGGGCGCGAATTATGATGAAAACACAGGGGAAAAATGGTCGGCGGCTGCGCCACCCCGTGCGCATCGGGAACCGCTCGGCGGTCGGCCGGGAACGGCCAGGTTCGACGGTGGGGCCACCCGCGCGCTGCCGTCTTCCGGCTCTCGACGACCCCAGCGGGCGTGGTAGGATGCTCCGTAAAGGCGCACGATGAGCAAGAAGATAGCGATAGGCAAGATTGCCGATACGAGCCTGCTCGGCGCGAGCGTCGAGGCCGAAGCCGTCGATTCGAAGCACGCCGAGCTCAAAGACGCGATGGCGCGCGCCGAGGTCGTGGCGGCCTCGCCCTCCGCCGACGCCGCGGTCCTCGCTCGCGGTGATGGCTTCGAAGTCGTACGGCTCCGCGAGCTCGGCGGCGCCGAGCCGGGCGGCAGAGCCCGGTCGTTGTCTGGAGGCGCGCCTGGTTTGGTGGGGGTCTTCGCCGGCACCGACAAGACCGGGGTGCGCCTGGTGCGCGCCAGCGACCGCTCGACCCTCGTGGACCGCTTCGCGAGCGCGCTGACGGCAGGCGGGTTGGCGCCGGGCACGGCGTCCCTGATTGCCGGCAGCGGCTTGGCGCCGGACCAGGCGGCGAAGCTCTGCGCCGAGCTCTTGAGTGAGAAGGAGCCGCGGCTTCGCAGCTTCGGTCCGACGCTGCTCACCGTCCGCCTGCTGCAGGACGTCGCGGCGGCCGGCAACAGCTCGTCGAGCGCCGAGCTGCTCGCTCGCTTCGCGGCCTACGAGTCGATGCTCACGCTGCGCCCCGACGGTTACCTCGTGCGACTCGGCACCGGGGCGGCGCTGCAGAAGGCCGGTCCGATCGAGGCCGGCGGCGGGTCGCTTGCCGCCGGCCGATTCGCGCTCGGCCAGCTCTACATCAACGCGGGCGGCGTGCTCTACGCGGCCGATGGCGCGTTGCGGCCGGTGGGATCGCCGATCGCCGAGCTCGGGCTCGAAGGCGGCTTCGGGGCCGTCGGCCGGATCCTCGACGGCGTCGAGACCGCGCTGCTCGTCGACACCGTGGGCGGGCTCGTCAAGCTCGTCACCGATCCCGCCGGCAGCCTCGCGTCGGTCGCCGCGTTGCCGAGCGCGGTACGGGCGCTGTTCGACAACCGCGCCGAGCTCTGGGAGCGTTTTCGCGCCCTGCCGGCCGGCGACCAGCAGGCGCTGGTGTCGCGGATCGCGACGAACCTGGTGCTCACCGGGGCGGGCGGCGCCGGGCTCGCGGGGAGCGTCGGCCGCGCCGGCAAGGCGATCGGCAGCGTGCCATTGGCGATCACCGCGGTGCTGCAACCCGACATGAGCCTGGCCTTGGCGACGGTGTCGGTGAACGTCGGCGCCAAGGTCCAGGCGCTCGGCGCCCCGGCCGGGGCGCTCTACGTCCTGCACATGGCGAAGGCGAGCGTTCCCGAGGCGAGCGCCGCCAAAGCCGGCGCGGCGGGTGCGGGCGCGACCTCGACCTCGACCTCGACCTCCGGGACCCGGCTGACGAGCCGGATCCACGACAGTCCCTTCGCCCGGAAGCTCTCCGGCAAGCTCAGCGACGCCGCGCAGCGCGATGTCGACGGCCTGCTCGCCCAGGCGCGCGCCGGCAACTTGAACCCGGGGATCGGCACCCGGGCGCTCGGCAAGGGCTTCTTCGAGCTGCGGGGGCGCAACTGTGGCCGGGTCATCATCAAGCAGACCGGCGAGCACAGCTACGACGTGGTCGGGAAGTTCGAGGGTCACGTGCGCGGCGACGCCGCGAACAGCAGCACGATCCAGAAGCTGGTCGAGGGCTACGGTGGCAACCCCTAAGAGACCGACGCGCACCGTGCGGGAGCTGGGCGGCGAGGTGTTCGCCGCGCTCGAGGATCACCCCGACCTCGGCGTCGACTGGAAGGCGAGGAACGCGGTCGTCGACCTGTTGATGGGGGTCTTGGCGCGTCACGACGGCGCCCGGATCGTGAATGACCCCGACCTGCCGGTGACGCCGCTGCCGGTCCAGCGGTCGAAACGGTCGTAGCCGCGAAACCCCAGGCGCGGGCGCGGCCGTGGCGGTCGGCCGGAGGCAAACGGAGATGGGCCCATTGATGGGGCGTGCAGGGGATGAGCGGCGGCGGATGTCGTGTTGGTACGCGGCCGGCGCCGGGCGGCTGGCCGCGGGTCGCCGCCCGCCGCTGCGGGTCGCGCTGTTGTTGCTCGCCGCGGCTGGGTGCACAAACAGCACCACGGTCATTGCCCAAGCCATCGTCTGCAACCAGGACCGCGAGTGCCGCGCGGACGAGGAGTGCGCCGAGGGTGTCTGCACCGCCTGCGCCGGCATCTGTCCGAACCTCGCCTGCCTCGGCCCGGACGGCGTCGAGATCGTCCACGGCGACAGCAAGGTCTTCTACTCGGCGCCGACTGTTGCCCATGGGTTGAGCTGCCTGTCCGAGCTCCGGAGCTGCGACGACGGCTACCTGAGCGGCACCTACGCTGACGCCACCTGCACCGCCCAAGCGCCCGCGAGCTGCACCGGCCCGGATGCGAGCATCCCCCACGGCGAGAGTCGGACCTACTTTGCCACGGCGAGCGTGTCATACGGCGGCAGCTGCGAGTCAGAGGTGCGGGTGTGCGACAACGGCGTGCTGAGCGGCAGCTTCACCCAAGCCTCGTGCACCGTGGCGGCGGCGGCCGACTGCACCGGCCCCGACGGCGTGGTGATCCTTCACGCGCAGAGCCGGACCTACTACGCCGCTGCGACTGTCGCCGCCGGGTCGAGCTGCGCGTCGGAGCTGCGAACCTGCAGCAACGGCACCCTGAACGGCACCTATCAACATCCGGGGTGCACGGTCGCAAGCGGCAGCGACTGCATCGGCCCGGATACCAGCCTGATCGCACACGGCAGCGCCAAGACCTATTTCGCCACCGCCGGCGTGGCGTATGGCGGCAGCTGCGTCTCGGAGTCGCGGACCTGCACCAACGGCGTCCTGAGCGGCACCTACGCCTATCCGGCGTGTACCGCAGCGCCGGGCCGAAGCTGCACCGGCCCGGACGGCAGCGCGATCGCCCACGGCCAGAGCTCCCAGTACTTCGCGACGCGCTTCGTCCTCAGCCCGCGGACGTGCGCGGCAGAGACGCGAACCTGTGTCGATGGAACCTTGTCGGGAAGCTACGCGCAGCCGGTCTGTTGCCCGGCCGCCTGCCAGGTCGCGGACGGCGTCGGCAACATCTACCTGGGGTGCTACTACACGCCGGGGTTGACCGAGCGCTCGAGCCCGGCGTCGACCGACACGCGGTTCTTCTGTGGCGAAGGCGGCGCCTTCTTTCGCTGCGCGGTGCCGGCGACCGTGGAGGAGGCCGCATACTGGAACAGGATCTCGTCGCCGGTGCAGACCGGCCAGACGATTGGCACCGCCTACTGCAACGGCTCTGGCTGGGTTGACCGCGCCGCCGCCGGCGTCAGCACCCTCTACTGGGGCGGCAGGTACGTGCCCGGGACGGATGGCGCCGGGACCACGCGCCTGCATTGGACCTACGTCGTCGAGGACTCGGTCATCGGTCAGGTGCAGACGGCGTTCGGCTCGAGCGATCTGAGCCCGGCCGGCGGCGCCGACGTCTGCGTGATCCTCTACCATCCGGCGGGTCTGGCGTGGAACAACGTCGGCGAGCACGAGGCCAAGTGCCACCTCGCCAACACCGCGGCCGGCAACCCGCAGTTCACCGACAACACCGTGAGTTGGTTTGCGCCCGCCGGAACCTGGGTGTGGTGCGGCTCGACGCTCTGGGCCGCGACCCATCCCGAGCAGGCGTACTTCGCCTGCTCGCTCTACACCGCCCCCTATGTCGGCCAAGATCCCGTGCATCGCGTCCTGCGCGCGCCACCCATCGACATGTACGCCCCGGCGACCGCGACGCCGGGTGCGTCGACCAGCATTCCCGTGACCACCTGGCGATCGACCGCGTCATTCGCGATCGAGGTCACCGGATTTTCGGCCTTCACCTCCTTTCTCGCCACCACTGAGGTGGACGCCTGTCTGTGGTCGACGGACGCCGACGGCGCCCTGCTGCAGCGCGAGTGCATGCCGCACCGTCTCCTGTCGCAGGAGGCCACCGCGACCCCCGCGGTCTACACCTTGTCGCCGACCTGGAAGATCCCCGCGGGCGGCACGCTGAGCGCCGGTTGCACCTTCTATGGCGACACCGATCCCGGTCGGGTCCGCAACGCCGGCCTCGCCGACTGCGTGCCACCGAACCCGCTAAAGTCCGCCGACGTACCGCTCTCCGACTGCGGCCTCTTCATCAATGTCAACCTGGTCGCCTCGCAACGAACGGTCCGCGGCACCTTCGGGCCGGAGATCTACCCCGAGGGCATCGTCGACTTCTGCAACACCTATGCCGGCTACGCCTGCGCAGATCCCGCGACCTGCGTCACCGATCACACCGGGCCGTGATCGCCGCGGCGGCCCGGTGGGCAATGCGGGTCGCGCCACCCTCGGGCAGCTTCCTAGGCCGACCTCGCTGCAGCTCCTAACCGGAAAACCGGCGGCGCCCGATGGAGCCGGGGCCGGCAGGACGGTAACCATGAGCGTCGAGCCTGACGGCGGCGCCGGGTTGGCGCGGTGCAGAGGCGCAGGACGCGCGGAGTGGGGGACGGCATGGCGAAGATTCGGTCGGGGGCGGGTAGCGGTGAATCGACGCTGCGAACCGGTGTGAATGGCCGCACCCGGCGGCAAGCACTTTGCAGGCCGTTGCGGTTGACGGCACGGTCCGGACCGAAGAGCACCGAGCGCCGCAACGACTGGACCTGCCGCCGCGCGGCGCAGAGCGCGACCGAAGGCTGGAGCGAAGCTCGCGCCTGTCAGCTGGTGCGGCGGACCCTCGACGAGATTGCCGCCGACTACCCAACGATCGGCGGCCCGTTCGACGGCACCCTGTTCCAGGTGTTCGATCTCGAGGTCGCCGCCGCGTTTGCGCGCCGCTCGCTCGAGGAGGTCGGCTTCCTCTGTTCGTGGTACCGCACCGAGCTCGTCGAACGAGCGCTGCGCACGATCGAATCGCAGACCGCCTGACCGCACACGACTCAATGCGGCGGCGCGCGGGCCTAGAACGGCCAGAGCAGCGGCGCGAGCGCGATGGTCGCCGCGGCGACGATCAGGTTCAACACCCCGCCGAAGCGCAGGTAGTCGCCGAGGTGGTAGCCGCCGGGGCCGTAGACCATCATGTTGGTCTGGTAGCCCATCGGGGTCGCGAAGCCGCACGAGGCCGCGACGGTGATCGCCATCACGAAGGGCATCGGGTTGACCCCGAGCCGATGGGCGCTCGCCCAGGCGATGGGAAACAGCAGCACCGCGGCGGCGTTGTTGCTCAAGAGCTCGGTGAACAGCATCGTCGCCAGGTACAAGATCGCGAGCGCCATCCACGGTCCGTGATCGCCGCTGCCGAGCAGCAAGCCGGCGATGTGGTTGGCGAGGCCGGTCTTCTCGAGCGCCTTCGCGAGCCCGAACGACGCGGCGATGAGGAGCAGGGTGTCCCACTCGAGCGAGCGGCGCGCTTGCGACGCCGGCAGACAGCCGACGATGACCATCAGCGCCGCGGCGATGAGGGCCGCGTGCAGCATGCTCATCAGCTCGAGGGACGCCACGGCGACCATCGCCAAGAGGATGAGCGCCGCGGGCCACGCCTTGTGGTGCAGCGGCGGGTGCGACTCCGGCACCTCGCTCACCAAGAAGAAGTCGCGGCTGTTCTTCTGGCGCTCGATGAACGACGGCGGGCCCTCGATCAGCAGCATGTCGCCGGGGCGGAGCACGATGTCGCCGATCTTCTTGTTGAGGCGCTCGCCGTCCCGACCCACCGCGATAACCGCGGCGTTGTAAACCGTACGGAACTTGGCGTCGCGGATGGTCTTGCCGATCAGCCAGCAGGAGGTGGAGACCACCGCCTCGATGAGCCGATGCCCGGCGCGGGTGGGGCTGAGCTTGAAGACCTGGTCGGTCGCCGGGACCAGGCCGCGGATCCGCTGCAGATCGACCACCGACTCGACGGTGCCGGCGAACACCAGTTGATCGCCGTCTTGCAGGTGCTCGGTCGGCGCCACCGCGGCGAGGGTCTCGCCGCCGCGGTTGATCTCGATGACGAACATCCCGGGCAGATGCCGCAGGCCCGCCGCCTCGATGGTCTTGCCGACCAGCGCCCCGCCCGGTTCGACCTGCATCTCCACGGTGTAGGCGCGGGGGTCGTCTTGCTGACTGACGACCGGCTTGCGGTCGGCGAGCAGCCGCCTGCCGAAGATCAACATGTAGATGACCCCGACGACGAGGAGCGGCACGCCGAGCGGCGTGATCGCGAACATCTCCAACCCGGCGCCGGTCTGCTCGCGGTAGAGGCCGCTGACCACGACGTTGGTGCTGGTGCCGATCAAGGTACAAAGGCCGCCGAGCACCACGGCGTTGTTCATCGGCAAGAGCAGCTTCGAGACGCTGATGCGGTTATTGCGGGCCCAGTCGCGGATCACCGGGGTCATCATCGCGACGATCGGCGTGTTGTTCATGAAGGCGCTGACGATCGCGGGCGGGATCATGACCCGCGACTGCGCGGCGACCAGGCTCTTCGGGCGCCCCATCAGCCGGTCCACCAGCATGTTGATGATGCCGGTGCGCTCGACCGCGGCGGTGACGACGAACAGCGCCGCGACCGTGATCATGCCCTCGTTGGCCATGCCGCCGAGCGCTTCCTTCGGGTCGAGGATCCCGACCGCGAGCAGAAACACCACGCCGGCGAGCATCACCAAGTCGGCGGCTTGCTGCGCGAAGATCATGCCCACGACCACCGCGATGATGGTCGCGAGCGTCGTCCATGCGGAAACGCTCACGATACCCTCCCGAGGCCGGGCCGCGACACGGCAGGCGCCTGCCCGACGTTATCGGCAAGACCCTCGCGCCGGTCAAGGAGGCCGCGACGCCGCGGGGCTTGGATCGTCAGGGCACGCAGGCGCAGAGGTAGCGTCGAGGCGTGCTGCAACCCCCGTTGGTCGTCGCGGCCAGCCAGGTAGCGTCGGTCGCGGACGCGACGCCGTGGAAGTCGTAGGTCCCGGTGCCGGTCGTCGAGGTGAAGCCGCTGCAGGTGTTGGACGCCGGCGCGCCGTCGCTCGAACAGCCGGTGTAGTAATACGCGATCCCGGCGCCGGTGCCGGCGTTGGCGCTGCGCTCGATGCTGCCGTCCAGGACGTCGCCCCAGTCCTCGCCGACCTGCGACAAGATGCCGCCGCTGGCGTCGTACCAGTAGACCGGCCGGGTGCGCGGATACCCGTAGTTGTTCGGCATGGTGCGGACCGAGTCGCCGGCGCTGACGCAGAGGAAGGCGTGGATCGCGGTGCAGGCGAGGGCCCCCGGCTTCTCCGCCGCACACAGCTCGTCTGCCCCGACGCGGCCGCCGACGTTGCCGGTGTGGTTGGCGCTGCCCATGTAGAGGATCGTGTAGGTCTCCGCGATCGCGGCGGCGATCTGGAGGTCGACGTAGTGCTTGGTGGCGACGTCGGTCGCCAGCACCGGATCACTGGCGTTGCGCACCTGGTAGGTGGGCGAGCTTCCGGCGAGGCGGAGATCGGCGTTGATCTCGACCTCGCCGCCGTTGTCGCGGACCGCCGAGTCGCCGAGGGTGCCGGCGCCGCTCCACTTCGGGAGCGCGTTGAGGGTACCGGTCCCGGCGACGCCACCGCCACCGCCGTTCGCGGCGGTGCCGCAGAACTCGGCGTAGCTGGCGTAGGCGGCGCTGCCCACGAAGACGCGCGGCATCTCGGCGTCAGCGCCGACCGTGACCCCCAACCAGAGCTCCGCGTGCTCCCGAAACAACTCCGGAGAGAGACGCTCGATCTCCCCCAGATAGGCGACGAACGCGCCGCGCTCGACCGCGATGTTCTGGGTCTCTTCCCACAGCGGCTCGGCGTCGGTGGCGGTGGCGTGGATCGCGAAGCGAAACGGCACCAGACCCGCGAGCGGCGCGCCCTGGGCATCCTCGAGCGGGCCCTGAATCGGCAGGTACGGCGGCGCCCCGGCCGCGGCCGGACCGCTGGCGACGACGAGCACCAGCCCAACGCTCAACGACCAACGCGCGGTCCGCATGTTGCACCCGCCCCTGGAGACGTTCGCACCTGATGGCAGAGAGGATCACCCAGCCCTTCGTCGGCGTCAACCACGCGGCGGCGTCGCGGCGGAGCGGCGCGCGGAGCTCACGGCGCAGACTGTCGAGGCCCGGGGCTCGAGCGGCGCCATCACGGCGTCGTAGATCACGGCGGCGATGCGACCCATGTCACCCAGGTCACCACGAGCGTGCCACAGGGCACGATCCCGGCTCCGCTTTGTCCGTCCCCTCCTGGCTGGATTGGGTGATCACCGAGGTCTCGCCGGCCGGCAGCGCGCCGACGCCGGGGCAGCTCTCACCGCGGAGCGCTGCCAGCGCCTGGAACAGTCCCTCTTGGCTCTGCTTGCCGACGAGGCGCGCGACCTCGACGCCGTCCGCGCTCAGGAAGACGAACGTCGGCACGCCCACCAGCCGGTGTTGGCTCACGAGGTGACGGTTCTCGGGGGCGCTGACGTCCAGCATCGCAAAGGTGACACCCTTGCCTTCACAATGCTCGGTCACGGCCGCGACCACGGGCTGCATCTCTCGGCAGATCGGGCAGTCCTTGGCGTAGAGCTCCAACATCGCCGGCGCCGACGCGGTCGGCGTGACCCCGGACGACCATGGCGCGGGCGGTGCTGGCGCAGCCGCAGGCGACCCGAGGGACGGCAGCAGCGACCAACCGAAGAGCAGCGACGCCGCGACCAGGACCAGCGCACCGCCGAGCACCCGCTCGAACACCGGCAGCCCGCGGCGCAGACGCCGGAGCGCGCCGAGTCCGGCGTCGGCGAACAGCGCGGTCAGGAGCAGGGGAAGCGCGATGCCCATGCCGTAAACCGCGAGGTAGATCGCGCCGGTATAGGGGCTCGAGGTCGTGGACGCGGTGTAGGTGAGCACCGAGCCCAGGACCGGCCCGATGCACGGCGACCAGGCGGCGGCGAACCCGACGCCCATCAGGAGCGCGCCGGCCCCCGAGACCCGGGTGCTGAGGGCGCGGTCATCGGCCCGCAGCACGCGGTCGAGCCACGGGATCTGCAAGACCCCGAGGAGCTTGAGCCCGAACAACAGCACCAGGACACCGCCGAAGATCTGCACCTCGTTCTTGTGACTGGCGAGCGCCCGACCGACCCCCGAGGCGCCGACCCCCATCAGCGTGAACACCGCGACGAACCCGGCGGCGAACAACGCGGCGCGCGACACGAGCTGGGCGCGGCCGGTAGCGCCCATCGCCCGCACGTCACCCCCCGCGAGGCTCGCGAGGTAGATGGGGACGAGCGGCAACACGCACGGCGAAAGGAAGGTCAGCAGACCGGCGCCGAAGATGGTGACGAGACTCGAGCTCATGCCTACGGAGAAAGAGACGCCGACCGCCCGCAACGGTGCAGCCAACGATACCAGCCACGAGGCTGAGCCCGCGCCCGCATCTCCCACCCGGGGGCTCTCCAAACCACCCGCTGGTTGCCGGTCCCTCGCCGACAGCGCCAGCCTGCCGGGACGAGAGGCTCCGCCATCCATGGAACGAGAGTTGCACCGCCTCGATGATGATGCAGGCCGCGCGACTCAGTGGGTACCTCGCAGCCGTGGCGATGGTGGTCCAGGTTTCCGGTCGACCGGCGGCGGCGGCGGTGTTCCCCGGCGTCACCTGGCAGACGCGGACCCCGGCGGAGGTCGGGCTCGACGCCGCCAAGCTCGCCAGCTATCGCAACGCCGCGAGCCCCAACGGCCCCGGCGTCATCATTCGCGGCGGCTATCTGGTCTACAGCTGGGGCGACGCGTCGGCGCGCGGTGACTGGGCGTCGGCGATGAAGCCGGTGATGTCGACGCTGTTGTTCTTCGCGGTCCACGAGGGGCGCCTCGCCGGCGTCGATGCCAAGGTGCGGGACTGGGGTTGGGCGCTGCAGAGCAAAGATCGGGAGATGACCTTCGCCCACCTGGCGAACATGACGAGCGGCTACGCGTTGCCGGAGGCGCCGGGAGCGGCGTGGGGCTACAACGACTACGCGATCACCCTCTACTCCAAGACCCTGTTCGACCGGGTGTTCGCGCAGGCGGCCAACGACGTCGCGGCGGCGCCGAACCGCCTCGGGCCCTTGCAGCTCCAGGACGGCAGCTTCTTCGGCTCACGCAGCGGCCGGGGGGTTGACGCCTCGCCGCGTGACTTCGCGCGGATCGGTTGGTTCTGGCTGAACCGCGGCAACTGGCGCGGCGCCCAGCTGCTGCCGCAGCGCTTCTTCGATGACTACGTCAAGTCGCAGGTGCCGGCCAGCCTGCCGCGCACCACCGGCACCGACAGCAACATCAACGACTACCTCGGGGTGGGCAGCATCGGCGGCGGCGTCAACCAATGCGCCGAGGGCCCGGGCCGCTATGGCTTCAACTGGTGGTTCGGCGGCGACGTCCTGACCGCGGCGCCCCCCGACCTGTTCATCGCCGAGGGCCACGGCGGCCGCGAGCACATGACCATCATCCCCAGCCAGTCCCTGGTGGTGGCCTACCGCGGCGGGCAACCCAACACCGGCCTCAACGGCTATCTCCGCCTGCTGATGGAGGCGGTGGTGCGACCGTGGGACGAGACGCCGCCGACACCGCCCGTAATCCAGTCGGCCGTGGTCGAGGGGGTGACGAGCGTGCTGCTCACCTGGGCGCCGGCGACCGATCCGGAGAGCGGCGTGGACGGCTACCTGGTCTATCGCGACGGCGCGCTGGTGGCGACGACCGCGGCGACGAGCCTCGCGGAGGACGAGCTCGAGGAGTCCACGACCTACAGCTACGCGGTGTCCGCGAAGAACGGCGCCGGCATCGAAGGACCAAGGAGCAGCGCGGTGACGGTCCGCACCTCCACCCCGAGCCCCGAGGAGCCCGAGCCGCACGACGGCGCGCCCGGTGATTCCGGCGGCACGGACGCCGCGAGTCCCGGAGATCCAGGCCCGGTCTCCACGGACGGCGGTGGCGCCGACAGCGTGACGGCGGGCGGTCCGGGCCCGAGCTCCGGCCAGCCGCGGCCGGAGCCCGCGGTGCTCGTAGGCGGCTGCAACGCCGGCGGCGCGGTGAGCCTGGCGCCCTTGGCGGCCCTGCTCGTCTTCGGGCGCCGACGAAGCCCCGCCGCTCACTAGAAATGCTTCGCCCCTGTGGTATAGTGCCGCAACAATAGAGTGTTGTTCGCGGCCGCCTGGGAAGTCGGCGCGAGACCACAGGAGCGACCATGCCGACCACCATCGACCCCGTCACCGGCGCGACCGTTGTCACCGGCCCGACGCCGGCGGCGCCTGCGCGCGTGGATCCGAACGCCGGCACCACTGCCCCGCAACAACCGGCGAGCCCCACCGACGCGTTCGCGGCCGGCGGCACGTTCACTCCGCCGCCACCCGCGCCCGGGGCCCCGACGCCGCTCGGCACCTTCGGCACCGACAACGTGGTGGTCGACGCTCAAGGCCGCCTGGGTTTGGGCACGGTGTCGTTGACGCCGAACGACCAGATCAAGGCGGTGCGCGCCGCGATGCTCCAGGCCCCGAGCCAACAACCGTTCGCGAGCGTCACCGACCCCGCGCTGCTCACCCGCATCGGCGACGCCGGCAAGGCGTTGTTCAAGACCTGCCTGCGCACCCCGAAGAACGACGGCGACGCGCTGCAGCTTCGCCTCGGCCGGGCCTCGGCGCTGGCGCTCATCGAGGCGGTGGGACGTCGCTTGACGGCGCTCGGCAACGCGCCGCTCGCGGCGAAGGTCGCGAAGAGCCTGACCGCCACCGTCGCCGCCGAGCCGCATCCGGCGCTGAAGCGCTTCGCCTACCAGAGCTACCTGAACCGCGCCAAGGCGGGTGAGCTGCCGGCGAACGCCCGTTTGGGCGAGACCCTCTATCCGACGAAGCCGCCCTACAAGGAGTGGCTCAAGGACGACAAGATCAAGGTCGTCTACTACACCGACAACAACGGCAGCCCGCGCGCCGACCACGTGCAGATGCTGAAGGACTGGGGCTTCACCGGCGTCGACAACCCCGACGGCACCACGACCTTGACGTTGAAAGAGCCGGGCGCGAACACCATCGAGGTCCTGCTGCAGCCGGCGCCCGCGGTCGACACCCCGCCGGCGCTCTTCGAGCACATGAACACCCCCGACGCCGACATCATCGTCTACTGCGGCCACGCCGGCTACGGACGGCGCGTCGACCAGGCGGTGGCCGCCGGCGTCGACGGCTCCGGCAAGGGCAAGCTGGTGGTGCTGTTGCAGTGCTACGGCGAAGGCAACATCGAGTCGGTGTCGCGCGCCTATCCCGAGTCGCAGCTGATCTCCACCCGCCGCGCCAGCGACGACAACCTCGACCAGAACCTCCTCTCCGGGGTGCTGTTCGGGGCGGCGAACGGCGAGGGCTACGTCAAGATGCGCAAGACCACCCTCGACGAGTTCAAGCAGATGGCGAAAGACGATCCGACGGTGGACGAGTACGACACCTTCCCGATCGAGACCCACTACTTCTTCCCGAACGACGTCGACATCGTCGCGCCGAAGACCGACCTCGACAAGGACGGCGTCCCCGACGTCCAGGACTCGATCTTCAACGTGGTGTTCCCGAAGTGCGTCGACGCCGCCGGCGGCTTCGATCCGCTCGACATCGGCGCCCCCAAGGACGGCCTGGACGGCACCGCGTTGAACGCCGCGACCGCCAACGCCAACCACGTGGCGCGCTACGCCGTGTTCCCCGACGCCCTCACCTCGCGGCTCGCGGGCGCGGTGCCGTGGAACCCGGAGACCTTCGTGTCGGCCGGTTACTTCGACCCGGCCCAAGACGAGATGCGCGCCTTCAAGCTCGAGGTCGACCCGACGACCCGGCACATCCGGGTGTCGCTGTCGACCCGCTACGCCCACACCCCGGAGCTCGCGCTGTCGCGGATGCTGGCGATCGAGGCGGCGCTGTTCGTCGGCGAGCGAGCACAGCTCGCGAACAACGAGCGCGCGGCGCTGGCGCTGTCGTTCTTGGAGCGCGTCGTGCATCAACAGGCGGCGGCGGCGAACGAGACCGACAGCGACCTGTTGGCGCGCACCTCGGCGCAGGAGCGCCTGCTGGGCAAGCGCTACTCGATCCCGATGAGCGTCGCCGAGCTCAAGGCCCTCTCCGGCAACCCCGACGACTTCGTCGCCGCCACCTACGACGCCATCCTCGCGAAGGTCGCGAGCACCCCGGCGCTCTCTGGCATCGCCACCGCGACCCCGGTGAAGACGATGCGCACCCTGCGAGTGCCGGCCGACGTCCCGTTCCAGGGCAGCCTGCACCCGCTCACCGTGACGCAGCTCATGAACCGTCTCGGGGTCCAGGGGACGCTGCAGGCGAACAGCACCATCTGGGCGCCGTATCGCGGCGGCCGGGTGTACGTCCCGATGAACGACCCCGCCGGCAAGCCGCTCACCGTGGTGTTAGCGGTCGACAGCGGCGGCATGCTGCGGGCCGCGAGCGTGATGGACACGCCGCCACCGGCGACTCCGGCGACTCCGACGACTCCGACGACTCCGGCGACTCCGGCGACTCCGGCAGCTCCGGCAGCTCCGGCAGCTCCAGCCGCGCCAGCGGGACCCGCCGCTCCGGTCTAGCGGCCCGGCAGGCGTCGGGTGCTGCCGTTCTCACCGACGACGAGCGCGGCCCCGATCGGCCGTACCGCCGTCAGCGCCTGGGTGACGTCGTGAAGTAGCCCGAGGTAGGCGCCGTTCTTCGTCGTCGTGCCAGCCATGTGGATCGCCGCGACCTGTCCGTGGACCCCGGCGAGCAGCGCCTCAAGGAGCTCGCGGGTCTCGTGGTCGTAGCGCTCGCGCTCGGCGTCGAGGTTCAGCGTGCTCTCCCTGGTGCCACCGTCGTGGGCGTTCTGCAGAGTATCCTTGCGCTTCTGGACGCTCGCGTCGATCCGCGCCCGAATCGCCTTGAGCTCCACCTTGATCGCCTCGAGCTTCGATTTGCTGGCGGCGTCGATCGGCGGCGACGCCGGCGCACCAGCGCCGGCCGGTGTCGGGCCGAGCGCGAGATCGATCGCGTTGAGGGCCGCATCCAGTTGCGGCGCGCTCTCGACCTCGACCTCGAAGCGGTGGCTGTTCAAGCACGCGAGGATGCTCTTCTCGGTCGTGATCCCAAACGGATGGCCGTAGTACAAATGATCGCCACGCTTGTAGCCTGGGCCGTCTCTGCGGGCCTTGCCGAGATCGATGACGTTCTCGCCCGACCAGCCCATCGCTTCACCCTTCAGGCTGACCGCGGCGTTGTAGAAATATCGATAGTCGCCGGGCATCGCGCCGAACTGCTTCGACCAAGTGTCGAGCCGCTCCTTGGCGCCGTCTTCGTCGCCGACCCATTCGCCGCCCTGATCGACGATCGTGCCGATCTCCATGCCGGCGAAGCGCGCGTCAAAGCGCCGATCGGCGTCCGGACCGAACTTCGCCTGGTAGTAGCGATACTCCGCCACCTTCCAAAAGACAGCGATGCCGGTCGCACACTCGAACTTGTACTTCTCCGGGTGCGCGAGCATGTCCTTGATGGCAGCGCTGGCGCTCTTGCCCGACTTGAGCTTGTACGAATGGTCGCGGAGCTCGAAGAGCTCGGCGTTGGCGGTTGGCTTGCCGACCTGGAACGCGAACTTCGACCGCCCCTTGGCGCCCACCAGATCCGCGGCCGCCTGCTGCGAGGCTTTCGCGAAGATCAGCTGGTCGGCGAGCGTCGGATCGACGGCTTGGAGCACCACGACCTCGCCGAGCTTCATCGTCACCAAATCGCCGCCGTTCAGCTGCTTGTTCTTGTCGCTGTCGACGACCACGACCTTCATCTTGTCGAGCGCCGCGATGCCGTCCTTCAGCACCGCGAGCCGGTCGGCAGAGTTGGCGGCGTCGGCCTTGGCGACGACAGCGACGAACGCCGCGCGATACGGCTCGCTCATCGTCTGCGCCAGCGCCGCGACACCGTCGTCGAGCAGGCCGGCGTTTGCGAGCGCGGTCGCGAGCGCGGCGAAGCTCTCGGCGTGGCCAACGAGCGCGAGGTCGGCGGCGGTCACGTCGGGCCGCGACGCGAGATGCTCCGCGAGCACGGTCGTGGTCTCATTCAACACCCGGCTCTGGACATAGAACGCGTAGTTCGCCGAGTGGCTCGCGAGCGGCGAGCCGAACGCCTTGGCCAGCTGGGTCACCTGGCCCTGATCCAGCTTGTGGATCGTCGTGCCGCCCACCCCGACCCCGAGCTCACCGAGGATGGTGCGACGGGCTTGGAGCAACGCGGCGTCGGGGGCCAGACCCTTTGCGACGTAGTAGCCCTGCACGGCGTCGAGCGCGTCCTTGATCTCGGTTCCTTGCAGGACGCCGTCACGACCGGCTGCGATCTGCAGCGCAACCTTGCTGACCGACACACCGCCGTCCGGGGCCTTGAGCGCCGGCAGCATGGTCTTGAGCAAGGTCGGCGCGAGCTTGAGCGTCGCGGCCGCGGGGGTCGACTCGATGACGTCGTGGATCGCCTTGAGCTCCGCGGAACTGAGCTCGACCTTGGCCTGCTTCGCCTCGCGCAGCGCCCCGAGAAGAGTGGCGTCGCTGAGCTTGTTCGCCGCCGCGAGCGTCGTCACCCGGGCGCGAAGGTCGTCGAAGCTCGAGATCGTGGTCATTGGCGGCTCGCTGCGATCGTACCAAGAATGGCGGAGCGCCGGTAGCGGCTCCGGCGCCGCGGGACGCGCCGCGCGCTACCGTCTCGGGTGCGGGTGCGAGGCCTTGTCTTCGTACATCTTGGCGTCGGCGCTCGCGAGCAGCTCGTTGAGGCTCACCGGCGCGGCCGGATTGAAGACGACCACGCCGACGCTGAAGCACAACCGCCATGGCGCCCGCTCGCGGACGACGATCTCCTCGGCGCGCTCGTGCAGCGCCGCCCGGGCCGCGGCGACGCCGTCGGCGCCGGTCTCCGGCAAGAGCGCCGCGAACTCGTCGCCCCCGAGCCGCGCCAGGATGTCGGAGGCGCGAAACGCCGTCGACATGACCTTGCCCGCCTGGCGCAGCGCGTCGTCCCCGGCGCGATGGCCATAGCGATCGTTGATGCTCTTCAACCCGTCGAGATCGGCGAACAAGAGCAGCATCGGCCGGTGGCTGCGCTCGGCGAGGCGGAGTTGGCGCTCGGCGAGCAGCAGGAAGCCGCGGCGGTTGTGCAGGCCGGTCAGCGGATCTTCGAGCGCCAGCTCCTCGAGGTGTTGGGCGTGCCGCATCTCCTTGCGATAGCCGCGGGCGACGACGATGGCGAGCACGACCCCGAGCACCCAGAGGATCGCGGTCGCCAGCAGCCGGGTGCGGGTGAAGGCCCGCCGCGCCAGGACCACGTCGGCGGCCGGTAACGTGATGCTGGTGCCGCCCCGCAGATCGCCGACCGCGTAGTCTCGCGAGCAGTGACAGTTCCTACAGCTCGGCTCGACCCGCACCGGCGCCATGTAGCGAAACAGGTCGGTCCCCGAGGAGTCGACGATGAACGCGGCGTACTCGGTGCTGCCGGCGGCGAGCGCCGCGAGCGCTTGGTGCTCCCAGGCGTCGATGTAAGAGTCCGGTCGGACCGGCTCCTCGCTCGTGAGCCGGAGCTCGATGCCGTAGCGGGCCGAGATCTCGCCCAGCTGGCGGATCATGTAGGACGGGTTGATCATCGTCAGGTGTCGGCCGTCGACGGCGACCAGATCGCGGCGCTCCGGATCCAACAACGGGTTCGGCGGCGCGCCCGGTGACAGCTCGACGTAGACCCCGCCGTGGGAAGCGTTCCAGCTGCGGGCGTCGGCGAGCAGCCGCGCCAGCGCCCGGGCCTGACCGACCGCGACCGCGAAGATCTTCTCCCGCTCCAGCCGGTCTTCGAAGTAGTACGCCGCGCCCAGAAAGACGGTCCACACCGCAACCGCAACGGCGCCGAGCAGATACGGTCGCTGGAGCCCTAGACGCACCGCGGCATGGTAGTATCGCCGTCATCAATGTCAACCCTGGCCTCGGCGACGGCGGCCACTACCGGAATCAGGGGACGTCGCAGGCGCTCTGCGGGGCACCGAGGTCCAACCAGCTCAAGACCGTGGTGCGCTCGCTGCCGTAGATATAGTGGCCCTGATTCGTGTAGCTGCGCAGCAAGCCGTTCGCGACCCAACGCGAGATGCCGGCATAGGTCGAGGTGTAGGAGCGGTGACAGCGCACGCAGCGGTTCTGCATGATGGTCTTCACCGGCGAGTCCCAGGTCGGCTTGTGCGCCGGGTTGCAGCCGTTGCTGGCGGTCGCGCCGTCGCCGAAGAGGCCGCTGTCGCCGCCGTCCGCGTCCCCGGAGGTAGCCGGATTGTACTGGCTCGGATGGAGGTAATAATCCGGGGGCACGCCGTTGACGCAGTCGGGGAGCGGGTCGTCACCGACACACAGATCGACACCGGAGTCGCCGAGGCAACCGACGAGCAACCCCACCGCCACCACTCCCGCCGCCGCCAACGCCGCTTGCCACGCCTTCGGCAAGCCCTTCGCGCGAGTCAGCCTACTCTCGTGCATGTGATGCTCTCGGGCCCATGACCGTCCGGCCGAGCCGGCAGGTGATTGCGGGACGGGGACGTCTATGGTTACGTCATCGGTCGCAAAAGAACCAAGGTGCTAGAAATATGTTCCCAGACAACGTTCGTCAATGGATCCGAGCCGCGACCGGGATCGCCGGCATCGCGCTCGTCGCGGCGATCATCGCGGCTGCGCCCCAAGACGCGCGCGGCGAGCCCATCACCCACGACCGCCCGCCCGCGACCAGTCTCGCCCCGGAGCCGACGCCGACCGACACGCCACCGCCGGCCCCAACCCCGGCCCCGACCCCGAGCCCCGAGCCGCAGAAGCCGCCGGCCGCCGGCAGCGAAGAAGAGGTCGTGGACTTCGACGCCGAAGAGAAGGCGAGTGACGCGCGCTCGGCCGCGGCCCACGGGGGGGCTGGCGCGCACGGCGAATCGGGCCTGCCCGGCTTCAAGCTGATCCTCGACCTGCTGTTCCAGTACGAGCTCGCGAAGAAACGAACCGACTTCTTGCCGCACCACACCAACGTCATCATCGAGGTGGCGCCGACGCCGACGTTGTCGGTGGCGATGGACATCAGCCCGGCGCCGTTGTTTTACGAGGCCGCCTGGACGCCGTTTCGGCGCCTGACGTTCAGGGCCGGCAAGATCTTGATCCCGTTCGGCTCCAACCAGTTCCACCACCTGATCGGCGGCCGCATCGACGAGCAGTCGGAGTTCTTGCCGCAGCTGTGGGCCGACTACGGCGTCGCGTTGACCCATCGCCTCTACGACGGTGAGCGCCTCTACGTCGAGTACGACCTCTACGCGGTGAACGGCTTCTCCGGCACCGACGCCCCCGACACCACGATCACCTTCGCGCCCGACGCCAACGCCTGGAAGGGCTCGGGGGCGCGCCTGAAGGTGAGCCTGTTCTCCCACTACGATCTCACCGGCAGCGTCTACTACGACCGCTGGGATCCGAAGCAGCACGACGCCTTGATGTACTATTCGCTCGCCTTGCAGCTCGGCGAGGGGTTCATCCCGCTGCCGGTGGTGCGGCGCCTGCGGCTGCGCGGCGAGTGGGCGCGGGCCGAGCTGCAGCTCGAGCACGCCAACTACCAGCACGGCCTGCTCGACTACGCGATCGGCCGCGCCGGCTTCTACGGCGAGGCCCAGCTCGGGATCCTCGACACCCTCGCGGCGCGCTTCCGGGTCGGGCAGCTGAACCCCAACGACACCGTCAACGACGATCGCGACATCTTCCTCTTGGAGCCGGCGGTCATCATCGGCAGCAGCCGGCTGTCGGTGCTGCTCGCGTACCAGCTGTGCGTCAACCCGGGCTACATCTACGATCCGCGCTCGCCGGGCGACATCCTCTACCTCAAGTTCTTCGTGCAGTACTGAGGCGACCTCCGGCGGTGGCCAAATCCTCGCCAGTGACTACACTCGATGACAATGACCCGCCGTCAGCCGAGACCCGCGGCCCTGGCCGCCTCGTCGGCCGTGCCGCTGCCGCCCTATGCGCAGGTGGTGCGGACGCTGCCGACCGGGCTGCATCCCTATCTGGCGTTGCTGCCCGAGGCGTTGTCGAGCCCGGCGATGTGTCGCATCATGCCGGACGCCCGGGTCCGGCCGCGCTTCGTCGCCGGCGCCAAGGTGCGGATCAGCAGCGAGCGCGGCTTCGCCTACGTCGACGACGAGGAGCGGGAGATCATCATCGCCGAGGGCTACTATCGCCGCGGCGCCGCGGTGGACCTCTACCTCGATCTGCTGCACGAGCTCACCCACATCCGCCAGCTCGACCAGGGCAAGAACCTCTGGGACGAGAGCCTGCCCTACCCCGATCGGCCGACCGAGGTCGAAGGCTACGCGGTCGCGGTCGAGGAAGGCCGGCGCCTCGGCATGAGCGAGCCGGAGATCGTCCTGCACCTGACGAACCCGTGGATGAGCGCCGCCGACATCGAGCGGCTGCACGCGAGCGTCGTCCTGTGGTTGCGCCGCGGCTGATGCATCCGCAAGCGTTCACGGGGTCATCACGATGGCTCTCGTAATACACGGAGGACGCAGAGCCGCGCCACAACGCCTTGTTTTCGCCGAGGATCTTCTCGCGGCGGGCGGTCCCCCGTGAACGGTAACGTGCATCCTTCGGCGTGGTGCCTCCCCGGCGCCCTGTTGCTGTCGGCCGCACCGGCGGGGGCGCACACGCTGGGGAGGAGCTTCATCGACGTCACCCCGACCGCGAGCGGCGCCGCCGTGCTCCTCGACTTCGACACCACCGACCTCACCGAGACCCTCGGCGCAAGGCTCGACTCCGACGGCTCCGGCCGGGTCGACGAACGGGAGCTCGTCACCCACGAGCGCGTCCTCTTGGCGCTCGCGACCGGTGGCCTGGTGCTGCACCGCGGCGGCGCCCGCTGTCGTCCCGACGTTGCCGCGCCGTCCTTGGTCGCCGAAGGCTTGATCCGCTGTCGCCTCGCCTACACCTGCGGCAGCGGCGGGCCGTGGGCCGTGGACTACCCGCTCATCGAACAGATGCGCGCCGGCCACGTCGGTCTGTTGGCGCTGCGGCTCGAAGATCGCGTCGTCACCGCGAGGTTGAGCCGCGCGACATCTGCATGGAGCGAGGCGACCGAGGCCGCAGGGCACGCGGCCGCCCGGCAGTCTCTGAGGCTTCGCGACGGGCTCATCGCGGGCGGGGTCTTGGTGGCGGTCGCGGCGCTCGGTCTCGGCGTGCGGATCCGGAGACGCAGGCACCGCTGACCGCGTCGCGCCGGCGTGCCGATGCCGCGGCCGACCTCCGTCACCGACGAGGTTGCCTTGGGTGGGGTTCCGCACGTATGGTCAGCCCCCGTGAAGACCCGCAAATCGACCAAGCGCCGCGCCCGCGCCGCGTTCGCCGCCCCGAAGGACAACGACGCTCGCCGACGGACTTTGGCCGA
This sequence comes from Deltaproteobacteria bacterium, assembly GCA_016218825.1. GTDB lineage: Bacteria > Myxococcota > XYA12-FULL-58-9 > XYA12-FULL-58-9 > XYA12-FULL-58-9 > JACRCV01. The sequence continues at coordinate 46,861 of JACRCV010000091.1, forward strand.
CGCCCGCGCGGTCATCGACGCCGAGGGCCAGGCGGTGCTGAGCCTCTTGGATCGCCTCGACCGCGGCTTCGCGGCGGCGGTGGAGCAGATCTTGGTGTGCCAGGGCCGCGTCGTCGTGACCGGCCTCGGCAAGAGCGGCATCGTCGGCCGCAAGCTCTCCGCGACCCTCGCCTCCACCGGCACGCCGTCGCTGTTCATCCACGCCGCCGAGGCGGTGCACGGCGACTTGGGGCGCATGACCCCCGAGGACGTGGTGTTGGCGATGTCGTACTCCGGCGAGTCGGAGGAGATCATCCGCCTGATTCGACCGGTCAAGGCGCTCGGCGCCACTCTGATCGCGCTGACCGGCCGCGCCACGTCGACCTTGGGACGCCACGCCGACGTCGTGGTGAGCGTCGGCAACGTCGCCGAGGCTTGTCCGATGGGCCTGGTGCCGACCGCGAGCACCACCGCGATGCTGGTGATGGGCGACGCGCTGGCGATCGCGCTGTTCAACCGCCGCGGCCTCGACCGCGAGGACTACGCCCGCTTCCACCCCGGCGGCCAGCTCGGCCGCAAGCTGATGAAGGTCACCGAGGTGATGCGCACCGGGCTCGAGAACCCGATCGCCCGCGACACCGCGTCGCTCGGCGCGGTGGTAGCGGTGATGACCACGACCCCGGGCCGGCCGGGCGCCGCGTCGATCGTCGACAAGCACGGCAAGCTCGTCGGCTTCTTCACCGACGGCGATCTGCGCCGCCTGCTCTCTGACCCGAGCTTCTCGGTGAGCGTCCCGATCCGCGAGGTGATGCACCGGTCGCCGAAGACCGTGCGCCACGATCAGCTGATGGTCGAGGCCGAGGCGCTGTTGCGCAAGCACAAGATCGACAACGTCCCGGTGGTCGACACCCACGGCCGCCCGATCGGGCTGGTCGTCGTGCAGGATCTGCTCAGTACACGGGTGGTCTGACGCCCCCGGCCTCGGGGCCGTGGCCGCAGGCCGCGATCTGGCCAGCGTCGCCGGCGCGCCCAACGCAGCATCGTAGTAATGACCTATATATTGACCGTTACATAGAGTAGCGGTCATGTTATAGTGCATTACATATGGCAAAGAAGCGCCCGCCCCTGCCGCCGAGTGTCCTGCGGTCGTTGCGCGCTCTGGGGCGCGGCATCGACGACGCTCGGCGCCGGCGTCGAATCCCGGTGGCGGTGCTCGCCGACCGTGGCTTGATCGCCCGGGGCACGTTGCGACGCGTGTGTACCGGCGATCCCGGCGCGTCGATGGGCGCCTACGCCAGCGTTCTCTTCGCGCTCGGGCTCGGGGAGCGCTTGGAGATGCTCGCGCCGGCCGGCGCCGACACCGTAGGGCTGCAGCTCGAAGACGAGCGCTTGCCGAAACGCGTTCGCCGGCCGAGACCGCGGTCGCCCTCGGCACCTCTGCGGCCGAGGACGTCGTGAGCGACCCGACGGCGCACGTCTCTGTGGATCTGAACGGCGCCGTCTGCCCGGTCGGCCGGCTGTGGACGTCCGCGACCAAGGGACAAGAGCGAGCCGCGTTTCAATACGACCCCGAGTGGCTCTCGCACCCGCGGAGGTTCCCGCTGGAGCCAGCCCTCCGCCTCGACGCCGCACCGCACCACACCGCCCTGGGGCGCGCCCTCTTCGGTGCCCTCGGCGACTCGGCGCCGGACCGCTGGGGCCGTGCTCTCGTTCAGCGTTCCGAGCGCGCGCAGGCGCGAGCCGCGGGCCGCGCACCGCGGACGCTCTTCGAGATCGACTACCTGTTGGCGGTCACCGATCAGATCCGACCGGGCGCCCTTCGGTTTCGCCGCACCCCTACCGGCCCGTTCGTTCGCGAGACCGAGCCCGACGGCATTCCACCCCTCGTGCGGCTCCCGAGTCTCTTGGCGGCGAGCGACGCCCTCCAGCAGGACGACGACGACAAGACCGCCGCCGCGGCGCTCCGGCTGCTCTTCGCCCCCGGATCGTCGCTCGGCGGCGCTCGCCCGAAGGCGTCGGTCTTGGACCACGAAGGTCGACTGCACATCGCCAAGCTGCCGGCCCGCTCCGACGAATGGAGCGTCCAACGCTGGGAAGCGCTTGCCCTCACCCTCGCCCGTCGTGCCGGCATCGAGGTGCCCAGCTTCCGCCTGGAGTCGATCGCTCGGCGCGACGTCCTGCTGAGCAAGCGTTTCGACCGCCGCGCCGCCGGCGACGCCGTGCGCGTGCCCTTCCTGTCGGCGATGAGCGCGCTCGGGGCCGGAGAACAGGACCCGAGATCGTACGTCGACATCGCTGGTTTCCTCCGCCAACATGGTGGCGCAGCGACCGAGGACCTCCGCGCCCTCTGGCGACGTCTCGTCTTCACCATCCTGATCAACAACACCGACGATCATCTCCGCAATCACGGGTTCCTACTCCACGACGCGAGCGGGTGGCGACTCTCGCCGGCGTACGACCTGAATCCGGTCCCACTGGACGTGCGGGATCGATATCTCTCCACGCCGATCACCGACGACGGCGACACGAGCGCGGCGCTCGAGCTCGCCCACGCGGTCGCGCCGCAGTTCGCCCTCGCCGGCAAGGCAGCGACTCGCATCGCCAAGGAGGTCGCGACCGCGGTCTCCGCCTGGCAACGCGTGGCGCGCGAGCTGTGCATCGGAAAGTCGGAGATCGCCCGCATGGAATCGGCGTTCTCCCACCCCGATCTCGGCGCCGCGCGGGCCTGAACGGCCGCCGGGGCGGCAGCGATCGGCTGGAGGTGTGTTTGCGCCGCGGTCACCGAGATGACGCGGGATCGAGCGCGTCGATCGCGGCAAAAAGCGCGACCCCCTCCTGCCGGAACAGCGCTGCCTGCGTCGTGTCGCCCACGAAGCCCAGACCCGACCGCTTCACGGCGTCCCGGAGAACCTGCAGCGCCCCGGCGATGGCCTTCGCGAAGGCGGGCTCGGACGATAGGCGCTGGCGGATGTGTTTGCTCTTCCTCCTGGTGGGTTCGAAAGTCCGCGGTCGCTGTTTGCGGGTCAGGCCGCGGCGTCGGCGGCGATGCCCATGACGTACATCAAGGCGAACAGGCGGTCGGCGCGGGTCGCGCACCTCGTCGCGCTGGGGTGCTCGGGGATCGGCGCGCCGCTCGCGAGCTCCTGCTGGCGATACTCCCCGATCGCCCGCGCGAGGAGCACGAGCTCCCGCTTGCCGAGGGTCACGGCCTTGGTCTCGCCGGGCGCCTGGTAGCGCACCGACCAGCGGGGCTCGTTCGGCCGATCGAAGGTGCAGGTGGTCTCGAAAACGCCGAACCGGCCCCGGACCCGATGCCGGCAGCCGACGCGGCCGACCGAACCCAGGTAGGTGACGGTGGCGTTGGCGAACGCGATCGGGTTGAACAACCGGCGGTCGACCGGCCCGCCGCTCGGAGCGGCGCCGACGCCGGCCGAGGAGTGCGAATGCACCGCGCGCAGCTGGCCGCCCGGCTTCAGGCTGCCAACGGCGCGCACGAACACCTCCGGCTTGCTGCGGCAGCCGTCGGTGAAGAACCGCAAGATCTTCGCCGCCGGGATGTCCTGCCGTTCGATCAGAACCTTGGCGAGGGCAGCACGTCCATCCTCCTGCTTCACCAGGCCCTTGAGCGCCGCGACCGCGCCGGGAATCGTCTCCAGCTCGATGACGCGTGGGTGGATGTCGGATGAGCCCAATGCACGCTTCGTCGAGCCGGTGCCGGAGAATCGGACGATGGACATGAGACGCCTCCCAGGCTCTGGATCCTAGCTCGCCGCACGATCGGGGTCTACAGCGCTGGTTGGATCTCACCCGCGTCCGGGCGCGCGTCGAGGACTTCCGCCTCCTTGACACGCCTGCCCACGATTCCCACCGTTCCGGCAAACAAACTCAGCGAGCGCACGCGTTTGGCTCCCGCTGACCACCAAACCGCACCTCCGGGGGGGAAAGATCATGTCGACCAGGAATCTGCGCTCCGTAGCCGCTCTCTGTCTTGCGCTCGTGTCGCTCACCAGCGGCTGCTCGTCGAGCGAAGACTCGGGACGGCCCTACACGCCGCGAACCCGCACCTACTACATCGCCGCCGACGAGGTGGATTGGGATTACGCTCCGAGCGGCATGGACAGGCTGATGGGCATGCCGTTCGACGCGGACGCCCTCGTGTTCGTCGAGCCGGGGCCGGAGCGCATCGGCCGCGTGTACAAGAAGGCCCTCTACCGCGAGTACACCGACGAGACCTTCACGCAGCTCAAGGAGATCCCCGCCGCCTGGCAGCATCGCGGGGCGCTCGGTCCGATCATTCGCGGCGTCGTCGGTGACACCATCGAGGTGTTCTTCAAGAACAACAGCACGGACTACAGCTACGCCATCCATCCGCACGGCGTGCTCTACAAGAAGGACTCCGAGGGGGCGCCGTACAACGACGGCACCACGGGGGCTGACCGCGCCGACGACGACGTGGCCCCGGGGGGCACGCACAAGTACGTCTGGCAGGTCGAGGAGCGCTCCGGCCCGGGCCCGCTCGACCCGAGCTCCGTCGCCTGGCTCTACCATTCGCACGCCGACGAGCCGGCCGACACCAACGCCGGGCTCATCGGTCTCATCATCATCACCGACGACGAGAAAGTGGGCGACGCCGACCTCGCGACTCCTGCCGATGTCGACAGCGAAGTCGCGCTCTTGTTCACCGTCTTCGACGAGAACATCAGCTGGTACTTGCAGGACAACATCCAAGAAAAGATCACCGCCAACGGCGGCGATCCGGCCACGATCGATCCCGGCAACGAGGACTTCATCGAGAGCAACCTGATGCACAACATCAACGGCTTCGTGTACGGCAACCTGCCCGTGCCGCAGCTGGCTCTCGGCGGACGGACCCGTTGGTACTTCACCGCCATGGGGACCGAGGTGGACATCCACACCCCGCACTTCCACGCCAACACGCTCGACTGGCACGGCAACATGGTGGATACCGTCGAGGTCTTCCCGGCGTCGACGACGCAGGCGGATATGGTGACGGACAACCCCGGCATCTGGATGTTCCACTGCCACGTCAACGACCACATCTATGCCGGCATGGGCGGCCGGTACGAGGTCGTCGCCGCGCCGTAGGCCCGGGGGGACCTTCGAGATCACAGGTCCGCCGACGATGGCTGGACCCGCTGCGCGCCTATCTGCCGCTGGTGGTCGTGGTCGAGAAGGTGGCGCCGGCGCTCGTGGCGGCCTCCGGCGGCAGCGTCATGAGCTGGTGCTGAACGAAGTTGGCGTCCTTGGCCAACGCCGTCTTCGGCGCCAGGATCGCAAAGGTTCGATACCGCGCGGCCGCCTCGGCCTTCTCTCCGAGCAGTTGCAGCGCGACGCCCTCCCAGAGATACGGCGCGGCCCTGTATGGATCGCGCTCGCGGGCACAGACGGCGAAGATCCGCAATCGGCCGGGGTCGTCCAAGGTCGCGAGCAACAGGCGCGCCGCCCGCAGGCATGGAATCGGAGTGCGGTCCAACAGGCCGCGCGCGCGGTCATACGCCTCCAGCGCCTCGGCCTTGCGCCCCACCCGGGCGAGACGATCGCCTTGCCGCAGCCAGAACCGTCCGCGCGCTACGCGATCCGGACGCCCGGCAACTTGGTTGTCGGCGAGCTGGTCTTCAACTTCGTCGCGATCGGGCTCCAGCGATCGCTCCAACGCAGACCTGAGGCCGTCGTCGGGCTGCCGCTGCCGGTCTTGGCTCTCTCGCGATGCTGACTGCAGGGTGCGATGCGTGACCCCCGCCGCCCACATCACGCCCACGCCAACGAACATCACCAGGCCGAAGCTGCCGACCACGACGAGCCGTCGCGACCGCCCGTGGTTTCTCTGTGGCTTTGGCCGCATTACGGCGGTTTCGTAGGCTCGCAGGACCATGAGCCCGATCGATGCACCAACCGAGCCAGGCACGGCCCTGGCCAATCGCGCAGATTCAGAGGGTCCGGCCGGGCTCGAACCGGGTCCCCGTGACTCAGCGGGTAGCACGAACCCCTCCCCCGTCGCCGAGGTTGCCGTTGTCGCCGGCGAAGCAGCGCCTCGCACGCTCGCCGCGCCCGCGGCAACGCGGTACAATCTCTCGGCCTGCTGACTGGGCGCGGAGATGGTGATGGCGGTTCGCTTCCGCGGTGGAACCTTGGACTACGGCTCGACCGGCGAGTGGTCGGGCGGCGAGGCCCGCGGGGTGATGCGCGGCTTCATCGTCGGCCAGGGCCGGGTCGGCATCGATCGCTTGGCGGACGTCCGGCAGATGGTGCCGCCGACGCCGACCAAGCCGGTGCCGAGCACCGATCTCCTGTACGCCACCACCGACCAGCTGGTCTCCGGGGACGCGGGCAAGTGGAAGACCTTCTTCCCGCCGACCCAGGCGCAAACACCGGATCCCGCGGCCGCCGCCGAGCTCGCCAAGATCCTCGACCAGGTCCTCGCGGCGAGCGGGCTGGCCGCCGCCGTCGGCTCGACCACCCTCGGCCAAGGACAGTGGGGGCGGCTGCAAGGACCGCACCTGGCGCTGAGCATGCGCCCCGGGGTCGGCGTGTCGGCAGAGGAGGTCTATGCCCGGCTGAAAGCCGGCTGGCCGCGCCACGGCCTGCCGCTGCCGGCGCTGACCGTGTCCTTCGAGGTGTTCGGTCCGACCGGCGCCCCGCCGCCGTCGACGCCGCAGGCTCCGGGACCCCTGGCAGAGCAGATCATCCACGAAACCGCCGACGGCAGGGTCGAGATCTCGGCGTCCCTGACCGCCGCGCAGCGCCGCCGCCTCGACCAGTGGGCGGCGCAGGTCGGAGTCAAGTCGACGTCGGCGACGACGTCCGAGAGGCTGCTCGCCGGGCTGCTGCGCGCCCGACCGTCGACTTGCACCCCGGAGGGCCGGGCGACCTTGGACGCGATGCGCGACCTCGGGCTGTTTTCGGGCCTCTGGCCCAAAGCGCTGACCATGCTGCAACGAGAATTCGGGGACGCCGCGCTCGCAAAACGGCGCACCTTCTACAACGGCCACGCCACCTTCGCGATGGCGTCGCTGCTCCCGACCCTACGAGCGTTCGGCGCCGAAGAGTGCTCGATGTGGGTCTCCAACAAGAGCGGCACGCAGACGGCGCGGGAGCTGTTGCGCCTCGAGGGCCCGGATTTCTTCCGCTCCGACAGCCACGAGGACCACCTCGCGGTCAACGACTGCATCTACGACCTCTTGGTCAGCAAGAACACGCCGCTGATCGTCGACAAAGGACGCTCGGTCGTCGACATCCTGCGCCCGGAGTGGAAGAGCACGCCGTTCATCGGCGACGGCCGGGTCCGCTTCGTGGTCCACAACCGCGACGACGGCATGGGCCCGCTGATGCGCGAAGAGGGCTGGGGCGTCGATCTCGCCAACAGCCTGGTCAAGAAGCTCGAGGCGCGCTTCATCGGCGAAGCCCACGCCCTGATCGGGGCCCGCGAGGCCCGCACCAAGCTCGGCCGGCGGATCGGCGACACCCCGACGGTGATCATCGGCTTCGGGCTCTTGGGTGAGCAGGTCGCCCGCGCTCTCGCGCGGCTCGGCATGCCGCGCCGTCAGATCGTGGTCGAGGACACGGATCCCGCGGCCCGGGCGCGCGCCGAGCGGCTCGGGTTCTCGACCCGCCTCCCGGCACGACGCCCGCCCAAGGCCGTGGTCTACGTCGCCACCGCCGACACCGCGCTCAACGACGCCAACGCCGGCAAGTACGCCGACGACTGCGTCGTGATCGCCCTGACCTCGGCCGGCAAGGGCGTCAAGTTCGCGAGCCCCGGCGAATCGACCGCGGTGTATCGAACCGCGAACGCCGAGGTCCACGATCGGCGCCTGCGCCTGCCGGCGACGCCGCAGAACGCCGCAGCGGTGGTGCACCTGACGACCGACGGTCAGCCGGCGAATCTCGTGAACCCGATGCACCACGACCGCTTCGCGGTCACGAGCCTCGCGGTCGCAGCAGCGATGCTGCAGGCGGGGGTCCTGACCAAGCCCGGCATCGAGCCGTTGCGGCGCGCGGTCGACCGGGGCCTGGTCAAGCTGGCGTGGAAGAACGGCCTCTGGGAGCCGCGGCCGCTCGAGGCGCGGCCGGGCGAGGACCCGGCCGACCTGCGGCTGGACCTCGAGAGCTTTCGCCCGAGCCGCTAGGGCTCCGGGCCGTGCCGCTACGGCGCCTCCGGACGCGGCGCGAAGGTCTTGACCTCGAACTGCGCCTTCTTGCCTTTGATGGTCAGGATCGCGGCGATGCCGGTGCGCGTCTGCCCGTCGTTCATCTTCCACGGATCGGCGGAGATGGTGCCGGCGCCGAGGTAGAGGCGCGTCGCCCAGGTCTTGGGCTTCACCGGCTTCGCGAAGTCCTTGCCCACCGCGGTGCCGCCGGCCTCGAGCACGTGGTCGAAGATGCCGAACGGAATGTCGTGGGCGGCGATGAGCTTTGCGAGCAGCGGATCGCCGACGTTGCGTTTGTCGTGGATGTAGTCGAGCGCCCGGCGCCCGCGGCCGAGCGGCGGCCCGTGTGACACCAGCACCACCGGCGCGTCCCCCGCCGGCGACAGCTCTTTGATCATCTTCTTGATGTCGTCCTCGGTGTAGATGCACGCGGTGCCGGTGTGGGCGAAGCGCGAGTCGTAGTAGCCCGGCACCGTCCAGAGCTCGACGTCGTCCGCCACGATCCGCCGCACCCAGGCGCCGTTGACGAGGGTCGGGTACTTGTCGGCGCGGGCGGCGTAGGCGCGGGCAAAGCTGGCGCGGCTCTCCCAGTTGCCGGGGAGCATCAACGTCGGCAGCGCCGCTTGCCCCAGGACCTCCACGACCTCTTCGAGGCTGAGCTCGGTGGTCGCGAGATCGCCGTCGACGACGACCCACTCGACGTCGTTGTCGTTGAACCAGGCAAACGCGGCCTCGAGGTTGTTGCGGGTGCCGAACGTCAGGTCCTTGGGCGCGCCGAGGACGCCGAGCTTCACGGTGGTGTCGCGATCCTTGTTCTCGACCGCGAGCTCGAAGCCGCTGTGCCGATAGCGCTTGCCGGCGAGGACCAGTGGTCGGGGCGGCTCGAGCATGTCGAAGGGCCCGGGGCACACCAGCATGTTGGCGTTCATGTAGGCCTGCCAGGTGTCATAGGCGCCGGCCTGCCGCGCCTCCGGGCTCAGGAGGGTTGAGCTCAACAGCAGGAGCCGCGGTGCGAGCGCGAGACCAGGCACAGCATCGAGGGTAACGCCGGCACCAGCGGCCCGCAAATTCTCGGAGGAAGAGGTGGAGAGCGGCCTACGCCGGGAGCTTGCCGAAGCGGCTGAGGAGCACGGCGCCGGCGGCGGCGAGACTGACAGCGGCGAGGACGGCGCCGCCGAAGATCGGCACCAGATCGACGGCGGTCACCACCACCATGCCCATCACCAACGCCGAAACCGGCGTCTTGTTGGCGGTGTACACCGGGATGCGATAGCCGAGCCACACCGCGAACGCGACCAAGCCCATCACCACCACCGCGATGAGCGCGAGGATCGCCACCGGGATGAGCGGGATGCCGACCAGGGTCACCGCCAACAGGATGCAGAGCGGCACGAACCCGAGCATCAGCCCGAAGCCGGTGACGAACGACTGCCCGGGCCTCGCCGCCAGCACCTCGCGCACGCCCTGGATCCGGCCGGGCGCGAACGCCAAGAGCAAGAGCCCGAGGATCAGCAGGGTGATCATCCGCACCAGGCTCGACAATACCCGGAGCACGATCGCCGGCAGCAGAAAACGCTCGGGGTTGAAGCTCGCCAGGCTCTTCACCACGCCGCCGAGCGACCCGCCGAGGCTGACGCGATTGCCGTTGAGCGTCGCGCCCTCGGCGACCTCGACGCCGCCACCGATCGCCACCGCGTCGCCGTCGACGACCGCCCCGGGCTCGAGGATCACGCTACCGCCCACCGCCACCGCGTCGCCTCTGACGTGCCCGGCGACCGTCATCGAGCCGCCCACCGCCACCGCGTCGGCCACGGTCTCCCCGGCCTCGACCCGACCCTGGGCACCGACGACCACGCGGTCGTCCCGGTGCTGCTTGTGGCGCTGGTAACGGAAGTGCTTGCGCTCCTCGAAGTCGGGCCCGTCGTGGCCTTGCACCTTGAAGTGGACGTCCCCCATCGGCAGCTCGATCGAGCCGCGCACCCTTTCGCCCCCCTGGCCGCGGGCCTTCACCACCAGCGTGCCGCCGTTCATCTGCGCCTCGAGATCGCCGGCCTCGAGCACCGCCTCCAGCGCCTCGATGAGCGGGCGGTCGTGAACCTCGAGCGTCACCTCCGCCTCCCGCGCCGCGCTGCCGCCGGTGAACGCCAGGCCCCAATCCGCCTGCTTCGTGAGCTCCGACAGCACGTCGGCGACCGACTCGTCCTCGACGTCGAGCGTGACCCTCGGCATCGGCTCCGGCCAGGTGCCGGAGAGCCTCGAGGCCGGCTTCTCGAGCGCCGGGTCGACGGCGGCCGGCGCTCTTTCGGGGAGGCGCTGTGCGGCCTGGGGCGCGGCGGCGGCGGTCGAGGCGACGAGCCCGAAGATCAACAGCGAGGTCGCGAAGCGTTGCGAGAGCCGAGCCATGACATCATCCTTTGTTGTTGCGCCCGCGTGCTGCGGGCGACAAGCACGATACGTGTCGGCCGCGAGCCTATTTCACCGCGGCGTCCGCGCCGAGCGCGTGGCCGACGACCCCGGCGCCGACGACCCCGGCGAGCGCGGTCACCGCCAGGGTGCCGACCAGCGCCGCGGCGAGCTTCGACGCCGCCAGGGAGACCAGGTGGACGGCGGCAACGAGGTACTCGACGCCGGTCGCGACCCCGACGCATACCGCGCTGAAGTTCGCCACCAGGATGAGGGCGATCGGCACGACGAGCGCCGACGCCGACAGCAACGCCGCGATCAGCAACAGAAGCCACGAACGACCGGGCGCGCGCTGCTCTGCTCGGGAGACGCGCGCCATGGCCTTGCCGACGAAGTCCGGCGGGGTCTCGGGTTGCGGCAAACACTCGAGGCTCTGGGTGAGGGCGCGATCGCGCGCCAGGCTCGAGGCGCAGGCGCCGCAGCGCGAAAGGTGTGCCGCCTCTTCTTCGGTGGGCTCGCGGTTGAGCGACAGGCCGAGCTCGGCGAGGCGCTCTTCGGTCACGTGGCTCATCGCGGCGCTCCTTGGCTCACGGCGGTCTTGGTCCCCGGCGCGTCGACCAGCGCCTTGAGCTTGGCCCGCCCGCGGTGCAGGTGGGTCATCACGGTACCGATGGGCAGCGCGAGCACCGTGGCGATGTCGGCGTAGCTCAAACACTCGACGTGAAACAACAACAGCGTCTCCTGCTCGATGGGCTTCAGGGTCCTGATGCCGTTGGCGACGATCGCCAGCTCGGTTCGCGCCTGCAGCCGATCTTCGAGGCGCGCCGGGTCGGGCTTGTCACCGGCGTCGACGTCGAGCGTCGGCTTGTGCTTGCGATTGCGGTCGAGCGCCAGACGGCGGGCGATGGTGACGAGCCAGGGCAACAGCGGCCGGCCGGGATCGATCTTCTGCACGTGGACGTACGCCCGCACGAAGGTCTCTTGCGCCGCGTCCTCGGCCTCGGCGGCGTCGAGATGGCGCCGGCAGCAGCGGAACACCGGCCCCTGGTAGCGCACGACCAGCGCCGCGAACGCGTCCCGATCGCCGGCCTGAGCCCGGCGCACCAGAAACGCATCCGCCGCTCCATCCGCCTGGCCCGCAAAGCTCATCCGTATCCAATGGCACGTGGCCGAAAACGCACCCACCCGCAGGGTACGGCCGGGGACCCGCTCTATTTCGCCCCGACCGCCGGCGCCGGCAACACACAGGTGGGGGTGGTCCCGTCCAAGAGCAGGACGTCCAGGCTCGAGAGCCCCGCCGCCGTCGCCACGACCAGCGTGTGCCGACCGACCGGGAGCCGCAGGCGGGCGCCGTCGACCCCGGTTGCCATCCGCAGCCCGTCGACCGACACCGCCCCTTGGCCAGAAAACACAATGACAACATCGACTTCCGTGCGCCGCGGCGCCGCGGTCGCGACCGCGCTCGGGTCCGGCTTTTCCGGCGCCGGAGCGCGGCGAAGATCGGCGGCCCAATAGGCAGCGACGCCGAGCGCGGCCGACAACACGGCGGTCAAGAGCGCCGACGGCCCGAGGCGGGAAGGCAGGCGACCGGCGACGGCCGACGCGGCGACACCCACTGGCGCATCGATGCGGGGTGCCGCGGTCGAGGCGGGTGCGGCGGTCTTCGATGGCGCGCTGCTGACGGCGGCGGTCAGGTTGCGATCGCGCGCCAACAGCAGGCGGGGATCGGCGACCCCGAGCTCGTCCAGGACCCGGCGCAACGAGCGCGTCACGTCGTCGGCGGCGCTCGGCCGGGCGGCGACGTCTTTCGCCAGGAGCCGATCGACCAGACTCCCGAACGCCTCGGGGGCGGCGAGCATGCCGGTGAACGACGGCCGGCTGTCGGCGCTGATCGCCTTGAGGATGACGTCGACGTCCTCGCCGTCAAAGGCCTGCACCCCGGTCACGAGCTCGTAGGTCACCGCGCCGAGCGCGTGCAGATCGACCGCCGGCCCCACCGCGCCGCCCTCGAGCTGCTCCGGCGCCATGTACGCCGGCGAGCCGTAGACGTTGGTGCCGTGATAGACCACGGTGTTGCCGAGCCCGGGCTTGCCGTCCAGGGCCTTGGCGATACCGAAGTCGGCGAGCACGACGCGCCCGGTGGCGGTCCAAAACACGTTCTCGGGCTTCAGGTCGCGGTGGATGACGCCGCGGGCGTGCGCGTGTCCGAGGGCGCCGGCGAGCTCGTAGGCGATGGCCGCGGCGACCGCGACCGGTAGCTTGCCGCGCTCGTCCAGTACCATCCGCAACGTCGGGCCGTCGAGGTACTCGCAGGCGAGGTAACCTTGGGCGGCGTCCGGGCCGGAGTAGTCGTAGACCTCGACGATCCCGGGGTGGCGCAGCGCCGCGGTCGCTCGGGCCTCGCGATGAAACAGGAAGCGGAGCTCGGCCTGCGCCTCTTCGGATACGCTCGCCGGCTCGACCAGCTTCAGCGCCACCTGGCGGCGCAGCACTTGATCGAGCGCCAACACCACCCGGCCCATGCCGCCGTGGCCGAGGACCCGAATCAGGGTGTAGCGACCGACGCTCGCCGGCAACCCCGCGAGGCCCGCGCTCACGGCGCGCTCATCGCCTTGCCGCAGGCGAGGCAGCGGATCTTGGTCTTGTTCGGATAGCCGGCAGGGATCTTGATCTTGGCGCCGCAGCCGCAGGTGTAGATCTCGTAGCCGGCGGCCTTCTTCACCGCGTCGAGCGCCTCGCGCCGCAGCACCCCGGCCGCCAGCGCCGCGACCGCCCCCCGACCCGCCCCCGACGCCGTGGCCGCCGGTCTCGCGCTCACCGCGGCTTCGCCGATCGCCGACTTCGGCATGAAGCTGGCGCTCTTGCCCGCGACCTGAGAATACGCCGCCGCGTAACGCCGGTAGCTCAGCTCGCCGCCGCCCGCGAGCCGGCGGAGCACCGCGATGCGAGCGTCAATCGGCGGGTGGGTCGCGAACAGCGCCGGGCCCACGATCAACAGCGGTTGCGCGACCTTCGGCACCGGCAGCTTGGTGCCGGCGATGTTTCTCGAGATCTTCTCGAGCGCGCTCGCCAGCGCCTCCGGGTTGCGGGTGAAGATCGCGCTCGAGGCGTCGGCCATGTACTCGCGGGTGCGGCTGACCGCGAAGAAGATCAAGCGCGCGACGATCGGCCCCAGGATCAAGAGGACGACGCCGATGATGATCAGGCCGGCCTGGACGCCCGAGGCGCTCGAGCTCGAGCTCCGACTGCGACGCACGCCGCCGCCGTAGAAGAAGTAGCGCGCCACGACGTCGGCGATGATGGCGATGGCGCCGGCCATCACCAAGAGCAGCGTCAGGAACAAGATGTCACGGTTCTTCACGTGCGCGAGCTCGTGCGCCATCACCGCCTGGAGCTCGTCACGCGACAGCATGTTGAGCAGGCCCTCGGTCACCGCGACCGCGGCGACCTCGGGGCTGCGGCCGGTGGCGAAGGCGTTGGCGGCGTTGGACTCGATCACGTAGATCTTGGGCATCTTCGTAAGCCCCGACGCGATCACCATCTCCTCGACCACGTTGGCGAGCTGCGGCGCGTCGCCCTTGTTCACCTCGCGAGCACCGGCAGCGGCGAGCAGCACCGAGTCGCCGGCAAGATAGCTGAGCATGAACATCCCGAGGCCGACGACCCCTGCCACCCCGACCCCGAGCGCCCCGGCGCCGGGCTCGATGAGCTCGGCGGCGACGTAGCCGACGGCGGCGAAGAGCAGCGCCATACCGCCGACCAGGAGGATGGATCGATTGCGGTTCTTGCGGACCAGCTCGAACACGTGACCCTCCGCGTGGTGACCTCGCTCACCCGCCGCGGCGGGAGGGTGAGGCCGCGAGGCTCAGGCGAAGCTGACTTTGGGCGCCTCGCGCTCGACGGCGTTCTCGATCTTCCAGTACGGCTCTTCCTTGAAGGCGAACATGCCGGCGATCAGCACCGCGGGGAACTGCTGGCGCTGGTTGTTGTAGGTCATGACGCTGTCGTTGTAGTACTGGCGCGCGAACGCGATCTTGTTCTCGGTCGAGGTCAGCTCCTCCTGAATCGCCAGGAAGTTCTGGTTGGCCTTCAGGTCCGGGTAGGCCTCGGCAACCGCGAAGACGTTGGCGAGCGCGGCCGACAGCTGCGCCTCGGCCTGGATCTGACCGGCGCGACCCTGGGCACCGATCGCCAGGTTGCGGGCCTTGGTGACATTCTCGAACACCTCGCGCTAGTGCTTGGCGTAGCCCTTCACCGCCTCGACCAGGTTGGGGATCAGATCGTGGCGTCGCTTCAGCTGGACGTCGATCTGGTTCCAGGCGTTCTGCGCCGCGTTCCGCTGCCGGACCAGGCCGTTGTACAAGCCGACGACGATGAGGATCGCCAGCAACACCAGACCGCCAAACACCGCCGCCGCAATCATGAAAGCCTCCGTTCGCTCAACCGATCACCCGTGCCACGTGGGTGAAGATCTTCTCCAGACGCGCCGCGCCGTCATTGGCGCCGTGGCTCTTGATGGCCGCCGCGAGCCGCGTCACCTCACCGGCGTCGAACCAGATGCCGTCGCCCGCCGGGCACAGATCGAGCTCGAGCCCCGGCGCCACCTCCTCGACGAGCAGCCGCCGATCACAGCGGGGACAGCGACGCCTGCCGGTCGCCGCCTTGGTCGCGGGCACCGTGGGCATCGAGGTCTGCAACAGCGCCTCGATCTCGCCCTCGTCGAACCAGACCCCGAGGTCGGCGGCGCAGTAGTCGAGCTCGATGCCTTCCACCTCGGCACAGAGCAGCGGTAGGCGACACCCGGGACAGCGCATCCGGTCTCCATAACACAACCGGGGGTTGGCTCAACGGTGTGAACGCGTTATGAACGAAAGATGACATCTCGGTGTGACGTGTTGCTCTGAGCACAGGAATGGAGCCATGACCCAGCCATCGGCAGTAGCCGGATTCAAACGCGAGGCTCTCCCCCAGGACATCGAGCCCTATCGCCAGGAGGCCGCGAAGAACGACCAGACGTCGTTCGAGAAGCTCGTCCCCTACCCGTTCCTGCTCTACGTGCGGAGCAAACTGTGGGACAAGTCGCTGTTGGTCGCGCGCGGCCACGGCGGTGACGACGCCGGCGCCACCCGCATGGTCCGCTACGAGTTCTACGAAGGCGGCTACACCTTCCTGCATCCGGTGCGCAAACGCCAGACGAACCCCGGCGACGCCGCGATCATCCTCGGTCGCTCCACGAGCCAAGACCTGATCGTCCCGGTGCCGTCGATCTCCAACAGCCACCTCGCGTTCCTGCCGCCGACCGCCGGCGCCCGGCCGCTGTGGCACGTCAAGGACAACGGCTCCTCCAACGGCAGCTGGCTGAACGACACCAAGCTCGAGCCGCTGAAGCCGTATCCGATCCAGGACAACGAGTACCTCCGCCTGGGCGGCAACTTGATCGCCTGGTTCTTGTATCCCGGCCACCTGTGGTTCCTGCTCAACAACGACGACGAGCTGAAGAAGCTGACGGACGTCTAGAGCGGCGGCGCCGGCGGCGACTGACTCCCACAGGACGCTGTGCTAGATTGATGCCCTGAGGGTCCATATGTCGAGCTCCGGGCAGCTCCTCGTGATGGGTGCGCTCTTCGGCCGCGTGGCGACGGTCGCCGCGACCGCGCCGGAGGCCACGGTGGAAACCCCACCGGCGGCCACGGCCGAGACCACGCCCGCGAAGCTGGCCCGCGCCAGGGTGCTGTTTGCGGACCTGGAGTACGACGCCGTCATCCCGCTGGTCCAAGCGGTGCTGCAAGACGAAGGCGCGGCGATCGATCTGCGCCTCGACGCCTACTACCTGCTCGGCAGCTCGCTGGCGATCGCCAACCGCGCCAGTGAGGCCGAGGCCGCGTTCCGCTTCTTGTTGCGTGGCCGGCCGGAGCTCGATCTGCCGCCGGCCGAGACCCCGCCCAAGATCTTGCGGGTGTTTCGCAACGTCAAGGTCGAGGAGGATCGGATCCGCGCCGAGACCCGCGCCCTCGAGCACCGGCGGATCGTCGACGGCCTGAAGCTGTTGGGCAGCCCGCCGCCGCAGATCCTCGGCGGTGAGCCGATCCACTTTCGCTTCCAGCTCCGCGACCCGACGAGCTCGGTGGCCGGCGTCCGCCTGGACTACCGCAAGACCGGGAGCGCCGGGTTCGCGTCTTTGCCGCTGAGCCTCGACGCCACCGGCGGCTGGATTGGCTCGATCCCGGCCAGCTGGACCGAGAACGACGACGGCATGACCATCGAGGTCGCGGTCTTCACGCTCGACCGGGCCGGCGAGCCGCTGCTCGTGGTCGGCGCGCCGCCGGAGCCGGCGATGCGGATCGCGGTCACCCCGGGGACCGTCGCCGAGCGGACGCCGATCTACACCTCGGTGTGGTTCTGGGCCGGCACCGGCCTGGCGGTGATCGGCAGCGTCACCGCGGCGGTGCTGGTGTACCAGCGCCAGACCGACGTGCCGGCGAGCGATCTCGGGGCGCTGCGGCTATGGTGACGGACGAGGAGACGGGTGGCCCGTGGCCGAGCTGATCTTCGGCAAGTATGAGATCGTCCGCCGCTTGGCCGTGGGGGGCATGGGCGAGATCTTCCTGGCCCGCCAGACCGGCGTCGCCGGCTTCGACCGCCTCGTCATCCTCAAGAGCCTGCTGCAGCAGCTGAGCGAAAAAGAAGAGAACATCGACCTGTTCTTGGACGAGGCCCGGGTGGCCGCCACCCTCAACCACCCGAACATCGTCGCGATCTACGAGGTGGGCAAGTGGGAGGGCGTGTACTACATCGCGATGGAGTACATCCACGGGGTCAACATCGCGACGCTGCTCGACGCCGTCGACAAGGGGGCGCTCAAGGTCAAGCCCGCGGTCGCCGCGAAGATCATCCATGACGCGGCGATGGCGCTCGACCACGCGCACCACGCCAAAGACACCCAAGGGCGCGCCCTGAACATCATCCACCGGGACGTGAGCCCGCAGAACATCATGGTCAGAAACGACGGCGTCACCAAGGTCGTCGACTTCGGCATCGCCAAGGCCGCGAACCGCTCGACCCACACCGCCACCGGGACGTTGAAAGGCAAGCTCACCTACATGGCGCCGGAGCAGATCGCAGCGCTGCCGATCGACGCCCGCGCCGACCAATGGGCCCTCGGCGTGGTGCTCTGGGAGATGCTGTGCGGCAAGCGGCTGTTCGCCGCCGACAGCGCGATGGAGACCATCCGCCTGATCGCCAAGTCGACCATCAAGCCGCCCTCGACCATCGTCGAAGGACTGCCGCCGCTCCTCGACGACGTCGTCATGAAGATGCTGAGCCGCCAGCCGGCGGCGCGCTTCGACCGCTGCCAGGGAGTGGCGCAGGCGTGGAAGGACTACATCGACGCCTCGACGGCGCGGGTTTCCGAGGTCGAGGTCGCCGAGTTCGTGCAGAAGTTCGTCGGCGACAAGATCAGCGAGGTCACCCGTGACCTCACCCCGTCGGGTGAGAACTTCGTGATCTCCTTGAAGAGCAGCACCCAGCCGGTCGCCCGCCGACGGCGCCGCGGCACCATCGCCGGGCTGGCCGCGGGGCTCGCGCTCGCCGTGCTCGGCGCCGGCTTCGGGATCCGCGCCCTGCTCCGCAAACCCCCGCCGCCGAAGCCGGTCGTCGCCGCGACCACCACCCCACCCCGCGACGTCCCGCCACCCCCGGCGCCAGCTGCCGCCGTGCTGCCGGCGCGCCTGACGGTGTCGAGCGTGCCACCCGGGGCGACGGTGTCGGCGGGGAGCCGCGTCCTCGGGACCACGCCGCTGTCGACCGACGCGTTGGACGCCGGCGTCACCCACGAGCTGGTGGTCGAGCGCCGCGGCCATCAACCGGTGACGCTGTCGGTGCGCCTCGAGCCCGGCAAGACGCAGGCGCAGAACGTCATCCTCGGCAAGTCGAGCGGCAAGAGCAAAGGCAGGGGCAAGCCTTCGAGCGCCGGACCCGCGATCGCGGACGCCGCCCAGGGCAGCGCGGCGCCGGCAAGCAGCGGCCCGGGGTTCTTGACCGTCAAGACCGTGCCGTGGACCTCGGTCTTCGCCGGTGACAAGCTCATCGGCGAGACGACCTTCGCGAAGGTCGAGATGGCACCGGGGACCTACACCCTCAAGCTCGTCAACGCCGATGAAGGGATCTCGACCTTCCGCGTCGTGACCATCAAGGCGGGTGAGGTCACCAAGCTCGACCTGAACCTCAAGAAGTGAACCGCGTCCGGCGACGCCGCGCGAGCGCCACGAGCGCCGCCGCCACCCCGGCGCCACTCTTGGCCTCGGCGCACGAGGTGCAGGAAATTCCCAGCGACTTCGCGACGCCGCCGCCGTCCGTTTCAGTAGTGTCGGGGCCGCAGGCGACCGGGGCGAACTCGCAGTAGGCGTTGCAGGTGGAGTAGGTCCCGACCATCCGATCCTCGGTGCACGGATCGTCGTCCTCGCAGAACAACGGACAAGTGCTCGGTGGATCACAGGTCTCGCCGGTCTCGATCAGATCATCGCCGCAGACCCCCGGACAGTCGTTGTCGTCGATCGGCGAGCAACCGCTGGGACAGCAGCCGTCTGCCGCGGCGCAGGCGGTGACCGGGATCGAGTCGCAGCTGACGTTGCAGGTGGACGCGGCGCCGTTTAGCGACGGCAGGGTGCAGGTGCCGCCGGCGTCGCAATGATCCGGGCAGGCCGACGGCGGATCGCAGGTCTCGCCGACCTCGACGACGCCGTTGCCGCAACGCGGCTCGCAGTCGGAGTCGGTGGTGGTGTTGCAGGCCCACGGACAGCAGCCGTCGCCGTCCTGGCAGGCGACGATCGGATAATGGCTGCAGCGAATATTGCAGAGCTCGGCCAAGCCGCCGCCGATGTCGGTGGTGCACGCATCGCCGTCGTCGCAGTCGGTCGGACAGGGAGGCAACACGAAGCGCGGTTTGCCGCACGTCTCTCCAGGATAGAGGGTCGCGATGTCGGCGCAGGTGGTGATCGTGAGCTCGTAGCAGTCGGTGTCGGTCTCGAAGGTGCACCAACCCGGGCAACCGCCGTCGCCGCTGACGCAGTCCGAGTACACGTTTCGGCAACGCGCCGTGCAGATCGCGGCGCTCCCCAGCAGCGAATCCAAGGTGTAGGGATTGCCGTCGTCGCATTCGGCCACGTTCACGGGACAAAGCACGGCGGCGGAGTCGTCGCAGAACTCCTCCGCGGGCTCGTGCACCCCGTTGCCGCACCGCGGACAGACCTCGACCGTCTTGTCGCAGCAGTCGGGGTCCGCGGCGTCGTAGAGGCCGTCGCCGTCGTTGTCCAAGCCCTTGCCGTCCCCGTTCCAGTCCTCGCCGCCCGGACTACCGAGGTCACAGGGATCACCGAGCTTGGTGTCCGGCGTCCCGAAGTAGGGAAACATCCAGCTCCGCTGATTCTCCGGAAACCCCGAGCTCGCCCAGCCACTGCCGTGACAATCAGTCGGGCCGAGGGCACAAGAGCTCCCCGAACCGCCGTGCGGGCCGATCAAGCCGGAGCTCGGGTGGCACCCGGAGCACCCCAGGCCCATGTTGTAGACCGTCCCCGCCGACAGCTTGAGCAGCGTCGTCCGGTAGTTGCTGCTCTGGTGGCAAAGCGGGCAGGCGGTTCCCATGAACGCCGGGTCCCGGTGCACCTTGTGCAGCGACACCCCGCCCCACTCCTCCTGATCTGCATCGAAGGAGCCGTGACAGCCCATGCAGCTGCCGTCCGCGCCGCCGCTATAGGTCGCATACGCCGACGACTGGCGGGCCGACAACGCGATGCTGCAAACCGCCGCCGCGCATGAACCGAGCATGAGCCAAAGCTGCAGTGGCGCCCGCGACCGCATCGTGCCGGTCATTTGTAACACACGCATCCTCTGGCCAACAACGAATCTGCCGCGGCGGCTTCATGGTCCTGCTCGCGACCGCGTGCTACCATCGACAGCGACGATGCCGGCTCGCGCTGCCCTCAGAGTCGAACCTGCCCGCTCGCTCTTCGGTGCGGCGTACGCACCGCGGTCGTGGTTGCTGGTCACCCTGTCCGGTTGCTGGGCGCCGCCGCCGAGCGTGGTGGTGACCGTCACCGATCCCCTCGAGCTCGCCGCCGCCGCGACTCACGTCGCCGCCGGCACCGTCGTCAATGGACTCTTCGAGACCGAGCTGAACGGCAAGCGCTTCCCGGTGAGCGTCACTCTCGTCGACCGCGGCAACGGCGGACCGCGGGACGTCTGGATCGAAGCGCACACCGCCGACGACACCGTCGTCGCCCGCGGCTACACCAAGGCGATCTTCGCCCGCAGCACCACGGCCACCAGCACGGTGGCGCTCTCGGCCGCCTGTGAGGCCGGCTTCCCCAATGGCTCGAGCTGCGTGCTCCCGGGGCTGATCGCCGTGAACGGGGTGTGCATCCACGGCGTCTGCGAGCCGTCGCGGTGCACGGACGGCTTCGTCGATCCCAACGAGGGCGAGGAGTGCGACGACGGCAACGACGACAACAACGATGGCTGCCTCGCCGTCCTCCTCGGCGACACGATGCGCTGCTACGCCGCCAAGTGCGGCGACGGCTCGACGCGGAACGACGTTCCGATCGACCAGGGCGGCGAAGCCTGTGACGACGGCGGCAGGTGTGCCAACGGCGACCGGTGCGTCGTCCACGGCGCGCTCGGTTGCGCGGACGCGAGCGCCTGCGCGCCGCGAAGCGGCGACGGCTGCCCGGAAGACTGTCGCAAGACCGAGCACTGCGGCGACGGCGTCCTCGACGTCGGCGAGGCCTGTGACGACGGCAACGACAACCCCAACGACGGCTGCTACGTCGCCGACCGCGGCGTCGATGCGAGCGGTTGCTCGCGGACCCGCTGGGAACCGGAGGTCGTCACCGGCTTCGGCCCGTCGGGCGGCGAGCCCCTGAAGCAGCCGCTGCGCTTTCCGTCCGCGATCACCTTCGATCGCGACGGCAACCTCTTCATCGCCGACACCTGGAATCATCGGATCCGCCGGGTCGACGCCGGCAACGACATCGTCACCACCGTGGCCGGCGACGGCGCGCCGGGGTTCCGCGGCGATGGCGGGCCGGCGGGCAGCGCCCACCTACGCGGCCCGGCCGGAGTCGCGGTCGACGGCCTCGGGAACGTCTACGTCGCCGACGAGCGCAACAACCGAGTGCGCAAGGTCGACGCCGAGACCGGAATCATCGCGACCGTGGCCGGCAACGGCGTCCGCGGCTACAGCGGTGACGGCGGCCCGGCGTTCCTGGCAGGGCTCAACCGGCCGTTCGGGGTGGTGGTGGACGGCCAGGGGAACCTGTTCATCGCCGATCGCCTCAACTCCCGCGTTCGCCGGGTCGACTCCGACACCCAGATCATCACCACCTACGCCGGCGGCGGCACCCTTCGGCCCGGCGACGGCGAGCTCGCCACCAACGCGCAGCTCCTCTGGCCGGCGGGGATCGCCCTCGACCACGACGGCAACCTGTTGATCGCCGAGCAGGTCGCGAACCGCGTGCGCCGGGTCGACGCCCGCACCCGGGTCCTGACGACGGTCGCCGGCGGCGGCAGCACCGGCCTGGGCGACGGCGGCCCGGCGACCGCCGCCGAGCTGCATGTCCCGACCGGAGTCGCCGTCGACCCGAGTGGCAACGTCTACGTCGCCGACACCGAGAGCTTCCGCGTTCGCCGCGTCGACGCTTCGAGCGCTCAGATCAGCACGGTCGCGGGCGGCGGCGCCGGCGCGCTCGGCGACAACGGCCTGGCGACCGCCGCGACCTTGGGCGAGCCGTGGGGCGTCGCGGTGAGCCCGACGGGCGCGGTGTTCCTCGCCGACACCAACAACCACCGCATCCGCCGCGTCGACGCCCAGACCAAGGTCATCACGACCTTCGCCGGCACCGGCGCCGGCAGCTACGGCGGCGACGGCGGCAGCGCCACGGCGGCGGCGTTGCGCGAGCCCTGGGGCCTGTCGCTGACTGCGGCCGGCGATGTCTACATCGCCGACTCGGAGAACCATCGCATCCGCCGGGTCGATCACCTGAGTCAACGGATCGCGACCGTCGCCGGCGACGGTCGGCTGGACTTCGCGGGCGACGGCCTGCCGGCGTTGCGCGCCAGCTTCTCGTTACCCTCGGCGGTCATCGCGGCCGCGAGCGGTGACCTCCTCATCGCCGATCAGTGGAACGACCGCATCCGCCGCGTCGATCACGCGACCGGCATCATCGTCACCATCGCCGGTGGCGGCGTCAGCGGTCTCGGCGACGGCGGCCCGGCAGATCGGGCGGTGCTGCGCTGGCCCAACAGCTTCGCGTTGTCGCCCGATGGTCGGCTGCTGATCATCGCTGACACCGGGCAGGATCGCCTGCGGCAGGTGGATCTGGACGGCGGTGGGATCACGACCATCGCCGGCATCGGCTCCGGCGGGTTCTCCGGCGACGACGACTTGGCGACCCTCGCCGAGCTCCACGAGCCGTGGGGCGTCGCGATCGCCGCGAACGGTGACATCTACGTCGCCGACACTCTGAACGATCGGATCCGCAAGATCGACGCGACCTCGAAGATCATCACCACGGTCGCCGGCGGCGCCGCGCGCGGCTTCGGCGGCGACGGTGGCCCGGCGACCCTCGCCAGCCTCTGGTACCCGACCGGGGTCGCGGTCGATTCGCAGGGGAATGTCTACATCGCCGACACCCTCAACGATCGCGTCCGCGTGGTCGACGCCGACGACCAGACGATCGCCACGGTCGCCGGCACCGGCGTCGCCGGGCGGACCGGGGATGGCGGGCCGGCCGCACTGGCGGCGCTGAGCGGCCCGCGCGCGGTGGTCGTCGACGACGCCGGCAGGCTCTACATCGCCGACGCCGGCAACAGCCGCATCCGCATGGTAGACACCGGGAGCCCGCGGCTCATCACCACCGTCGTCGGCGCGGTCGACCCGGAAGGCGACGGGCCCCTCGCCCAGGCCGCGCTCGCGGCCCCCACCGCCTGGGTCGCGCTCGACGACGGCGCCCGCGTCCTGGTCGCGGACGGCGGCGCCGGCCGCTTGCGCCTCATCGACTTCGCCACCGAGACTCTGACCACCGTGGTCGGCTACCCCGACTACCTCGTCGACTCGCAGCAACCGTCGGATAGCGCCCGCTTCAGTCGCCTACTGGCCGGGGTGTCCGGCATGGCCTACGTGCCGTCGCAGGGCGCGGTGTGGCTGTCGGAGCACGCCGGGCACAGCCTGCGCCGGGTCAGCGGCCTCGCCTCGAGTCCGCCGGCGTGGACGGTTGCGACCCTCGCCGGGACGCTGCCCCGCGCCCTGTGCTGCAACGCCGACGACGTCAACGAGTGCACGGTCGGCGAGCTCGCCGACCCGTCGTGCGCCGACGACAGCCCGGCGTACGACGGTGACACCGGCGGGCTCGCGACGGCGCGCTTCGACGCGCCCGCAGCGTTGGCCTACGAGCCGAGCGATCCAGCACAGGGCGAGGTGCTCTACGTCGCCGACAGCGCCAACCCCGTCATCCGACGGATCGCGCTCCTGAGCGGTGCGATGACGACGATCGCCGGCATCCCCCGAGAGCGGGGTTATTTCGGTGACGGCGAACCGGCGGCGACGGCGTTGCTCTACGACCCGTCGGGGCTCGCGATCGGCCCGAGCCCGTCGCGCAACAACGGCTCCCTGTATGTCGCCGACACCGGCAACTCCAGGATCCGCCGCATCGACCTCGACAGCGGCGTGATCTTCACCGTCCTCGGTGACGGGACCGCGGCGACCAGCGGCGCCGGTGCGCCGGCGAGCTTCTTCCCGATCGATCGACCGACGGCGGTCGCCGTCGACCACTACGGCAACCTGGTCGCCACCGCGCACGCCGCGGTGCGCATGGTTTACGCCGGCGCCGATGGGGTCGCGACCGGCGACGACAGCGTCATCACGATCTACGGCGAGGCGCCGCGTGATCGCTTCCCGATGTCGGCCACCAAGTGCCTCGGCGGCATCGGCTTCGATCCCCGGAGCCCGGACGAGGGCAGCATCTACGTGATGGACGCCTGCCAAGGCTTCATGCTCAGGCTGCGGCGCACCGCGGCGCCGTAGATCGCTCTCACGATGCGGCGGTTTTCATCCCCGCCCGCCTGGGACGCGGGGCGGGGTGAAGAGCGCGGACGTTCACGGATCGTAGCGGACGTGAACCCCGTCCTGCAGGAACCGGACGCTCGACCCCTGCGCGCCGTTCGGACTCTGCGGGCACGGGAACGGATCGCTTTGCGAACAGCTGCAGGTCACGAAGTTGCCGCTGTTTGGCTCCTGGCAAACGCTGACCTGCTCCGCGAGGCCCTTCTCCGGCCAGACCTCGTCGAACCCGGTGGCGCCGTCCAGCATCACCATCTTCTCGGCGCGGTGCGAGCCGACGGCGTCGTGCGCCGAGTTGCTCCAGCAGGTCTCTTGATCCCCCGCCCAGGCCCGCGACACCGAGCGATCGACGGTGATGACGACCGCGATCAGGTACGGGCCTTTCTCGATCAGGTTGTGCTCGTGATCCCTGAGGTCCCAGGTGTAGGACTTCAGCGCCGTAAAGCTGCCGAGCTGGCTCGCCTGAGCGGCGACGGCGCTGACGGTGGCACCGGTCTCACCATCCACGACCCACGGTGTCATCATGCGCGGCAGACAGGAGCTCAAACCGTTGAAGAACCACAGGTGGTTGTCGCACCCCGGCGCCTGTCCCGCCCGCCACATCCGGCCGTCGTTAGGGTCGCGGCGCACGGTGCCCGGCGGAATCGGAAATACCGTCGACGCCCACTTGCCGGACTCGATCAACGCCGCCAGGTAGTTCGGGTTGCGGTAGTCGTCGTAGCCCCACAAGCCGTAACACTTGTCGGCGCCCTGCGCGGTGATGCACTGACCGATCGCGGTGCGCGCGATCGTCGTGACGTAGCGGGTGTGCTTGCGCGCCACACCTTCGAAGCGGCAGTCCTCGAAGGTGTAGCTCGGCGCGTCGCCGCTGAAGCTGAACGGCCCTTCGACCCAGATGTCGATGCCAAAGTGGTCGATGTCGTTGCCGGAGGTCGTGGCGTTGAACTCGTCGCCGATATACTCCCACAGGTCCTTCAACGTGAGCGCGATCGTCAGCGAGCCGCCGCTCACCGCGCCCCAGCTGTTGTCGAAGACGATCGTCTGCGTGGCGGCGGCGACGCTGGCGTTGTCGGCGGCGTCCTTCGCCACCAGCGCGAAGTCGTTCGCGCCCGGCGCGAGCCGCGCCAAGGCGCTCCAGGTGCCGGCGGCGTCCGGCGCCACCAGCTCGACGGCGCCGTTCCACACCGACGTCCCGACCGGCTTGCTGCCGGTCAGGACCTGGTAGCGCACCTTGCTCGGCGTCGTCACCGGGTCGAGCGTCGGTGCCTCGACCGTGACCTCGTACGGATCGCGAACGACCGTAAAGCTCACGACCGCGCTCGGGTTGCCGACGAGGTCGACGGCGCGCAGCTCGACGAGGTTGCCGCCGAGCGCCAAGGCGAAGGTGTGGCTCCACCAGGTGTCGCCGGTGTGACCGGCGAGCTCGGTCCACGGGGTCTGCAGCGTGCTCCCCGCGGTCCACTGGTATTCCACCGCGGCGTACGCATCCTTGGCGCCGCCCACCGGCAATCGGGCGTTGACGGTGGCGGTCGCAGGGGGCGGCGGATCATCGAAGGTCGGCGGGTCGGGCGGCGTCATGTCGATGGTCTCGAACTGCCAGCTCTCGGCCGCAGCGAGGAGGTTGCCGGCGCGATCCGCGACCTCGGGAAACAAGGTCGCGACGTGCGCGGTCAGCGAGCTCAACGGCGCGCTCGGCGTCAGCGTCAACGTCGAGCCGAAGTCGACGTTGGTGCAGGTCACCGTCGCCGCCACCGGACTGCCGGCCGCGAACAGCACGAAGTTGGCGGCGCTCACCGTCGTGCAGTCGAGCGACTCGGTGAACGTCGCCGTGACCTGGGTGTCGATCCCCACCCCGGTCGCGTTCGGCGTCGGCACGCGCTTCGCCAACCGCGGCGCGGTCAAATCGAGCGCGATCTCCACGTCGACGACGTCGCCGCTGGCGCGTGCGGTGTCCCCTTCCTGCAGCTTGAAGCGGTAGAGCTGCTCACCGCGGTCGAGCGCCAGCGACAAGCTCCAGATCTCGCTCTGACTGACCGGGACCGTGGGGCGGTCGTTGAGCCACACGCCGTGCGCCTTGGCCTTGGTCCCGGTGATCGTCACCGGCGACACCCGCACGAAGGCCGGCGGCGGATCGACCGTGAACGCGGTCGCCGCCGTCTCGCTGTCAGCCGCAAGACAACCGGAGAGCGCCGCCCCGACGACCAGAGCCCAGCCGAGCTGCACGCGCATCAAACCTCCGCGGCCGTGGATCCCTCGCCGATTATAACCGAAAGCCTCCGGGGCCTCGACCTTCGCGCGCCGTCGACTTCGCGTGCCGCGCGCCACCGACTTGAACTTCGGGGGCGGTGCGCATAAGTGAAGCTCGAGGTGAGGCCCGCGTGATCATCGGCGTCGGTCACGATCTCGTCAGCACGCTGCGCTTCGCCCGGGTCGCCGCGCGCTTCGGGCAGCGCTTTCTCGATCGGATCTTCATCGACGACGAGCAGCGCTACTGCCGCGAGCTCGCCAATCCGACCCGGCACTTCGCGGCCCGCTTCGCCGCCAAAGAGGCGTTCTACAAGGCGTTGAGCCGCGGCGTTCCGCTCCGCCTCGGGTTTCGCGACGTCGGCGTGTCCCACGTTCGCGGCGCGAGCCTGAAGCTGTGGCTGTCCCCCGTCGCTGCGGCGCTGGCACACGACGCCGGTGTCGTGCACACCCACCTGAGCCTGAGCCACGACGGCGACTACGCCGCGGCGATGGTGGTGCTGGAAGGAGCGCCCTGAATGCTCGCCACCGCCGCTCTCGCCCTGTTCGTCGCCGCGCCCGCCGCCGCTCTTGGCGAGACCCCGACCGACCCGCCACCGCCGACGACCGCCGTCGCCGATGCCTTCGCGCCGCTCCTCCCCACCGCAGCGCCGTCCTCAGATCCAGCCGCAGAGCTCGCGCGGGGCGAGACCCTGCTGCGGCTCGGCTTGCTCGCCGAGGCGGCGCACGCGTTTCGCGCCGTCGTCGCGGTGACGCCGCGGGAGCCTCGAGCCTGGGAGCACCTGCGCCGCGTCGCGATCGAGGCCCGGCGAACCGACGTGCTACAGGAGACCTTGGTCGCGCTCGTCGATCTCTACCTCGGCCCCGGCCCCGCCGAGGATCGAACGCTCGCCGAGCTTCGCTTCGAGGAGCTGCGGGCCGTCGACGCCGACCACGAGGCCGTGCCACGCCTGACGGCCGCCTTGGGCCGCACCGGGGTCGCCGCTTCCGGGACCAGCACTCGGTTCGCACGCTTGCGCAGCCTGTTCGGGCTGGCGATCCTCCTCGGGCTCGCCTACCTGTTGTCCCACGAGCGCCGGCGGGTGCGCGCCGCGGTGGTCGCCTGGGGCCTCGGCCTGCAGGTGGCGTTCGCGATGTTGATCCTCTGGACGCCGCCCGGCCGCTACGTCTTCGAGCTCGCGAGCGCCTTCGTCTACCGGGTGCTGCACTTCACCGACGACGGCGCGCGCTTCGTGTTCGGCAAGCTGTACCAAGGGCTGGGCCCGGGCGTGTCCCAAGGACCGGTGCAGGTCGTCGACGGCACCAGCGGCGACTTCGTCAACCTCGGCATGATCTTCGCGATCCACGTGCTGCCGACCATCGTGTTCTTCAGCGCCCTGATGGGGGTCTTGTACCACTGGCGGCTGATCCAGCGGCTGGTGCGTGCCGTGGCCTGGGTGATGATCCGGACCATGCGCACCAGCGGCTCCGAGTCGCTGTGCGCCGCCGCCAACATCTTCTTGGGCCAAACGGAGGCGCCGCTCGTCGTCCGCCCCTACGTCGCCGGCATGACCCGATCGGAGCTGATGGCGATGATGGTCGGCGGCTTCGCGACGATCTCCGCCGGCGTCCTCGGGGTCTACGCGCAGTTCGGCATCGATCCCGGTCACTTGCTCGCGGCGAGCGTGATGAGCGCGCCGGCGTCGCTCTTGGTCGCCAAGATCCTGCTACCGGAGACCGAGATCTCGCAGACGCAGGGCGGTCAGGTGAAAGACCCCGAGCGCACCACCGCCAACGTGATCGACGCCGCGGCCGGCGGTGCGTCCGACGGCATGCGCCTGGCGCTGAACGTCGCCGCGATGCTGATGGCGTTCTTGGGGTTGATCGCGATGCTCAACTGGGGCCTGGGCTTCGTCGGGACCTTCGTCGGCGCGCCGGAGCTGTCGCTGAAGATGATCTTCGGCTACCTGTTCTACCCGCTCTCTTGGTGCCTCGGGGTCGACAACGCGGATCTGCTGCGCTTCGGCAACCTCGTCGGCACCATGATCTCGATGAACGAGTTCGTGGCCTACCTCGATCTGAGCCGCCTGACCCAGGTGATGAGCCACCGCTCGGTGACCATCGCCACCTACGCGCTGTGCGGCTTCGCGAACCTCGGCTCGGTCGGCATCCAGATCGGCGGCATCGCCGCGATCGCCCCGGAGCGCCGCGGCGATCTGGCGCAGCTCGGCTTGAAGGCGATGCTCGGCGGCCTGATCGCCTCGTGGATCACGGCGTGCATCGCCGGGGTGTTGATCTAGATCGCTTTGAGCCTGACGCGATCTCGTCCCCCGCTGGGGAGCGCCGCGGCGGCCGCGGCGCGGGAATCAAATGAAGGTGCCCTCAGCCGAGCCGATCGATCACCAGCGGCATGCGCCGCCCGGGGCGTGGCGCGATGCTGAAGGCGGCCCGCACCGCGTCGACGTCGGCCGGCTGGTTGTGGTGGATGACGGCCATTGGCTCGTTCTTCGCCACCGGATCGCCGACCTGGTGCAACAGCTCGATGCCCACCGCCGGATCGATCTCGTCCTCGGCCTTGCTCCGCCCGGCCCCGAGCCGCATCGCCGCGAGCCCGAGGGCGAACGAGTCGATCGCCTTCAGGTAGCCCTTGTTCGCCGCGCCCACCGGCGTCCGCTGGCGCGCGGTCGGCAAGCGCTCCGGATCGGCGACCACCTTCGGATCACCGTGCTGCGCCTCGATGATCGCCTCGAGCTTCGCGAGCCCGGCGCCGCTTCGCACCGCGGCCTCGAGCATCGTCCGCGCCGCCTTGGCGTTCGTCGCCTTCTTGCCGAGCAGCAGCATCTCGACGCCGAGCGCGAAGGTCAGCTCCGTGGTGTCCTTCGGCCCGCAGCCTCTGAGGATGTCGATCGACTCGCGCACCTCGAGGGCGTTGCCGATCATTCGCCCCAGCGGCTCCTCCATTCGCGTCAACAGCGCCCGGACCTTCAAGCCGGCGCCGGTGCCGACCGCGACCAGGGACTTGGCGAGGCGGCGGGCGTCCTTCTCGGTCTTCATGAACGCGCCGCGGCCGACCTTGACGTCGAGCACCAGGGCATCGATGCCCTCGGCGAGCTTCTTCGACAGGATCGACGCGGTGATCAGCGGCACCGACTCCACGGTCGCGGTCACGTCGCGCAACGCGTAGAGCTTCTTGTCGGCCGGGGCGATGTCGCCGGTTTGGCCGATCAAGCACACACCGATGCGGCGCACCAGGGCCTTGAAGCGCTCGGTCGCCAGGTCGACCCGAAAGCCGGGGATCGCCTCGAGCTTGTCGAGCGTACCGCCGGTGTGGCCGAGGCCGCGACCGCTGATCATCGGGATCGGCACGCCGCACGCGGCGACCAAGGGTGCGAGCGGCAACGACAGCTTGTCGCCGACGCCGCCGGTCGAGTGCTTGTCGACCTTGATCCCGGGGATGTCGGCGAGATCGAGCACCGAGCCCGAGTCACGCATCGCCAGGGTCAACGCCACGGTGAGCTCGTCGGAGAGCCCCTTCAGGAACACCGCCATCAGGAAGGCGGTGGCCTGGTAGTCGGGGATCGTACCGGCGGCGACGCCGCTGACGAAGGTCCGGAGATCTGCGGCGCTCAACGGCTCTCCGTCCCTCAAGGCTCGCAGGAAATCGACAACACGCACGGGGGCTCGGCTCCAGCGTTGATTGGAGCGCCGAGCATACCTCAACGGCGGGGCAAGAGAACAACGGGAAGTGGGCTACTCGAGCCAGCAGGCGTTCATGCCGGCGACGCAGCCCACCGCCGGGCAGCGCACCAATACGGTCTCGATGCGGTCCCCGGTGGCGCTGCGGTAGCAGTAGGCCTCGACCACCGACAGCCCGTCGTTCGAGCACTGGTCGGCGACCGTGGTCGTCGCGCCGCTGGCGTCGGCCAGCATCGCTTTGCCGGGGGTGAAGATGTCGATGCCGCTGTCGGAGTCGATGCAGCCGCTGCCGTTCGGGACGCACTCGCCGTAGCACAGCGCGGTCCCGAGGCAGCCTTGGGCCGGGTCACAGCCGGGGGCCGGGTTGCAGACATTGTCACTGGTGCTGCAGTGTTCCCCCGCACCGCAGTCGGTGTCGGCGGCGCAGGCGTCGCGCACGCAGGTCATGCAGCAGTCCGCGCCCATCTCCGGGTGATAGCCCTGCACGCACTGAACGTCGGCGCAGGGGGAGACCGCGAAGTTGCTGGTGCCGCTGCCGGCGCTCGGATCCCCCGCGCTGTTCTGCGTGGTGTAGGCGCACAGGTCGTCGGGCACGCAGGAGCCGCAACAGTACGGGTAAGCGGTCTCCAGGTGATAACCGGGGTCGCAGGTCGGCGGCGCCGCGAAGCACTGCACCGTGGCGCACAGATCGCGGCAGACCCCATCGAGGCTGACGACACCGTCCAGGCAGATGCACACCGGATACGGGCAGCCGTCGGCGTCCGTCATCACGTCCCAGTAGCCTTCGCAGAACGCCCGAGTGGCATCGGTGCCGGTCGAGTTCACGGTGCAGGTGGGATTCTGCGGCCGGCACACTCCATAGCAGGGCGAAACAACTGACGTCGCCGGGTCCGTGGAATCGCCGCCTTGCGGGGTCGCGCCGCCGGTCGCGGTGCCGCCGCTGCAAATCCCGGCGTCGAAGGCGCAGATCTCATCCAGGTTGCACTCGAAGTCGGTGACGCAGATGCGCTGGTCGTTGACCGCCACGCACTGGCCACAATAGGGCGCCTCCTCCACCCACGCGTAGCCGGGCGGGCACTGAACCAGGGTGTCGCTCAAGCACACGCCGTTCATGCACACCGCGGGGGCGACGCAGTCACGACTGGTGATGCACCCCGGTTGGCAGAACCCATCGAAACAGGCCTGGCCGTCGCCGCAGTCGGTGCTCTGCGCACACTCGGCGGCGGGCATCGGCGCCGCGATCCCGGTGTTCGGCTCGGTGTTGTCGGAGCCCGTGGCGTTCGCACACAACGTGGGCTGGCAGCTGTAGCCGCAGCAGTCGCTCGGATCCCGCACCAACACCGAGGTCGGTGGACAATCGGGGATCGGGGACTCCATCGGGCAGACCACGCCGTCGCAGGAGCCGTTCGGCACACACTGCTCGCAGCACTCGCCCGGGAACCGCTGCGGCATGTAGCCCTGGGCGCAGGCGAACGCCGGGCAGACCACGTCGCGGCAATCGGCGCCGCAGGAGTCGAACACCACGCGGCCGGCAGGATCGAAGCACTGCTCGCACGCGACACCGTCGCCGCGGAGGTAGCGCGAGCAATCGTTCGTCGGCGTCGCGGCGCAGCTGGAGTACAGCACCGCGCCGTTGACGTAGGCGCAGACCACGCAGTCGGGATCGGGCAAGGTCACGAGCACGCACGCCACCGCGGTGCCGTCACACCCCTGGTCGACCGTGGTGCCGTCGGCGCGCACGCAGGTCTGACAGGTCTCGGCGGTGGCGGTGTCGATGCTCACCACCAACGAAGCGCAGTCGCCGTTGTAGGGCAGCGTCTGGCACTGACCGCTGGCATCGCAGTACTCCAGCCCGGTGCCGTTGTTCTCCAGCTTCAGCTCGGTCTTGGTGCCGCCCGGCGCCGTGGTGCCCTCTGTGGTGAGACAACCGACCGACAACAACAACGGTGCAGCCCAGATAACGCGATGCAGCATTTAGATCTGCCTCCCGGGTCGAGGATCGCCCACCCCTAGCCTAGCCAGTAGCATGCCATGGCCAGGGGCAGATCTTTCAAGCACTTAGATTGGGTGCCCGCCCCCCACCGCGGCGGGGTGCTGTCGACAACCGACATCACTCGCCGGCGGGGACGTCCTCGGGGGAAGCCTCGGGGGGGGCCTCGGCGGCGTCGCCGCTCAGGGTGAGCTTCAGAACGGTGTGCGGGGCCCGGTCCGGGCGGATGAGGGCGGTGATCCAGAGCCCGGTGTGACAATCCACACCCGCCGGTTGCGCCGCCGGCGCCACCCACATGTCCAACGGCGGCGTCGCGACGAGCTCCAGCACCGTGCCCGAGAGCGCCCGAACCTTGAGCCTCTCGACCTCGACGAGCTCGGCGTCTTGAGCCACCGGAGCGCCGTTCGCGGCGAGCTCCACCGGGTCACTGCCGAGGCGCACCGGCATCTCCACCGCGACGATCGCGTTACCGCTCACGTCGTAGGTGAGCGTCAGCTCGGCGCGATCGATCGGGACCTCGATGCTCTTGCGGACCAGCGCCGCCAGCGGTCGAACCCCCGCCGCCTGCAGGTCGTTCTTGGTCTCGAGGTGGTAGGTGCCGTCACCCTCCTCGTCGATCTCGGACTTGTCGACCGCGGTGCTCATGCTGGTCGGCGGGATCTGGGCGCGGTCCGGGCTCATCGCCTCGGCGCGGTTGACGTCCGCGGGCAACAGCCGCTCGCTGATGCCGGCGCCGTCGACGTCGAGGACGTTGCGACCCGAGTCGCGATCCTCGAGCGAGCGCACCCAGCCGCCCTGCGCGGTGGAGATCCAGACCGCGAGGTGCCGGTTGGAGACGAAGACCTCGTCGAGCAGATCGCCGTCCCGGTCCTCCTCCTCGACCGCGATCCAGTCCTCTTCGCCCTGCACCAGCTGGTCGATCATCGCCTCGGCCTCACACAGCCGATCGCTGACCGCGTCCCGCAGGCGGGGATCGTCGAACCCCAGCCCCCGACCGCGCCAGAACAGATCCGGGGCCTGCGCCGCGAACACCAGCCGCTGCGCGGTCGCGAGCACGTCGCTCCACGAGTCCTCGAGGCCGTCGGCCTCCATGGTGTCGATGGCCTCGCGCAGCCGGTCACTGACCCGCAGCATGCGCCGGTAGAGGGTGTCGAGCGCCGTGGACTCGGCGACGAAGTCGGAGAAGCTCGGGGCCGCGGCCAAGATGCCGCGCGCGCCGAGCTCCGCCGCGAGCTCGGGCCGCAACCGCACCGGGAGCGCCGGCTTGGCGGGACCGAGCGCCGCCGCCGGCAGCACCGGCTCGAGCTCGGCCTCGGCACCGGTGATCGCCTGGATCCACTCCGCCAACCAGCGAGCCTCGAAGCAGCGGCTGT
This sequence comes from Deltaproteobacteria bacterium, assembly GCA_016218825.1. Taxonomy (GTDB): domain Bacteria; phylum Myxococcota; class XYA12-FULL-58-9; order XYA12-FULL-58-9; family XYA12-FULL-58-9; genus JACRCV01. The sequence continues at coordinate 80,803 of JACRCV010000091.1, forward strand.
AGGTGCCCGGCTCGAGGCCCAACGCCTCGGCTCGCAGCCACAGGCTCGCGAGCTGTCCCGGGTAGCTCAAGAGCAGGCGCTGCACGAACGCCGCCGCGGTCTCGGTGTGCGCGGCCGCCGACAGCTCCTGGTCGAGCACGAAGGCGGCGATGCCCCGGCCGCCGCGCTCGATCCGCACCAACGACGCGCGCCCGGCGCTCGGCCAGTTGACCTGGCTCGACGACACGAAGCCGGAGCCGAGCCCGGTCTCCTCCAACAGGCGCGGCAGCTCGTCGCACCAGGCGAGCTCCGGCAGCCAGAAGCTCGTCGGCGGCGCGCCGAGCGCCGACTCCCAGTACTCGGTCATCATCTCGATCTGGCCGCGCAGATCATTCTCGTTCTGCAGCGCCGGCACCGCACCGTAGAACAACCCGCCCAAGACCTCGGCCTGGCCGGCGCTGACCAGGGCCTTGACCTTGGCGAGCACCGGGCTCTGGCGGCGGGACATCACGTCGAGCAGGTGGCCGGTGAAGTGCAGCGCGACCCGCATCCGCGGCGCGGCGCTGATCGCGTCCAAGATCGGTCCGTAGACCCGCTCGCCGGCCGCCTCGATCTCCGCTTCGCTGGCAGCCAAGGCCAGATGGAACGGCACGACAACCTGAACCCGCGTCACAGCCATGGCTCCCACCTCGTCTGCGTTGTGGCCTAGCACCCTGGGCACCGCGCCTCAAGGCTGCTTGCCGCCCAGGATCTCGTTCAGCCGGCTCTTGGCCTTGACGTAGCGCGGATCTTCGGGATCCGAGAAATACCGCAGCAGCTCGCGCAGCGTCTCCACCGCGCCCTCGGTGTCGCTGAAGCGCAGCGCCTTCTCGACCGTGAAGATGTACGAGTCGAAGACGTTCTGCAGCTCCTGGCGCGCGTTGGCCTCGGCGTCGCGGATCGTGACGTAGAGCGACGGCGGTTGCGGCATCCCCTCGAGATAGCGCTCGGCGTCGTCGAAGTACTGGATCGCCCGCGTCAGGTTGATCGGCGCGACCGAGCGCGCCTCGTACGACGCGCGGCCGAGCTCGAAGAGCTCCTTGGCCTTGGCCTCGTCGGGCGGCGGCAGCGGCGTCTCCTCGATGTGCACCTGCGCCACGCCCCAGCGCTCGTCCCGCCTGGGGGTCGCGGTGTTGTCGAAGGTCAAGATGTTGGTGCCGCGCTTCAACAGCGCGCGGGGCAGGGTCACCTTCATCCCGGTGGTCCAGCGCTCCGGGGTCATCTCGACGAAGCCGATGGGCTTGCCGTTCAACAGCATCTCCAGCTCGGTCGGCGATTCGACGCCGCCGGCGGCGAAGTGCAACAGCACGCGACCGCCCTTGAAGTCGATCTGGAAGTTGACGCGGTCGGGCGTGAAGACGTCCACCTTCCCGGCGCCGAAGCTCAGCGCGGCGTTGGCCTTGTCGGCGGCGAAGATCTCCGCCGAGCGGTCCTGGCGCGGCCGGTTCTTGATCATCTGCAGCGACACCGCGGCGCCGACGAGCACCAAGACCAGCGCCACCACGGTCGCCCGCCGCGTCGACGCCGGCAGCCGCTGCCAGAGCTTGCGCGAATGCGCCACGTAGCTGCCGGTGGCGGTCCGATGCGGATCCGGGGCGGGCTTGCCGAAGAGAAGGGCGATGTCCTTGGCGGGGAGCTTGCGCCGCGAGCGGGTCTTGTCGTCGACCGAGTCGTCGCCGCCGAAGTCCGAGTCGCGCGGAAAAGCCTCGACCGGCTGGTGACTGCCGCTGTCGTCGGCCGCGACCGCGACCGCCTCGCGCTCGAGGGCGAAGGTCACCGGGCCGATGCCGATCCGATCGCCCGGCTGCAGCTGCGCCTCGGTGGTCACCACGTCGTTCAGGAGGGTGCCGTTGGCGCTGCCGGTGTCGCGCAAGGTGAAGGTGGCGCCGTCCTGGACGATCTCGCAGTGGTAGCGCGACACACCCATGTCGTAGAGCACGAGGTCGTTGTCCGGCAGCCGGCCAACCTTGACCGCCTTCTGCGAGAACTTGAACACCCTTCCTGCGCCCTTGCCGGCGATGATTTTGAGTGCGAAGCCCATGCAGTCCGAGGAGATCCTCTCGCGCTAGTCGCTTATGATTGTTCGGCAACGAGCGCAAGCCCCGTCGCTCAAGGTTTGTCGGTCGCGCTCACCAGGAGCAGGGCGCGCAGCGACTCGGTCTGCGCCGGAGTGACGAACTTCGACAGCGTCGTCACCATCAGCGGCCGCATGTGCTCCGGCAACAGCTGAAAACGCGCCGCGAGCGCGGCCAGGTCCAAGTCGACCGGTGCCTTGCCGGACGGGAACGCCGCGGTCGCCGCGTCGAACAGCGCCTTCGGCGACATCGACGCCCCCAACGCCGCGACCACCGCCTCGGCGGCGCCGGGGCGCGGGCTCGCCTCCGGCGCGACCTCGAAGTCTTGCAGCTTGCGGAGCCCGATCACCGCGGCGTCGATGGCGTCGGTCGACCGCCCGGCGTGCTTGGCCTCGCCGATCTCCATGTTGGCGCTCGCCGCCGAATCCCAGTGTCGCAGCCGCGCGTAGTGCAGGCGCACCAAAGCCGGCCCCGACATGTCGCGCACGCTCTCGGGGCTGGCGCCGAGGGCGATGAGGTCTTCGCGCATCTGGTACAACCCCGGCCGCACCGAGCCGATCGACGGCTCGCGGCCGAGCCCGTCGAGCACCTTGGCGAGCTGCCGGTCGCCAGCCGCGCCGCTGATCGCTTGCAGCTGCCGCGCCCGCGCCGCCGCCGGCGCATCGAGCACGCCGAGTCGCTGCAGGCGCGCCACCGCCGCGAGCTCGTCGGCGCTGAGCTTCGACACCATCGCCGGCTCGGCACCGGCAGCGACGAGCGCTTGACGGGTGTCACGCGCCACGACCGCCCGGACGATGTGGTCGACCGTCTGGTGCGGCAAGGTCGACCGCAGCGAGTCTTCGACCAACGCGAAGTCGAGGCTCGCGGTGCCGAAGGCGGTGGCGGCGTCGAACAGGTTCGCCGCGATCGCGACCTGCTTGGCGTCGAGACCCTGTACGAGCGCGGCGGACAGCCCCCGGCGCTCCAGGCTGCGCTGCAGGTGGCGCTGTAAGATCTTGGCGCCGACCGCCTCGGTCGCCGGCACCGAGCGCGCCTTCGACCCGTGCGCGTGCTGCACCGCGTCCACCACCGCGCCATACGCCGACGCATACGAGTCCTGCTCCCCGAAGTGCGCCACCCACAGCCGGACCAGCGTGCCGCCCTCGAGGCTGCCGAGCACTGGGGCATCGAAGCCCTCGGCAGCGAGCATCTGCACCATCCGCAGGCGCTCGGCCTCGTTCTGGGTGAGCCCTGCCGGCACCTTGTCCGGGTCGACGACGATCTCGCTCAAGCTGCGGTTGGGGCTTTGCGGCTCGACGCCGCGCGCCCGCAGCCAGTCCGTAAGCCCCGGCGCGCGGCTGGTACCTTCGCGGACGCTCTTCGGCAGGTCCTGCAACAAGCCCTGCAGCACCGGATCGGTGGGCGCGAGCGCCCCGCGCACCGCCAGGTCGTGGACGTACTGCAGCCGGCTCAGCCCGTCGCCCGGCTTGAGGTACTCGACGACCGCCGCCGGCATGCCGGCGCCGGTGAGCGTCTTCGCGACCTTCAGGCGCACGGCGAGCCCGGCGATCTGCTGCGGCTCGTAGTCGTGCAACGTCGTCGCCGAGACGTGCTCGAGCACCTCCGGCACCGCCAAGAGCGCCCGCAGGTGCGCGGCGGACAAGAGGCGCAGGCCCTCGATGCTGTCACCCGTGAGCAGTGACGGCCGGCGCGCCAGGATCTGCACCTGCTCGGCCGTGAGGCGGCGGTCGTAGAGCGAGGCGGCGTGCTCGCTCGTGGGCGACGACTCCCCCCGCACCAGCGCCTTCCACAAGAGGTCGACCTCGCCGGCGTGCAGGCCGCGCGCCAGGACCGTGTCGACCTGACCGCGGCGGATGAGCTCGAGCACCCGGTCCGCGGTCGTCTGGTCCCAGCCGAGCTTCTTCACCGCGACCTCGAGATCCGAGTCGGTGAGCGCCACCTTGCGCAGCGACTCCTGCCGGCCGAAGTCGAGGGCCTGATTGACCGCGGCCCGCGGCGCCCGCGAGTCGAGGCGGCCGAGCATCCCGGTGCCGCCCGGATCCTGGAGGACGCGGGTCAGGTTTGCCACCGGATCCTTCGACGGGCCGCTGTTCGCCACCTCGAAGATCTTGGCGACCACGAGCTGAATCGGATCGCCGGCCTGGCCGTCCGCGACCGTGAAGTAGCGCGGCCCGACGACCTCGGGGTTTTGGTAGGTCGTGAGGCGCTGGTGCAACCACAGGTAGAGATCGTCCGCGGTGCCGACGATGGCCCGCAGCGCCCTGGGCTCGAACACCGACATCTCGTGCAGCGGCGCCAGCGCCTCGCCGAGCAGGTTGTAGGCCACGGCTTCGGCGGTGCCCTCGCGCCGATAGCTGAAGCCGCGCTTCACGTGATCGAGCTCGTGGAGCAGGGTCGCGATCTGGGCGTCGACTCGGTCGGCGATGCTGCGCTTGCCGCCGAGTCGCGGCAACAGGTGGATGTCCTGGGTGCCGAGCGCCGAGCGATGCGAGACCCCGGCGTAGCCGGCCCGGGACCGGAAGGGATCGGCGATGCCGGTGTAGACGCTGAAGATGTTGTCCTTCAAGCGCTGGCGGAGATCCGCGACGCTCTGAATCGGGCCGCGCTCGAGCCCGGGCGCCGCGCCCTCGAGCTTCAAGCCGTATCTCTTGCCCAGGCCGTCGTTGTAGCGCTCGCTGGCCCGCTGCCAATAGCCCTCGTACCACCGCTGCAAGGTGGCGCCGTCCGGCTCGCCCGACGAGTCGCCGAGGCGGCGCTCGAGCTCGAAGTGCGCCGCCTTCGCGAAGCGCGAGCGCTGGTGCTCCGTGAGCAAGCGCTTGCCGGCCTCGGTCTCGCGCAGCCGGGAGACGATCGGCATCCAGTCGTTCTGGGTCGAGAGCGCCGGCCGCAGCGCCTTGGCGATCGCCTGCGCGGTGGCGTCGTCACCGATCTTGGCGACCAGCGCGTCCCAGGTCTTCTGCGTCGCCGACTCGGTGAGCGCCCGCGGCGCCGTCGCCCGCTCGTCCTTTGACACCAACAGCGGCTTCTTGAAGAGGTCGCCGAGGTTGGCGTGCAGGTCGCTCGCCACCGCCGGCGTGAGCTTGACGACCGCGGCCTCCGGCACGCCGTTGCGCAACAACGCCACCATCGCGTTGTAGTGGCTCTCACCGAAAGGCGGCAGCGTCCCGGCCCCGGCGTCGAACAACACGACCGCGGCCCGCTGGTCGAGCGGCGCCAGGCCCGCGAACCACCGACCGCCGTTCTCCCCCAACGCCTTCGCGGCCGCCGGCGTCAACCGCTGGGCGCCTTTGGTGCTCTGGCCGAGCACCGCCTCGCTGACGTCCATCGGCTGAGCGGCGCGCGGGGTCTCCGACAGGTCGCCCACCTTGGGCGGCACCGTCGACGTCGGGACCTCCGCTCCCTGCCCCTTCCTCGTCGGTGCGGCCGGGGCGCTCTGGGCTGCGAGACGTCGGGCCGCGACGCCGCCGGCCACCTGACCCGGCGCCCCGAGGATGAGCGCGTCGGTCAGCCCGGTGTTCCAGTCGCGACCGTAGACCAGGTTGCGCGCCGATTGATCCGACAGGTTGACGCTCATGTCGACCGTGAAGCCCACCGAGAGCCGGCCGCTCTTCTTGAGCGCTTGACCGAGCGCCGCGGCCACCGCCGGCCGCGCCCCCTTCGCCGCCGGCGCGACGCCGCTCAGGAAGCCGAGATAGCGATTGAGGGTGCCGCTGACGGCGCCGCTCGCGAGCTCCACCGCGAGGTTCTGCCCCGACAGCTCCATGTCGACCTGGCGGCTGGTGTCGACCTGCGCCAGGGTCGCCCGCAGCCAGGCCGGCGTCGTGTCTTGCCCGCGCAGGCCGTCCACCGAGAGGTTCATCCCCTCTTGCACCACGCGCATGCCCATCGCGCCGCCGGCGTTCAGCACCGCCCCGGCGCCGGCCATCGACACGACGCGGGGCAGAGTCTGAAACGCGACCGCGGCCTGCTGCACCCGGCTGAGGCTCGCGCCCCGCGACGCCGCAGTCGCCAGATAGCCGAGCCGCCCGAAGCCTGCGGTCGGGATGGCGCTGGCGACCGCGGTGCCGGCGGCGAGCTTCAGATCTTCCACCGCGCCGGCGCCGACCGCCTTCCAGCTGGCGTCGTCGAGCTTGTGGAGCTGCCACAGGCTCAGCCCCTGCTGGCTCGCGCTCTCGGCCACCCGCAGCACCGCCCCGGTCGCGGTGCCGGCCGCGGTGCCGACCAGGATGCCGCCCGCGGCCGCGGTGACCATGCTGCCGGTGGTCGCGATCGCAGCCCCGGAGGCGGCGATCGCCGGAGCCGCGAGCGCGCCGGCGGTGGCGATGGTCGCGACCGTGGTGACCGCGATGACCGCGCCCACCTTGGTGTAGTGCGCCGTCTGCTCCAGACGCTCGATGTGGGTCTCGAGCTCTTGGCCGTATGCAGCGGTGAGCGCCTGATGCAACGCGACGGCCTCACCGGCCTTGGCACAGAACTCCCGCCGCCCGGCCTCGATTCGCGCCGCGTCGCCCCCTTTGACCGCCGCCTCGTAGACCGCGAGCGCCTGCTTGGCCTCGTGGTCGGCCGCCCGCCACCCGAGGACGCCCTTGACGTCGCCCATCTTCGCGGCGTCGTGCGGCGCGGCGAAGATCGCGTAGTACTCCTTGGTCCAGGCGAGCTGCCCCTCCGGCCGCCGCAGATCAATCGCCTGCCCGCTCTTCAGCTTGAAGCGCGGGTTGCCGCCTTCGGTGTAGGTCATCGGCCCCGCGGCGAGCTTCTTCGCCCAGTCCTTCGGCAGGCGCTCGCGGGTCAACAGGTGCGTCGACTTGCCGAGCTTCCAGCCGCTCTGGTCGTCGGCGAGCCATTGGAACAGGGCGTTGGCGTCGTCGTTCTTCTCGCCGCGGCTCTTGACGAGGCGCGCGAACTCCTCGACCAGCGCCTGCCGCATCGCCGGGGTCAGCGGCTCCAAGATCCGCCAGATCACCTCGTCGGTGGTGCCGACGCCCTTCATCGCGCCGTAGAGCGCCAGCGCGTCGTTGGCGAGCGCCGCCTTGTCGTAGAAGCCGTCGACGTGCCGGGCGCGCAGCGCCGTGAAGGTGTCGGCCGCGGTCGCCAGCCGGCCGGTCCGCGCCGCCGTGATGATCTCCGTCATGTCGCGGGCCAGATCGCGTTTGCCGGCACCGTAGGCGGCGCCGAGCCGCTCGAGGGCGGCCCGGGCGTGCGCCGGGTCGTCGCTGACGAGCCCGACGAGGGCGACTTGCTGGTCACGTCTCGACAGCTCCCCCGGCTTGGCGTCCTTCAGACCCAACGCCTCGAGCTCGGCGGCGGTCAAGTCGTTCGGCGCCTTCGTGAGCAGCCCGCTGTGCACCAGCGCCGCGGTGCTGACCCCGAGATCCTCCTGCAGCCAGACGGCGATCAGCGCCGCGCCCTGCCGCCGCGCCACCATCACCCGCCCCAGGCGCTCCTGGAGCTCCGCCATCCCCTTGTGGCCTGGCGACAGCGGCTTGGCGTCGATGCCGAGCGCGCCCTCGACCGCCTTCAAGGTCGCGGCGACGTCGCGGTAGTCGGCGCCGGGAGCGGCCTTGACGCCGACGCTCTTCGCGACCTTGTTGAGCGAGCTCGCGAGCGGCTGCCAGCGGTGCTCGACCTGGGCGATCTGCGCCCGCAGGTCGGCGACGAGGCTCTGCAGCTGTCGCCGCTGATGGGCCAAGAGCTGCGGCGGCGCATCGGCGGGCGCTCGCGCCAGCGCCCGCTCGACCTCCTCGAGCATCGACGTCAGCCGTGCCAGCTCCTGTTTGAGGGGCGCGGTGATCACCGCGTTCGCGGTCGTCGGCCGCACGCCGACGGTGAGGCTGGCGCGGAGCATCACCACCGAGGTCCGCGCGTCCTGCAGCGCCGCGAGGCGGTCGCGGAGGTTGCCGGCGTCGGTCGCTTGGTCGCCGAGCTTTACGGTGACCGACGCGCCGAGCGCCAGGAGCGCCTCGGCCCGCAGCCGGGCCTTCGCCGGATCGCCGGTGACGTCGGCCTCGCTGAGCGCCAGGGCCGGCGCGAGGGTGGCCTCGCGTCGTGCGGCGTCCGCGATCTCGGCGTCGAGCTGCAAGAGCGCCGCCTCGACCTTGGCGAGCGCCGTCCCCGGATCGAGCGTCGGCTCGGCGCGGCCTAGGGCGGCGCTGGTCGTCGCCACCAGATCTTGCGCCGCCGCCGCCACCACCACCTGCCCCGCGGCGCGCTCTTCTTCGCGCTGCAACAGCTCGCGCGCCTCGGCCTGGTAGGTCGCGCGCCGGCGCTGGATCGGATCGCTCGCCGCCATCGCCCCGGCGGCACTGGGCTCGGCGAGAGAGCTCGACTCGGCGCGGGGGGATGCGTCCGTGGTACTCCGAGGCTCGTGGTCGACGCCGTCCTTCACCTCGTAGGCAGGCGTCGCTGCCGATGGCGGCGCTGCCGGCGCCGGCACCCCGCTCGCGGGCGAGCGCGCGCCGACGTCCCGCGGCGTCAGGACGCCTGCGTGCTCCGTCTTGTTGGTCACATTGCCCATGACGGCCTAGACCCCGGGGCGGTCGCCGGACCGCCGAGATACACCTCACCATTGACCATTATCGGCGACCCCGGCGTCTTCGTCCTCGCAGATTCTCACCCGCCGAAGATAGCCTAGAACCCGGGCGGTGCGGCCTTCCACCGCGACCGCTCCAACAGGACCACATTGACGTACACCTGCGGGCCGGCGGCCACCTGGGCGAGGACGGCGCGGGCGGCGGCGGCGCAGCGCTCCTGGTAGCGCCGCCAATCGGCGTCGTCGATGAGGGAGAAGTCGTCGCTGACGAGGAGCACCGGCGCGCGCTCTTCGCCTTGCCACTCGAAGAGCTCGACCGCGCTGACCGCCAGGTCCATGGCAAGACAGCGCTCGATCAGGGACCGCGCCTCGGCCACCGGCAGATAGAGCTCACCGTGCAGCCTTCGCCCCTTGGCCTCGAGCTCCTGCAGGAGCCGCTCACGGTTCGACACGCTCTTCGGCCTCCGTCAGCCGATGCCTTTGAACAGCCACTCGAAGACCAGCGGCGCGGCGAGGATGATCCAGATGGTCGGGAAGATGAACAGCACCAACGGGATGAGCATCTTCACCGGCGCTTCGCCGGCGGCCTTCTCGGCGTTCTGGAAGCGCTCGACCCGCAGCTGCTCGGCCTGCAGGCGCAAGGTGCGCGACAGGCCGCTGCCGAGCTTGTCGGCTTGGATCAGCGCCGCGAGGAAGTTCGACAGCGCCGGCAGGCCAACCCGGGTCGACATCGCCGCCATCGCCTCGGCGCGCGTCTTGCCCATTCGGATCTCGCCCAAGAAGCCCTTGAACTCGTCGCGCAACGGCCCGCGCCGGCCGCGCTCCACCATCCGCGCCACCGCCGCCGCGAAGTCGAGCCCGGCCTCGACCGAGAGCGTCAAGAGGTCGAGGTGGAAGGGCATGTCGCGCAACAGCGCCTGATGGCGCTTCGTCACCTGGTCGCGCAGCCAAATCACCGGCAGCAGGCCGCCGCCCACCGACAGCACCAGCACCCACCACGGCGACCACTTGGTGGTCGCGATGATCAGCAAGCCGGCGGTGATGGCCACGAGGATCCCGACCAGGGAGTAGAGCGCGAGCTCGGCCGGCGTCAGGCCTTCGAGACCTCCGGCCATCGTGATCAGCCGGGTCGTGGGTCGCACGAGCGGCTGCGGCACGTAGGGCTCGACCCGCCGCGCCATCGCCAGCCAGAAGTAGGGCCGGTTGGCGAGCTCGTGGGTCCGGCGCGCCTTGCCGCGCTTGTCGGGCGGCGCCAGCGCCGACGTCACGCGCGCCGACAGCGCGTGCACCAGCAGGAACACCGCCGCGGCGACGAGCAGGGTCATGAGCAATACGCCGACGAGCGTCGTCATACCCGCACCGCGATCACCCGACGGATCAGAAACGCACCGAGCAGCTCCATCACCAAGACCAGGCCGACCATCGAATAGCCGAACCAGTGGTGCATCATCGGCCGGGTGAGGTCGGGGCGAACGGCGTCGAACGCGATCCACACGAACAGCGGCATCACGCCGATGATCATCCCCTGGAGCTTGCCCTGGGCGGTGAGGGCCCGGATCCGGCCCTCGATGCGGAAGCGCTCGCGGATGGTGTCGGAGAGGGTGTCGAGCATCTCCGCCATGTTGCCGCCCACCGCCTTCGCGGTGTTGATCGCGGTCACCACCAGCGCCAGGTCCTCGGACTCCACCCGGAGCGCCAGGTTGTCGAGCGCCTCCTCCTGCGACTTGCCGAGCCGCACCTCGCGCACCGCGAGCGCGAACTCCTGCGACAGCGGCACGTTGGCGTTCTTCGCGACCTCGTCCATCGCCTGGTACAGCGTCATCCCGGCGCGAAACGCCGACGCCAGCCCGACGAGCGCGTCGACCAGCTGGCGCTCGAAGAGCTTGACGCGGCGGGCGCGGTAGAACTGGGTGAGCAAGGTCGGCGACGCCAGACCGAAGAGCACCAGGAGCACGGGGGCGATCGGGCCGAAGAGCAAGAGCCCGAGCGCCGCGCCGATCGCGGTCACCGCGAGGGTCAGCACCACGAGCTGCTGCGGCCCGACGAAGAAGAACATCTCCGACAGATCGGTGATCGTCTTCGCGAGGTAGCGCTCGCGGTACTCCTCGAAGGCGCGCGACAACACCCCGGCGACCAGGGTCGCGAGGAAGAAGACCGCGCCGGCGGTGAACAAGACCAGGAGCAGGTTCAGGGTCACGGGCTATCCCTCGCCGAGCGCCGCGCCGCTCACGGCACGGCCTGGAGCTCGGCGCGCCGGCCGCCGCGGATGATCTCCACCTTGAAGATCTTCGACTGGGTGCGCGAGATCTGCTTCGAGCGCTCGCCGGTCAACAGCGTCTTCACGGTGGTGCGAGCGTCGGCGAGGTCGGCGATCTCGTTGTCCTCGGAGTTGCGCAGCGACAGGTAGAGAGTGCCGAGGTCCTGCGCCAACACCAGCATCTCCGCGGCCTCGGGGAGCACGTGCACGGTCACGGTGTTGAAGGCCCGCTCGTTCTCGGTGAGCAGACGCATGTTGGTCTGGCCGCCGATGCGGCCGGTGGCGAGGACGATGACGTTCTGCAGCATCGTCACCGAGCTCATCTCCCGCGAGGTCGGGTCGCGGAAGATCCCGATCACGTCGACGTGATCGCCGGGCTCGATCCAATGATGCACCGAGCTCTCCGGGCTCACCCGAATCGAGACCGCGCGCCCCTTCTTCTGCACCGCGTCGGCGAGGTGCTGATCACCGGTCTTGGTGTGGATGTGCTGGTACAGCAGCATGTCACCGCGCTTGATGTCGATCGCCAGCTTGCGCCCGAAGACCGGCGTGCCCTTGTTGACGTCGGCGACCGTGATCACCGACTCGGTGACGATGGTCTTCGGCACCTCGATCACCGTGAGGTTCTCTTTGGTCAGGGTGTCGCCGGCTCCGAGGTTGCGCGACGCCGCCAGCACCTTCTGCGGCGCCCACTGATCCGAGATCTGATCGGTGCGCTGTTTGATGGTCAGAAAGGCCACGAGCGCCGCGAGCACCGCGAAGACCGCGGCGAGCAGCACCGGCAAACGTCCCTGCAACATGCGAGATCCCCTGTCGCGCCCTACGGGATGGGCAGCGTGATCACCGAGTGAAACGAGTTGATGTATACGTCAAAGGCGTTCAAGAACAACACCAACACCGAGGTTCGAGTGCCGGTCGTCGGGTCCACCAGGTCGGCCTGATGCGGCTTCGGCACCACCGGCAAGAACAACAGCGCCGCCCACACCGCCACGATGAGCGCATACTCGGTGATCGCCTGGCCACGCTCGCGCCGGCGCGCTGCACTTGCGCGGCGTTGCGCCCCGCGCCCCACTCCAGCGGGCACCGAGCAGCTGGCTTTGCCAGTGCGAGGTGCGGGGGCACGGGGGGACGCAGAGCCGGCGCTCCACGTTCGGCGTGGTCCGCGGACGGCGTGCCGGCGGGAGGTCCCCCCGCTAGGTTGGCTGGGGGTGGGGAGCGCCGCGGCGGCCGCGGCGCGGGAACCAAATAGAGACGAGAGCTGTCTAGTAGCACGCTCGCTCTTCACCGTCATCGCTCCTCCTGCCAGGTGATGCTGACGCTGACCCGCGGCGTCTCCGGCGTCGCGTCGCTCTCGGTCGCGAGCAGCGTGACCTGCCGCCTGGCGTCGGCGTACGTGAGGTACGCCTGCCGGTCGCCGGCATTCGCGCCCAGGTGCTCGCGCCGCACGCCGCCGGCGAGGGCGGTGTCGTAATAGCGCACGATCTCGTCGAGGTGCGCCCGGCACGACAACAACACCTGACTGGTCGCGACCCCGTGATCGCGGGCGCCGTCGTCGCTCACCACCTCGCAATCAGGCGGCACCGGCACCGGCGCCGGCTCGGGCGCGCGCCACAGATCGCGGACGCTCGCGACGATCACCGTCTCGCCGCCGACCTGCGACACGAACACCGCTCGGGCCCACGGATCCTTCAGGTCCTGCGCCATCACCCACTCACCGGCCCCGGTGCCGCGCCGCTCCACCGCGTAGCCCTGGCTGCGCCAGATGCCTTCGTAGCGGTCGGCGACCTGGCGCACCGAGTCCTCGGTCAACGCATAGCCCATCTCCCGCCACACCCCGGCGGTGCGCAGCGCCTCCCCCATCGGGAAGAAGCGCGCCCCGGGGTAAGCCGGCACCAGGCGGCTGAGGTTCGCGAAGGTCGGTGCTTCGTCGGCCCGCGCCTTCGCCACCTCCCGGCGCGCCGCGAGCACCCCGGCGACCGCCGCACCCGCCACCAGCACCGCACCGATGGCGATCAAAGCCAAGAGGCGTCTCATCGCGCCTCCCAGCAGCCGCGGCGCTGCGCTTCGTCACAGCCCATGAAGTACGGCCCGCGCTTCTCGAGGGCGCGGACGTAGTCGCTGTCGGCCGGGCGCTGCGGGTCGACGTAGAGCGGGCCGCTCTCGAATTTGTGCACCGGACTGCCGTCCTCGTCTTCCTGCGCCGTGCCGCCGGTGTCTGCGAAGATGCTGACCTGGCCGGCCGCCAGATCGGTGTCGGTGTCCACCGCGGGCCGACTCAGCCGGCCGTCGCTATAGGGCCGGGAGAAGACGTGCGCCTCGGGCTTCTCCGGCGGAACACCGGTGAGGCTGGCGAGCGCGGTCTTCAGCTGGTCGGGGAGGCGGTCGGTCATCCCGGCGAGCGCGGTGATGATCGTCAGGATCGGGCCGAGCGGCAACGCCTCCAACCCGTGCTGGCTCACCTGCTTGACGATGTTCACGAAGTGGGTGTCGTCGCGCGCCGCGGTCGTCGCACCGGGGTTCGCGGACCAGCCCTGACTCACCCGCCAGGAGTCGGCGAGGAGCGTCGCCTGGATGTCGCGGCCGGCCCGGTCTCGGAGCTGCCAGCCGGCCGGCACGAAGCGCGACAAGTCGGCGCCGACGTCCTTCCCGAGCCGCGCCAGCCCGAGCATGCGCGCGGCGTCGGCGGGCCGCAGCGGCGGCAAGAGGGTCAAGGTCGCGGTCGAGGTCACCTGGCCCTTCGCGTTGAGCTTCATGCGCTCGGTCGGCCCGACCAGGACGTCGTTGACGTCGCCGCCCACCTGCAAGAGCTGCAGCACCCACCACAGCCCGGAGAGCGGCGCGGAGAACGACGGGTTCCCCCACTCCGGCACCAGCTGCAGCTCGCGGTTCCGGAGGTCGCTCGCGGTCGGCGGCACGAACAGCGCCGTCATCGTCGTGCCGGTGACGATGGGGTTCAACAGCGTGCGGCTCCTCGAGCCGTCGAGGTCGGTGTAGACCCGGCCGAGCTCCGCGATGACCTCGGTTTGCGCGGTGCTGAAGCTCTCCTGATGATCGAAGCTCTCGGTGCCGTAGCTCGACAGCGGCTTCAGGCTCAGCGCCCAGGCGCCGTAGCGCGCGATCTCGAGGGCGCGGACGCGAAACACCCCGGCGTCGCACAGATAGAGCGAGCCGTAGGTGAGGGCCACGAACAGCGGCATCACGATCGCGAACTCGGTGAGCGAGGCGCCGCGCTCGCTTTGGCGCTGGTAACGGTTCGGCATCAGTGCATCCACACGTTGTCGGCGAAGAGCTGCGCCAAGATCCCGCCCACCCCGAGCCGCGATGCGAGGCCGGTGATCGCGGCGTTCTTCGGCGCCAGCCGCGCGCCCCAGTAAGGATTGAAGAGGTTCGGCGGCTCCCGCCAGGCGCCGGGCCGATGGTAGTACACCTGCGCCCGCGCCAGGACGTTGACGCCGCGCAGCAGGCCGCTCTGCAGCAGGCCCTCGCCGCCGATCTCGGCGTCGACCTTGCCGGCGAGGGCGCCGCGCCGGAGCTCGAACTTCAGGTCGCCAGGGCCCCCGAGCGCCATCCCCGACGGCGGCTTGTTCAACATCACCCAGACGTCGGGCTGGTTGAAGCTCGACCTCTCCACCTCCAGGCCGCTCGGCTTGGCCGCGAACGGCAAGTACGGGCTCATGCCGCCGTGCGGCGCCAAGAACGCCTGCCAGGTGTGGTCGACGTCGTTCTCGGTCTCGCAGTTGCTCGGATCCAAGCCGTAGCGCCGCGGTGTCGTCATCAACCCGCCCCAACGAACAAACGCGGTCAAGCGATTGCCGCCGTAGCCCGCGGGTTTTCGATGCTCGCGGCCGTCGCCGTAGCGGCAGTGCCGGCTGTGCTCGGCCCCCGACTGGACGCTGAAGAACCCAGACTCGGCGAGGTTGCCGGGCAGCATCCGAATCAACATCGGCAGATCCTTGGCGACGATGGCCTCACCGATCGCGAGGTCGCTGTGCTCGGCGTCCTTCGCACCAGTCTCGGCGAGCGCGTCGGCGCTGCTGCCGTCGGTCTGCAACAGCTTGGTGGTGCCGATGGGGTCACCGTCCAGCCACTCTTTCATCTTGTTGGCGCCGCCGAACAGATTGCTCGGACCGCGGGCGTTGCTGCCGGTGAGGCCCGACAACATGCTGACGGCTTCGCCGAGCAGCGCAAACAGATCGCGCGAGACGATAAACGACGGCCGGCTCTTGACGACCGCGCTGTAACGCGAGGCGTTGGCGATCTCTGTCATGATCCTCTTCGCGTCTCTTGCCGCCGCCGAGTCCGAGTCCCCCGCCATGCTGACGACCGCCTCCCAGTCGATCGCGGTGACGTACGACGCCACGTTCAGACCGTCGAGCGCGATGGAGAGCGGCGTCGGCACGGCGTCGGGGTCGTTCGCGGTCGCGATGGCCGCGCCGCCGTCCGCTACCTGCAAGCCGGTGGCGACCACGTAGAGCCCGGCCGCGGCCAACATCGCCCAGTTCTTGGTGGTCTGCAGCTTGATGTAGTTGGGCACGAAGCG
This sequence comes from Deltaproteobacteria bacterium, assembly GCA_016218825.1. Taxonomy (GTDB): domain Bacteria; phylum Myxococcota; class XYA12-FULL-58-9; order XYA12-FULL-58-9; family XYA12-FULL-58-9; genus JACRCV01. The sequence continues at coordinate 96,222 of JACRCV010000091.1, forward strand.
CTCCATGCTCGCCACTGCCGGGCGCGCGATGTCGTCGTAGAACGCCTCGAGCGCCCGGCCGACGCTGGTCGCGAGGGTCGCGAACGTCTGCAGGGCAGGAAACGCCCGCGACAGCGTCCCGAGCCAATTGCCGAGCGACAGAAACCAGTCGCCCAAGTACCCCGCCATCCCTTCGACCGCGGTCATGTTCGACAGTAATGATTGCGCCTCCATCGCCTGGACGTAGTTGGCGACCTGGGCGCGGTTGGTCATCGCGATGAAGTTGAAGCTGCGCGCCTCCATGGTCGCGAGCGAGTAGGCGGCGGCGTCGGCGGCGTTCTGCAGCTCGATCTTCTCGTACACCGCGCGCGACAGGTTGTACGAGGTGTACATGCCGATCGCCAAGACCACGAGGCCGACGACCGCCACCAGGACCGCCTGGCCGCGCTCGGTGCGACGCGCGCGCCGGGCTCTCATTCGACCGTGAACCAGACCGGCTCGCGCTGGTTCTTCGCGAACAGGTTGGACTGCATCTGCATCGCGTGGGTGCCGTGCAGCGGGATCAGATACACGCCGTAGCGCTCGGCGACGTAGCGCAGGGTGCGCACCTCCTTGCTCCACTGCGTCGAGGTGAAGAAGCGGTCGAGCGGCCCGTCGTCGTCGCCCTGGCGCACCGCCTCGTCGAGGTATTGGCCGGCGTGCGCGCCGCGGGCGACCTTGGCCTTGAATTGGCTCCAGTCGGAGAGGTCGGAGCGCAGCTGTTGGGTGTCGAGGAGCACTTGCGCGATCCAGACCTCGAAGATGATCTTGTTCACCAGCGGGATCTTCAGCGGATAGAGCAAGCGCACGTCCACGCCCAGGCGCCCGGGCTGGACCTCGGGCTTCTCGGTCGCCACCCAGTGGTTGAAGGCCGCGTCGTCGAAGTCGATCTCCTGCTCGGCCGCCGGGTAGAGGAGCGCGCCCTTGAGGTCGAGCTCGATGGCCTTCCCTTGCTGCAGCTCCACCCACTCCTTCCACGCCGCGAACGCGTTCTCGGTGGCCTTGTCGACCTCGAGGTCGATGAGCGACACGTCCTGGGCCAGGCCCGGCAGCTCGACGCCCAAGAGGTCGCCGGCCATGCGCTCGAGGGTCGCGGCGCCGGTGTCCACCGCCTCGGTGATCTCGGCGGCGGCCTTGGTCTTCGCCCACGCCAGGAGCAGGTTGGTCACGGTGTCGGTGCGCAGGTACACCGGCAGCGCGGCGATCAACGCGGCGTTGCGCATCACGTTCCAGTTGGCGTTGTGAACCACGCCGGCGCGGGCGGCGTTGTAGGCGGCGTACTCGGCCATGATGCGGCCGTGCTCGACGAGCATGATCTGCAGCGCGCCCAGGACCACGAACACCATCACCGGCATGACGATGGCGGTCTCGACCAGCGCTTGACCCGACTCCGCTCTGCGGATCCGACGGCTCATCCGAGCCAAACTCTACACTGCGCCCTCTACCGGGTCCACGGCGCGCGCGGTCTCTACTTCGCGGGCTTCCCGGTCGCCGGACCCCGGCCCTTGCCGGGACGTACATCCCACGCCTTCCCCGCGCGTTGCCCGGTCGCGGTGACGCGCTTCACGGTCATGAACGACGTGCGCCACACCCCGGGGTCAGCCTGCGCCAACAGCCCCCTGGCGCCGGCGAGCGCCGCCGCGAAGCGCTGTTGTCGGGCCTGCGTGCCCATCGCCCCGGTGTAGATCGACTGCGAGCGCACCACGCGACTCGGATCCTCGCGCTCCAGCGCGCTCAAGAACGGACCGACGTCGGCACCGCCGAGATAGCCGAGCGCCCAGACACAGGCATCGAACGACCAGTACTCGCAGTCGTCGGTCACCACCATCGGCTCCATGCGCGCCATCAGGCTCGACGCGGCGCCGGTCGCCCTTCGCCCCAAGGTCGCGAGCGCCTTCGCGAGGTGGCCGACACACAAGCTGTTCGGCGCCATCTCGACACACGCCGCCAGCACCTCGACGTGCTCGGCCGCGAGTCGCCCCGCGCGCCCCTCTTCGCGCAGCGCCAGGGCGGCGACGTCGGCCTTGTCAGGCACGTCCTCGACGAGCTCGGCGTAGACCAGAAGCGTCTCTTCGACCGAGAGCTCCTTGAGCATCATCACCGCCGGATCTTGTGCCGGATCGTCGCCACGCGGTGCATCAACCATCGCGTCTTCCCTCTAAGCTGCGAGGCGGCACGATCGCCGCCGAAGATCTTCGCAACTCTGCTCCGCCGCGGCCGAAAATCCAAGCGCTGTACCCAACCAAAAGAGGGAGACGATCATGATTCAAGCTACGAACGGTGTGTTCATGCCCGCGATGTCCCAGGCCAAGAAGGCCAGCGCGTCGGGCAATCAGATCAGCGGTCCCGAGGCCAAGGCGATCGTCAAGACGATGACCAAGGCCCTGAAGGCCGAGTATGACGGCGCCGACAGCTCGAAGGGCTTGGCACGCGACCGCGACGTCCTGGCGCGCACCGCCAAGGCGATCGTGCGCAACGCCAAGAAGGGCAAGTGGGGCATCAACGCCAACGCCGTCGCCGCGTTCAAGGAGGCGTTCGGTCCCGAGATGAACGGCAAGGCCGGCACGGTCGGCGCGCTGGTGGAGAAGATCCGAGACCAAGCCCGCGCCAACTCGTCCAGCTACACCTACCACGGCTAGCCGGACCGAACCGAGCCACCCTCGCAGGACGCTCGCTTGACGCGTCAGGCGTTGCCAGAGAGCCTGGTGCGCGCTTTTCCAGGGCGCACCTGGCGCCTCCTGCCGGCGAGTGAGCGCGGCGCCCATCGAGTGGCGCGCGCCGCGGTTGACGGCAACATCCTCTACGCCAAAGCCTGCCTGGATCCACAGGGCGACGTGTCGGCCGAGCTCGCGGCGATCCGGGCCGCGGGGTCGACCCTTGCGCCCGCGATCGTGAATGCCGCCCGGCCGACGCCGAATCGACGCTGGTTCGTAATGCAGGCGGCCCCCGGACGACCGAGCGGCGCCTGGTCAGCGGCCGAGCTCGGCGCGGTGGCGAAAACCCTCGCCAGGCTTCACCGGGTCTCGGTCCCGAACGCGACGCCGGCGCTGGCCGGCGGCGGCACGTTGGCCTCGACGTTGCGCAGCGGCCACGTGGCGATCGACAAGCTGCGCGGCACGCGAGTCCTCGACGCCAAAGACGCGCGCGTGGTCAGCGCGGCGCTGACCCGCGCCGGCCGGCCGGTGCGCGAGCTCGTCGATCTCGAGCCCCAGATCGCGCTCTGCCACGGCGACGTCCGGTCGCCAAACGTGTTCTTCGCCGGCCCCGGCGCGCGGCCGACCGCGACGTTGTTGGACTTCGAGCACGCCGGCCGAGGCGATCCGGCGATCGACCTGGCGCGCGCCTGCGCCTACGAGCGCTTGTCTTCGCACCGCTGGTTCGTGCTCTGTGACGCGTACGCCGAAGCGGTCGGCGACGACGCCACGGTGGATCGGGCGATCAGCCTCGCGCCGGCCATGGCGCTGATTCTGGCGTTGCAGGCGGCGCGCTTCGCGGTCGAGGTCCTCGGCGGTCGCATCGCCTCGGCGGCGGCCGCCGCCGTCGCCCGCCGGCTGCCGGAGATAGGCAGACGGGTCGAGACCGTCGTCGGCGAGCTCGACGGCGCGCGGGTGCGCGTCCGACTGCAGACGCGACGGCCGAGCGGCGCGCGGGGTCACGCGTGAAGACGACGCTGCCGCGGATCCCGCACCTGCCCGGTAGCCGGCGCGGGCACGACGATCTCACGGTGGCGCCCGCGGCGCTCCGCTCGTTCTTGGAGCTGCCGGTCGTCGTCGTCGAGAAGATGGACGGCATCGGCCTGACGATCGCCAGCGACGACTACGGCGAGCTCGACGTCGCGATGAAGACCGACTGGCGGCGGGCGCTCGGCGGGCGGGTGCTGCGGGCGGCACGCCGTTGGCTGCGCGTTCACCGGCGGGCCCTCGCGCCGCTCGCGGCGGACGGGCAGCAGATCTACGCCGAGTGGCTCCTGCACCGCCTGGTGCTCCCTTACGACCGCCTGCCGGCCGCGATCATCTTCCACAGCCTCGCCGACCGGTCCGGCCGCTTGCTACCGCGCGACCAGGCCAACCGCCTGTTCGCCAAACACGACTTGGCGTGGATCGCGCCGCACTTTCGCGGCGTCATCGGCCGACGGCCCTTGAGCTCTCTGATCTTGCGACGCTCGCAGCTCGGACGCTGCCGGTCCGAAGGAATCATCGTCGAGGCCACCGGTCCCGATGGTCCGTGTTGGGCAAAATGGGTGGCGCCACACTATCGCCAACCCACCGGCAAAGATCTCGCCGGCGTCGAGAACGCGGTCCTCGAGGTTCTGCACCGCTGACGCCCTCGCCGCCCAAACCGGCCCCGACGCGACGCGCCCGACCTGCCACGCCCTCGGGTCGCGAAGGTTCGGAACCGGCAGGCTCCGACGGCCCACCCGCAGTTGCCGCCGGAGGGCGCCGGTCCGCCTGCAACATCAGTCGTTTCGGCCGATTGAGTCGTGGTCGGCTTCTTGCAAACGAGCGGGCTGAGCCTATACCGGCGCACAAACGCGTGCAGGGAGTGCAACGTGCAGAGCGGTCGCTCCATGGACCTCATTGGCTGGCACCTGGCCGGCGCTTTGGTGGTAACGGGCATGTTGTTGCTGGCGCCGGAGGGGGCGCAGGGCCAAGAGTCCTATACCGTCGTCCGCGGTCAACGGGTGGAGCGGTCGCTCGCCGTGCCGTGCGCGCTCGAGTTCGACCTGACCAACAAGAAGGCGACGAATCCCGGCAACCCCGGCCTGCCGACGAGCCCGCCCGGCGCCTGCGACCCGTCCAACCCGGCCGCCCTGGCGTGCGTGGAGGAGCACCTCGCCTGGGCGGTGACCGAGGACGGCGATTGGCAGGGCGGCAACCCGGCGGCGGGGACGTACACCGCCGCTTATCGGGACTACAAGCTCAAGGTCTACAGCGCCACCGGGTATGCCGGCGAGCGCAACCTCGGCGTCGGCTGGGATCCGGCGCAGACCTACACCGTGCGCGCCGAGATCAAGCCGGATCGCGCGGTCTACGTCGTGAAACACAACGGCGCGGTGTTGTCGCAGATCAGCGTCAGCGCCCCGGCGCCGGCGCGCGTCACGATGGGCTACGGCTGGCCACCGAGCGTCAGAAACGGCGCGCTCGGGGCGGTCCTGTCCAACATCAAGTGGGAGGAGGCGACCGTCACGCCGCCGACGCCGGGCGAGGCGGAGGCCGACACCTTCACGCAGGCGACCGCACCCGCAGCCAATCATGGCGGCGAAGGCACGGTGCAGACCGGCGGCGATGGCCGGGTCATCTTCTTGCGGTTCGCGGTGGCCGGCGACGCCGGGGCGATTGCGAGCGCGGTGCTCAACCTCGAGGCCGTGAACGGCGGCGGCGGCGGCGCGATCCACCTGGTCCCCGACAACAGCTGGGCCGAAGGCTCGATCACCCACGACAACCAGCCGTGCATCTCACCGACGGTCTTGGACAGCGTGGGGAAAGTCGCGATCGGCGGCCGCTACGCTTTCGACGTCACCGCCGCGGTCAGCGGCAACGGCACCTACTCGTTCGCGATCCGGTCGACCGACAGCGACGGCAGCGCCTACCACTCGCGCGAGTCCAGCGGCGGCATGCGTCCGACACTGGCCGTGAGCCGCGGCGCCCGACCCGCGCTCACGCCCCCTGCGGCGTGCGGCGCGATCCCACCAGACAGCGGCCCTCGAGCTGACGGCGGGCCCCGAACCGACGGCGGCCCTCCGGTCGACGCCGGACCTGGCGACGACGGGCAGGCGCCCGCCGATCCCCGAACCCCGGGCGACCCCAAAACCCCCGATCCGAGCGGCGCCGCCTTCGCCGATCCCGGCCCGCAAGACTTGGAGGCGGTCGTCAATGGTGGCGGCTGTAGCGCCGCCCTGCCTCGGGGGCTCTGGGTCCTGGCACCGTTGGTGCCGGCGTGGTGGCGCCGCCGCTCCCGGGTGCCGTTCTAGCGCCGGCGACCGGGGTTGCCGTTTGCCGCGCCGCTTGTCATCGACGCGCGCCTTTTGCATAGTTCGCCCCCCTCTGCATCAGGACGGTCTCCCATGGTCGCACCCCTCGAAAACCGCATCGCCGAAGAGCTCGGCGTCCGCCCGCGCCAGGTCGCCGCCGCCGTGGCGTTGCTCGACTCCGGCGCGACCGTGCCGTTCATCGCCCGCTATCGCAAAGAAGCCACCGAGGGTCTCGACGACAACCACCTGCGCACCCTCGCCGAGCGCCTCGGCTACCTCCGGGAGATGGACGAGCGCCGCGCCGCGATCCTCGCGAGCATCGAAGAGCAGGGCAAGCTGACGCCGGAGCTGCGCCAGGCGATCGACGCCGCGGCGTCGAAGCAGCTGCTCGAAGATCTCTACCTGCCGTTCAAGCCCCGGCGGCGCACCAAGGCGCAGATCGCTCGCGAGGCCGGCATCGAGCCGCTGGCGCTCTCGCTGCTTCACGACCCGACGCTGGCGCCGCCGCTTGCCGCCCTGTCCTACGTCAACGCCGAGGCCGGCTTCGCGGACGTCGCGAGCGTCTTGGACGGCGCCCGGCAGATCCTGGTCGAGCGCTTCGGCGAGGACGCGGAGCTGTTGACCGAGCTCCGCCAGTACCTGCTCGCCCACGCCGTCGTCGTCGCGAAGGTCATCGACGGCAAGGAGGCTGCGGCCGCCAAGTATCGCGACTACTTCGGCTACCGCGAGCCCTTCGGCACCGTGCCCTCGCACCGGGCCCTCGCCATCTTTCGCGGGCGCAACGAAGACCTGTTGCGGGTGTCGTTGCAGCTCGACGACGCGCCGGACGGCGAGGCGGCCGCGACCGGACCGAACCCCTGCGAGCAGCGAATCGCCAAGCGCTTCGACATCGCCGACCGCAAGCGCGCCGCCGATCTCTGGCTGTGCGAGACCGTCCATTGGGCGTGGCGCACCAAGATCTCGATGCACCTCGAGGTCGAGCTCCTCGGCGCCCTGCGCGAGCGCGCCGACGACGAGGCGATCCGGGTGTTCGCCAACAACCTCAAAGATCTGCTGCTCGCGGCCCCGGCCGGGCCCAAGGTCGTCATCGGCCTCGACCCCGGCCTGCGCACCGGCGTCAAGGTCGCGGTGGTCGATCGCACCGGCAAGCTCCTCGACACCGCCACGATCTACCCCCACCCTCCGAAGAACGCCTGGGAGCCGGCGCTGCAGACGCTCTTGGCCCTGGCCGGCAAACACCGCGCCGAGCTCATCGCCATCGGCAACGGCACCGCGTCGCGCGAGACCGACAAGCTCGCGACCAAGCTCATCGGCCGCGCGGCCGACCTGCGCCTGGCCCGGGTCGTGGTCTCCGAGGCCGGCGCTTCGGTGTACTCGGCGTCGGCGGTCGGGGCGGCGGAGCTCCCGGACCTGGACGTCAGCCTGCGCGGCGCGGCGTCGATCGCCCGCCGCCTCCAGGACCCGTTGGCGGAGCTGGTGAAGATCGAGCCCAAGTCGATCGGCGTCGGCCAGTACCAACACGACGTCTCGCAGCCCAAGCTCGGCCGGGCGTTGGACGCGGTGGTCGAGGACTGCGTCAACGCGGTCGGCGTCGATGCCAACACCGCGTCGGCGCCGCTGCTCGCTCGGATCTCGGGCCTGAACGCCGGCCTCGCCGCCAAGCTCGTCGCCCACCGCGACGCGCACGGCGCCTTCGGCTCCCGCGCCGAGCTGCGCCAGGTCCCACGGCTGGGCGACAAGACCTTCGAGCAGGCGGCCGGCTTCCTGCGGATCATGAACGGCGTGAACCCCCTCGACGCCTCGGCGGTGCACCCCGAGGCCTACCCGGTGGTCGAGCGCATCCTCGCCCACCTCCACAAGGGCATCGGCGACGTCCTCGGCAACACCGCGGTGCTGCGCGGCCTCGACCCCAAGGCGTTCGTGGACGAGCGCTTCGGCCTGCCCACGGTGGCCGACATCTTGAAGGAGCTGGAGAAACCCGGGCGCGACCCGCGGCCCGAGTTCAAGACCGCGACCTTCAGAGAAGGAGTGGCGACGCTCGCCGATCTGGCGCCCGGCATGATCCTCGAGGGCGTGGTGTCGAACGTCGCCGCCTTCGGCGCCTTCGTCGACATCGGCGTCCACCAGGACGGGCTGGTGCACATCTCGGCGATGAGCAACCGCTTCGTCAAGGACCCGCGCGAGGTGGTGCACGCCGGCGACGTGGTCAAGGTCAAGGTCCTGTCGGTCGATCTCGAGCGGCAGCGCATCGCGCTGACGATGCGCCTGGACGACGCCAAACCGCAGACGGACGGCAAGGCATCTCGGAGTGACGCGCGCGCCAAGCCCCAACCCTCCGCGGCGCCGGCCCCGCGGCGCCCCGAGCCGAGCGGCATCATGGCCGCGGCGTTTCAGAAGCTCAAAGATCGGAGCAAGGAGTCGCCGTCCTCGAAGTAGCCGCTGCCCGAGCGTGGGAACGCGGCGCGACCTCTCGGACCTACGGGCCGAAACCGCGGCGGCGCCTCTCGCAAAGCCCGACCAACATCGCGATGAGGACGACCGCCGACCGTGACGCCCGGCCGTCCCGACAGCCGCAGCCAACCCCTGCAAGCCCGGTCGCCCGGCCGGCATCGTGGCCAGCGTCGCCCGCGCCGCTCGGATTGGCGATGTTGCCGTCCGCCGCCGGCCCCAGATCCGCGTGGCCACCGTCGCTCGCCGAGCCGCCGTCGGCGCCACCACCGTCAGCGGGCGGGCTCACGGCGCACGGGAACGCGCCGAGGTAGGTGCCGCCCTCGCCCCCGGTGCACGCCGGGCTGCCGAGCTGCAAATGGAAGTTGTCGTTGCTGTAGGCGACGAACTGCGGATCGACGTCGAGCAAGTCGTGGGTCGCGGGGCTGCTCGGCGGAACCGCCGAGGTGATCAGGTTGTAGTCGGCGACCCCGGCGGCGCCGTTCTCGAACAAGTAGCTCGTGGCGTTCATCGCCCCGTAGAAGATGTTGTTCTTGATCACCTCCCCTTGCGCGTAGGAGCCCGAGAAGCCGACGCCGTACCAATAGATGTCGACGAAGGTGTTGTTCACCGCGGTGATCGCCGAGATGTCTTTGACGCACAGCCCCCAGGCGCCGCCGTGCGCGAACAGGTTGTTGCGAAACGTCAGCCGGGTCGACTGGTGATTGAACGTCGCCTCGCCCATCAGCCCCTGGTGAAAATCGAAGCAGCGATTGCCCTCGAAGAGCACGTCCTGAGCGAGCTCGCCGTTGTTGTCGAAAGTTTGAAAGCAGTCGACGTGCGCGGCGCCGGTCTCATCGAAGCTGGTGCCGTGGAAGTAGTTGTTGGCGATGACGATGTTCTTGCCGAAGAAGCGCGAGTAGTCGCAGTCACCCATCGTCCCCCAGTTGTACAGCCGCTCGACGTCGTTGTTCTCCATTCGCGAGTCGTCGCCGCCGACCACTATCCCCATCTGCGGCCGATAAATGCGGTTCCGCAGCACCTGGTTCGAGGCGCCCCAACTGTTGATGCCGGTGCGCTCCACCTCGTGGAGGTAGTTGTCGCTGATGATCACGAAGTCGCCGCCGGCGCTGATGCCGTCGTTGCTGGTGGTGATGTCGAAGCCCTGAACGGTGACGTAATTGCCGTTGACGACGAAGCCCTGACACGAGGCCGCGAGCAGCGGCTCGGAGCGAAACACGATCCGGCCTCCGGCGTTCCCCGAGCTCCGCAGGGTCGGCCGCTCCGCGTAGCTGCCGGCTTTGACGATGACGGTCCCGCCGGCGGTCACGGTGTCGGCGGCGTGCTGCAGGGTGCACCAGGGCTGACTGTCGGTGCCGCTCCCTTGGTCGCTGCAGCCCCCGGGGTTGTCCTTGGCCACGAAGAAGTCAGCGGCGGCGCCGGAGGCAGGCAATCCGAGAACGGCAACCATCGCCAGCCAACGAGTCATTGAGCCCCCCGGGTCGAGTGGCGCCGACAGTCGATGATACCTGAGGGCGGCTGGCCCGACCACCCAAGGTGTCACCGCGATCGGGGTGCCTGAAGTCGACGGGGAACAAACGACGGCCGGCCGCGAGGACGCCTACTCGTAGCGCATCGCGTCGACCGGGCGCTGGCGGGCGGCGTTGATCGCCGGGAAGATCGTCGCGAGGTGAGAGATAATGATCGCCGCGACCGCGGTCAGCAGCACCTCGGCGACCTTCAAGCGCACGTGCAGCGACTCGACCATGTAGACGTCGGCGGCGATCGAGATCCCGGCCTCGGCGATGGCGAGGCACACCGCGAGCCCGAGCGCCAAACCCAACGCCGTGCCGCAGCCGCCGACCATGAAGCCCTCGAACACGAAGATCTTCATCACCGACGCGTCCCGCGCCCCCATCGACTTCAACACCCCGATCTCGCGCGACTTCTCGACGACCGCCATGAACAAGGTCGAGGCGATGTTGAACGCCGCGACGATGATGATGAAGGTCAGCACCAGAAACATCACGATCTTCTGGTACTTCAACGCCGAGAAGATGCCGCCGTTCAGCTCGCGCCAGTCGAGGGTCTTATAAGGATAGCGGCCGACGGCGCGATAGATGTCGATCGCGACCAGCTCCACGGTCTCCGGATCCCGCACCCGAAACTCGACGCCGTTCACCGCCTCGCCGAGCCCCATCAGGCGCTGCGACGCGTTCAGGTCGAGGTAGAGCAGCCGGGCGTCGAAGTCGTGCATCCCGGAGCGAAACACGCCGCCGATGCGGAACTCCATGCGCTTCGGGGCGTTGCCGCGCGCCCCGGCGATGCCGATCGGGGTGGTGAGGGTCACCGGCGCCCCCACCGGCAGCCCGAGCTTCTTCATCAGCTCGCTGCCGACCACCACCGCCGGTAGACCGTCCTCGACCGCCATCAGCTCGGGGAGGTGCGGGCCGCTCGCCGCCGCGTGGTAGGTGCAGCCGTCGGCGACCGAGAAGCGCTCGCAGAGGTTGGCGTCGATGCCGGTCACGAGGCCGGCGCGTTTTGGGTCGACCCCTTTGATCAGCACCCCGACGCCGCGCTCGCCGGTGGCGAGCATCGCCTCGTTGAAGGTGAAGGGTGACGCCGCCAGCACCTGCGGGTGTTTCAGGCCCTCCTTCACCACCGACTCGTACTCGGTGAAGTCGATGCCGTACTTCTGGACCACGAAGTGGGCGTTGGTCGACAGGATCTTCGACTGAATATCCTCTTGATAGCCGCTCATCACCGCGGTCACCGCCACCAGCGCCGCGACCCCGAGGGCGACGCCGAGCACCGCGACGATCGCGGTCACCGAGACCATCCCGTGCCGCCCGTGCAAGAGGTGCTTCAAGCCGATCGCGATCTCGAACTTGAACGAGCCGTCGAAGCGCCCCTCGGAGAGCAGCAAGAACCCGAGCGAGCCGCCGAACACCGCGAGCAGGAAGCCGATCATGCCGAACAAGCCGAGCATCCGGTCCCACATCGAGCCGAAGAAGCGCACCCCGGGCGGCGTCGCCACCAGGTAGTCGAGGTAGGCCTGGCTGTCACTCGGCCCGAGGCCGAAGACGACGTCGAAGCCCTTGGCGAGCTGGAGGTACGCGAGCAGCAGCACGATCACGGTCGCGAGCAGACACTCCCAAAAGCCCACCCGCCGGCCGGCGGCGCCGACCACGAACCCGGCCACCGTCATGCCGCCGAGCGCGACGCTCCACAACAAAGCCTCCCGCCAGCTGTAGAGCGACTCCGGCGCCAGCATGAACGCCGCCCCGGCGGCGGCGACCGCGACCAGCATCGTCGCGAGACCGAGCCCGAAGGCGCCCCAGTGGAACCGCCGCCGGACGATCGCGAGCACCACGCCGACGCCGAGCATCTGGACGAGCAGCCAGAGGAACAACGCCAGCTGGGTGAACGACCAGACCACGAGGGTCGGGGGTCGCCACCGCTTCCCACGCGCACTCGGATCTGTCTTCGCCGCCATCTGCGGTCACGACCTAGCCTTAGTCGACGGGCGGCACAAGCTCCGGGGTCGCGAACGTTACAGCGTCAGGTTCTCGATCACCACCGCCGCGGCCTCGCCGCCGCCGATGCAGATCGAGGCACAGCCATAGCGGAGCTTCTCCGACAGCAGCTGGTGGATGAGGGTCGTCAAGATCCGCGCCCCGGAGGCGCCGATCGGGTGCCCGAGCGCCACCGCGCCGCCCCTGGCGTTGACCTTGGCCGGGTCGAGCTTCAGATCCCGGATACAGGCCATCGTCACCACCGCGAACGCCTCGTTCACCTCCCAGCGATCGATCTTGTCGACCGCGAGGCCCGCCTTGGCGAGCGCCACCTTCGCCGCCGCCGCCGGCGCGGTCGTGAACCACTCCGGCTCCTGGGCGAACGAGCCCTGGCCGATGATGCGCACCAGGGGCCGCTTCTGCAGCGCCTTGGCGTTGTCTGCCGAGGTGAGCACCAGCGCCGCGCCGCCGTCGTTGAGCTTCGAGGCGTTGGCCGCGGTGATCGTGCCGTTCTTGTCGAACGCCGGCCGCAGCTTGCCCATCTTGTCGAGGGGCGCCGCGAACGGCTCCTCGTCGCGGTCGATCTTGAGGGCGTCGCCCTTCTTCTGCGGCACCTCGACGGCGATGATCTCGTCCTTGAAGCGGCCGGCCTCGACCGCCGCTTGGGCGCGTTTGTACGAGGTCAGCGCGAACTGGTCCTGCTCCTCGCGGCTGAACTTGTACTCCGCGGCGCAGAGCTCGCCGCAGTTGCCCATGTGCTTGTCGCCGTAGGGATCCCAGAGCCCGTCCTTGATCATGTGATCGACGAGCTTGACGTCGCCCATGCGATAACCGGCGCGCGACTTCTCCATCAGGTGCGGGGCGTTGGACATCGACTCCATGCCGCCGGCGACCACCGTGGTCCACTCTTCGGCGACGATGGCGTTCCTGGCGTCCATCACCGCGCGCAGCCCGGAGCCGCAGACCTTGTGCAGGGTGATGGCGCCGGCCTTCTTCGGGATGCCGGCGTAGATCGCCGCCTGCCGGGCCGGGGCCTGGCCGACGCCGGCCTGCAACACGTTGCCCATGATCACCTGATCGACGCCGCCGGGGTCGACGCCGGCCTGCGCCACCGCCGCGCGGATCGCCGTGGCCCCGAGCTGCGGAGCGGAGAGTGGCGCCAACGCGCCCAGGAAGCTGCCGATCGGAGTGCGTGCTGCGGCGAGGACGACGACGTCTTTCATGGGTGTTCTCCTTGGCGCTCGCTTACCAAAGTTGGCCGCAAACAGCCAGATCGCGGCCGGCGCTATCGCGACGGCGACGACGTGGCGCTAGGCGTGGCGCGCGCCGCCGGCGCGAAGCCGCGCGGGAAGGCAAAGGTGACCACCACCGCCATCAGGCCGGCGAGGGTGAGCCCGAGGAACACCTCGCCGAGGCCGGTGGCGAGCGCGCCCTGCACCACGGCCACGGTCGCGGTCGCGACCCCGCCGCGCCGATGTGGGTCCATGACCTCGTTGGCGAGGGTGAGCAACTCCGGGGTCGCGCCGAGCTGCTGCCGCAGGCTCGCGGACAGCGCCGCGCCCATCACCGCGACGCCCACCGCCCCGCCGATGGTGCGCGCGAACTGCACCATCGCGGTCGCCGCGCCGCGCTGCGCCCAGGGAACCGCTTCCTGCGCCGCGATCAGGAGCACGGTGGTGGAGAAGCCCATACCCAAGCCCGTGATCCCCACCGCGACCATGATCAGCGCCTGCGACGTGTGGGCGTCGAAGCGCAAGAAGAACGAGGTGCCGAGCACCAAGAACGCGCCGCCCAAGAGCGCCGAGCGGCGATAGCCGAGGCGCTTCAGCGCACTCCCCGAGAGGTTGGCGGCGAGCGGCCAGCCGATGCCCATCGGCAACAGCGCCAGGCCGGCGTCCTTGGGCGTCAGCCCGAGCGCGCCCTGGACGAACGCCGGCAGGTACGAGTTACAGCCGAACAGGATGACACCGGCGCAGACACCGGCGGCCGCGGCCACCGCGACCGGTCGGATCCGCAGCAGCGCCGGCGGCAACATCGGCTCGGGGTGGCGGCGCTCCTGGAGCACGAACAACAGCGCCAGGACCGCGCTGGCGACGAACGCCACCCGCACCGCGACGCTCATCACCCCGGTGCGCCCGCCGGTGAGCATCGCCCACATCAAGCTCGTCGCCGCCGCGGTGAGCAACAGCGCCCCCAACAGGTCGAGCCGGTGCGCCTTGGCGGCGACGTTCTCCTCGAGCGCCGTCGCCATGATCCCGAGCGCCAGGAACCCGAACGGCAGGTTGATGAGGAAGATCCAATGCCAGCTCAAGACCTCGACGAACAACGCGCCGGCGAGCGGCCCGACGATGCTGGAGACCGCCCACACCGCGGAGAAGAACCCCTGGATCCGGGCGCGTTCCTGCGCCGCGTAGAGGTCGCCGATGATCGTCATCGTCACCGGCAGCACGCCGCCGGCGCCGACGCCCTGCAGCGCGCGCCAGAGGATGAGCTCAGTCATCGTCGACGCGGTGGCGCACAGCAACGAGCCGAGCATGAACAGGCCGACGCCGACGAAGAACGCCGGCTTGCGCCCGAACAGGTCGGCGGCCTTGCCGTAGAGCGGCACGGTGACGGTGGAGGCGAGCAGAAAGGCCGAGAACACCCAAGGGTAGATCGACAGGCCCCCGAGCACCGCGGTGATCGTCGGCATCGCGGTGCCCACCACGGTCGCGTCCAACGACGCCAGAAAGGTGGTCATGATGCCGGCGACGACGACGAGGTGGCGCTTGGTCTGCATCGACGGCCGCGGACTGTGCATCAGCGCCGCGGACGAGTCAAAGGCAGCGCCCTCGCCGACCCTTCTATGTTACGATGCCGGCCATGGACCCCCGCGTTCGCGCCTGGCTGGACCGCGATCCCGACCCCGAGACCCGGGCGGAGCTCGAGACCTTGGTGAGCAAAGGCGACCGCGCCGAGATCGAGCGCCGGTTCCGGGCGCGCCTCGAGTTCGGCACCGCCGGCCTGCGCGGCGTGCTCGGTGCCGGCCCGGCGCGGATGAATCGCCTGGTGGTGCGCGAGACCAGCGCCGGTCTCGGGGCCTATCTGCAAGCGACGGTCCCCGACGCGATGAAGCGCGGCGTCGTCGTGGCGCACGACGCCCGCCGGCTGTCGAAGGAGCTGGCGCGCGACACCGCCTGCGTGCTCTCGGCGATGGGCTTCAAGGTCTTCATGTACAGCGCCGAGGTGCCGACGCCGCTCGGGGCCTTTGCGGTGCGGGAGCTTTCGGCGGCGGCCGGGGTGGTGGTGACCGCGAGTCACAACCCACCGGAGTACAACGGCTACAAGGTGTACTGGCACAACGGCGCCCAGATCATCCCGCCCCACGACCGCGGCATCGCTGCCGCCGTCGACAAGGCCGCGACCGCGCCGATCCCGTTCCAGGAGCAGAGCGACGCCGAGCGCGGCGGCCGGGTGCGACGCCTCGGCGACGAGATGGTCGCCAAGTACCTGCAGGGAGTGGCAGGGCTCTCGGTGCGCCGCGGCTCACCGGCCCGCGCCAAGTACCCGATCGCCTACACCCCGTTGCACGGCGTCGGGGCGCGGGTCGCTGAGGCGGCGCTGGCGCAGGCGGGCTTCGCCAACGTTCGGAGCGTCGCGGCGCAACGCGAGCCGGACCCGGCGTTCCCGACGGTGCGCTTTCCGAACCCCGAGGAGCCCGGCGCGATGGACCTGGTGATAGGTCTCGCCCGCGAGATGGGCGCCGCCCTGGCGCTGGCGAACGATCCGGACGCCGATCGCCTCGCGGTCGCGGCGCTGCGCCCCGACGGCCAGTACCGCCGCTTGACCGGCGACCAGGTCGGGGCGTTGCTCGGCGCCGAGCTGCTCGCGCAAGGAGGCAAGAGCAGCGTCGTCGTCAGCACCATCGTCTCGTCGCGGCTCTTGGCGGTGATGACCCGCAAGGCGGGCCTGCGCTACGTCGACACCCTCACCGGCTTCAAATGGATCGCGGACGCCGGGCTCGCCGCCGAGGCCGAGGGCGGGCGTTTCCTGTTCGGCTACGAAGAGGCGCTGGGCTACACCATCGGCGCGTTGGTGCGCGACAAGGACGGGATCTCGGCGCTCGTGATCTTCGCCGAGCTCGCGGCCGCCCTCGCCGACGACGGCAAGACGATCTTCGATCGCTTGACCGAGATCTACCGAGAATACGGCTTCTTCTTGACCGGGCAACGGACGCTGGCGTTGGATCCCGAGCGCCCGGGCCCGTCGCTTGGCGACCGCCTGCGCCACAAACCCCCGACGCGCATCGCCGGCTTCGAGGTCGAGGTCACGACCGACGTGCGGGACGGGGCGCGCGTGCTCCGTGGCGGCCGGCGCGAGAGCGTGCCGCTGCCGCAAAGCGACGTGCTGATCTACGAGCTCGAGGGCGGCCGCCGGGTGATCGTCCGGCCGTCGGGGACCGAGCCGAAGCTCAAGTGCTACTACGAGGTGTGCGAGCCGATGAGCGACACGGAGTCGTTCATGACCGCCGAAGCCCGCGCCGAGCGAGCCCTCGCCGAGCTCGCGAACCGGCACCAGCAGGAGCTCGCGACCCTCTCCACCTGAGCCCGGCGGCGTCGCACCGCGGCTCTTGCCCCGCGGCCGCGCTGCTCGAGGATGGTGGCGGCGGTCGAGGGTCGCGTCAGAGACGAGCGCCGCGCCGGCGCCCGGGATATACTTCGCCGATGCTAAGAATCAGCGTCGTTTGTCTGGGGGCCGTCCTCGCGTTCGCCTGTCATCAAAGCCCGTCACTCGAAGGCACGCCTCTCGGTTGCCGCGCCGACACCGAGTGCGCGCCCAACGGCGACGGCTGGCGGTGCTACAAGAGCGTCTGCATCAAGAACGGCCGGCCGGCCCTCGAAGCGCTCGGCGACGACGTCATCGCGCTCGGCGCCCCGCCGCAGGCCGTCAGCAGGACCGCGATCGCAGCCGACCCCGAGGCTGACGTCATCACGATCACCTGGACCCCGGTCGGCGGCCCGGCCGCGACGCTCGTCCCCGCGCCGCTCGTCGGCGACACCCTGACGATCACGCCGACCGCGGTGGGGATCTACGAGTTCGACGTGGTCGCGAGTGACCCCTACCAGGCGAGCGCCCCGGGGCGCTACCGGCTCCTGGTGCAGCCGGCGCTCGACGCGGTCTACGTGTCGACCGACGGCGTCGACCAAGCCGGCTGCGGCGCGATCGATTCGCCCTGCCAGACGATCGGCTATGGCGCCGAGGTCGCCGCCGGCCGTCCGAGCCAACGGGTGTTGGTCGCGGCGGCGAGCGGCATGCAGCCCTATCGCGAGTGTCTGGACCTGCACGGCGACGTTGCCGTCGGCGGCTGCTACGATCCACGCACCTGGAGCTTCGTCGCCGACAACCGCCGCCTCTGTCCGGTGGAGTGCGAGCGCCCGAACCCGGCGATCGACCCCGCGAACTGGGGCGGACACCACATCGACGGCAACGTGACGTTGACCGACCTGACGCTGCGCCTGAGCCCGACCGTGGTGCCGGTCGCGAACGAGCTCACCCCCGACGACCCGACCGATCTGAGCGGCTTGCTGACCTTGTGGATCGACGGCGGCGCGCCGACCGTCGACGACGTCGACATCGAGATCGTCGACGGCGGCCACGACAACACCGGGATCGGCCTCGGCAGCGTGCACGCGTCGCCGACCCTCACCGACGTCAACGTCGCGGGCACGGTCGCCGGCTTCGATCCGATGGAGCTGCTCATCGGCATGGTGTTCTACGGCGGCGCCCCGGTGCTCCAGGGCGGTGGCACCGGCCACGCCGCGCCCCGCGGCGAGATCCTCCTGAACGCCCCGGTGACCGAGCAGGCGCTCGGCGTCCTCGCCGCGGTCTCGACGCTGACGATCGACAGCATCTCGATCCGCGGTGGCTATGCCCCGACCATCGCCGGCATGACCATCATCGAAGGGCAGAACAGCATCTCGAACCTCACCCTCGACCTCGCCGGCATCGGCACCCGCGACATCTTCGGGGTCGCGGCGTACCCCTGCAACCCGAGCGGCACCGGCCCCGACGCCTGCACCTGCAAGCTCTGGTACCCGGCCTGTCCCGAAACCGAGCCGGCCGCGCCCGCCAGCCCGTCGTTGGCGTTCTTCAACAGCAGCATCCGGCTGTCGGCGTTGGGCAGCGACTTGGGCGGCCTCCGGCCGTGTCGCGGCATCGGGCTGCAGACCACGACCGATCGGGTGCCGCTGGTCTTCACCGGTGACCCGGCGCGCCCCGACGTCGCCAAGGCGCGCATCGAGGTCGGCGATCACTTCACCCTCGCCGCAGGCCTGATCGCGGGCGGCGCCGTGGCCGAGCCGCTGCGGATGACGAACACCACCCTGATCGTGGGGAGCGCGGCGACTGACGACGTCTGCAAGCTCGTGGCCGAGCAGAGCGGCTACGCGAGCTTCGACGCCGGCGCCATCGGGGTCGGTCTGCTGAACGGCATCAAGAGCGACCTCAGCGGCAACAGCATCGAGGTCGGCGCCAACGACGTCATGAGCGTCGGACTGGTGTTGTCCGACCCCGGCGTCGCCAACCTCCGCGACAACGCGATTGAGGTCGGCGACTCGCAGGGCCGATTCACCGCGGCGATGGCGATCGGCATCCTGACGCAACCGCCGGACGAGCCGTCGGGCCGGCCGCCGGTGACCGAGCCGTCGCACCTCAGCGGCAATGTCATCCGCTGCGGCGCCGACGCGACCCTCTCGAGCGCCGTCAGCCTGAACGACACACCCTATTGGGAGGTCGACAACAATCTCATCTTCGGCGGCGGCGTACACTCGGCGGGCCTGACCTTCAGTACCGCCGCCCAGGCCCCCGACCACCCGGTGTTGCGACACAATACCATCTCCGCGGGCGGCAACTCGGGAACTACGATCACCGGACGGGCGCTCGACGTCTACGCCACCATCCCGGTGTTCCAAAACAATCTCGTCGACGCCGGCAACGCCTCCGGTCGCCGCGTCGCCCTCAACACCCTGGCCCACCCGCCGTTCGGTGCCGACAGCATCGGCAACCGGGTGCAGTTCGACGACCGCGTCGCCGGCCCCGGGCTGGCGCAGATCGTGCCGGCCTACTCGATCTACGACACCGACGCGGCCACGGAAGAGATCTCCACGGTGCAATGGTGGGCCCTGGGCACCGGGAGCTCCGAGCTCTTCGACGTCCTCGAAGTGGGCTTCCCGGACCCGACGACGTTGAGCGTCATCGTCAACTTCACCTCGATGACCCTCCCGGGCCCGATCTTGACCTCGTGGAGCGGCCCGCTCGGCACCGCGTACTTCGTGGTCGCGGCGCTCCCCGACAGCATCGCGATGGCCAAGGTCGAAGGGGATCAGATGCCGGTGTTCGAGTACGCCAGCACCGAGAGCGACGGGGTCGTGCACCAGCCCTCGCAGGTGGCCGCCGGCTTCGTGAACAACGATCCGTTCCTGGATCTGATCTTCCTCGAGGCGGGCCAGGTCTGGGCGCTGCCGCGAACCGCGGGCGGCTCGTTCGACGCGCCGGCGCCGGCCGGCTGGACCGACGGCGTGGTGAGCGCGTTCGCGGTCGACACCGCCGGCGACACCTTCGTGGCGCTGGCGGACGACGACGTGGTCATGGTCACGTCGTCGAAGACCGCGGCCATCGGGACGCAGCGCGCCCGCTTCAAGCTCCCGGCCGTGCCCAGAGCGGTCGGGCCGGTGCTCATCACCTCGTTCGACGAGGAGCTGGCGACGGGCAACTTCGGCCGGGGGACGAAGACCGACGTCGTGGTGATCGCCGACATGGGGCCAGGACCCAAGGTCTTCGTGTTTCTGAACCCGTTCACCTCGCTCGCCGACCCCTCGCCGTTGACGTTCAAGCCCGCCGCCGCACCCCTGCCGTGCCAGCGCGACGGCTCCGGGATGGTCTTGGGCGTCAGCTACCCGGACCCGGACTCCCTGCCGGTGTTGAGCCTGGTCAGCGAGCTCGTCAGTCCGAGCGGGTCGCGCGGCAAAGAGCTGGTGCTGGGCTGCGCCGACGGCCGCCTGGAGGTGTTCAACCTCACCTGTGGCGCCCTGCTCCCCTGCGACAGCCTGACAAGAAGCGCGTTGCCGGCGCGGGTGACCCCGCCGGCCCCGGTGACCGGCCTCGCCGCCAGCCAGTTCAACGGCACCCCGAGGCTCATCGCCGCGCGCGGCGGCGCCAACACCGCCACGACCTACGTGATGCAGGAGACCGTCATCCCGACCACCATCGAGCAAGCGCTGCAGATCACGATCCCGCCCGACACCGCCTGGCGCGACGCCGGTTGGCAGCTACGGCCGGACTTCGACGCCGGTGGACCGCTGGGCACGAGCGTCCAGGCCGCGGCGACCGGCGTGCCGCGCCAATGTGCTTTTGTCGGCGGCGCACCCTACGACCTGCACCTGGCCTCGGCCCCGGTGACCGAGTGCCAGGCGGCGCGCCTCGCCGACGTCCCGGTGGACGCCGACGTCGGCAGCCGTGCCGATCCGACCGCGATCGGTGCCGATGAATTTGGCGTGCCGTAAAACCCATGCCATCATGAGAACATGACGGGCGCGCTACTCGTTGTCGTCTCGATGCTCGCCCAAAGCGCCGACGAGGGCGACGACGCGCGTCGCCAGACCGGCGCGCCGGTCGTCGTCTCCCCCGCCAAGGAGTACCGGACCATCGCCCTGATGCCGCTGACCTCGCTCGGCTCCACCGACGAGGCCGCGGGCGCGATCCAGAGGGTGCTGCAGGGCGAGCTCGAGAAGATCTTGGGCGACAAGCTCATCGCGCCGGCGCGGCTCTTGGAGCACGGCGCGCACGTGAAGATCGCCTTCGGCTCGTGCGAGGGCGTGGTGACCTGCATCGTCGAGGTCGTCGGGGGCTTGGGCTTCGACGCCTTCGTGGTCGGCAACATCGCCGGCCTCGGTGACGACCAGGTCATCAACCTCAAGCTCATCGACATCCGCACCGGCCACGAAGTGCGGCGGACCTCGGAGAAGGCGGCCACCGACGAGGCGGCGCTGGTCGCCAACATGCGCAAGGCCGCCGTGGAGCTCGTGGCCCCCGAGCTCTTCACCGGGTTTCTGGAGGTGATCGCCCGCCAGCCCGGGGTCCAAATCATGATCGACGGCAAGGCGGTCGGGATGACGCCGCTCGCGAACAACAAGATCGAGCTGCAGGCCGGTCGCCACGCGATCGAGGCCGGCGGCGAGGCGCTGGTGCCGTTCACCTCGATGGTCAGCATCGCCTACGGCGAGACCAAGCAGGTGACCATCGAGCTCGCCCAGAGCTCGGTCTTCGTCGGCGGCCGGACACCGATGCGGCACCGCTGGTGGGTGTGGACCATCGCCGGCGCCGGGGTGCTGACGACCGCGGTCGGCGGCTACTTCAACTACCTGCACGTCCAGGGGGTGCGCAGGATCGAAGCGAACGCCCGGGCCGGAGATCTGAACGCCACCAACGGCCCGGTCTGGTTCGACGAACAACAGTCGCAGTGGAAGAGCGCCACCATCCTCTACGGCGTCGGCGGCGCCTTCCTGTTCAGCGCCGCGGTGCTGCTCAGCTTCGACCTGTTCTGACCGTCGGCCGGCGACCCAGGCCGCCCATGACGCACCGCGCCACGACGACACCGGAGCGCAACTCCCTCTTGCCAAATGGCACTCGAAAACGGTAGGGAGCCGATGGGAGTTGAATGTAGTTGTCGGGGGAGCAGTTCCTTCCACACGCGACGCATTGAACCCCGGCATGAACAAGGGCCGGGTGAGACCGGCCAAGCGCTGCATTGGGCAGCAAGAGGAAGTTGGTATGGCAAACGGTACAGTGAAATGGTTTAACGACAGCAAGGGTTTCGGATTCATTACGCCAGAGGACGGTGGGGAGGACGTTTTTGTCCATTTCTCGGCCATTCTCGCCGACGGCTTCAAGTCGTTGGCGGAGGGCCAAAAGGTCACGTACGAGGTCGTCAAGAGCGACAAGGGCCTGCAGGCCCGCAACGTGACGCCGAGTCAGCAGAACTAGTCGATACGGTCTGATGACTCACGAGGGCCGCATCTCTCACGGGGTGCGGCCCTTTTTTTTTGCCCGCCGCCGACTCCCGGCGCCCGACCACGCCGAAGCCTCGCCGTGGGCCCGAATGCCCGGTCAGGCGCAGGGCGCGGTGTCGTGCTGCCACGGCGTCGGCTGGCGCGCGTCGTCGTCGAGGTCGGCGCCGGCCTCGGCGCTCGCCCAGTCGAGCATCCGGTATTGGATGGCCTCGGCGACGTGGGTCGCGGTCACGGCCTCGGCGGCGGCGAGGTCGGCGATGGTGCGGGCCACCTTCAAGATTCGACCGCTGCCCCGCGTCGACAGCCCGTGCACGTCGATGGCCTGCTCGATGAGCCTCAGGCTGGCGTCGTCGAGCGCGACGTGCTCGCGAACCTCGCGCTCCTGCATCTGGCAGTTGCTGCGCCCCGGGCCGAGCCGCGCCGTTTGCCGGGCACGCGCCGCGAGCACCCGCGCCCGAACGACAGCGCTGGTCTCGCCGGCCGCCGCGGTGGCGTAGTCCCGATAGGCCACCGCCTGGACCGGGACGTGGAGGTCGATGCGGTCGAGGAGCGGCCCGGAGATCCGCGAGCGGTAGCGCTGCACCTCCGAGAGCGAGCACAGGCAGAGCGCCCCGACCTTGGCCGGCGTCGCGCCGAGGCGGCGCAGGTCGCCCTGGAAGCGCCCACACGGACAAGGGTTCATCGCCGCGACCAAGAGCACCTGGGCGGGAAAGCACAACGACAAGGACGCCCGCGCGATCTGGATGCAGCCCTCCTCGAGCGGCTCGCGCAGCGACTCGAGGCCGCGACGCGAGAACTCCGGGAGCTCGTCCAAGAACAGCACGCCGCGGTGCGCGAGGGTGATCTCGCCCGGCCGGGGAATCGAGCCGCCGCCACACAACGCCGCCTCGCTCGCGGTGTGGTGCGGCGCCCGAAAGGGCCGTGACCGCACCAGCCCGCAGCCGGAGCGCAGCTGGCCGGCGGCCGAGTGCACCCGCGTCACCTCGATGCTCTCGTCGGCCGACAGCTCGGGGAGGATGCCGGGCAAGCGCCGCGCCAGCATGGTCTTGCCGCTCCCCGGCGGCCCGACCATCAGCAGGTTGTGGTTGCCGGCCGCCGCCACCTCGAGGGCCCGCTTCGCGAGGCGCTGGCCTTTGACCTCCGACAGGCAGCCGTGGCCGGCGGACGGTGCCGGCTCCACCGGCGCCGCCGGCGTGACCACCTCGGCACCGGTGAGATGGGCGATGACCTCGGACAGGTGCCGGGCGCCGATGACGCGCACCCCCGGGATGATCGCCGCCTCGGCGGCGTTGGCATGAGGCACGATGATCTCGGTCTCCCCGTGCCGCCGCGCCAGATCGGCCATCAACACCGCACCGCGCACCGGCTCGAGGCTGCCGCCCAACGACAGCTCGGCATAGAAGCGCCGCCCGGCGAGCGCCGCGAGCGGCACCACCTCGGCGGCCGCGAGCAGCGACACCGCGAGCGCCAGATCCAGGGCGCTGGCCTCTTTCGGGAGCTCGGCCGGCAACAGGTTCAGCACCTGCCGCTGCGTCCCGAGGTGAACCCCGCAGGCGGCGATGGCCGAGCGCACCCGCACCGCCGACTCCTTGACCGCGCCGCGCGCCAACCCGATGACGTTGGTGAGCGGCAGCCCGTTGCCGCGGTGCGCCTCCACCACCACCGGCAGCGCCTCGACGCCGATGACGGTCCCCGATGCCGCGCGCGCGTACATGTGACCTCCTTGACGAACGTCGATGCCGTCAAGCAAGGTCCGGGCCACGTGGCACTCCTGGGGCCGGGTCGCAGCCCCGGGGTCGCGTGTCGCAGCTTGCGGCGCGACGGTGCGACTCGCAGCGGCGCCGGTCTACGCCCAGCGCGCTTCGAGGACGGCGCTGACGTCGCCGTCCTTGCCGCCCGCGAGGACCTCGACCTGCACGTTCTTGGCAGACGCGGCCTCGAGGCCGCCGATGCAGCCGCCGAACAGGTCCTCCCAG
This sequence comes from Deltaproteobacteria bacterium, assembly GCA_016218825.1. Classification (GTDB taxonomy): domain Bacteria; phylum Myxococcota; class XYA12-FULL-58-9; order XYA12-FULL-58-9; family XYA12-FULL-58-9; genus JACRCV01. Next base: position 120,175 of record JACRCV010000091.1, read on the forward strand.
ACGTTGCGATCGAAGTCGCGGCAGCCGCTCCACTCAGCGCGCGCGAAGTGCTCGGCGTGCTCGGTGATGGTCATCGTGCCGTGCTCGTAGTACTTGCCGAACACCCGGGCGGCGCTGGCGACGACATAGCCCGGGGCCAAGAAGCGCGTGAACACCTTATAGATGCCGGTGCCCAAATCGTCGCGCATCGTCAGCCGGCCGACCTCGCGGGCGTAGTCGACCCCGACGCCGAGCACCTGCTGGGTGACCGCGTGCATTGTCTTGTACCACGACAGCGGATACCAGGCGGCGAGGTCGAGCCCCCGAGGGCCGAGGGCCTCGCGAAGCTCGGGTGGCAGCGCCGCCACGATCCGATCCCGATCGCCCGCGGGGCGATGCTTCGCCAGGACCGTGGCAAACCCGGCGACCGCGACCCCGCGGCAGCGATTCTCAACTTCTCCGACGGTCACCGTCGGGGTGCCTATCGCAAAAGACCAGCGAGCGGAAGGGCCGCCAGGGCCGCCAGGCCGGCGGTGGGCGGCGGTCGCGTGACCGAGAACGGCTCCCATGCTTCCGAGCCGGCGGGCTTGGTGCCTCGAGCCGGCGAGAAGACAGCCGCCGGGGTAGGGTTCTATCTGCCCAGGTAGATCGCGATCTCATTCAAGTGCATCGCCACGCTCCCATCGTCCTGCAGCGCCTCCGCCGTGATCTCGACAACGTGGAAGCCCTTCATCTTCAGCTTTGCTCGGGCGAGCTTGTCCTTTCGCTGTCGGTCGGGGTCTCCATGGAGCTTCTTGCTCATACCGTCGATGAACACGAGCACCCGCTCGTTAGGATACGCGAAGTCGGCGATGGTGTAGCTGCCGGCGCCGAGGTCCACCTTGAACTGCGACTCGGGCGGCACCGGGAAATCTCGACCTTTGCAGATGGCCGCGAAGTCCGTCTCGGCCTTGCTGTCATCGGCCTCCGGGCTCACCTCGGGCTGCACGACCACCGCCGGAATGACGTGGTCGAGCGCCAGCGGGAAGGTGAGGTCGCCGAGTAGGTTGATGGCGGTGTGCCGGTTCAAGACGTCATGATCGAGCTGGTTCCGGAAGTGCTTGAGGCACGAGTAGCAGGCGGTCTCGCACTCCGACGCGCAGCTCTCCAGGGCATGTCGGCCCCGCTCACAGATGTTCTCCCAGTATTGAACGATCTGCGGCAGGAAGCCTGATCCGCCCGGCATCGGGTCGTACAGGATGGCCCAGTGCTTGCCGTGCTCGTCGACGAGCGAGAAGCCCTCGACCTCGGTCGTGCCCATGTCCAAGACGTGCCGAGCGCCGATCCTGATGGCCTCGAAGACGTTGACCGCGTGCCCGTACTCCTGGAACGGGCCGAGATGCATGGCGTCCGACGTGAGCTCGACGTGCAGAGCGAAGTTGTCGGTGGTCTTCTGGCCGTGCAGCTTCTGGTGGTCGGCGTCGAAGCGCTCGATCTCGGCCTCCGTGGCCGTGGGTGAGCGGGTGGCGCCGCAGATCGTACACAGGGGGAACAGGCTGAACCTGGGCTCCTGCCGGCTCGGCACCCCTAGGTTGACGAGCCTGAGGCCTTGCCGCCGGAGATATCGACAGGTGTACGAGCCGATCTTGCCCTCGTGGCCGCCGGCGTGGTGAGCGAGCGTCATGCCGTGGGCGACGAAGTGCACACGGTGACGGCCGCGCTCTCGGTCGTCGATGTCCTGCTTGCGCCGCATCTCCACGTCGACGAGCTGATACGACACCACCTTGATGGGCGCCTTGGTGTGGCCGCCCTCGAACGACGAGGCCGCCGGGTCGAACACCCGCTTGTGCTCAGGGTCGTAGGCGAGATGGCGTTGCAGAACAGCCGCGGTGGTCCGCTCGTCGGCCTTCACTTTGAAGAAGTTGAGCTTGCGGACCCGGAAAATGTTCTTGTTGGCGTAGATGAAGTTGGCGGGCGTGAGCTCGCGGAGAGCCACCGGCGCCGGGCGCGATATCTCCAGATACGGCTCCAACGACTGCGCGGTCACGCAGTCGCGGGCGAGCGCGTAGCCGGGGAAGAAGCCGTCCTGGGTCAGATAGCTGAGGGTGTAGTTCTCCTGCCGCCGCTCATCCAAGAGCGTCTGGAGGGCGTGACCGAACCGCCGCCGCTGGGTCTCCTGCTCCTCGGACAACGCAAAGCCGCCGTCCTCGACCTCACGGAGCTGCCGAAGCTCGTCGCGATAGGTCTTCACCTCGGTGAACAGCCGGACGATGTGTGCCTGCAGGTCACCGGCCAGCTCTTCGACGTAGCGGCTCAAGACCTCGGGTTGAACGGCCGCGGCCTCGTCCTTCGGCCACGCACTCGAAAACACGCCCTTCAGTGCATCAACGAGGGCGTCCCGATGCTTGGCCACGAGGGCGCCGAAGTCGACGACCTCCCTCGGGCGTTCCAGGTACTGCACCTTCGGCTTGTCCGTCGCGTCGACTCGGTGGGCGAAGTACGCCCAGATGAACGGCGGGAAGGCGTAGTCCAGGCCGTCCTTGTCGCTCGCGTCCGTTAGCTCACGAAGCGCCGTGAGCAGAGCCGAGTGGGCATGCTTCCGAATCAGCGGCTCGTTCCGCATCGAGAAGGCGGGCACCCGGATCTCGCCGGCGATCATGCTCCTGGGGTCGTCGAAGAAATAGCGGTCGTGAGCGCTACCCCGGCAGTAGCTGAAGACCACGCCCACCCGGTGACGACGACCTGCGCGGCCGGCCCGCTGAGCGTAGTTGGCAGGCGTTGGCGGCACGTTCCGCATGGGCACGTTGCCATTCTATGGTGAGTGTCGGACTCTCCAGCTATAGGTCTGTTCAGTGAGCACCAAGACCAACATCGAATGGACATCAGCGACGTGGAACCCCACGGTCGGGTGCTCGAAGCTCAGCGAAGGCTGCAAGCACTGCTACGCCGAGGTCAGGCGTTGACGTGACTGCCGTACTCCTTGCGGAGCCGCTGCATATACGCCCGGTCCACGATCTCGAACTTCAGGGCAAACTTGAACAGCATCTCCTCGGCCCACTGTTTCTGCAGCGAGGCCGGGCACACGATGAGGATGCGGCGGATGCGCTGACGAGCCAGGAGCTCCTGCATCACCATGCCGGCTTCGATGGTCTTGCCGAGGCCCACGTCGTCGGCGATGAGCAGGTTGACCCGCGGCATCCGCAAGGCCCTGACCACGGGCTCGAGCTGGTAATCCTCGATCTGGATGGCGCCGCGGAACGGCGCCTGCAACGGAAGACCCTCCAACACCGACGAGAGCGACCACCGGGTGGCGTGCAGGAAGGCGTCGAAGCGATCCTTCGGGTCCCAGGCATCCGGCCGCGGCAGACCGAGCTGGTCGTGGACGACCGGATTGACCTCGTGTTGCCAGATGACGTCGAGGGACGTGCCGACCTGGTCGTCGTCGAGGCACTCGAGGCGGACGCGGTGTTGATCCGGCCGGCTGGGCTCGACCGACCCGCCGGCCACGTCCTGGACGATGTAGTGGCGCTGGCGGACGCGGACGAGCTGGCCTTGCTCGGGCACAGGGGTCGGGATGGTGGATGTCGGCTGGTCGCTCACGAGGTCCCCCGGCCGCGATCGCTATGCGGATCGAGGTGCCGGATCAAGAGAAACCGTGGCCGGGCTTTGACTGTTGTCTCGCATCACAACGCGGACGATCATCACGCCCGTTCAAGCATGCCGCGTGAAGCTTCCCAGTAGCTGCAGGTCATCCCGAGCTCGGACGCCAGCTGCCGGTTCGCGAGCTCGCAGGGTTTGTTCTCGCAGGCGCAACGACAGGCGGCGCTGCAGTAGCACTCGGCGCCGGTCGCCGAGGTGCTGCACTGGTCCCACAAGGCGGCGCAGGCCGCCGGATCGCAATGCGTCGCCCCGGACGCGGTCAGCACCGGACACTGGTCGGCGGCGTTCGACGCCGCGGTCTTGAAGTGCGCCCACTCCTCGTAGACCGACGGCTGCAGGACCGGGTCGAGGTAGGCCCGCACCGTGTACCACGTGTTCGCCTGTTGGTAGGTGTGGGTGTAGACGAACGCCGGGTAGGTCGGCTCGGCCACCACCACCAGCTCGGTCCGCTTCGCCTCCCACCGGATCGGTGGATCCCCGGGTGCCGGCGGCACGGCCGGCAGCGTGACCACCGCGCCGTCGCCGAAGTCGATCTTCTTGGCTTGATGTTGGCCGCGCGCCAGGAGTCGCAAGCTCCACGGGCTCTGCTGGCCGGTGTCGAAGTCGCGACCGCACGACAGCGCCACGAGGTTGGTCTGCTGGATGGTCGTGATGTTCGCGGGATCGCAGTACGGCTGATAGGCGTCGCCCTGCCAGCACAGCCAGAACACGTCGGTGTCCGGCCGCCCGAAGCAGCTCTGGGCCCAGGCGTCTTGCGAGGTGCACGCGAAGTTGGGCTTGGCGTACACCGAGACGTACAGCATCCCCATGTCCCGCGCCAAGACCCTGCCGGCGAACGGCGCCGCGAAGCCGCACTCGCTGTCGTACACCTGCAGCGCGAACGGCGGCGTGAAGGGCGTGCAGTTGGGCGCATGGTAGGTCCCGCCCATCTGATAGACACCGTAGCGCTCGGGGTGCCACTCCAACAGGCTCACGAGCCCCGGCAGCGTGGTCGCCGACACCATCAGGTACCAGAGGTTTCCGGTCGAGCCGTCGGTGAACCAGCCGCCGCCGAGGTCCTCCGACTCGATGTCGACGATCTTGAGCACGTCGTCGTCCGGCACCGTGCAGCCGTCGTCGATCCGGCCGTTGCAGTCGTTGTCGAGGCCGTCGCAGATCTCGACCCCGGTCGGCGGGCACGCGAGCGGCAGCCCCGCCGCGCAGGCCGGCAGGCTCACGGTGCCGAGGCAGGCGTCGCTGCACGTCATCAGCAGCTCCTCGTCCACCTCGCCGTCGCAGTCGTTGTCGAGGCCGTCGCAGCTCTCGGGGCTCGGGGTGCCCGGGACCGCGGCGCACGCCGTGCCGGCGCCGTCGGCCGCGCAGACCACCTCGCCTTGGACCTCGCACTCCCCGGTGCCGGAGGTACACGGTCCGCCGAGCACGAAGTCCTCGTCGACGTCGGCGTCGCAGTCGTTGTCGAGACCGTCGCAGCGCTCGGGGCCCGGGACCGGCGGATCGACGGAGCACTCGGCGCCCGCGTGGTCGGCGGTACAGACGATCACGCCGCCGACCGAACAGGCGCCGGTGGTCGCAGAACAGCCGGCGCCGACACCATAGCCTTCGTCCACCTGCCCGTTGCAGTCGTTGTCCTCGTCGTCACAGAGCTCGGCGGAAGGCACGTCGCTCGTCGGCACGCAGACCGCCGCGGTGCCGTCGGCGCTGCAGGCGTTGCGGCCGCAGCCGCCGGCGGGGGCGGCGCACAGCTTGCCGACGCGAAAACCCTCGTCGCCGAGCGCGTCGCAGTTGTTGTCTCTGCGGTCGCAGATCTCGGTCGCGCCCGGGTACGTCGTGGCGTCGTCGTCGTCACAGTCGTCGCAGGCGCACGCCGGGCTCGCCGCGGCGCAAGAGTCCGGCGCGAAGTGGCCGTCATGATCGAGATCGACGAGGCCGTCGCAGGGCCCGTGTAGCGGATCGTCGGCACAGCCGATGCCGCCGGCGAGAGCCGAGATCACGACCAGACCGACGCCCGACCACAGAACGCCACCTTGCTCGCCTGCTGCACGCATCCGGACCTCACCTCCACCTTCGAGATACCCCAGACGATGCACGCCTCGTGCCGGCGCCTGGCCTGCGGCCGGCGCGCCTTTCCTCAGATGATACCAGCTATTGCGTGGCGTGCGCGGCGCCGGACCCTCGCGATCGTGTCTGCCTGGTCCACGGATTGCCGCGGTCGAGGACGACTCGTCCCGGCCTCCCGGGCGGACGGAGCGACCGCGCCGGTGCGCACGAGCGCCGGCGGCCGACTCAGCGCAGCGCGTGCGGCTCCAGCGTCAGGGCCGGCGTCAGGCCGGAGAACCGCCAGCGGGAGGCGGGTTTGTCCGGCGCCGGGGTGGTCTGGAGCGGGCCGTTGGGCCGTGGCATCACCTGCCCCGACCACCAGAGCTCGATCTCGTGTTGCGCCGGGTAGCGCGGATCGTCGTCGGCGATCTCGGCCCGGGGGCCGAAGGCGAACGACACGCTGCCGCTCAAGCCGCGGTCCGGATCCGGACGGTGGTATTGGACGGCGGCAAAGTCGTAGCCGGGCTCGAGGTCGGCGAGCGCGGCCTGCCAGCCGCGGAGCTGCTCCCGGAAGTAGGCCTTCGTGCGCTGCACCTCGTCGGGATCGGGGCCGACGCCCGACGCGCAGTCCATTGCGAGCCAGTCGACATCGCCGCGCCGGATGGCGTCGGCGGCCTTGGCGGCGAGCGCGCGGGCCGCCCCGATCTGTGCCCGCGCGACGTCGTTGTACTCCTGCAACACCAACCGCAGGCCTCGCGCCTCGCCCGCATCCGGCGGCGGCAGGCCGCGACGATAGGGCGCCGACCCGGCGGCGAGCTTCGCCTCGAAGGCCTCCTTGTACTTCACGTAGGCGACCCAGTCGCCCTTGAACTTGGTGCCGACCTCGACGAGCTCGAAGTCGAACCAACGCGCGCGCGCGAGCTTCTCCGCCTCTGCTGCAGTCATCTGCCGGCCTCCGTGCGCCACGGCCCCGAACAAATACGCGGTCGCCACGACGCCGCCGAGCGCCATCGACCGCCACCGCCCGGCGCGGGCGCCGCCTCTCGTCACCGTTTGGAGCCACGCCACGCGGGACACGGTAGCCGAGCCCGACCGACCAAACAAGAAGCGCCGTCCTGCCGCGCGCAGAGCCCACGCGGCGAAAAACAGGGGCGCTCTCCCGAGTGAAACAGTATACTTGGCTCGCCGACCCGGTCGGTCGGCAGTCAAATCGATCACGCCGGTAAACAGCCGGGCATGATGCAACGTCACGAGGAGGTCATCGATGGATTCTCTGCAGCGCCTGCTTTCTTCGTCGCGCCTCGTGTTGTTGGCGGCGGCAGTGCTTGGCCCGGGGTGCGGCGGCTCGGTGGTGCCGACCGCAGCTCAAGGCGACACCACGGCGCCGACGACGACCGCGGCCCCCCTCTCCGGCCGGTACGCGCCGCCCCTGACGGTGACCCTGACCGCCGACGAGGCGGCGACGATCTACTACAGCAGCGACGGCACCCCGGCCTCGACCGCGTCGCCCGCCGGCGCCAGCCCGGTCGCGGTGCCGCTGACCGCCACCAGCACCCTGTCGTTCTTCGCGGTCGACGCCGCCGGCAACGTCGGCGCCGTCCGCAGCGAGACCTACACCCTCGACGGCGAGCCGCCGACGACCAGCGTCGACGTCGCGGCCCGAGCGTTCAACGCCGCCTTTGACGTCGTGATCACCGCTTCCGAGACCGCGACGGTCTACCACACCCTGGATGGGACGACGCCGACGACCGCCTCCGCCAGCGGGCCGAGCCCGAAGACCGTCAACATCCCCGGCGGCGGCAGCGCGACGTTGTCGTTCTTCGCGATCGACACGGTGGGCAACGCCGAGGCCTCGATCCACACCGTCACCTACACCTGGGACAACCTCGCCCCGACCGTCGCCGCCGACGTCGCGGTCGGGACCCTGACGGCCGCCACCACGGTCACCTTCACCGCCAGCGAGGCCGCGTCGCTCTACGCCACGACCGACGGGGTCGATCCGACGACGGCCCTGACTCCCACCGCGAACAGCGTGGCGATCCTGATCGCGGCCGCCACCACCGTGAAGATCCTGGCGGTCGACGCCGCCGGCAACCACAGCGGCGTCGCCAGCTGGGCCTACGGCTTCGACGACCAGCACCCCTCCGTGACCTCGTTCTCCCCCGCCGCCGGCCTGACCGACGTGCGCACCCTCGCCAACATCGTCATCACGTTCTCCGAGGCCATGAACCGCGCCGGCGTCCAGGCGGCGCTGAGCGTCGACGACGGCGCCAACGTGCCGCTCGCCTTCCATTGGCATGCGACCGCGGCTGGCGAGGTGCTCTTCGCCTGGCCGGCGCACGCCACCGACGCCGCCGACGTCAACACACCCTTTGCCGCCGCGACCGCGCACGCGGTGCACCTGACGGTCGCCGCGACCGACCTGGCGGGGAACGCGCTCGCCGCGCCGCTGGACTTTGCTTTCGCGACGCTCGACAACCGCGCCCCGGTCATCACGCTCGACCCCGACCCGGCGGTCATGGCGTCGCCGGGCCTGACCGAGGTCTCCGCCACTTTCGATCGGGCCATGGATACCGGCGCCGGCCGGGTGACGATCACCTACGACCTGTTTGGCGGCGGCGACTTCCCGGTGGACGTGAACGACGGCGCCGAGCTGGCTTGGGTCGGTGACACCAAGCTCGTGCTCACCTTCGACGCCGGCCTGCCGGCGCCGACCGAGGCGGCCTACGTGGTCTTCTCCGACCTGCACAAGACCAACGGCGATGCGGTCGAAGACGTCGCGCTGCCCCTCGTCGTCGCGCGCCCGGGCGGCGGTGACACGACGCCGCCGGTGCTCGACATGCCGACCTCCGGCGTACCGGTCTCGATCGACCCGCGCCTCGCGGTGCTGTGGTTCTCCGAGGTCCTCGACCCCGCGACGCTTCACGGCATCAGCGCCGCAGAGGCGATCTCGGGCGCGGTGGTCGACCTCGAGCCGCAGCTCGTGCTCCTGGGCCGGGCGGTGCGCTTCTCCACCGCCGGGATGCTCCCCGGCGTGACCTACACCATCCACATCAGCGCGACGCTCACCGACGCGGCCGGCAACGCCGCGGCCGACGAGCTCTTCGACGTCGAGATCCGCGACCCCCTGGCGTATGGCGCGCCGCGGCCGTGGGCGTTGACGACCGGAGCCACGGCCGTCGCCCTGACCGCGCCCGAGCTCGGCGTCTAGGTGGTCGGCGGCTACGTTCCCGGCTCGATTTCGGCCGGCGACCTGCGCCTCTTCGTCACCGCCAGCGGCGAGCCGGTGCGCGGCCTGCACGCGTCTCTGCCGCCGGCGATGCTGCCGGACACGACGGTGCGCCTGCGGCTCGCGGCCGGCACGCCGCCGCTCTCGCCGTTGACCGAGTACACCCTGGCGGTGAGCGACATCGACAGCGCCGGCGGGGTCAACACCTTCGGCGGTGCTCCGGTGACGGTCAGCTTCACCACCGCGGGTCAAGGCGACGACAGCCGGCCGTTGTTCGTGCCGGGCGCCGAGGTGTCCCTCGAGGTCTCCGGCGGCGGCCAGATCATCATCGACGGCAAGCTGGAGATCAGCGACGACGACCCCAGCCTCCTCGGCGTCGAGCTGTGGCACGACGGGATCTTCGTGACCCAGATGAGCGCGGCGCCGGGCCAGCCCGGTCACTTCGTCGTCAATGACGCCGACGGGTTGGTTCCAGGCGGCGTGAGCATCCCGGAAGGGTGGAGCGACGTCACCGTCGCGGTCGACGACGGCACCCATCAGGTCTCGATGCTGATGCCGGTGTATCTGATGCCGGACGCGGAGATCCCGACCGTCACCGCGCCGCTCGCCGGCGCGCTCGTCGATCCGGCCGCCACCGGCACCCTGCAGCTCACCTGGAGCCACACGCCGGGCCTCGCCGACCGACAGCTGCTGGCGGTCGCCGACATGACCGCGATCGGCGGCCCGCCGCAATTCGTCGGGGTCACGATCGTCGATCCGGACGCGACCGCGTTCGATCTCGGCGGCCGCTGGGGCGCGCTGTTGCAGCCCGGCCGCACCTACCTGGCGGCGGTCATCAAGCAGGTGGCGCGCAACGGCATGTACTCCGCGGGCACCGCGTCGATCTTCGGTCGCAGCATGGTGACCTTCGCGGTCGTCGACCCGACGCTGGGTGCTATCAGCGGCAGCCTGACCCTGCGAAGCCCGCTCGGCGCGGCGCCGCTGGTGATGCTCTTCGATTCGATGCCGGGCCCGGGGACGCCGCCTTCGGCCTACGTGGCCGCGCGGCCCGTCGTCGGTGACGAGCTGACCTGGACCTACGAGCTCGCGAACCTGGCCGACCTGAGCCCGGGCTACTTCGTGCTGACCCGGGTCGACGTGCTCAACAACACCGTCGACGGCCAGCCGCTCACCGAAGAGGACGACCTGATGGCCTACTACGGCATGCCGGGGGCGCCGGCGCCGGTCGCGATCACCGCGGGCGCAGAGGTCACCGGCATCGACCTGCCGGTCGACAACTGGCCCGGCCGGGTGCACGCGCTCTTGACCTCGGCGCAGACCATCGCCGGCGACCTGCTGTTCGTGTTGTGCCCCGACACCGCCACCTCGCCACCCTTCGATTCGAGCTGCAGCGTGGTGACGCAACGCACCCCCCTCGCCGCCAACAGCGCCGACATCACCGCGTACAACGTCGGCGACGGCGTCTACACCGCCTGGGTGGCCTTCGACCAAGACGGCGACGGCGACCTCGACCTCGGGTTGGCGCGAGAAGCGGCCGAGTCGCCCTTCACGGTCAACGGCGACACCCAGGAGGTGACGTTCGCGATCCCGGCGCCGCCGACGGGGGGTATCGACGGCTCGGTGGCGACACCCGCCGGGGCGTTGGGCGTGGCCGTCGTGGTCTATGGCCGGGGCGTCTCACCCGGGCCCGGCGTGCAGCCGCTCTACGCGGTCGCCGCGACGAGCGCGGATGGCGGCCTGTCGTGGAGCTACAGCATCAGCTACGTGGCCGCGGGCGACTACGACGTCTACGCCTTCATCGACCTCGACGACACCCCGGGGCCGCCCGACGCCGTGGCGCTGCCGCAACCCGCCGCGGTGACGGTCGCGACCAGCGTCGTGGTGCAGGATTTCACTCTGCCCGCGGGCGGCTTTGCGGGCACCGTGGCGACGCCCGGCGGCGCGCTCGGCGTGATGGTCGCGGTCTATGCTCGGGGGGTGACGCCCGGGCCTGGTGTGCCGCCGCTCTACGCGGTCGCCGCGGTCGACCTGGGTGGCGGCCTGTCGTGGAGCTACAGCATCGGCTCCGTGACCGACGGCGACTACGACGTCTACGCCTTCATCGACTTGGACGGCGCCGGCGGCCCCGACGGCGTGGCGGTGCCGGGCCCGGCGCCGCTGACCGTGGCCGGCGGGGTCGTCAGCCAGAGCTTCACTTTCTAGGCGGCGGCGGCGCGCTCCTGACGGGGCGCTACGGCGTGTAAAGCGCCGGGCACACGCCGTCGGCGATCTTGAGGGCCACGGTGGTCACCCAGCCGCCGGAGCTGGTCGCGACCAGGGTGTAGGTGCCGGGAGAGGCGTAGGTGTGCACGTTCACCCGCGTCTGCGCGAGGTCGCCGAGCGAGGCGGCGTCATACACCTCGGTTCGGGCCGGCACCGCCGGCACGCTCGGGCTCGCACCGTAGGTGACGACGTGGCCATCGCCGAAGTCGATCGTGCCCACGAACGTCGAGTTGCCTTCGATCACGACCAGGCTCCGGGAGCTCGGCGCGCGCGCCTCTCTGGTGACGTCGGGGCCGCAGGTGAGGAGCACGACGTCGTCCCAGAGCCCGCCGGAGCTCGGACAGAGCTCGCCGCGACCCTCGGCGTCCCAACACAACCAGAAGACATCCGCCTGCGGGTTGCCGAAACAGAACACCGGCTCTTCGGCCTGCGTGGCGCAGGCGAGCGGGTCGCGGTCATCGAAGAGGATCTCGAGCGTGGTCACCGAGGCGGCGTAGCCTGAGTACGTCAGCGTGCCGGGCGCCGGGGTCGCGAAGCGCGCCGCGCCGCACGTGCCGCCGGCGCCGAAGGCCGAGCTCCCGAACGCCGTGAAGGCGCCGCCCAGCCGGTACACTCCGTACCGGGCGGCGTCGGTCCGCAAGAGCGAGCCGAGGGCAGGGAGGAGCGCCTCGTTCACCTGGAGGATCCCGCTGGTGTAGCCGGAGTACGTCGTCCCGCCGCAGGTGTTCCCGGTCGGCACGCGGCAGACGCAGTCGAGCATGCTACAGCAGGAAGAGAACATGTCCTCGCTCTCGAGCGAGCCGAGCTTCACGATCTCCGGCGGCGGGCAGCCCTCGTCGGCGGCGCCGCTGCAGTCATTGTCGACGCCGTCGCCGCAGACCTCCGGCAACACCGGACAGCTGCTCCAAACGCCGGCGGCGCAGGTCTTCCGACCGTTGACGACACCGTTGCAGTCGACGCAGTCGGCGGCCACGTCATCGTCGATGACCGTGTCGCAATCGTTGTCGAGGTTGTCGCAGAGCTCGACCGAGGACGCGCCGGCCACCGCGCCGCACACCGCGCCGTCAGCGGTGGCGTTGCAGACGGTCGTGCCGGAGCGCCGGCACAGGCCGACGCCGGCCTCGCAGGGCACGCCGGTCCCGAAGCCTTCGTCGATCTCGCCGTCGCAGTCGTTGTCGTCGTCGTCACAGACCTCGACCGACGGTGTCGCGTCTGCCGCCTGGCAGACGACCGCGCTCCCATCCGGCGAGCAGCGGTTGCGTCCACACATTCCCTCACCGGCGGCGCACAGCTTGCCGAGGCGCGGAAAGCCTTCGTCGACGAGGCCGTCGCAGGTGTTGTCCTTGGCGTCACACAGCTCGGTGGCGCCTGCGTTGACGGTCGGGTCGGCGTCGTCGCAGTCGTCGCAGGGGCAAGCGGCGTCTTCGGTCCGGCAGGAGTCGGGCGTGTAGTGGCCGTCGCCATCGGCGTCGACGGCGCCGGTGCACGGGCCGTGCAGAGGATCTTTGGCGCAGCCGAGCGTGAGCCCCGAGAGCATCGCCAGCCCCAGCAAAATACGATGGCTGCAGGTGTCCTCAGAACGGCCGGGGCTGTGCGTCATCATGAGATCCTCCATGCCGGCGAATGAAGAGCAAGGAGCGTGCCGCCCGCCGCGCGGTGTTCACCTCGAAGGTGCTCGGATTATAGACGAGATTCTGACGTCTGGCGGTTCACCGCCGAGCGCAAAGCGGGACAAAACGTCCCGAAGCGAGACCGGAAGAGCTCCGACGGGGCGCGGGCGGAGGCTCGCCAATCTCGGGCGGCCGCTGGTTCCCGGACACGGTCAGCCACGGCAGGTCCTATCCCGACGATACCTGGTGGTATTGAGGCGACTCAGCGCCGGCGCCGCTTGCCGTCGGGGCGCTTCTTCGCCGGCTTGCGGCTGACGTCCACGGTGACCGACTCGGCCGGCGCCGACGGCGCCTCGAGCACCGCGACGACGGGGCGGGTCGCGATCACCGGGATCGGCGGCGCCAGGTCGACGGGGCGGCCCGCATCGGCACCACGCGCCCGAGCGCTCGCCGCCGACGACCAGGTCCACGGCGTCCCTTCGACGCGGTAGCTGCCATGACCACACGCCGCGAGCGGCAGGCCGAGCCCTGCGATGATGACGGCGGCGGCCACACGGACTCCCATGCTGTTGTTATCGCTGCAGAATGCGATCGAGTGCGGCTAAATTTCTGCCAGATTCCGGACAGATCCAGAGCCGCCTGCCCCTGAGAAGTGCCGGAGAAGTGCCTGGCACCTTTGCGGGCACCTTTGCGGGGCACCTTTGCGGGCGGCGGGCGCCGAAAATCTGCGACGGGCGGAAATCCGTGCTACCAAGTAGCATGACCAACCATCGCCAATTCGCCGCCGTTCTCGTGTTGTGCCTGATTGGCTCGCCGTCGGCGTTCGCCGCCGCCAAGAAGAAGCGGAAGCCGCCGAAGAAGCCCCCGGTAGCGGAGCAGCCGGTCACACCGCCGGCCGCCCCTGCCGAAACCCCGGCCGCGCCGCTACCGCCCGACGTCGCGGCACCCGCCGAGACTCCAGCGCCGGAGGCGAGCCCCGCGGCGGGCGTCGAAGGTGGCGACAAGGCCGAAGCGACACCCGCCGCCGGCGGCGAAGGGACCCCACCCTCGCCAACGCCGGCGGCAGGCACTGACGCGAGCGGCCCGGGCGCTTTGGCCCCGGACACGTCAGCCGGAGCGCCACCGCCCGCACCAGAGACGCCACCGACTCCGACTCCGACCCCGGCTCCGACGCCAACTCCACCGCCGCCGGCATCGGCGCCGATCGATGAGGCCGAGAGCACCCGTATCCGTTTCGGCGTGTCGGGCGGCCTGGGCACGTTCATTCCCGGGCCGATGGCCTGCTTCGGTCTCGACGCGCGGGTGGGGGCGCAGCTCGGCTCGCTCTTCGGCGTCTACGGCATCCTCGGCTATGACGCCGGCTTGTGGTTGAAGGCCAAGGCGTCTTCGAGCGGCGCGTCGGTGGGCGCGTCCGCGGTCGGGTTGACCTATGTCGGCGCGGTGGCGGAGGCGACGCTCGGTGACACGTTCTTTGTCGGCGCCGGGCCGCTCATCGCCAAGGGTGGCTGGACCTCGGTGAAGGAGTCGGCGAGCTCGAGCGGCGCGTCGCAGGAGGCCATGGTGGCGGGCGCCAAGTACATCCCGGGCGCCGACGTGCGTCTCGGCATCGGGCTCGGCGGCTCGACGGGCGGGCGGCGGCGCAACCAGTTCACCATCACGCTCGACGCCAAGGTGGTGTCGGCCCCGGTCACCGAGGTCAAACAGAGCGGCGGCACCGCGGGTGCCAGTCAGTCGGTGAACATCGGCAACCGCGTGATCGGCATCGCGCCGATGTTGTTCTTCGGTTACGACGGCAAGTAGGCGCCGATCTCTCGAGTCCTGCGCCGCGACTGCCGCGGCAAGTGCAGCGTGCCTTCGACCGCGCTCAGAGACACTTCATCTTGCGGACCAGCTCGCCGATCAAATCGCGGGTGCGCGGGTGCTGGTGCGAGAAGCGCACGCCGATGCCGACGCCGGGCATGTGATGCGCGACGATGCCGGAGGTCACGATCGGCTCGTCGACCAGCGGCCCGGTGATCGTGATGTCGACGCGCCGCCCTTCCATGATGCGGGCGCTCGTCACCACGAACATGCCGCTGCGCGAGACGTCGATCGACTTGCCGCGGACGCCGTCGCCACCGACGCCGACCCGCAACGCGACGTCCAACGCCAACGAGTGTCGCAAGCTGCGTCTGCGGTCGGTGATCGACATCGTGCGATGGTTCTACACCGTGACCGAGATCACAGGCCAGGCCCCACGAGAGCCCCCCCATGAACGGATTGTCATAGATGCGAAAACTTTGTAGCCGATCGCGCACCCACACGACATTCGTGTCACACTTTTGACGCGACGCATAACAGGGCGAAATCGCGGGCATCCCGGCCCCCGGGCTAATCTGCCGCGATCCCAATGGGTTGTGTTTCCTGCCATTTTTTCCCCTTGGGTGGCATGGGTGTTGCTCGACCAGGGGGTGTCGAAGTGGTCTATCCGCAGCCGTTCCCCGGGCGGGTAGGTTACTGAGACCGAGAAAGGACCTTGGGATTTAACCCCGGGGTCGCTCCTTCTCCTTGCGTGCGGGTCGTAGGGAAGCTCCCATCCCTACGACCCAACGCGAGGGAGCCCGAACGAACGACGACGCGGCTAACCGGGTGGACGGCGCCAGCCGGTGAGGCGGTACAGCACCCCGGCGTCGCGGTCGGCGAGCGCGGCGAGCAGCGCGCCCGCGCTTCTGCCGGTGTTCGGCACCGGCACTTCGGGATCGAGCTCGCACAGCGGCCGCAGGACGAAGGCGCGCCGCACGATCTCGGGATGCGGCACCACCAGCCCCGGCTCGTGGATGACGCGGTCGCCGTAGAGCAGGAGATCGAGATCGAGCGGCCGCGAACGCCAGCGCTCACCCCGCTCGCGGCCACCCTCGGCCTCGAGCGCGAGCAGCAGCTCGAGCAACGCGCGCGGCGAGAGCCGGGTCGTCGCCCGCGCGACGCTGTTCCAGTAATCGGGCACGTCTTCGTTGCAGCCCTCGGGCACGACCGCCGCGGTGCGAAACGCGGCCGCGACCTCTTCGACCTCGACGCCGCGGCTGCCGAGGGCCGCGAGCGCGACCCGGAACGCCTGCAGCACGTCCCCGAGGTTGCCGCCGAGGCCGATGTAGACCGTCACCGGCGCCGGCGCTTCTCCGACCGCTGTTGGCACCCGCGACCCCTATGCCGGCGGCTTGGCGCGGCCGACGACGTCCCGCATCCCGTAGAGCCCGGGCGGCGCCTGCCGCAGCCAGTCCATCGCGGTGAGGGCGCCCTGCGCGAAGATCACCGACGAGCTCGCCCGATGCGTGAGCTCGAGCCGCTCCCCGTGCCCCAAGAACAACACCGTGTGCTCGCCGGCGACGTCGCCGCCGCGAACCGCCGCGACCCCGAGCGCGGACGCCGACCGCGGCCCGGTGATCCCGTGACGCGAGTGCTCTTCGACCAGCTCCGGCCGGGCCTCGCGCACCGCCGCCGCGAGCGCCAGCGCCGTGCCGGAGGGCGCATCCTTCTTGTGCTTGTGGTGCAGCTCGACGAGCTCGACGTCGAAGCCCGCGCCGAGTCGACGCGCCGCGGCGCCGACGAGCTCCAAGAGCACGTTGACGCCGATGCTCAAGTTCGCGGCCGCGAGCACCGGAATCGCCGCCGCGGCTCTGGCGAGGGCTTCCTGATCCGCGGCGCCGAGCGCCGTCGAGCCCACGAGGTACGGCAAGCCCAGCGCCGCGCAGCGCGCCGCCACGATCGTGCAGGCCGCCGGGGCCGCGAAGTCAATCACCCCGTCCACCCCACCGAAGGCGACGCTCAGATCGGCGGTGACCAGCACCCCGTCCAGGGCCGGCTGCGGCACCACGCCGGCGCGCTCGACGCCGGTGACGACGACGTAGCGGCCGTCCGCGCGGCAGACGTCGACGAGCTGCCGCCCCATCCGACCGGCGACCCCGATGACGCACAGACGCGTGGGCCGGGCGGCGCTCACGACCGGGGTCCGCGACAGGTTGTCAGACAGGCAGACATCGGGCTCACAGCGCCTCGCGCTTCTCTTTGCACTCTATGCCGAGATGCGCGAGCTCGTCGAGGATCGGCAGGTAGAGCTCGGGAATGAGCGGCCGCAACACCCCGGTCGCCTCGAGCCGCCCCTCGAGGAGCATGCGGGCGCTGATCGCCGCCGGCAGCGACACGGTGCGCGCCATCGACGAATCGCCGCGCTTCTGCCCGAAGTCGACGAGCGTCGAGGTGACGCGCTCGCGCGCGCCGCGCTCGCCCTCGATGCGGAAGTCGTGGACCATCACCAGCATGTCGCGCTCGCCGGGGCGGTAGCTGAGCTTCTCGATCATCAGGTGCGCGAGGGCGTCGAGCGGCGAGATCTGCGGCGCGCTCAGGCGCCGGTCGCCGAGCATCCCCAGCCAGCGGAGCGCGGTGACCGGCAGCGCCAGCGGGTGGATCCCGAGCCGCGCCGCGACCGCCGCCGCCAGCGCCTGCCGCGGCTTGATCCCGAGCACCTTGCGCAACAGCCAGCTGTAGGTCTTGCCGCGCGCCCGGTGCAGGTCGAGCTCGAGGAGGCCGAGCTTGCGGAAGCTGTAGAAGATGTCGCACCAGCCGACGTTGCGCAGCGTGCCGCGGAACATCGTGTCGATGCCGTTCAAGCCGTAGGCGTCGATGTAGGCGATCGAATCGCGGTTCGGATAGGCCTCGAAGAAGCCGACGCCTTCGACCGGGAACATCTGCATGTCGCGGAACAGATCCGCCGGCGGGACGTCGACGCGGCGACCGTCCAAGAGATAGCTGGCGCCGTTGCGCGCCGCGAGCAGCACGCCGCGCGGCGCCCACGAGAACTTGTAGCCGAAGGGGTTGTCGTTGGCCTCCGGCGCCGGCAGGCCGCCGCAGTACGAGCGGAACGCCACCACCTTGGCGCGGCGTTTGCGGGCGGCGTCGATGACCCGCATCGCCGACATGTGATCGATCCCGGGATCGACGCCGACCTCGTTGACGAGCGCGACGCCGGCGGCGCGCGCCGCTCTGTCGTGCTCCTGCATCGCCGGGGAGACGTACGAGGTGGTCACCATGTGCTTGCGATGCGCGACGCAGTGCTTGGCGACCGCGGGGTGATAGCCGAAGGGCAGCAAGCTCACCGTCAGATCGGCGTCCGCCACCATGGCGCCGAGCGCGGCGTCGTCCTCGACGTTCAAGTACACCGCGCGGCCGTGCGGCCGGTTGCCGACCAGCGCCCGGGCGCGGTCGACGAGCAAGGTCGCGACCACGACCTCGATCTTGGCGTCGAGCAGGTAACGGATCAGCGGCCCGGCGACCAGACCCGAGCCCAACACCAACACCCGTTTCATCAGACCTCCTCGGGCGGCCGGCGGCTCAGCGGCGCGCGCGCGCGCGCTCGAGGTGCAAGCGCAGGTAGTGAAACCTCGGCGTCAGCGCACCGCGGTGCACGACCACCGCCCGCTTCAACGCGTCCGGCAGGTCGAGCGCGTCGAAGTCGACCGACCAGTCGGCCGCCGCCATGTCGGCGACGAAGCCGAAGAGCATCTCGCTGAAGTGCTCCGACGCCTCGCGCGGCAGCTCGCACGGCAGGTTGTCGACCGCGAGGATGACCGGGCCGTCGCCTTCGACCCCGAGCGCCACCTGGTCGGTCGCCGGATCGTAGACGTAGCACGGCGCCTCGGGCTCGGCGGCGTGCAAGTTGACCTCGATGCTGCCCTCGGTGTCGCAGCTGATGTCGCCGATGACCCGCAGCCGCGGCCGCTTGCCCTTGCCGTAGGTGCGCTTGACCCAGTCGCGGGTCACGAGGCGCGGGTAGCGCGACTCCCAGTAGATGGTGTTCACCAGCACGTCGAGGTGCGGCAGGTGGCGCTCGAAGGTGCCGCGGTAGCGCTCCGGGTGTTGATAATAGTCAGCCAGCTCGAAGCGCGTGCCGGCCGTGGTCGGCTCGACCATGTCGCTCTCTTTGAAGATCACCTTGATGAACGGCGCCGACGGGCTCGACACCTGGGCCGCGGCGTCCGGCAGGTCCGCGACCTCGCACTCCGAGACCGGCAGGCAGTCGAGGATCTCCTGACAGCCGCGCGACACGTTGCCGTAGCCCGAGATCCCGATCACCAGCGGCCCGACCCGCTCGTCCGGCCGCTGCCGCAACATCTGCCCGCCCACCTGCTTCAGATGGGCGCGGGCGTCGGCGAGATCGCGGTACTCGTAGGCGCGCCGCACCTCGGCGAGCGGCGTCACCAGGCCGTCGTGCCGCAGCCTCTGCCCCAGGCACCAGAGGGTGTCGATCATCCCGGCGTGGCCGGCGTCGACCCCGAAGAACACCAGGCGGCGGTTGCCGGCGTCGGTGATCTTCTCGTAGTCGACGAGCGTGCAGCCGAGCTCCAAGAGACGCTCGAGCATCGGCATGTTGTGCGCCTGGCCCTTGATCACGTGCGCGAAGAACACGTAGGTCGTACCGCGCTCGAAGAGCGCCAGCGGCACCTCTTTGACCGCGATCACCACCGACGCCGGGCTCAGGTCCTCGCTGACCTCGGCGCCCTTGGCGTGGTACTCGTCGTCGGTAAATACCCGGATCGGCGACGGCTGCACGATCACCCGCGCCCCGGTGCGCTCTCTGAGCCGCGCCACGGCGTCCGGCGACAGCGGCACGCGCCGCTCCCATTTGTTCTTATCTTCTCTGCGGATACCAATGACGGCGGCCACGGGGATGCCCTCGCAAGAATTCGTCGGCCCGAGCTCCGGTTGACGCGATTGGCGGTACGACTTCGACTTTTGCCGCAACCTAGAAGCGCGCTCGGCCCGAGTCAAGCGCCGCCTGCTGCCCGGCGCACCGGGTCTCAGACGCCGCGTTGGCGCGCGCCGTACAGGATCTTGTGCAGCTGCAGCTGCAGGCGCACCGGCAGGCGGTCCTCGAGGATCCACGCCGCGAGCAGCTCCGGCGCCAAGGCGCCGTGCACCGCGCCGAAGAGCACGGTGCAGCGCTCGTCGAGGCGGTGCTCGCGCACCAGGCGCCGCGCCCACTCGTAGTCACCGCGGCCGGCGAGCACCAGCTTGAGCTCGTCGGTCTTCGCGAGCCGCTCGAGGTTCTGCATCCGGTTGCGGCGGGCTTCGCCCGAGGACGGCGCCTTCAGATCGACGATCTTGACGACGCGCGGATCGACGGCCGCGAGCTCGAGGCTGCCGTTGGTCTCGAGCAGCACCGTCAGCCCGGCGTCGCACAACCGGCTGAGCAGCACCGGCACCGCCGGCTGCAACAGCGGCTCGCCCCCGGTCACCTCGATGAGCGGCAGGCCGAGCGCCGACAGACGGCTCATGACCGCGTCGACGCTCAGCCGCGCGCCGCCCTCGTAAGCATAGGTGGTGTCGCAGTAGGTGCAGCGCAGGTTGCAGCCGGTGACGCGCACGAAGCCGCACGGCCGGCCGGCGTAGGTCGACTCGCCTTGGATCGACGCGAAGATCTCGCTGACCAGGAGAGTATCCGGCGGCAAATCACAGAGCGGCCGGAGCCGCGCTTGCCTGGTTCGAGACATCCGCACCGCGCCTTGGCGGCAGACCCTAGGAGCGGCGCTCGGCATCGTCAAGGCTTTGCTTCGGCCAACGCGATTGGTGTAGACCGGGGCATGACCTCCAAGCGCTTCGTCGCGCTCGCCGGCAACATCGGCTCGGGCAAGACCACGGTGGCGAAGCTCGTGAGCCGGCGCTTCGGTTACGAGCTCTTCGACGAGCCGGTGATCGACAATCGCTTCCTGCGCCACTACTACGGCGACATGCGGCGCTGGTCGTTCACGCTGCAGCTGGAGTTCCTGATCAAGCGCGTCCAGCACCACGAGCTCATCCAAACGGTGCCGAAGAGCTGCATCCAGGACCGGACGCTGATCGAGGACCCCGAGATCTTCGCCAAGTACCTGCACGGCCTCGGGCACATGACCGACGACGAGCTCCAGCTCTACCTGGAATACTTCGAGCGCTTGAACCGCGGCGTCCGCCAGCCGGATCGGGTGATCTACCTGCAGTGCCACGACACCGAGACCCTGTTGAAGCGCATCGGCGCTCGGGGCCGCAAGGAAGAGGCGGGCATCGGCGGCGACTTTCTCGCCGGCCTGAACGGTTACTACCTGGCGCTGCCGGCGGTGCTGAAGTCGAAGTACGGCATCGACACCATGATCTTCGACGTGACCCACTTCGACGTCCACGACGCCGCGCAGGCCGACGCCTTCCTGGCGCTCGCCGAGGCCTTCTTGCGCTGACGCCCTGCGGCGTCACACCGACACCGAGGGAGTCATGGCACGCATCATCGTTCTCGGGGGTGGCCAACAAGGTCGGGTGATCGCAGCTGATCTGGCGCGGCGCCACGAGGTCACGGTGGCCGACGTCCGGGCGCTGTCGTTGCCGCCGGCGCGCTCGGTCCAGGCCGATCTCGCCGATCCCGCGGTGGTGACGCGCTTGGTCGCGGCGCACGATCTGGCGGTCGGAGCGCTGCCGGCGCGGCTCGGCTTCGCCGCCGCAAAGAGCGCGATCGCCGCCGGCAGGTCGTACGTCGACGTGGCGTTCTTCGCCGAGGACGTCGCGGCGTTGGACGCGGCCGCGAAGCGCGCCAAGGTGGCGATCCTCCCCGACTGCGGCCTGGCGCCCGGCATCTCCAACCTCGTCGTCGGGCGGGCGCTGGCGCAAGGGCCGCGGCGCGAGATCTGCATCGAGGTCGGCGGCGTCGCCGCCGACAAGAGCAAGCCCTACGGCTACGTCGTCACCTGGTCGCCCGAAGACCTCGCCGACGAGTTCAAGCGCCCGGCGCGCATCATCCGCGGCGGCAAGGTGGTGTCGTTGCCGGCGACCTCCGAGCTCGAGCGGGTGGAGATCGACGGCGTCGGCACGATGGAGTCCTTCCTCACCGACGGCCTGCGCACCCTGTTGGCGCTCGAGGGCGTCACCGAGATGACCGAGAAGACCCTGCGCTGGCCGGGCCACGTCGAGGCGGTGCGGCCGCTGGTCAAAGACGGGACGTTCGCGAAGACAATGACCGAGCGCTGCAGAGACGGCCTCGACCTGGTGGTGTTTCGCATCCGCGTCGACGGCGAGCAGGTGCTGATGGTGGTCGAGGGCCGGCCGGAGATCTCGGCGATGGCGCGCACCACCGCGCTGACCACCGCGGCGTTCGCCCACTACGCCGCGACCACCGCCATCGGCGCCCACGGGGTGTTGCCGCCGGAACAGATCGGCCGCGACCCGGTCGCCTACAAGACCATCCTCGACGCGCTCGCCCTGCACGAGATCTTGTTGTCACCGCGCTACCCGTTCCTCGGCTGAGGTCGGCCGCCGCCTGGGGTCGGGCGCGGCGGTTTCGATCGTCCGCCGCCGCCGCCCGGTTGCGCGGTTCGCGCCTTTTCGCCTATACGTCCGGGCGTAACCCTCACCGCGAGAGGTCACCGATGAGCGACGTGGCGCAGTTGCAGGCGGAGCTGGAGAAGCTGAAGGCCGAGAACGAGGCCCTGAAGAAGCAGGGCGGCACGAAGAGCGGCCTGAAGGTCAGCGAGAAAGGCGGCGTCTCGGTGTACGGCCTCGGCCGCTTCCCGGTCACCCTGTACAAAGAGCAGTGGCTGCGGCTCTTGGACATGGCCGACGAGATCCGCACCTTCATCAAAGAGAACGACTCGAAGCTCAAGACCAAGGGTTGAGGGCCGGGCGGTTGCCGAGTTGGCAGCGACCGGCCGAACGGGCTGGGGCCGTGCTGCCGAAAGGACCTCAGACGTGAGCGGGACTCCGGCCCTGACGATCCGCAACTTCGCGCAGATCCGTGAGGCATCCCTGGATCTCGGGGACCTCACGGTCTTGGTTGGCGCCCAGGGCACCGGGAAGAGCCTCGCGCTGCAGTGGCTCAAGGCCGCCATCGACGGCAAGCAGGTCATCCAGGCCCTCAGGGACGCCGGTGAATACACTCGGGAGTCGTCCGTCCTCATCGATTTGATCTTCGGCGTCGGCATGGGCCCTTCGTGGCGTCGGGACTCCATGGTCACCTTCGACGGCAAGCGCATCGAGCCGAGGAACTTGAGCCGCCTCGGCAGCGGCACCGAAAACGTGTTCTTCATCCCCGCCCATCGATCGATGTTGGTGAGCGACGGCTGGGCGGCTCCGTTCCAGAAGCTGAGCTCCGACACGCCCGTGGTGGCGCGCATCTTCAGCCAGAACCTGTTCGATCGGTTCAGCGCTCGCGGCAGCGATCAGCTCTTCCCGATCCCCAAGCTACTCAAGCAGGAATACCGCGCGCTCATCGACGAGGCCGTCTTTCACGGCGGCAAGATAGCGCTCGAAACGGATCCGCAACATGCGAGGCGACTCAAGCTCACGCATGGGGACGCAAAGCTCCCCTTCATGACCTGGACTGCCGGTCAGCGCGAGTTCACGCCCTTGATGCTCGGGCTCTACCACGTGCTGCCGCGAACCACCGTCCGCAAGCGGCAAGACATTGACTGGGTAATCGTCGAGGAACCCGAGATGGGTCTCCATCCGCAAGCGACGACCGTCTTTCTCCTCCTCACCCTCGACCTGCTGTGGCGTGGCTACCACGTGGTTCTGTCAACACACTCGCCGCACGTTCTCACCGCCGTTTGGATGCTGCGACGCCTGCAAGAGTGTCACGCGCGCCCCGCGCTCGTCTGCGAGGCCTTCGCGGTGAGGCCGACGGGAGCGCTCACGCAGGTCGCCGAGAGCGCGCTCACGAAGAACTACAAGGTCCACTTCCTTGAGTTCGGCAGTGACAACAGAGTGACCTCCCGCGATATCTCCCGCCTGGATCCCGACGCAGCGGACGAGGCCGAAGCGGGTTGGGGCGGCCTGACGGGGTTCTCATCGAGGTTCGGCGACGTCGTCAGAAAGGCAGTCAACGAGCGTGCCCGATGAAGCGGAGGAGGCGGGCGCATAGAGCCACACCGACTCGCGCAGCAGTAAGACCCACATCCTTCCTGCGTGGCCGGATCCAAGATGGCTTGGGCGCCGTAAAGAAGGAGCACCGGGGATTCCTGGAGGACTCAATAAAGGCCGACTTTTCCGACAGCGTAGACATCGACGAGGCGTTCCGACCCGGGCATGAACAGGAACATCGTTGGGACTACCTCCTGGGACACCGGACCGCGAAGGTCGTCATCGGGCTTGAGCCGCACTCGGCCAAGCAAGGCGAAGTCTCGACCTTGATCGCCAAGCGCACCGCCGCTCAGGATCATCTTCGTAGCCACCTAAAGAGTGGTGCAAAGATCACGGCCTGGCTCTGGGTCGCCTCGGGGGCGGTGCACTTCGCGGACACCGAGAAGACCAGGCGCCAGCTGGACCAACACGGCATCCTCTTCGTGGGCACCAAGGTGCTGAGAAGACACTTGTCCTTTCGCAGCACCGGGTGATCGCCTCGCACCAAGCGAGCCTTTGCCTGTGCAGGGACCGCGCCTCTTAAAACGAATAGCCCGCCCCGACGATCCCCAGCCCCGCGATCGAGAAGCGGGTGAGGACGCCCTCCACCTCGACCTTCAAGAACAGCCGGCGGCCGGCGAACCAACGCGCTCCGGCCGCCAAGCGCGCCGTCGGCGTCACCACGAAGCGGCCGCTGCCCCCGAGGGCGACGCCGGCCGCGAGCGCGACGCTGGGATCCAGGGCGTCGTGCGGCGCCGCGAGGTGGAGCTGCAGCTCGGCCATCAGACCGCCGATCCCGAACCCGACCCCAGGGGTCGCGTGCACCGCGAGCCGCACCCCCGCCGACGCCAAGTCCCAAGGCCGCCATTGCACCGCCGCCCCGGCGTCGATCGCCGGCCGGAGCTTGGCCTCGTGGCTCGCGACCCCGCCGCCGCCCGACACCTCGAGAAACCACGACTCCGCACCCGCCGGCGTTGCAGCCGGAGACGACTCGGAGGTCTTCGCCGGCGCCGCGACCGGTGACGCCCCCGGTGACCCCCAAGGATCAGCGGCCCCTGCCCCGACGAGACAAGCCAAGCCTAAGACCGTCGCTGATAACACCGTCATTGCGCAGAAGCTCCCGCCCCGCATCCTCTCAAGCGACGACGGCCGGGGAAAGGGCCGTTTGCTCGTTGCGACAGACAACACCCGGTCTTCGGCGCCGATAACGAGAGTAGACGCCGGCACCGAAATGGGAGCGTGCATGTCGAAGAACAACAGACAGAGCATCACCAAGACGGCGTTGGCGGTCGGTCTCTTCCTGCAGACGGCGTGCGGCGCGGGCTCGGTGCAGGTCGACTCCCCCTCGGCCATCGGCGCCGCCGGCGCCGCGACCCCGCAGAGCGCCGACCTGCTCGTGACCCGGCTGGCGACGACGCACGCCGCGGCCGGCCAGACGCTGCGCGCCTTTTGCCTGGTGCAGCGCGGCAGCGACTACTTCGAGCCGAGCGCCGCGGTCACGGTCAGCGTCCTGCCGTCGCCCGCCGGGCTGGTGCAAAACGGCAGCGGCGCGACGATCTCGGCCACCACCGCCGGCAGCTATCAGGTCGCCTGCGCCCTCGCCGACGGCTCGGCGCGCGATCCGAACGGCGCCGTCCTCGAGGTCGCGCCCGGCCCGGCCGTAGATCTGGAAGTGAGCTACGAGCACAAGCCCTGCTACTCGGCGGTGGACCGGCTGCAGCTCGACGTGGTGGTCAGGGACGGCCACGGCAACGAGATCGCGCCCCCGGCGTTCGAGGTCACCGCGTCCCCGGCGGCCGGCGTCTCCGGCAACGCCACCGACGGCTTCCGCTTCAGCGCCGACGGCGACTACCAGCTGACGGTGCGCTACACCGGACCGCAGGGCGGCGTCAGCCCGATGACGATCCCGGTCCACGTCGACGCCACCCCGCCGGTGGTCGTGATCACCGACCCGGCGCGCGACGCCACCGTGATTGCCGGCAGCACCGACGACGCGGTGCTGATGGTCAAAGGTTACGTGGCCGACACCACGAGCGCCGTCACCAGTGTCCACGTCGGTGACCTGGCGCTGTCGATCAGGGCGAGCACCGAGCGCCAGACCTTCACGGTCCCGTTCACCAGCCGCTGGGGCCTGTCGGTCGTGACCGCTCGCGCCACCGACGCCTGCGGTAACGCCGGTTGGGTCGCGCACCCGTTCCACCGCAGCCCCACGGTCGCCGCCCCGGCGACGAGCGCCGCCACCGCCGCCGCGATCACCGAGGCGATGCACGCCCAGGTCAGCCAGCCGTTCCTCGATGACCACAACCGCGCCGACCTGAACGACCTGGCCTCGGTGGCGCAAGCAGCGCTTTCGACCTTCGACCCCAACCAGACGATGCCGCGCGGCTTCCTCCTCGTCGACAGCCCGGCGCGCGCCTGCGACGGCTGCCCCACCGGCTCGACCTTCGTCGACCTCGGGCTGCAAGTGGCGCGCGACCCCGACAACGCCGCGTCGATCGTCTTCGGCGCGCCGCGCATCGACCGCCTGCAGCTCGTCGCCGGCGGCGTCGAGTTCGCGCTCCACCTCGGCCGCGCCGACCTGCCGCTCAGAATCCAAGCGCGCCTCGAGGAGTGCACCCTCGGTTGTTCCGCGTCGCAGACCGCGACGCTGCACGGCTGGGCCGGCATCGGCTCTTTGGACGTGAGCGGCCGCATCATGGTCGACGTGGCCTCGGGCGCGGTCAACGCCAGCGTCAACGGCCTCGCGTTTGAGACCGTCGGCGCCTACGTCGACCTCGACTGCGGCATCCTCGACTCGGTGTGTGATCAGATCACGAGCCGCGTCGTCGCGAGCGCGGTGAGCTCGATCCAATCGCAGGCGACGCAGATGGTGAGCGAGCAGCTGTCGCCTCTCGTCAAGAGCGCCCTCGCGAGCGCCGGCATCACCCAGAGCATCAGCCTGCCGGCGCCGGCCTTCGCGACCGTCAGCATCAACGTGCAGCCGAGCCGCCTGAGCCTGTGCGGCCAGAACGTCGGGCTCGGCGTCCCCGCGGCCTGCACCAATCACCCGGCGACGCCCGCGTTCTTCGACCTGGCGCTCGCCACCAAGGTGTTCCCGTCGCGCCGCGGCGCGAGCATCCCGACGAACGCCGCCGGGGCGCTGGTGTACGGCGGCGGCAGCACCACCTTCGACGCCGCCACCACCAGCTTCGGCCTCGGCGTGCGCTACGACTTCGTCAACAGCCTGTTCTGGGCGATGTGGTACGCCGGTGGCCTCGAGATCCCCGACCTGAAGGCCGCGCTCGGTGCCGCCGCCGGCCTGGACGGCTCGCTCGCCGTCGGCCTGGCGCCGGTCATCATGCCGGGCACGAACGGCTCGCTGTTCGACATCGGCATCGGCGACATCAAGCTCGACGCCCAGGCCGACCTCGCGGCGCTGCAGG
The DNA here is from genome assembly GCA_016218825.1 of Deltaproteobacteria bacterium. Classification (GTDB taxonomy): domain Bacteria; phylum Myxococcota; class XYA12-FULL-58-9; order XYA12-FULL-58-9; family XYA12-FULL-58-9; genus JACRCV01. The sequence goes on from JACRCV010000091.1 coordinate 147,240, forward strand.
GGATCCCGAGCGCCGCCGGCCAGCCGATCGACATCAGCCTCTCGGCCTCGTTGGTGGTGGGCGTCGAGCTCGGGGTCGACGACGCCACCGGTACCTTGCGAATGACGGTGACCGACACCTCGCGCATCTACTTCCAGGTCGACTCGGTGGGCGACCGGGCCTACGCCGCGGTGCTCGGCAAAGCGTTGAGCGACCTGCTCGCCCGCGAGCTCCCGAAGTTCCTCGACCAGATCATCTCGCAGGTGCAGCTGCCCGCCTTCAACCTGAAGGACGTCCTCGGGCTCCAAGCCGACGTGACCTGGTACCTGCAAGACGCCGACATCGCCCAGCAAAACGGCGCGGTCACCGTCTCCGGCAGCATCGCGGTCAAATGATCTCGCGGCCTTGCACCAAAGGAGGGTAATGGCTGTAACTACGTAATATATATAGACAATAATTCACAGCATCGGAGACAACTGCTGCCGTGGCTCGCCGATAACCTTCGTATGAGCCGCGATGCACTCATTCGTGTCAGTGCCCTCCGAGTAGCGCTGCTGGCAACGCTCGCCGGTTTGTCGACGGCGTGCGTCGAGTGGTTTGCGGACGACGTCGCGATGGGCGTCTCGAGGCTGACGGTCCGCAACGTCGGTGCCATCGCCACCGCGATCGCGGCGGACACCACGTGTGGCTTCGCGAGCCTGAAGGTCCGGAGCAACCCGAAGATCGAGCTCACCGCGGACGGTCGCGGCCGCGCCATCTGGCAGGTTTCGAATTGCCAGCTGGACTTCGGCGGCGGCACCGAGATCGCCCGCGACTGCAACGGGATCGCGACCCTCGGTCACGGGCGGGTGCGGGTCACGGCGGAGCAGGTGGTCGTAGGCCTTGTGACGGGTAACCCGGAGAGCCCGGTGGCGCCGACGACGGCGGACGCCGCGACCGTGCGGATCATCGAAGCGGTGTTCGAAGACTTCGGCGCCTCGACCTCGGCCGGGCCGGAGATGCTGACCGCGAAGAGCGGTTCCTTGAGCGCGGTGGTCGCACCGAGGCTCGCCGCGAGCACCGACGGCATCTGCTCGATCACCACCCCGAACGTGCACTTCTCCGACATCGCCTACGCCAACGCCGAGCTGCACGTCCGCTCCGCGTCGCAGTCCTTCGACGTCGCGGTCGAGAGCTCGAAGCTCGGCGCCGACAACGGCCGGGTCGACAGCCGGCAAAACGCCATCGGCGGCACGATCTCGGTGTGGGGCGAATCGAAGACCCTCGCCGCCATCACCGACGGCGACGGGCTGGATCCGACTTACGACGCCGCGGTGTTCGAGGCCGCGTACGCCTGCACCGAAGGCCTGGCGCTGCCGGTGTCGTTCAGCTGCGAGCTCGAGCCGGTGCTCGCCGAAGGCGCGGCGCGCCTGACGATCCTCACCGTCGGCACCCTGGCGAAGCTCGCTTCTGCCGACCAACGCTGCGGCCTCGCGAGCCCGCAGGCGCTCGCGGCCGCGGTCTGGACCGGCACCGTCGGCGAGCCCGGCGGCAAGGTGGTCACGAGCGCGGCCGGCTGCGAGCTCAGCTTCCCCGAGGCCACCGCGATCGGCACCGACTGCGGCGGGGTGACGACCTACGTTCGGGGTCGGGCCATCATCACCGCGAAGAGCACCATCGCCGGGGTGTTGACCGGCAAGACCGAGCAGCCGGTGGTGCCGACGACGCGCGAGGCCGCCACCATCGAGGTCGAGGCCGAGCTGCACGACTTCGTGGTGTGGACGAGCAGCGCCGCCGGCTCGCTGACCTTTTACGCCGGCACCCTCTCCGGCGCGGTGACCCCGAGGCTCGGGATCGACACGAGCTTCGGCGCCTGCGCGGTGCCGACGCCGACCGCCCGGATCGAGCGCGTGTCGCTGTCCGCCGCCAGCGCCGCCCTGGAGTCTTCCGGCTGCCGCTACGACCTCGACATCGACGGCGCCGGCCTCGAGGCCGCGAGCGGTAGCATCGGCGGGCACGAGAACTACCTCGCCGGCACGCTCGGCCTCGGTGGTCAGACCTACCAAGTGCCGCGCGACTTGCAGGGCGCGGTCTTGGACCCGAGCTACGACGCCCTGACCTTCGAGCAGAGCTTCACCTGTGACCCGAGGCTGGCCTTGGCACAGAACGATCAGGCGTGCGCCGACGCGCTCTCCAAGACCCTCGCCCAGGGCGCGGCGCGGCTCCTCATCCGCTCCGCCGGCCTGGTGGTGTTCGCGAGCGACATCGACACCCAGTGTGGCTTCGCGAGCCCGAGCGGCATGGTCCCCGCGGAGATGACCGAGCGGGCCGACGGCCAGGTGACGATGCGCTGGTCGCTCGACGCTTGCCGCGTCGGCACCGGCGCGCCGCTCAGGCTCAGCCGCGACTGCATCGGCAGCGAGAAGTACATCGACGGCTACGCGACGCTGAACGCGGTGAAGAACGTGACCGGGATGCTCACCGTCGGCGACCCGCCGGTGGCGCCGAAGACCCGGGACGCGGTGTCGTACGAGCTCGCCGCGGTGTCGTTCTCCGACTTCGCGGCCTACGAGCTCTTGGACGGCGAGACGGCGCCGGCGGCAGAGCTCCGGATCCGCTCCGGCACCCTCTCCGGCACCGTGATCCCGATCACCGGCGAGGCGCGGGAGAACCCGGGCGCGTTCTACATCGTCACCCCGCTCGCCGACTTCGAGGGTATCCGGGCGAGCAACATCGACGCGATGTTGACCGCGTTCGGGATGACCTTCCACGTGCGCATCGACGCCGCCGACCTCGACGCCTTCAACGGCTCGTACGCCGGCGTCAGCAACGCGATCGCCGGCGACCTGGTGCTCTCCGGCAAGCGCCTCACGGTCCCGGTCGACCCGAACGATCCGGTCTTGGACCCGGCCTTCGACCAAGCACAGTTCGACCGCTCCTACGCCTGCGACCCGCTGTTGCTCGCGACCGTGCCGGCTTCGGGGTTGTAGCAGGGCGATTGCCCCGGGGGTTGTAGGGCCTGCAGTTTCGTGGCGCGTTGGGCTGTGATAGCGGTTGGCCTCAGCGTCGTCGCTGTCGACGCGGAGTCGGTCGCTCGTGCGGCAACGAGGCGGAGTGCGTGAGAAGACAGGCAGCAACCGGACAGGCGCAGGTCACGATCGCCGGCATTCGCCGCGAGCAGGCAGACGCCACGATTCGCACCTTTGCGATCTTGATGGCGCCGACGGCGCTGGCCTCGGTGTCGCGCGCGTTCACCGTGGGGTGGCAGCCGGTGCTCAGCTTGCACCTCGGCGGCCTGGTCGGCCTGCTGATCATTCTCGCCGCCGGCCGCCGTCTCTCGTTTCCGATTCGCGCCGGCCTCTTCGGCGGCATCATCCTCACCTGGGCGGTCGTTGGGATGTTCTCCTGGGGCCTCATCGGGATGGGGATCTTCCTGTTCCTGATCTGTGCGGTGCTCGGCACGATGTTCTTCGGCGCCAACGCCGGGCGCCTGCTGGTGGCCCTCGGTATCCTCGTCATCGTCGTCGCCGGCTTCGCCGTGGCGCACGGCAAGGTGACCTTCGACTTCGATATCCGCGCCTACTCGGTGTCGCCGTTCTCCTGGGGCCTCGCGGCCATGGCGTTCGCGCTCTATTCGTTCGCGCTGGTCTCGGGGCTCGGTCGCATGCACCAGGCCTTCGTCAAGGCGCTGCGGATCGTACAGGACAGCGAGGGCAAGTACCGCGAGCTGGTGCACCTCCTCCCGGAGCCGGTGCTGGAGAGCGACTGCAGCGGCCGGCTGACCTTCGCCAATGACCGGGCCGCGGAGGTGTTCGGCTACACCGCGGCCGACTTCGACGCCGGCGTCACGTTCTCGAGCCTGTTTGCCGAGAGAGACCGGCCGAAGGCCGACGAACAGCTCGCGGGCGTGCTGGCCGAGCGGACCTGGCCGGAGACCGAGCACACGATGGCCCGCAGAGACGGCAGCACCTTCGTGGCGCTGGTGCGCTGTGCTCGAATCCTTCGCGCCGACGAGGCCGTCGGCCTGCGGATCGTCATCATCGACGTCACCGCGGCGAGGCAATTGGAGCTGGAGCGCTTCCGCAACGAGAAGCTCGAGTCTCTGGGGCTGCTCGCGGGCGGCATCGCCCACGACTTCAACAACCTGTTGACCGTGATCATCGGCAACCTGTCGCTGGCGCGCGTCCAACACCCCGGTGACGTACCCCTGGTGCGCGCGCTCACCGACGCCGAGAGCGCCAGCACCCGCGCCCGGGATCTCACCACTCAACTGCTGACCTTCTCGCGCGGTGGCGGCGTGGTGCGCGAGGTGCTGAGCCCCGGGCCGCTGCTCGTCGAGGCCGCCTCCTTCGCGTTGCGCGGCTCGGCGGTGAAGAGCGCGCTCTCGGTGCCCGATGACGTCTTCGCGGTGAACGCCAACCCCGCCCAGATCAGTCAGCTGATCAACAACCTCGCACTCAACGCCGTCCAGGCGATGCCGAACGGCGGCACGCTGCACCTGAGCCTCGCCAACGTCTCTCTGGAAGAGGACGAACCGCCGCTCACGAAGGGCCACTACGTCTGTCTCACGGTCGCCGACGAGGGCGCCGGCATTCCGCCGGAGGTGTTGCCGCACATCTTCGACCCCTACTTCACCACCAAGCCCAAGGGCAGCGGCCTCGGCCTCGCCACCGTCCACTGGATCGTGCAGCAACATCGCGGTCACCTCGCAGTGGACTCCACCCCCGGCCGCGGCACGGTGTTCCGCATCCACCTGCCCGCCACCCCCCACGCCGCGCCGGCCCCGAAGGTTGCAGAGGCGCCCGGCAAGGCCGGCCGGGCGGCGCGCATCCTGGTGATGGATGATGAAGACCTGGTGCGCCGGGTCGCGCGAGAGATTCTGCTCTTGGCCGGCCACGAGGTCGTCGTGTGCGCCGACGGCGACGCGGCGCTGCGCCTCTACGCCGAGGCCGGCGCCGGCGGTCGTCCCTTCGAGCTCGTCATCACCGACGCCACGGTTCCGGGCGGCATGGGCGGCCACGAGCTCGCCCGCGCGCTCCGAAAGATCGACCCCAACGCCAAGGTCGTCCTGTCCACCGGCTACAGCAGCAACGACAAGGACCTCGGCGTGGTGGAGTTCAACGGCACCGCCAGCAAGCCGTATACCGCCGAGCGGCTGCTGGCCGTCGTCGACGCGGTGCTGCAGCAATAACCGACCGCCCTCCGAGAAGTGCCTGGCACCTCTTGAGGCTCCGAGAAGTGCCTGGCACCTCTTGAGCGGCACCTCTTGAGCGGTTTGCGAGGATAGTCCCGTGAATTCAAGGCGGAAGAAACACAGGACAACGGCGCTGCACCTCCCGATACTGAAGATGCGAGATTAGCAAGACCTTGGAGGACGTGTAGGCGCATGGAGCCAGGCGGCATCAAGAAGGGGATGGGCGGCGTCGGCCTGGAGGCTCTCCTCCGGCGGTCGGCCGTGACCCCCGAGAAACCCGCGTTGAAGACCGAGGCGCCGGTCTTGCAGCCGGGGTTGGGGCCGCTCACCGGCGCGATCCCGACCGCCACGGTGACCCCCGGCGCCGGCCTCAACGGCGTCGTCGACATCATGAGCGTCGACCCGAGCGGCGCCGATGCCTATCAGCGCGAGCTCGGCGATCGGCTGGTGACCGCGGGCGCGGCGGGCTACAGCGTTCCGGCGCAGCAGTCCCTCGTGACGTTCCTCGACCGTCAGGCGACCGCCGCGGACGGCACCGCCCGCCTGGTGACGGCCAGAGACGACCTCCGCTTCGCGCTCTCCGGGGTCAAAGCGGACACCCGACTCTTGAGCGAATGCTTCGGGCGCCACGGCCTGCAGCTCTTGCCCTCCGATCCAATCCCCACCGGCAAGAGCTCGCTGCAGATCGATCGCACCGAGTTCCGCAGCTTCCTGCGGACCGAAGCCGCACGCACCGCCGGGGTGATCGACACCAAGATCGCCTCCGGGATCTTCCACCGCCTCGGCGCCGCCGTCGACCCGCAAGACGTCGACTGGTGCAAGGGCGAGCTCAAGCGCCTCGAGGTGCGAGGCGACCTCACCGTCAAGTCCGGCGACGCCAAGACCGCGAGACGGCTCACCGGCTTCCTCGCCAAGCTGGCCCCCGAAGCGGTCGGGGCGCGCGAGTTCTTCGTGACGCTGCGCGACATGGGCAAGCGCGGCTTCGACGACGCGAGCGTCAGCGCCGCGAAGGACTTGATCGTCCGCTGCAACGACAACGACGACGCCTTGTTCATGGCGCGCCGGGTCGTGCGGCACGAGCGGAAGATGGCGTTGGCCGGTCCGGACAATCAGAGCGCGGCCGCCCGCGCCCAAATCGAAGCGGCCGCCGCCGAGCTGTTGGGCGAGCTGGATCGAAAGCTCGCCGGCCGGCTCGACCGGTACGACAAGCGCCAAGAGCTGCGGTCGTTGCGCCGCGCCGGCAAGCTCGACTCCCGCCAGTTCATGGCGATGCAAGGCGCGTTGGCCGCGAGCCGGACGCCGGAGGACTACGCGGTCCTGTCGCTGCACGCCGCGGTGGCGCTGAGGCTCATGTCGACCCAGATGATGCTCGACCAGGCCTGGGACGACGTCTGGAAGACCATCACAGAGAACATGACCGACGACCTGCGCGACTCGCAGGGTCGGATCATCGAGAGCGTCGGCGAGCGCGAGCTGAAGCGGATGCTGCGCGCCCAGACGCTCTTGCGCGACCTCACGCGCGCCCTGAAGAAGGTCCGGATGGGGCCCAAGGAACGCAAGGCTCTCGACGTGCGCTCCTGGGCAAACGGCTTGACCCAGCTGGTGCTGGCGCACCTGTGCGGCGAGGCCGACTCGTCCCGCCGTGCCGAGCTCGTGGCGGCGTTGAACGGCGCCGAAGCCGCCCGCGTCCACGCCGGCAGGTAAGCGTTCACGGGGTCATCACCATGGCTCTCGTAACTGGCCGTAGACGCGAAGGATTCGGCTTTGCCGGTCCTGAGCGTGGGGCTCACGGGGGACGTAGAGCCGCGCCACAACGCCTTGTTTTCGCCGAGGATCTTCTCGCGGCGGGCGGTCCCCCGTGAACGGTAACAGCTGAAGCGCCGGCGTTCCTCCGCCCCACAAGCCCGAGACCATCCGTTCGTTGACCGGGCGGTTGCGGCCCGCCTCTTGGTGCTCACCGTCAGGGTCGCAGCTTCGCTTGCGTCGCGACGATAGCCTTGCGCGCCAGCGCCGACAGCGGCGCGGCGAGAGGATCGGGCCACAACCTGGACCGGCTTCGCGGCGCTGCGATCTTCGCCCCCGCCCGCCCGGGGCCGGGGACGGGGACGGGGGGTGGGGTCAGGAGCGCGGCCGGCGCGCGCGCCGGGACATAGACCACGGCGGTCACGTCGCGGTGCGTGAGCTGATGCTCGACCTTGGCGATCGGACGACCGAGCACCACCCGCAGCTGCCCTTCGAGCCGCGTCTTCGCGCCGGGCCCCGAAGCGCTCGGCAGCTCCCAGAGCCCGGCCCAGAGCCCGCCGAGCGGTCGCTGCTCGAGCCACACCCCGCGGCGACAGGACAGCCAAGCGAAGGCGACCTTCAGCCGCGACGCCACGCGGGCCTTCTTCGCGGTCGGGAATCGTTCCACGGCGCTCGCGGCGTATGCCCGGCAATGGCGCCGGACCGGGCAGCGCGGGCACGCCGGAAGGGCGGCGGTGCAGACGATCGCACCCATCTCCATCAGGGCCTGGTTCAGATCTCCGGGCGCCTCGCCCTGCGCCAACGCCTCGGCCAAGCGCCAAATCCCGGCGTCACCGTCCTGCGCGGCGTCGATCATCCACAGGCGCGAGAACAGCCGGACGACGTTGCCGTCGACGACCGGCGCCGCTTCGCCGAACGCGATCGAGGCGATGGCCCCGGCGGTGTAACGCCCGATGCCGGGGAGCGTGCGCAGCGCCGCCAAAGCACGGGGCAGCTCGCCGCGATGCTCACGAACGACGACCTCTGCCGCCCGGTGAAGGTTCTGCGCCCGGCGGTAGTAGCCGAGCCCGGCCCAGGCCTCGCACACCTCCAGCGTCGAGGCCGCCGCCAAAGCCGCGATGGTCGGAAAGCGCGCCAGGAACACCGGGTAGCGCGGCAGCACGGTCTTGACCTGGGTCTGCTGCAGCATGATCTCGCTCACCCAGACGGCGTACGGGTCGGCGGTCCGGCGCCACGGCAGGTCGCGCCTGCTTGCCCGGTAGAAAGCCAACAGGCGGCGCCGCAACTCCGCGAGCTCCTTGGCGTCGACCGCCGCCGGGCCCGCCGCCGCCCGCCTCTGGTCGCTCTTACCCTTCGGCACCGAGCTCTCTCCCGGTCGCGAACGCGCGCGCCTCCGGACGGACCGCGGTCGCCAGATCCGCCGGCCGGCCGTCGTAAACCGTCTCCCCGCCCTTGAGCATCAGCACGCGATCGGCGAGCGGCAAGATCGCCGGCAGATCGTTGCAGACGATGATGGTCGCGGTGTCTTTGCCGCAGCTGATCAGGGCTATCAAGTCGAGGATGCGGCACGCCGAGACCGGATCCAGCCCGGCGACCGGCTCGTCGAACAACGCCACCGCGGGCGTCACCACCGTGGCCCGGGCGACGCCGACCCGCTTCTGCATCCCTCCCGACAGCTCGCGCGGCAGCTTCAACGCCGCGTCGCTCAAGCCGACGTCGGCGAGGCGCGCAGAGACCCGATCGCGGATCTCGGTCTCGGCGAGACCGCGGCGGCGGAGCGGAAAGGCGACGTTCTCGAACACCGAGAGGCCGTCGAAGAGGGCGTCGTTCTGAAACGCCATGCCGATCTGCCGCTGCCACGAGAGGGCGGCGTCGCCCGTCAGGTTGTCGACCCGCGCCCCGTCCGCCCAGATCTCACCGGCCGCGATCGGCACCAACCCGGCGATGGCCTTCAGGCACAGGGTCTTGCCGGCCTCGGGGGGACCGATGACGCCGAGCAGCTCGCCGTTCGCGACCTCGGTGCAGACGTCGGCGAGCAAGTCGCGCTCCCGGGAGCGCACGAACAGATGGCGAATGGAGATCACCGCCGGGTCCGGCCGCGCAACCACCGCCCGACCGAGATCCGACGCACGCGCGGCGCGAAGACGTAGCGCCCCATGGCGCCGCCGAGCAGGATCGCGGCGACGAAGAACCCCAAGACCGGGATCACCGGCAGCCCCCACCTCTCGAAGTTGTAGCGCCCCAAGAACGAGAACGAGCCGCCGACCAGGCCGCCGGCGATGAGCCCCATGAACACCGTGACCCCGAGGGCGTCGATGTTGCGGGCGATGGTCTCGAGGCGCGGGTTCTCGAACTGGATCTGGAGCTTGCCGCCCTCGAGGTCCATCAGGATCTGCGCCGCGGTGAGCGGCAGCTCGCGCATGAAGCCGCGCGCCCGCACCAGGTTCTTCAGGGCGTCGTCTTGGAGGTTCGGGACCGCGAGCTCCTCGCGGATCAGGCGGCGCACGTAGGGCCCGGCGGTCTGCAGCACGTCGAGCTCGGGATCGAGCTTGCGGATGATCCCCTCGACCACCACCGAGGCGCGGGCGATGAGCGCGTACTCGCTCGGGATCCTGACGCGAAAGCGCGCCGCGAGGTCGAAGAGCTCCTTCAACAGCTGCGCCGCCTCGACGTGCGCCAACGTCGTCTGGTCGGAGAGGTATTGGTCGAAGAGCGAGGCGCAGGCGTCGCGCAGCTGGTGCAGCGAGATCCGACGCTCCGGAATACCGACGCGGTACAGCAAGCGGCTGACGGTGTCGGCGTCGCGCATGCCGATGGAGACCGCGAGCACCACCAGGGTCTCGCGCATCGCGAACGAGATCTGGCCGACGCAGCCGAAGTCCAACAGCGCCAGACGGTTGTCGTCGAGCACCCAGAGGTTGCCGGGGTGGGGATCGGCGTGAAACAGACCGTCGACGAACATCTGCTCGAACGCCGTCGAGACGATGTGGCTGCAGACCACCTTCGGGTCGTGCTTGCTCGTCAGCTGCGAGATCCGGGTGCCGTGGATGAACTCCATCGTCAAGACCGTCCGCGACGACAGCGCCTCGAAGACCTTCGGCACCACGTAGTGCCGCTCTTTGCCCTCGAGGTGGGCGCGGAAGCGGCCGATCATCTTCGCCTCGCGCTCGAAGTCGAGCTCGGCCAAGAAGACGTTCTCGAACTCGTCGACGATGGCAGCCGGGGTCACGACACCGCTCTCCTGGACGATGCTCTCGACCAGGCGCGCGAGGTAGCGCAGGAAATCCAGGTCGTCGTAGATTCGCTCTTTGATCCCGAGCCGTTGGATCTTGACCGCGACCTCCTGGCCGTCCTTGGTCACCGCGCGGTGCACCTGGGCGATGGACGCCGAGGCGACCGGCTTGGTCTCGAACTCCGAGAACAGCTCCGCGATCGGTTTGCCGAGCCCGAGGGTGAGCGCGCGCTCGACGTCGGCCGCCGCCATCGGCGGGCAGTCGTCCTGCAAGGTCGCCAGGGTCTCGGCGAAGCCGGGGGGCAGCAGGTCGGCGCGGGTCGACAGCACCTGGCCGAACTTGATGAAGGTCGGCCCGAGATCCTCGAGGATGGCGCGGAAGCGACGAGCCGCGGCGCTGCCGACCTCGGTCTCGGCGACCGGCGGCAGCTCGCCGGCCCGGGCGCGGGCGCGGGACCGCTGCCGATCGAGGAAATGCCCGAGGCCGTGACGGGCGACGACCGCCGCGATGTGGCGGAAGCGTCCGAGGCTGCTGAGCGGGCCGCGGGCCACTCCGCTACACCGGCCCGACCTCGTCGAGCAGCCCCTGGTAGATCGGAAAGGCGCGCGCCAGCGCCTGCACCTCGGCGTGGACGCTCTCGAGGTGCGCCGCGTCCTCGGGCTTGGCGAGCGCCCGGTCGATGAGCGCCGCGATCTTCGCCATCTCCGGCTCCTTCATCTTCCGAGTGGTGACCGCCGGGGTGCCGACGCGGATACCGCTGGTGACGAGAGGCTTCTCGGGGTCGAAGGGGATCTTGTTCTTGTTCACCGTGATCCCGGCGCGGTCCAGGGTCTTCTCGGCGACCTTGCCGGTCATCTGCTTCGGCCGGAGGTCGACGAGCATCAGGTGATTGTCGGTGCCGCCCGAGACGATGCGGAAGCCGGCGGCCTTGAGCCCCGCCGCCAGGGCCTTGGCGTTGCTGCAGATCTGTTGCTGATACACCTTGAACGCCGGCGTCGCCGCCTCGAGCAGCGCCACCGCCTTCGCGGCGATGATGTGCATCAGCGGCCCGCCCTGGATGCGAGGGCAGACGCCGGAGTCGAGCGCCTTGGCGTACTCGGCGCGGGCGAGGATCAAGCCGCCGCGCGGCCCGCGCAGGGTCTTGTGGGTGGTGGTGGTCACGAAGTCGGCGTGCGGCACCGGGCTCGGGTGCAGCCCGGCGGCCACCAACCCGGCGATGTGCGCCATGTCGACCATCAGCTTGGCGCCGACCTCGCGGCTCACCCGCCCGAAGCGCTCGAAGTCGATGACCCGCGGATAGGCGCTGGCGCCGGCGACGATCAGCTTCGGCTTGTGGGTGCGGGCGAGCTGTTCCAGCTGGTCGTAGTCGATCTGCTCCGAGGTCTTGTCGACGCCGTAGGGGATCACCTTGTAGAGCCGGCCGGAGAAGTTGACCGGCGAGCCGTGCGTCAGGTGACCGCCGGCGTCGAGGTCCATCGCCAGCATGGTGTCGCCGGGCTCGAGGACGCTCATGTACACCGCCATGTTCGCCTGGGTCCCGGAGTGCGGCTGGGCGTTGGCGTACTCGGCGCCGAAGAGCTTGCAGGCGCGCTCGGCCGCCAAGCGCTCGACGATGTCCACCATCTCGCAGCCGCCATAGTAGCGCTTGCCCGGCATGCCCTCGGCGTACTTGTTGGTGAGCACGGTGCCGGCGGTCTCGAGCACCGCGCGGCTGGTGAAGTTCTCGCTGGCGATGAGCTCGAGGCCGTGCTCCTGGCGCTCGAGCTCGGCGCGCACGGCGCGGTAGACGTCGGGGTCGGTGTCGCGAAGGTGAGCCAGCGGATTCATCTCGACTCCTTGGAGGAGGCCGCGTGTGCCCTCGAAGCCCGCACGCACCGCGCGGCGCACCCACGTCGTCGGCGACAGGGCGCCGCTTCGCGCGCGTCAGCTCTGATGGGCGTGGATGTACTTTATCGCGTCACCGACGGTGCGGATGCCCTCCGCCTCTTCGTCGGGGATCTCGAAACCGAACTCGTCTTCCATCGCCATCACCAGCTCGACGATGTCCAGCGAATCGGCGCCGAGGTCGTCGACGAACGACTTGCCGGTCGCGACGTCATCTTCTTTGACGCCGAGCTGGCGGACGATGATGGCCTTGACCCTGCGCTCGACCTCGTTCTCTGCCATGGTGCCTCCTAACGCGTGCACGCGAGCCTATAGCAGACAGCAAGGGAGCGCGCCAAGCCCGACACCGCGCGCCGCGTCAGTCCTTCGGCCCCCGGCTGGCCTCGCCGGTCATCGTCACGAAGCGCACCGCCATGCTGCGGTGCACCTCGATCGCCCTTCCGTGCTTCTCGTGGATCTCGAGGTTCTGGTCCCCGATCGGCCCGACCGGGATCACCAGCCGGCCGCCGTCCTTGAGCTGCTGCAACAGCGGCGCCGGCACCACCTCGGGTGCCGCGGTGACGATGATCGCGGCAAACGGCGCCTCCTCGGGCCAACCCTTGTAGCCGTCGCCGGTGCGATAGGTGACGTTCTTGACCCCGAGGCGGGTCAGGTTTGCCTGAGCGGCCGCCGCGAGCTCGGCCACGATCTCGATGGTGAACACCTTGGCGCCGATGCCGGCGAGGATCGCCGCCTGGTAGCCCGAGCCGGTGCCGATCTCCAGCACCTTGTCCCCGGGCTTCAACCGCGCCGCGGCGGTCATCACCGCGACGATGTACGGCTGCGAGATGGTCTGCCCGTGCCCGACCGGCAGCGGGTGATCGCCATAAGCGTCGGCGCGAAACGACGCCGGCACCAGCTCGTGGCGCGGAAACCGCCGCATCGCCTCGAGCACCGCGGTGTCGGTGACGCCGCGCTGCTTGATGAGGTCGACCATCGCCCCGCGGTCGTGCTGATACGGATCGTGGGCTTCGGCGGCCAAGACGGCGAACAACAGCCCGAGCACCGGGGCCTAGCGCTTCGCGGCGAGGAGCGCCTTGACCGCGGCCTTCTTCTTCTTGGTGCGCTTCTTCGATTGAATGATCCGCTTCATGCGTACACGCCGCTGCTTGCTCTTCGAGTTCGCCATCGTCAGTCTCCTCGGGGAAGCTCCCCGGAGGCCTGTTTGCCGCAGTGGCCGGGCAAAGACAAGCCCCGCGTGACTTGCGGCGACCGCGGTGACCGCGTAATGGATGACCACCTCCACCAACAAAGAGACCGGAAATGCGCCTGTCGATTGTCTGTGCCGTCCTCATGCAGAGCACCCTGAGCCTCGCCGACGAGGGGATGTGGACCTACAACAGCTTCCCGGCGGCGACGGTCGAGAAGCTCTACGGCTTCAAGCCCAGCCAGGCGTGGCTCGACGACGCCCGCCTCGCGACCGTGCGTCTGGCGCAAGGCTGCTCGGGGAGCTTCGTCTCCGGGCAGGGCCTGGTGATGACCAATCACCACTGCGCCCATCACTGCATCGAGCAGCTGTCGAGCGCCAAGAAGGACTACGTCGCCCAAGGCTTCTACGCCAAGACCGAGAAGGACGAGGTCAAGTGTCCGGAGCTCGAGATCAATCAGCTGGTCGAGATCAGCGACGTCACCGCACGGGTCAAAGAAGCGACCGCCGGCAAGAGCGACCAGGCCTACAGCGACGCCCTGAAGGCGGTGATGGCGACCATCGAGAAAGAGTGCGCCACCGGCGACGAGCTGCGCTGTGACGTCGTCTCCCTGTATCACGGCGGCCTCTACCAGCTGTACAAGTACCGCCGCTACCAGGACGTCCGCCTGGTGTTCGCGCCCGAGTTCGCGAGCGCGTTCTTCGGCGGCGACCCCGACAACTTCATGTTCCCGCGCTACGACCTCGACATCTCGCTGCTGCGGGTCTACGAGCAGGGCAAGCCGGCGGCGACCACACATCACTTCTCCTGGTCGAAAGAGGGCGCCAAGCCCGGCGAGCTGACCTTCGTCAGCGGCCACCCCGGCGGCACCAGCCGCGAGCTCACGGTCGCGCAGCTCGAGTACCAACGGGACGTGATGCTGCCGCGCCAGCTCATCAAGCTCGCCGAGCTCCGGGGCTTGTTGCACGAGTACCGGCACCGCGGCCCCGAGCAAGCGCGCCACTCGAAGGCGATGCTCTTCATGGTGGAGAACAGCTTCAAGGCCTTGCGCGGCATGCACGAGGCGCTCCTCGACAAAGAGCTCTTCCTCGCCAAAGTCAAAGCCGAGGCCGAGCTCAAGAAGAAGGTCGACGCCGACGCCACGAAGAAGAAGCTCTACGGCGGCGCCTGGGCGGTGATCGAGCACGCCCAGGCCGAGCTCAAGAAGATCCGTGAGCCCTTGGTGTTCATCGAGGAGGGCGACGGCTTCAAGAGCGAGCTGTTTCAATTCGCGCGCACCCTGGTGCGCGCCGCCGACGAGCTCGCCAAGCCCAACGACAAGCGCCTGCGCGAGTTCGGCGACGCGGCGCTCCCGGAGCTCAAGCAGTCGCTGTTCTCGACCGCGCCGATCTTCCCGGAGCTCGAGATCGCGAAGCTGTCGTGGTCGCTCACCAAGCTCCGCGAGCACCTCGGGCCCGATGACCCCTTCGTCAGACAAGTCCTGGGCAAGGAGTCACCCGAGAGCCTGGCGGCGTCCCTCGTCAAGGGCACCAAGCTCGCCAACGTCAAGCTCCGCCACCGGCTGTTCGACGGCGGCAAGGCGGCGATCGACGCCGCGACCGACCCGATGCTCAAGCTGGCGCGCCTCGTCGATCCGACGGCGCGGGCGCTGCGCAGCAAGTTCGAGGACGAGATCGAAGCGGCGGTGAACAAGAACAGCGAAGCGATCGCCAAGGCGCGCTTCGAGATCCTCGGCACCAGCGTCTACCCCGACGCCACCTTCACCTTGCGCCTGAGCTTCGGCAAGGTCGAGGGCTGGGAGGAGAACGGCCGCAAGATCGAGCCGCTGACCACCCTCGGCGGCGCCTTCGAGCGCCACACCGGCAAAGACCCGTTCGCGCTCCCGAAGCGCTGGCTGGACGGCAAGCACACGCTCGACCTCGAGACGCCGTTCAACTTCGCGACCACCAACGACATCGTCGGCGGCAACTCCGGCTCGCCGGTCATCAACAAGGACGCGCAAGTGGTCGGCCTGATCTTCGACGGCAACATCCAGTCGTTGGGCGGCGAGTACGGCTTCGACGCCAAGGTCAACCGCGCGGTGGCGGTGCACTCCGCCGCGATCCTCGAGACCCTCGACAAGCTCTACGGCGCCAAGCGCGTCGTCGACGAGATCCGACCCCTGCCGCGCTGAGCCGCCCGCCGGCGGCGCGCCCGAGCGAACCCCATGCACGGCGCTAGAGCTCCGCGTGGCACGTCGACGTCCGGGACGGTGCTCGCGGGCTTGGCGCCGGTCGTCGGCCGCAACACCCGGCTCGTCGTGCTCGGCAGCTTCCCGAGCGTCCTGTCGCTCGCGGCGCAGCAATACTACGCCCACCCCCGCAACCAGTTCTGGCCGCTGTTGTCGGCGCTGTTCGGGGTCGACCTGCGTCTCCTGCCGTACCCGAAGCGCCTCATAGAGGTTCGGCGGCGCGGGCTCGGCATCTGGGACGTCTACGCCACCTGCCGGCGCCAAGGCAGCCTCGACAGCAACATCGAACAGGCGGTGGCGAACGACCTCGCCTCGCTCTGCCGCATCGCCCCGAGGCTCGTGGCGGTGGCGCACAACGGCGGCGAGTCGGCGCGCTTCGCGCGAGTGACCGCAGCGCTCGGGGTCACCGTCTATCGCCTGCCGTCCTCGAGCCCGGCCAACGCCAGCTACACCTTCGCCCGCAAGCTCGACAGGTGGCGCGCGGTGTTTCGGGCGGTCGGGCTCATCTGAGGCGCGCGCCGCATCGCGGCGACGCCGTCGCCTTGTCCCGCCTCTCGAGTCCGGATACGGTCCCCGCCGAGTCGGGAGGACCGCATGCCAACGTCCGGACTACCCACAGTGAAGGCGAGTGACTACCCCATCGTCGGCAAGATCGTCGCCGACGTGTTTCTCGACGACAAGGGCGAGTGTCTCATGCCCATCGAGCGCTTCGAGCACTGGGCACGGACGCTCAGCAGCAAGTACCCGCGCAAGAGCAATCCCAAGGTCTACCACGTGATCACCGGCATGGCGCTCGAGTTCGCCAAACGCAAAGCGTTCGCCGCCATCCAACTCCTGGCCCTCGGCACGATGGGCCTGCGACCGCCGGAGGCTGCAGCCGCCGCCGAGGGCAACGCCTTCCTCCGTTCGCAGCAAGCGAAACAGGCGCTGCAGAAGTTGTCGCAGGCAATGCCAGGTTCGCCGGCCGCAGGGATGGCCAGACCGGTGGGTGGAGGTATGACACTTCGCGGCCCGAAGCGCCCGGAGAGGAAGGACAAGAAACAGTAACCTGGGGCTCGCGATTTTGTGTACAATTGAGAACCCCTTGAACCAGGGCCTGCAGCCCAAAGAGCGGGAGGATGTAAGATGTCATCAGCGGGGCCACTCGATTCTGGAAATCGCCTCAGTCCGGTCACCACGGCGCTCAATGAACGGATCTCCGGCGGCATCGACGCCAAGGAGCTCCAAGACCTCAAAGACATGGCAGCGGGCGGCGTGATCCCGTTCGTCGACATCGACCTCACGCTCAAGGGGCTGGACGGCCAGAACCTGAGCCCAGAAGTCCACGCGGAGGTGAAGGCGGCACTCGAACAGATGCTGCCGATCGCGCAGCGCGCCGCGGGTGCGCAGTCGGACGCCATCGCCAAGACGCTGGGGATCATCGACACGGTCAACCCGTTTGCCTACGTCCGCGCGCTCTTCGGCGGCGAACGCGTTGGCATCGGCCAGACCTGGTAGCCGCAGCGCGCTGCATCGAAACCCATGACGGCCTTTCGCCGGCTCCTCGCGGTCACCGGACCGGCGGTGGTGGCGGTGGCTCTCGTCTTGCACCTCGCCGACCTCAGGATCTTGATCGGCCGGGGTCACTTCTCAGAGACGTTGGCGTACGCCGTGTGGCCGTTCTCCACCCTCATTCGCCTCGTGCTCTTCGGCGGGCTCGCCGACCTCATCGTAAGGAGCCCGCGCGATCCGCAACCTGCGGCGCCGATGCCGGAAGGACATAGGGACCAGCTCGGACGCTTGTGGACCGTGAGCCTGCTTGCGGTCTTCGAGATCGTCGTGCTGGCTCTGGCGAGCCAGTAGCAGGACTCGGAGCCATGCCCGAGCTCCCCGACATCACGGTCTACGTCCACGCACTTGGCACGAGAATCATCGGCACCCGGCTGACCGCCATTCGCCTCAAGAGCCCGTTCCTGCTCCGCACCGTTGCGCCCCCGATCACCGAGGTGGCTCGGCGTGAAGTGACGGAGGTGCGCCGCCTCGGCAAGCGGATCGTCCTCGGCCTGGAGGAGAGATACCACATCGTCCTACACCTGATGGTCGCCGGCAGGCTGCAGTGGAGACCAGTGGGCGCGCCGGTGCCGAACAAGGTGGGCCTCGCGGCGTTCGACTTCGAGGGCGGCAGCCTGGTCCTCGTCGAGGCCGGCGCCAAGAAGCGCGCCGCGCTGCACCTGGTGCACGGCGACGACGCGCTCGCGGCCTTCGACCGCGGAGGGCTGGAGGTCATGAGCGCCGACCTCGCGGCGTTCACGGCGGCGCTCAGGCGCGAGAACCACACGCTCAAGCGCTGCCTCACCGATCCCCGATTGTTCGCCGGCATCGGCAACAGCTACTCCGACGAGATCTTGCACCACGCCAAGCTGTCACCGGCGAAGCTGTCCCAAGGCCTGGGCGCCAAAGAGATCGAAGCGCTGTTCGCGAGCACCCGAACGGTCCTCGGCGAATGGACCGAGCGCTTGCTCGCCAACGCCGGCGACGACTTCCCCGCCAAGGTGACCGCGTTCAGGGACGGCATGGCGGTGCACGGGCGCTACAATCTGCCCTGCCCGGCCTGCGCCACCAAGGTGCAGCGCGTCCGCTACGCCGACAACGAGACCAACTACTGTCCGACCTGCCAGACCGGAGGCAAGCTCCTCGCCGACCGCTCGCTGTCGCGCCTGCTGAAGACCGACTGGCCGCGGACCATCGAGGAGCTCGAAGCTTTCAAGGCGCGCGACCCCTAGCTCGAAAGCCCCTATCGCCGCCGCCTTGCGGTGCACAGATTAACGGCTATGCAGGACCGGCGCCTACAGCTCGAGCCGGGGGTGGTCGTGGGCGAGGAGTTCGTCCGCCTCGACGACGGCCGGGTGCGCTGCAACGTCTGTCCGCGGCAGTGCACGCTCAGCGACGGCCAGCGGGCGTTCTGCTACGTGCGCCAGGCCAAGGACGGCCAGGTGGTGCTGACCGCCTACGGGCGGTCGTCGGGCTTCTGCGTCGACCCGGTCGAGAAGAAGCCGCTCAACCACTTCTTCCCCGGCAGCTCGGTGCTCTCGTTCGGCACCGCCGGCTGCAACCTCGGCTGCCGCTTCTGCCAGAACTGGGACATGAGCAAGGCGCGAGAGATGGAGCGGCTCTCCGACGCCGCGCTGCCGGACGACATCGCGGCGGCCGCCAAGGAGCTCGGCTGCCTCGGGGTCGCGTTCACCTACAACGACCCGGTGATGTTCTTCGAGTACGCCGCCGACACCGCAGCGGCGTGCCGCGAGGTCGGGCTGAAGACCATCGCGGTGACCGCCGGCTACGCGACGCAACCGATCCGCGAGCGCCTCCTCGGCACGATGGACGCCTGCAACGTCGACCTCAAGGCGTTCACCGAAGAGTTCTACAGCAAGCTGTGCTTCGCGCACCTGCAGCCGGTGCTCGAGACCCTCGAATACCTCCATCACCAAACCTCGTCATGGCTCGAGGTGACGACCCTCTTGATCCCCGGCCACAACGACTCCGAGGCCGAGATCGCAAAGCTCGCCGAATGGTACGTGGAGCACCTCGGCCCGGACGTGCCGCTGCACTTCTCCGCGTTTCATCCCGACTTCAAGATGATGGACACGCCGCCGACGCCGCCCGCGACGCTGCGCCGGGCCCGCGCCCAGGCCAAGGCCGCCGGTCTGCATCACGTCTACACCGGCAACATCCACGACCAGGACGGCCAGAGCACCTACTGCGCCGGATGCGGTCGGATCCTCATCGAGCGCGACTGGTACCAGCTCGGGAGCTACCACGTCGTCGACGGCGCGTGCGAGTATTGCCGCACGCCGCTTCCCGGCCACTTCACCGCCCGCCCGGGCCGGTGGGGCCCGCGGCGGCTGCCGGTGGTCCTCGAGCATCGGGCCTGAGCGCCTCGCCCGTGCTCAGTAGTACGCGTAGCAGCGGCAATAGGTGAACTGCGGCATGTAGGGGCTGCCGCCGCAAGTCGTGCTGCCCGACCTCCACACGAGGTTGGTGGCGCAGGTGGCCGCCGTTTCGAAGCACTTGATTCCGTCCCAGTCCCAGTATTTGCCGTTGTCGGCGCCGTTCGAGTGGCACGGCATCACCGTGCACGGGTTGGTGCCGACGCTCTCGCAATAGAGGCCCTGGTTCGCGCAGGCCTGGTTGCAGTTGGTGGCCGCCGGCGTGCCGGTAGGCGCGAAGTACTGGTTACCGACCTTGTTGTCGATCGAGACGTCGCAGTTGTTGTCGTTGCCGTCGCCGATCGATGTTCCGCCGGAGCTGCTGCAAGTGCAGGCGCCGCCCGAGCACACGTAGTTGGGGGCGGTCGCGGCGCTCCAGGTGCAGGTCTGCGTCGACGCGTAGTTCGCACAGGAGCAGCTCCCGCCCGAGGCCGACGCGTACTGGCACTGACCGCAGGTGGCCGTGGTGCTGTCGCTGTATGCGGTGCACGCACACGCGGAGTCACAGACGCCGCCGGCGCTGCACCTCAGGTCGCAATCCGGGTAGCTGCGGCAGACACAGTAGTCGTCGCCGTCCACCGAGGCCGTGGTCGCCCAGCAGCTGTTGTTGCCGGCGCAGGACTGCGAGCCGCACTTGGTGCCGGCGTCGACGTTGGCGCAGCTGTAGCTGTTGTCGCTGCCGCGGCAGGCACGACAGACGCCGGGGCACGCCGACGGGATGGGCTCGCAAAAGAAGCTGGTGTCGGCGCCCGAGCACCGGACGCAGTCGCCTTGGCAAGAATCGGGGTCCGCGGCGCACGAGAAGCCGATCGCGTCGACGAGGCCGGCGCAGACCGCGCAGGCCGCGGGGCCCGTAGAACACATGTCGGGGCGCGCGACGCAGCTGAACGCGTTGTCGGCGCCGTCGCACGCGTCGCAGTTGCCGGTGCAACGCGCCTCGTCGGCGCGGCAGTTGAACGCCTCGCCCTCGGTGACGCAGGCGTCACAGTCCCCGCTGCACAGCTCCTCGTCGGCGACGCAGCTGAAGTCCGGATCGGTGCCCTGGCAGCTGACACAGTTGCCGCGCGCTTGGCAGCGGCTCGGGTCGGCGACGCAGGCGTACTGGTTGTTCGCGAAGACGCACGCGCTGCAGTCGCCGCCGCAGGCTGCCGGCTGCATCATGCACGTGCCTTCGACGCCGGCGCCGTCGCAGCGCGCGCAGCTCCCCGCGCACGCCCGATCGCAACAGTAGCCGTTGACGCAGAAGCCGCTGGCGCACTCGCCGGGGTCGCCACAGCCGAAGCCGATCTTGAGCAGACACTGCGCCTCGTCGCCGACCTGGACGCACACCCCCCCGGTCGGCGCCGTGGGATTGGGGCAGTCTTGCCCCAGCCGGCCGAGCCGATCTTCACGGCAGTAGCCGTCCGCGCACCGCGCCGTCGAGCAGACCGAAGAGGGCAGGCAGTCGATGTCGCTGGCGCACTCGTCGCACGCGCCGCTCAGGCCGCACACGCCGGTCCAGTGCTCTTCCGTCCCGAGGGCGCCGTCCCCTTCCGGGTCCTCACCGGCGTGCGGGCAGGCGCCGGTGTCGGTGCCCCGCGCCGGCTCGTAGGCGCAACACTCGGCGCCGCTGCACGCACCACCGCCCTGCGCCTTGTCGCAGATCCCGGTGCGCAGCCGACACGGATTCACAGGGGGCGGCTGCTCGCAGGTCAACAGCTGGTAGTGACAGGTGCCCCCTTGGCAATTGGCGCCGGTCGCCGATTCGCAGGAAGCCGGCGTCACGCATTGGCTGTCTTCACTGCAATCGGTGTTGATGAGCTGGCAGTACCCGGACTGGCACGACTCCGCCTTCATGCACGCGCCGTCGTCGTCGCACAGCTGCTTGCAGCTGTTGTCCACGCACAGGTAACCGTCGGCGCAGGCGCCTTCGACGCCACACGCGAGATCCGCTTCAACCCCGCCCACACAAGCCCCGACGCCCAACGCCAGAACGAGAACTCCGAATACCCGTCCAACCATTGGCGATCCTCCGAAGGCCGGACGCATCCGGCGATGATGTGGTTTCGCCAAGCCTAGCACGTCGCCTGCAACAGCGCCCGAAACTGGTGGCCGTGCCGCCGAGGACTGCAGAACCCGAGAAGTGATGCGGACCCCGGTGCACCGGCGGGTCGCTCGCGAGCGTCATCCCCATTTGGCGTGATTGGCGCGCACCTCGTCGTCCGCGGGTGTCGGCTTCTCGGTGTGGCTGGCCGGACGAAAGGCGCCGGGGTCTTCTTTGACCCGCGCGTTCAGAGCGACGTCGTCTTGGAATGCCGGTGGCACCTTGTCGACCCTGAAGACCGCCTCCCACGGACACGCCGGCTCACAAGCGCCGCATTCGATGCACTCCTTGGGATGGATGTAGAGCTGGTTGGGGAAGGTCTGGCGATCGTCGCCGGTGTACTCGTAGATGCAGTCCACCGGGCAGACGTCCACGCAGGCCGTGTGCAGACAGTCCCGGCAGCGGCGGGTGATCGCCCAGATCATGGGCCGGCACCTCCCGCTTGCGAAGGTACGCACGAGGAGCCCGTCGGGCAATCTGCCGGTCGACCTGACGCGCGGCAGGTCCGCCGCTCAGCGCCGCAGCCGCAGGATCTTGTTGCCGACGCCGACATAGACGAAGTCGCTGTCGAGGGCGAGGCCGCGCACCTCGCCCTGCGCGAGCTCGGTCACGTCTTCCACGCCCGTCGTGCCGCTTGGCATCCTGGCGCGCATCAGCTTGCCGTCGCCCTTGGCCGGCTGCGCGGAGTCGTCGAAGGCCACCGTCCAATAGACCACGTCGCCGTCGACGGCGAACGCGGCCGGCCTCTCGCTCGCTGCGACCAGCACCGTAGCACATGACACGCAGCCCTGAGCCTTGGTCGACCGGACGCCCGCTCGTTCGCCGTCGTTGCTCGCGCTCGGCGCCGCAAAGTAGATCGTAGTTGGATCCCCGGGATCGATCGCGATCCCCGGCTCTTGCCCGTAGGCGCGCGGCGTCGCCAGGCCGGCCTCGGCGACGACCGTCGGTGCGCCGTTTTCGGTGGCGACGTCATAGCCGCGCACCGTCACCTTGTCAGGCTCTTCGTGCAGCCAATAGAGCGAGGTGGCGGTGGCCAGGAGCCCACAGTTCGAGGGCGATGGCGGGACGCCGCCGATCGTGACGTGTTGGGAGACCGTCGTCATCGCGCCGGGCGCGCCTTCCTTGGCGGCCCGGAGGAGCGTAGCTCTGGCGCCGCTCGACGTCGTCGGGTCGCTCCAGTCGAACTGCAGCCAAAAGACGTAGTCCTCGTTGACGGCGACGCCGCAGGAGTAGGGCACGTGGAGGCTCGCGACCGTCACCCACGACGGGTCATTCATCCCGATCTCTTCGGCCTGCTTGTCGAGGCCGACGACCTGACCCTCCCCCGCAGGTCCGTTCAACAAGGTCCGGTCCGTGAAGTAGACGCGCTTGCGGTCGACCGCGATGTGACCGGACAGGTCCTGCGGCCCGCGCACCATCTTGACCGGCCTTTCGCTGCCGTCTTTGCGCAGCCGCCAGACGAAACCGGAGCCGTCGCGCTCGCGGGCGGTCCAATATAGCGAGGTGTCGTCGGCGACCAGGCTCAAGGCCGGCGTGATATCGTCGGCGAGCACGTCGATCGGGACCTGGAAGGGGCTCGTGTCCATGCAGCTCGCGAGCAGGACCGGGGTGAAGAGGAGAACGGCGGCGCGCATCACAGCCTCCAGAACGCGGCGAGCGTCGCCGGAAACGTGACGATGCTCGCGGCATAGGGCCGGCTCGGCAGGTCGAAGCTCACCGTGACCTCGAGCCTCAGACCGACCGCGCCCAGGGGTGCCTCGAACGCCTTGCCGAGGCACAATCCACCGCCCAGAGTCGCGAGGGACCAGCCGCCGGCGGCGGTGCGCCCGAGAGCCACGATGCGCGCCAACACCCCCGCTTCGAAGAGGCCGCGGTACGGCCAGTAGCGCAGCGTCAGGGGCACGGCCGTCGGCAGACTGAGTCCGACCGCTGCCTCCAGCCGCGGCAACGGCTCGACGAAGACCTCGGCGATGAAGGCTGCGCCCTCCCCTAGGCGACGGCCGTCGGCCAGAGCGCCGACCATGAGGCCCAACGGCAGCGGCAACAGGTGCGTCGGGCGCTCGAGCGTCACTTCGAGCTTGAACGGCGTCTTGCCGGCCTTCTCGTACTCTGCGTACGAGAGATCGACGGTCGTCTCGTGGGTGCGATACTCGTCGAGCTTGAGGCGCACCTGCCGCTTGCCCGGTCGGACCTCGGACACCAAGAGCGGCGTCGTCCCCACCTCCTCGCCGTCCACGAAGACCCGGGCCTCGGGCGGCGTCGACAAGACCTTGAGCTTGACCGGCGGCGCGCCTTCGAGCGCGATCGTCACCCGCTCGAGCGCTTGCGGCGCGAGCCGCAGGGCCAGCTCACCTTTGAGCTCGCCCCGCTCCGCGGTGATCAGGTGATCGCCGGCGGCCAGCTCGTCGAGCGTGACCGGCGCCGTGCCGACCGCTTTGCCGTCGACCCGGACGCTGCCGCCGTCCGGATCGGTCTTGATGAACAGCGTGCCGGTGCCGGTTAGATCTTGGGTCCTCTCGAACAGCACCCCGACGCCGCGGCTGACGGTCGCCGCCAACACCGCCTCCGAGCCGGCCGTGCCCTGGAACCGCTTCCGCACCTCCGCGCGCTTGATGTCGACGAGGCTCAACGACAGGTTGAGGCCGTCGCCGAGCTTGCCGAGCGCGCCGCTGACCATGAGATCGGCGCCCAACGCACCGCCGATCTCGGCCAGGCACGAGGTGTCGTCTTGGCAGCCGACCAGGTCCTTCTGCTTCTCGTACGACAGCATGGCGTTGATGTCGGCGCTCGAGATGACGACGTAGCCCAGCCGACCGACCTCGCTCGCGAGGATGCCGACGAGCGTAGCGCTCAACGCGTTCCCCTTGTCGGTCTCGAAGCCCGGGGTCGCGAGGTCGAGGACGGCGACCTTGGGCTGGGGTTCGAGGCCGACGAGTGCGGCGTGAGCCACGAGCAGGGCGGGTGCGCAGAGCATGGGCGACGCGCCTCCGATCAGGTAGTCTAGAAGTAGTAACGCCCGCCGACGCTGAAAATCAGGCTGGGCGCGGGTCCGGGCAGGATCCGCAAGCCGGGCGCCACCTCTGCGAAGAACTCCAGCCGCACCGCCGCCAGGTAGACGTTGAAGGCGACCGGCGCATGCACCGTCATCGCCGAGGCGCAGTAGTGCTGGCCGAGCGCGTCGTAGTAACAGCTGTCCGGCGCCACGTAGTCGAAGGTGCCGCCGACGCCCAGATGCACTCCGAACCACACCTTGCGGCTCGCCGGGCCGAAGTGCGCCACCTGGTGCACCCAGTCGACGCTGAGCACCGGGCCGGCGTAGTAGTAGTAATAGGTGTGGGGGACGCTGTGGTAGGCGGTGTGCCAGCCAAAGTCGACCTGCAGAGCGTCGGCACCGTTCAACCACAGCTTGCCGGAGAACGCCGTCGGATCCCCGAGCCGCAGCCCCAAGCCGAACTCGTGCCCCTTCCACTGCGCGCGCGCCGGCGTCGCGACGGCGCACACACCGGCTGCGACGAGCATTGCCGAGAGCAGCGACAACGACCGCGTTGCAGTGTTGGCGTTCATGACGCGGCTCCTATCACCACCGCCGCGATCCTCTCAACCCCGACCTTCAGCGGCGCAGCTCCTGCGGTGCCCCCGGATCGTCGGCGCGACCGTCGCCGTTCTGATCGACCGGGACGACGACGATCCCCGGCAACGCCACCGCGGCCGCCCCGGGGCCCGGTGTGCCGGCGACGAACGACGGCAGCGTCTGGTTGGCGAGGTAGGTACCGTCGTCGTTCACCAGCAGCACCGCGATCCCGACAACGGCTCCGGGCGGCACCGCGTCGCCTTGGGCGTACAGGCTCGACCAAGGAACGGCGATCTCGAGCCCGCGCCGGGCGCGCGGCGCCGCCGGCCCGTTCGCCACCCGCACCTCGTCGCCGAAGTTGACCACCGCCGGCAGCCAGGTGAAGTTCGAGGGATCGCCGACGGGTGGCGCGACACCGCGCAGCCCCACGTCATCGCGGAGCTCCTCGAGGTGGGTCTCCATGCCGCCAAACACCACCAGCGCCGCGTCGATCCCAAACCCCGGGATCCCGGAGTCCAGCAGGCGGAGGTTGGCGAGCAGGTTGTCGATCTGCCCGTCGTGGTCGAAAAGAGCACCGGCCAGCGCCGCCGGCCCGGTGCCGGCGCCGAAGTCCCGGTCGATGAGGATGACGACGGCGTTCTTGCCCCACTCGAACAGGCCGCTCACCCCCGCCGCGAGCCCGTAGCGGTCGGCGTCGACGTACAGGGCGTCGAGCTCGTTGAAGCCGGCGCCGAACGTGCTCGCTGCCGCCGCGGTCGCCGCGAGGTAGCGCAGCTCACCGAGCTCACCGTCGGCCAGGAGCTGCCAGGGCGGCACCACGAGCGCCGCCGACTCCAGGATCGAGACGCCGAGGGCCGCCACGAAGCGATTGTCGACGCTCGCGCCGTCGAAGAGCGCGGCGCCCGGCCCCAGGGCGAACACCGGCACCCGGGTGTTGGTGTGCGACCCCCAGCGCCAGGACACCGAGGGCAAGACCCCGGCGCCTTGCGAGCTCAGGACCTCGAGACCACCGGTCTCGTGGTCTGCGGTCACCACGAGGGTCGCGTTCGGTTGCTGGGCGCAGAACTCGGCCACCAGGGCGACCGTCCGATCGAATGCCAGCGTCTCGATGACGGCGCGCTCGAGATCGCTCCCGTGGCTCGCCTTGTCGATGAGGCCGCCCTCCACCAGGAGAAAGAAGCCGCGGCCGGACAACGACAGCGCCTGGAGCGCCGCCGCGGTCATTGCCTCCAGGGTCGGCTCGGTGGTGTCGGCCGCGCGATCGACGCCGTAGGTCATGTGGTTGGGAGCAAACAGACCCACCAGGCGGCGGGCGGGGGCCGCGGCCTCGAGCTCCAGAGCGGTGCGCACGATGAGGTAGCCGGCGTCGGTGAGCGGCTGCACCAGTCCGCCGTCGGCGCGCAGCGAGTCGTCGCCGGCGGGCAAGTAGTATTGGGCGCCGCCGCCGAGCAGCACGTCGACGCCGCTCGCCAACGCTTGCTCGTCGGCGATCGCCAGCAGATCAGAGCGCGACGGTTGGTGGGCGCTGAAACCCGCCGGGGTCGCGTCGTTGAGCGCCGCGGTCGTGACGATGCCGGTGCCAAGACCGCGCGCCCGCGCCAGCTCGATGAGCGACACGACGCGGTCGCCCTCGCGATCCTCACCCACCCGGCCGTTGTAGGTCTTGACGCCGCTCCCCATCGTCGTCGCCGCCGCCGCCGAGTCGGTGACGCCCGAGAGGCTCGAGGTGATCACCCGCCCGCCGTAGGGCAGCTGCTCCATCGCCAGGGCGCCGAAGACCCCCGACGCGAACCCGCCGGCGGCGCGCAGGTGCTCGAAGCCCATGCCGTCGCCCACCATCAGGATGAAGCTCGGAGGCAACCCCGCCCCGTTTGCCGGCGGCGGCGAGGACGGCGTGTCGACGACGCAAGCGCTGGCGAGGCTCAGGGCCCCCGCGCCCCACAGCCACGCGTTCCGCGGCCGGCCGGCGTTGCAGGCAACCATTGCCGACTTGTAGCACACCGCGGCCACGCGGTGGCACTCGTCGGTTCGCGTGATCACGCCCCGCTTCATTCGACGACGACGCGGTCGCTCGCGGTTCGACCGAAGGTCTCCGGGTGGTACATCTCCTCGGCCTTGGCCGGCGGCACCACGAAGCTCCCGAGCGTCGTGGCGCGGGCGACGTAGTCGTAGCGGTACACGCCGTCCGCGAGCAGCGACGCGAACGCCTCGACGCGCTCGTCGCGGAGGTTCTGGTGCTCGTACCACGGGCCCCGCCACCGGCCGCGGATCGCGCCGTCCTCCTCGTCGCCGGCCGCCAAGGTCGCGATCGGGACGCGGCCGCTGACCTTCAACGCCGGGTTCGTGGGCTCGAGCCCCGCCGGCAGCTGGTCCACGAGCGCGACGTGATAGCGACGCGCCGGCGCCACCAACGTCAGGCGGACGCGCACCGTGGCCCCGGCCTTGATGTGCCAAACACCGTCGGCGCCTCTTCGCACCGCCGACGGGCTGCCGGTCGATTCGTAGCTCCGCAGCACGGTGAACCCCGCGTCGGCGGCCGCGAGCCCCAGGCTCTTCGGCGCGTAGCGCAGACCGATTCGGTAGTACAGCCGTCCGGGGCCGTGCTTCACGAGGAGAAGATCTCGAGCGCTGCCGCCCCCGAGCGCGGCCATCGGGATCTCGAGCTGGTGCCGCTCGGTGGTTCGACCCTTGAAGGTCACCGCGCCGGCGTAGCGGTCGCCGAGCCAGGTCTCCGCCACGAAGTCCGGGGTGACGGCCTCGAGCCGGGCGAAGTAGCGCTCGAGCGCCAGGAGCACGAACACGTCTTCCTGGGTGTTCTGCCAATGCCCCGCCTGCCGGTGGTCGAAGAGGCCGCGGACCAACTTCACCACCAGGTCGTTCTTGGGATCGGTCTCGACGAGCGCCGCCAAGATCACGGCGTCGGCGCGCCGACTGCTGCGCATCGTCAGGTAGTCGCGATCCGACACCTCGGTCACGAACGCCGCCGTCGCCGCGGTCTCGGTCACCCGGTTCTTCAAGAACCGCTTCAAGCTCGAGAGCTCCTTCACCGAGCCCCGGTCGCTCGCGAGCACCGGCAGCAAGAACCCCAGCGCCTCGAGCGGCATCCCGGTCGGCCCGGCCTCGTTGAACACCGCGCGCCCCCGCGCCGCGCGCTCCTGCCCCATCAGGTGCAGGACGTAGAGCGCATACGCGGTCACCGCCCGGCGCTCCGCGGGCCAATCCCAAGTCGCCACGTGACTCTCGATCTGATCGAGGTAGCGCGTGCCGCCGGCGAGGAGCGCCTCCGGCACCGCAAAGCCTTTCTGCCGCGCCCGCCACAGCGCGTGGGTGACGTGGGTGGTGACGAAGGGCCAGGGATCGGAGTCGCGCCGCCACAGGCCGAAGCCGCCGTCGTCCTGCTGCATCCCCTGGAGCTTCTTCACGTCCCGCCCCACCGCCGCCATCAGCTCAAAGAGCGGCGGCAGCGCATCCCCGGCAAACGCCGGCAAGACGTCCTTGAGCGCCGCGATGCCCAAGATCCGCGACGCCAGCTGCTCCGAGCACTCAAAGCGATACGCCACCAGGCTGATGACCGCGTCGCTGAGCGCCGCCACCGCGGTCGCCGAGGTCTCGACGCTCAGTCCCCCGAAGTCGGGGACCACGTCCGCCGGCGCCCGCACCGGCTGGCGGACCGCGCCGGCATCGACCTCGCCATAGGCGGCGAATGCCTCGGTGGTCGCCGGGGTGTAGACCGGCAGCTCGACGGTCGCGGCGTCCACGAACGCCCCCGCGACCCCGACGACGTCGAAGCGGGCGGTGCCCGGCAGCATCGCCGCCGCCGGCAGGCGCACCTCGCCGCGGTTCTTGGCCGCGACCTGCAGCCGCCGGCCGGCGCCGGCCAACAGCCGGGCGTTCTGGCCCCGCACCCCGACCTGCACTTCGAGCGGCCGCTCGGTCTGGTTCTGCACCACGACCCCGAGCTCGAACTGGTCGCCGAAGCTCAAGAAGCGCGGCGCCGCCGGGCGCACCATCAGCGGCAGGCGCGCGGTCAGCGTCGACTCCACCATGCCGAGCTCCCTGGCGCCCGCGGCAGCCACCGCCATGATTCGATAACGGCTGAGATTGTCCGGGAGCTTCACCCGCACCTCGGCCCGACCGCCGGCGTCGGTCGCGACCTCGGGCGCGAACACCGCCAATGGGTCGAAGGCGGTCCGCACCTTGACCGCCTTGGTCTCGCCGCCGCCGTTCTTCTTGCCGGTGCCGAGCATCGCCATCGCCTTCATCGGCGCGCCCGTCGTCATGATGTCGCCGACGCTCCCGCCGCCGCCCATCGACCCGAGGATCCCGAGCGAGCGCACCCGGTCTGCCGCTGCGCCCTGCCCCGACCACGACGCCGCGGCATCCGCGAGCAGGACGTGGGCGCGGCTGTGGAGATCTTGGGTGGCCGCGCCGCGCTCCGGGTAGAAGATCGCCATCGGATCGCGGAGCTCGTAGCCGGTGAGCGCCAGCACCGCCTCGTCCACCACCAGCACCGCGACCTCGGCGTTCGCGACCGGCCGGCGGCCGGCGTCCTCGACTCGCAGGTCAATCACGGTCTCCCCCCCGGGCTCGAGCTCCCGGGCACGCGGCGTGGCGGCGAGCGTCAGCCTCTGCGCGCTCGGCGGCACCCGAAGGTTCAGGCTGCCGGTCGCATAGGCCGGACGGCGAGCCCGACTCGGATCCGCGCTGCGGTCGCCGTCTACCGGCGCGCTCCCCACCACGTCCACCTGGACGCGCACGTTCGGCACGAAGCCGTCGCGGATCGGCACCTCGACGGTGGCGGTCGGCCCGCGCAGCTCGAAGGCCCGGGTCTCGAGGACGCCGTCCTTGCGGACGGTCAGCAGGCCCGCGGCGGGCGAGATCGGCGACTGCACCAGGATCGACACCGTGTCGCCGGGTCGCGGATCCGTGGCGCTCGGGATCAGCGTGACCTTCTCGGCCTCGAGGGTCTGCTTCGGCGGCAGCTTGCCGCCGCTGACCCAGATCTCGAGCTCGCTCTCGTTCGTGCGGCCGGCGTCGTCCGCGACCGTGGCGACGATGCGGTAGCGACCGCCGTCCGGGGTCTGAAACACGCACGCGACCGGCGCCGGCGTCGAGGTGACGGCGCATTCTTGCGGGTGCTCCTCTTTCTCTTTCCACACCCCGTCGTCGTTGACCCAGGCGAGATGCAGCGCCCGCATCGCGACCGGGCGCGCGGCGAGCGCGTTGCCCTCGACATCGGTGACGACGGCCTTGACGCGGATCGGGGTGTGCAGATCGACGAACGGCCGGTCGGTCTGCAGGCCGACGTAGGTCAGCGCCGCGTGCACCAGCAGGGTGGTCGCGGCGCTCCAGGTCTGTCGGTTCACGTCGACGACGCTGGCGGTGAGCGCGACGCTCTTGGCGCGGCGCGGCTCGACCCGGGTGAAGTCGAGCCCGAGGGTGTGTGCGCCGTCCGCCCCGGTCTGAGCGGCGAAGGTCTTGGCCTCGCCGCCGCCGCGGGACTCGCGCCGCACCCACCACGGGCGGTAGCTACCGAAGGTGAAGTCGCCGCGGTTCGGCGGCGTGAAATCGGCGTCGGCGCTCGTCGCGGTCCAGGTGACCTCGGCGAACGGCAACCCACCGCCGGCGTAGTACGACGCGGCGACGGTGGCGCTGGCCTTACGACCGATGACGTGCGGACCGGCGTCGGCCTTCACCGTCACCTCGAACTCCGGCCGACGAAACTCGGCGACCTCGAAGCGATGCGTCGTCGACGCGCCGTCGGTGTCGCCGCCGAGCGTCAGCTCGACGGTCGCCGGCCCGAGGCTCATGCGGTCGGAGAGCCTCAGCGCCAAATCGAAGCCCGCGAGCGCGTTCAAGCGCCGCTCCCCTTTTTGGACCGTGTTGCCCCGCGCGTCGACGAGCTTGAACGCCAGCGAGCGCCCCGCCAGCGCCGGCAGCTCCAGGTCGCCGGTCTCGTCGAAGCGCCGCTGGCGCAGCCAGCCTTTGAGGTGGACCTCTTCGTTCGGGCGATAGATGCCGCGGTCGTCGATCACGTACCACAGGAGCTCCGGCGTGATCTCCCGCCGCACCCAGCCGTTGCCCGACTCCCACCACGAGGTGCTCTCCGGCAGGATCGCGACGTCGGTGCCGTCGGTCGCGACCAGGATCTCCCGCCGCCCCTCCTTGACCGCCACCCGTCCCCGCCGCCCCTTGGCGAGCCGTCGCTTCGCGCCGCTCTCCGGCTCGGTCGCGACCGGGAGCGGCAGGGTCCCGAGGCCGCCGGCGTCGGACACCACCGTCGCGCCCGCCTGCAGCAAGGTGAGCGTCGCCCCCGCGACCGGGGTGCCGTCGGCGAGCCGCGTCACCCAAGCCACCGCCTCGGCGTGGTCGACGAACGCCGCGAGCCCAAGGCCGGTGACCTGGATCCAGCTGCGGATCACCTTGCGGCTGTCGTGCGGCGGCGGCAAGTCGAGCTGCTCGACGACCGCGATCACCTGCCCGACCCCGTTGTCGAGCGCCGGCCGCAGATCGATCGAGGTCTCGACCATCTCGTCTGGCGCCGCGGCAACCTGCACCACCTGGTCGTAGACCTGCGCCCCGGGCATCCTCGGCGCACCGGCCCCCGAACCCTCCTCCATCGCCGCGGCGAAGGCGTAGAAGTCGGCGGCGGTCACCTTGTAGAGCCGCACCCTGAGCTTGCTGTGATTGACCGAGAACACCGAGTAGTGGCCGCGCCGCGCCGGATCGAGGACCACGAACCCCTCGCGCGCCGCCAGCAACTGCGGCCGGGCGGCGCCGACCTCGATCTCCCGGAGGTCGTCTTTGCCGAGGGTCTGGCCGAACTGATCCCTGATGTCCTTCGAGAGCTTGATCCGATAACGGGTGCGCGCCTTGGTGCGGCCTTCGAGGCGGAGCTGATTCCAGGCGACCGTGGCCTGCAGCGCCTCGACCGCGGGCTCGATCTCGACCAGGCGCGGCGCGAACCGCCCGGGGTCCAGCGGGTTGTTGAATTCGATGTTGAACGGCCACTGCGGGCGGCACTCCGCGAACGACCAGCCGCAGCGCTGCCGCACCACCGCGAGCGGCGCGTAGGTCGAGAGCTCGAAGCGCGCCGCGCGGGTGGTCTTCTTCGGCCCCTCGAGCGACCCCAGCCCGGCCGCCACCGTGACCACGATCGTCGCCGCCGCCGGCAGCGCCTCGCCGGGCGTCAAGACCGCGAACCGGCCGACAACGGCCTCCTTGACGAGCGCCGCCAACTCCCGTCGGTCGGCGATCTCGCCGGCGCTCGCCGGACGGGGGGCGGCGAGCTTCTTCCCTTGCACCGTGAGCGAGGTCTGCGCCGCGACCGCGCGCGGATCCACCAGCTGGTCGAAGCCGAGGAAGATCAGAGAGTCGGTGCGCTGCGGCCCACCCTCCGGATACCTGCGCACCAAGCGCGGCGCCGGGGTCTCGAAGCTGAAGCTCCTACCGACCGCCAGGACGCCGCCGACCGCGGAGCGCGTCCCGGCGGGAACGTCGAGCCGGTACTCGGTCGCCATCGGTAGGCGCTCGCCGGCCTCGAACAGCAGGGTCTTGGTGCCGACCCAACGCCAGGCGCCGCCGCTCGGCAGCGGTGTGAGCTGCACCGGCACCTCGCTCGCAACGAGCGCCGCCATCGAGGTCACCGCGACCATCGGCTGTGAGAACGTGATCGCGCACTGTGGCGCCACCGCCACCGCCCCGTCGGGCGCGACCCGCACGACCTCGAGCGCCCCGACCGTCGCCGCGGCGGGCGGCGTGACGGAGGACGGCGGCGGAAACGTCTCGGCGACGAGCGCGCCGCTGGTCTCCGGGGGCAGCGAGCGCTCCCGGAACGCGAAGCTCTTGGTGGCCGGCGCTGGGGTCGCGGGCAGGCGGCCAAGGAGGCTCGCGGTCTCGGCGTCGCTCGTTGGCATCGCCGGCACCGCCGGCGGCGGTGCGAGCTCGAGCGGCACCGGGCTGCCTTCGGACAGCTCGATGTCGAGGCCGGGTGTCATGTCGCGCTCGCGGCTCGCGCTTGGCGTCGTGGCCGATGGCGGCGGCGTCGCGGCCGCGGGCTCGATGCAACCGGAGAGCAAGGCGAGGCCTGGAGCCAGGAGTCGCAGACGGGTTCGCATGGGCAGATCTCCTCGGGGCCGAGGCCAGACGCTACGCCAGATCGCGGACCGACGCCACGCGCGGCCTTGTCACGCCCGCGACCCTCACCGATGATGCCGCCGTCATGCCCCACCGCCTGGACGCGCAGCTCGAATTCCTCGCCGAGATCGACAAGCTCAAGTCGATCCTGCGCCAGAACCTGGTCGGCGACCGGTCGCGCCGCGAGAACAGCGCCGAGCACTCCTGGCACCTCGGGGTCGTTGCCTGTTGCCTCGCCGAGTATGCGCAGGAGCCCGTCGACCTGCTCGTGGTCGTCAAGACCGTCCTGATCCACGACCTGGTCGAGATCGACGCCGGCGACACCTTCAGCTACGACCCGAGCCCGAAGGCGGCGAAGGTGGCGCGCGAGGCCGAAGCCGCCAACCGCCTGTTCGCCCTCCTCCCTGACGACCAGCGCCGCGAGTGGCGGGCGCTGTGGCAGGCCTTCGAAGACGGCAGCACCGCCGAGGGGCGCTTCGCGCGGGTCATCGATCGGCTCCAGCCCCTGATCCTGCACGACCTGACCGGCGGCCCGGTCTGGAAGGCCCACCAGGTCAAGCGCAGCCAGGTCGTCGCCCGCGTCGGTGTCATCGAGACCTGCGCGCCGGCGCTCTGGCCCTGGGTCGAGGCGCTCCTCGAGCGCGCCACCCGTGACGGCTGGCTCGTCGATGCTTAGATCATTCGCAGCCGTCGAAAACCGGCAACGGTCGCCGAATCCGGGGCGATAACGATCCGTTGGGAAGTAGGTGATCGCAGTGCAGCTCTCAGCAGCGGCGGGGAGGGAGCCCGTGGCCTTGGCCCCGGCGCCACCGATGACAGCGGACGACGGGGGCTATGCCCGCAAAGAATGGTTCGTCGCCGTCGACGGCATCGAGGTCGGCCCGCTGGACCTCGCCGAGGTCGAAACGCGCGTCCACGCCGGCGAGCTCGGCCCCGAGTCACTGGCCTGGCGCCCGGGGATGAGCGACTGGCAGCAGCTCACGAACGTCCCGGAGCTCGCGGCGCTGTCGACCCGATCGGCGCCGGCCCCGGCCAATCTGCCCCCGGTGCAGTGGCGCTCGGACAACGCCCTGAGCCTCTCCGACCTCGTGGCGCGCGAGCTCACCGACGACGCGCCGGCCGCCCCGCCAGAGTCCGCGGCACCCATCGCGAGCCACCTCGGCCTGCCGGACCTGACGAGCCTCGGTTTTGGCGCCGGCCAGGCCGTCGACAGCGGTTGGGGGATCCCGTCGGCGAACGACGGTTGGGCGGTCCCGGTCGCCCTGTGGCCCCAGACCCGCTCTACCGCTCCAGCCGCGCAATCGGCCCCCACGCTCCTCATCGCCGGGCTCGGCCTCCTCATCGTCGTCTTGGGCGCCACCGTCGGCGTGCTCCTCGCAACCAGACGCGCACCACCGCCGGTCGTGGCGCCGCCACCCGCAGCCGCGGCGATGCCGGCGATGCCCCTCGTCGTCCCGACCGCGGTCACTCCCACGCCACCCGCGCCGGACGCCAAACCAACGACACCGGCGACTGCGACCCCGACCCCTGCCGCCCCCGTCGCGACCCCGACCCCGAAGACCGGACCGCCGCGCCCCCGCAAAGCCGACGCACCGCGCGCCGCCGCCCGCGCCTCGGAAGAGGAAGACGAGGACTTGAGCCCGCAACAGATCTTCGCTGCGGTCAAGGCGAACGCCCAGAGCCTCGCGCCCTGCATCCGCGCCGCCCGCGCCGAGGGCGAGCTCCAGGCCGGTCCGCTGCGGCTCATCTTGGCGTGGACCATCACCCCGGCCGGCAACACCCAGAACCAGCGCCTGACCGGGCCGAGCGAGCTCGTCGACACCACGATGGCCGGGTGCCTGGCCGCGAAGATGCGGCACTGGACCTTCCCGCGCGCCTCAGAGCCGTCGACGGTCCGTAACTTCCCGCTGCCGCTGACCGTGCGCTAGCAACAGCGCGACCGCAACCGGCCACGCCGGCGCGCCTGGTCCTAGACCTCTGCCAGCGCTTTGGCGAGCGACGTGGTCGCGGCCCGGACCGCCGGCCAACCTGCGCCCAACACCGCAGCGGCGATCGCGGCGACGACGCCCACCGCATCGAGCCAACCCGGAATCGCGAAGAAGCTCTCCGGCTTGAACGGAAAATCCGGTAGCCAGCGCGTCGCCGCCCAATCGATGCCCGCTGCCCCGAGGTGCGCGGCCGCGACTCCGAACAGGCCACCGCAAGCGCCGAGGAGCGCCGCTTGCGCCAGCACGATCAACACCAGGTCGACCTTCCGCGCCCCGACCGCGCGTAGCACCGCGAGCTCGCGGCGCCGCTCCGAGAGCGAGGCGAAGAAGCTGTGGGCGATGTTCATCGCGGCGAGCGCCAGCACCAACAACCCCACCAGGCTCGCGAGCAGAGTCAGCGCGGTGAGGATGTCGCTGGTGCGCGCCGCGGTCTCGTCCACCGCCAGGCCCATCGCCCGCACCGCCGCCGTGATCTGGGGCACGGCCGCGGGCGTGCGCGCCGCGACCAGGATCGAGGCGTAGGTCTCCGCGCCGCCGTCGGCGTCGCCGTAGGTGGCGAGCAGCCGCCGGGCGGTCTCGAGCGGCACCGTGATCCCGAAGCGCATCGCGAAGCGCGACACCCCGACGATGCGACCCCGCTCGACCCCGGTGTGCTTGGCGCCGCGGCTGCCGAGCATCAACGAGCGCCCGAACACCAGCTCGAACTCGAAGCCCTTGAGCGTCTGGGTGCCGAGCCTCGGGGTGCCGAGCGCCGGCGCCACCGAGCCGTTGTAGACCTCGAGGAGCTGGTCGGAGACCACCACCGGCACCACCCCGGGCAGGTCGGCGAACTCGGGCCCGACCTCGGGGACCACGAGCTCGGTGGGCAGCGCGGTCATGAACAGATCGGTGTAGAGGTCGCGGCCGAACACCCGCGCCCCGCCGCGGGCGCCCATCGGCAGCTTGACCTCGAGCTTGGGGTAGGCGGCGCCGACGCCGGCCATCGCTTGCAGCCGGGCCAGGGTCTCGGCGTTCAGCACCGGCGCGCCGAACAGCGATCCGGTACCGACGCTGAACAGACCGAGATCGACGGTGCGCGGCACGACCTCGATGGTGTCGACCGGGAGGCGCCGCACCACCCCCTTCAAGATCGCGTCTTGCGCCCCGAGGCCCAGACCGACGATGATCACCAGCACCGTGACCCCGAGCCCGATGCCGGCGGCGGAGATCGTGGCGCGACCGCGCGCCGCGACCAGATCCCGCCCCGCGAGCGCCAACGAGCCGGCGAGCCTCATCGCAGCCTGCCCCCCAGCAACCGGATGGTGCGATGCGCGGTGTGGGCGATGGCGTCGTCGTGGGTCGCGACCAACAGCGCCACGCCCTCGGCGGTCAGGCGGTTGAAGAGGTCCAAGATCTCCGAGGCGGTCTCGCGATCGAGGTTGCCGGTCGGCTCGTCGCACAACACGACCTTGGGCCGGGAGTAGAGCGCCCGAGCGATCGCCACCCGCTGCCGCTCGCCCCCGGAGAGCGTCGCCGGACGGCGCCGGACCTTGTCACCGAGGCCGAGCTCCTCGAGGATGCGCACCGCGCGTGCCGGCTCCGCGCCGTTCGCGCCGAAGCGCGCCGGCAGCAGCACGTTGTCCAAAGCGCTCAGGTGACCGAGGAGGTTATAGCTCTGGAACACGAACCCGAGCGTGCCGTTGCGCAGCGCGGCGAGCTCGCGGTCCGAGAGGCCCTCGAGCGCGGTGCCTGCCACGCGCACGCTGCCTTGGTAGTCCGCGTCCAGACCCCCGAGGATGTGCAACAACGTGCTCTTGCCGCAACCGGAAGGCCCGAGGAGCGCCAGCCGCTCGCCGGCCTCGATCGTCAGGCTGACGTCGTGCAGAATCGTCGCCTCCCGGTCTCCGTCCCAAACCGAGCGCGTGACGCCGCGCGCCTCGAGCAGCGGCTCGCTCACTGCAGGCGCTCGCTGACTCGCAGCCGCAAGCCGTCGGGCTCGGCGCTCACCGCGAAGGCGACGTCGCCGAGCGTCCGCAAGATCTCGACCAACGCGCCGAACACCGCCTCGACCCCCATCCCCGAGACCTTGCCGCCCCCCACCGGCATCGTCATCGCGGCGTCGGCGATGCCGCCGAGGCGCAACAGCAGCACCGAGGCGCCGCTCTCGTCGACGAACGCCTTGGCGACCGACGACGCCAGCCGGCCCTCGAGCGCGCTCTTGCCGGCGGCCAACAGCTTCAAGGTCGCGTCGAGACGGCCGGTGCCGGCCGCGTAGACGTAACGCCCGCCGACGACCGTCCAGCCGAGCTTGGGCTCCTTGACGTCGGGCTCGAACACCGTCGCCTTGGTCCCGCCGACGTCGGCGACCCGGGTGCGGATGCGCACGCCGCGCTCCTGCAAGGTGTGCTGCGAACGGCCGAGGAGGGCGCTGAACGCCTTGGGGTCGGCGAGGTCCGCGATCACCGCGACCTGGATCAGATCGACAAACGCCGCGAGGTCGCGCCGCGCCTTGAGCCGCTGCGGCAGCTCCCTGAGGCTCCCGAGGCTCAACGCGACGCTGAGCGGTCCCGCCAACCCGGGCAGGACCTCGCGCTCCGGATCGATGCCGGTCGCTTCGGCGAGCGGCTTCAGGCCGCGGCTGATGAGCTCGGCGAAGAACGGCTGCCTCTGCAAGAGCGCGATGAAGTCGGCCTTGGCGCTCGCGGACAACAGCACGACGACGGCCTCCGGATCGACGCGCGACAGCAGGCCGGCGACCGGCGCCGCCTTCAGGGCGGCGTCGAGCCCGGGCACGCTCAAACCCAGGAAGGTGTCGCTCTGAACGCCGGCCCCGTCCAGCGTGACCGCGGTCATCGCGCCCGAGAGCGGTGCCTTGGCGGCGGCGAGGGCGTCGGCGACCTGACCGCGCACGAAGATCGAGAGCGGCGCCGCCGGGACCTTGCGCGCCAACTGCAGGTAGACCGGATCGGCGCGCAGTGACGGCGGCGGTTGCTGGCGCGCGAAGCCCTGCCAGCGCTCGAGGGCGTGGGTCAGCGACGCGTGGCCGGCGTCACGCGCCAGGATCGCGAAGCGGCCGACGAAGCACCAGTGAAACGCCGGCACCAGCTCGTCGCCGAAGGGCCGGCCGGCGGTGCGCACCTTGACGCCCGCGACCGTGGCCTCGCGGTAGCGGTTGGCGCCGTCCACCTTCTCGATGATCTCCTCGAGCTTGGTCTCGAAGGCCTCGCGATTCGCGACCCCGATCGCGAACAGCGGTTCGGAGCCGCCGGCCTCTTCGAAGATCAGCGCGCCGTCTTTGGCGCTCAACCCGGAGCCCTGATACGCCTGCAGATCCAGAGGATCGAGGCCGACCTGGCCCTTGAGGCTCTCCCGGAATCGCCGCACCGCCTCTTTGCCGCCGGTCTTGGTGGCGCGGGTCAGGAACTGCCCCACGCCGCCGACCAACTGGCCGGTGTCGGGGACATAGGCGACCATGCGGGCGTCGGGCGCGGCGAGATCGAGGACCGACCCCGGGCCCGGCTCCTCCCGACAGCCGCGACACGAGATCAGGCACGACAGCAAGACCAAACCACAGGCGATGAGCTGGCGGCGCATGCCCTCTCGTACCATACAACCCCCGCCGGAGGGGAACCCCGCTGCAGAGCGGCGCGGGGTGCCGGAGCTCAGCGGCTGACCAGCACCCGTCGCCGCGCGATCACGCGGCCGTTGCCGTCGGTGTCGGTGGCGCGGATCTCCAGCAGGTGCTGGCAGGCGCTGAGCCGCGTGGTGTCGAGGGTGCCCGCGAAGCCGACGTTCGGGCAACCGGCGTAGCCCGGCCACACCAGGCAGACGTCGCCTCGGGCGCTGCCGTACGTGAGCCCGGTGACCGGCGTGCCGTCGACGGCGAGCGAAACCGCGGTGACGCCGATGTTGTCCAAGGCCCAACCAGCGATATTGGCCTGGCCGCTGAGGGTGGCATCGGCGCCGGGGCTATCGAGCGTGCCGAAGGGCGGCAGGTGGGTGTCGAGCCACGCGGCCTCGGCGGTGATCGTCGCCTGACTGCCGATCAGCAGGTAGGACCGCGCCCGGACCACGCCGCTCGCCGGCAACCCGAACCGGAAGCTCGGGCGGAAGTTGTTGAAGGGGAGACTTCGGTTCTGCCAGGCCTGGATCGAGGTCAGGCGGTTCTCGGTGTAGAGGCCGACGCCGTAGTTGAGCGCGCCGTTCTGCAACATCGCGAAGCCGCCCGGGCTCGAGAAGTTCTTGTAGAAGAAGCCGTCGTTCCCCGGTTGGTCGATGCTGATCTCGGTGCCCGCCGAGTCGAACATGCGCCACAGATCTTGCGTCCCGCCGCCGCCGTTCGCGGTGTAGACCGTGGGCATCTCCTGATTGGTCGGAGCGTGGTCGACCGCGGCGAGGTTCGTGAGGACGTACGCCAGCTGCACCACGTGCCTCTTGACGAAGCTCAGCTTCTGCACCACACGGACATCGGCGCGCCGGCGGCGCAGGGCGCTGTCGCCGCAGACGTCGCGCACGCAATCGGTGCGATCCCACGTCGGGTTCCAGAACAACGGGCGGGTGGTGACGCTCAAGACGCCGCCGCTGAAGGTCACCGCGTCGACGCCGGAGCCGACGTTGCAGCGGTTGCCCCCCTGCACCGGATCCCAGCCGAGATAGGCGATCGACACCGGACAGTCGCTCGCGGTGGTGGCGCAGCCGGCGTTCCAGGCGCAGTTCTGCATGGCGCGGTCCGGATCGTAGAACGCCACCTGAACTTCACGGCCGGTGTCGTTGGCGTCGATGGTGTTCGCGGCGTTCACGCCCGGGCCGCTGCTACCGGCAAGGCCGTAGTAGATGATGCTGCCCCCCCAGTCGCGGCGCACCCCGACCTTGAGGTAGTCGGCGTTGTCGTAGAGATAGTCGTCCTGAAAGCCGTTGACCGTGGTGACCTCGTGACGACCGGCCGGCGACTCCCCCGGGAGCGGGTCGGGATCGACCGCGGCCGGGGTGGCCACCGGCGAGCAAGGGGCACACGAGCCGTTGTCCGGGAACGTGCAGTGGCCCTGGTCGCAGAGGTTGTCGGTGCACGGATCGGCGTCGTCACAGACGCCACAACCGCCGTCGGCGTCGCTCGCGCTCGCCGGGTCGGTCGATAGCGCGTCGCCCGCGGGGCCGCCGGGGTCGCCGTCGCCTCGCCGATCGCCGGCGTCGCGCGCCGGCGCGAGATCGCTCGGCGGCCGCGCGCCCTGCGGATTGGCGGTGCAAGCGAGCACCGCACCCCATGAGACGGCGACGACGAAAGGAGCGCGACGGGCGGCTTTCATTCACAAACGAGTATGCCAGGTTTTCAAGCCAAGAGTCCCGCGACGAACGCGACCGACACGGGGCGGGGACCAGATCTTGATGCGCCCCTCCCGATGAGTCCGGGAGGTAGCTGATCACAGGCGGGCGCGGGCGTCGATCCTGCTTCGTTATCCTGATCGGCGCTCTAGCGCTCGGTGGTTCGCTCGCGGGCGGCCGGCTCGGATTGGATCCACATGAAGGCCTGCTGATGCAGCTCGGTGCCGCTGCCGAGGTTTAGCTTGCGTTTGATGTTCTCGCGGTGTGCGTGCACGGTCTTGATGCTGAGGTGAAGACGGGAGGCGATCTCGTTGGCATCGTACCCCTTGCCGACGAGCTCGAACACCTCGAGCTCGCGGTTCGAGAGCGCCGCGACCGAGGAGGCGCTCTCGATGGGCTCGCCCCTGACCGCGCGACGCACGAGCCGGGACGACATCTTGTCGCTGAGGTAGACCTCGCCTGCCAAGACCAGGTGGATCGCCGCCATCAGCTCCGGGATCGGCCGCTCCTTCATGATGTAGCCGCGCGCCCCGGCGCGGAGGGCGCGTTCCGCGTAGAGAGACTCATCGTGCGTCGACAACACCAGCACCGGCAGCTCGGGGTGCGTCGTCTTCAGGCACCCGAGGAGATCGAGCCCGCTCCCGCCCTCGAGGGACAGGTCGAGCACCACGACGTCGGGTTTGGTGGCGCGGACCGCCGCGATGGCGCCCGGCGCGTCCTGCGTCTGGGCGCAGACCCTGAGGTCCGGCGTGTGGTCGATGAGCGCGGCGAGACCCTGGCGGAGCACCGGGTGGTCGTCGACGACCAGCACCTTCGCGGTCCTGGCCTTGGCACGCGTCATCTTTCGCTTGGCCATTCGCCCCCCCGCAGTCCCGCCGACCACCAATGTCTGCTGAGCCTAGCCTCGCCATGCCCGCGACCGAAGACGCGGCGGCGACCTCCTCTTATCGTTGCCGCCACCATTTGTCGACTCCGGACCGGGAGCCGACCGGCTCATCGTCCCGGGCGTCTTCGGTCCGGTGCGGCCGCGAGCGCTCGGCGCGCCGGGACCGCTGTCCGGCAGGCCGCTGGCTGGTCAGCGGCTGGTTTCGATGCCGCCGGACCGGACACACGCACGGATCGCCGCCACCACCGCGATCGACGGGCCGCTCTTGGTGATATAGTCGACGGCGCCGGCCGCGCGCATCGCATCCCGCCGCTCGACCTCCTCGAACATCGACAGGCCGATCACGCGGACCCCGGACATCTCGGCGTGGATGAGCCGGGTGGCCTCGATCCCGTCCATGCCCGGCAGGCTGACGTCCATCAAGACCACGTCCGGGCGGAGCTGGCGCACCACCTTCATCGCGGTCTCGGCGTCCGGCGCCTCACCGACCACGCGGATGTCGGGCTGGTTCTGTAGGAGCGTCGCCAGCCCCTGTCGCATGACGATGTGGTCATCCACGAGCACGACGCGGATCTGACCGTCGGCGCCGCCCTGGCTCCGAAGCCTGAGGCTCGCCTCGGCCTCGGGTTTACGGACGCTCGGCGGCGCCTTGAGCGCTGACGCCGTCAGCGGCGCAACCAACGTGAAGCGACTGCCACGGCCGAGACCGCTGTCGATTTCCATCCGACCGCCCAACAGGTCGAGGCGCTCGCGGATGCTGAACAGGCCGAAGCCCTCGGCGCTGCCGCCGCCGACGCGCAGCCGTGCCGGATCGCAGCCGCCACCTTTGTCGGTGACGGTCACCTGGACCCGGTCAGGGAACCAGGTCACCTGCACCTGCGCCGACCGGACGCCCGCGTGCTTGACGACGTTGAACAACAGCTCGCGGGTCGCCTGAAACAGCAGCGCGTTCACGGCATCCACCACCGGCTCGACCCTGCCGCGGGTCTCGACGCTCACGTTGAGCCCCTGCTTTTGCCGCATCCACTGGGCGAGCCATTTCAGTGCCGCTACCAGACCGCCGGCGAGCAGGATGGGTGGACTCAAGTCGGCCGTGAGCGAGCGGGCGGTACCTATGGCGTCGGCGAGCAAGTCATTGACCTTCACGGCCACGCGCCGCGCCGCCGGGTCCTCCGCCTGCTCCAGGACGCCGAGCTGGAAGCGCGCTCCGACCAGGAGCTGCTGCAGGCCGTCGTGTAGCAGTTGCGCCAGCCGCTGGCGCTCGCGCTGTTCGGCCATCGTCAGCTCGGCGGCCAGCGCCCGCAGCTGCTCAGAGCGGTCGCGCAGGGCCTTCTCCGCCACCGTCCTCCGGGCCACCTCCTTCTGCAGCGCCTCGACCGTCTGCGACAGGGCGGCGGTGCGTTCGGCCACCCGCTGCTCCAGGCCTTCGGCCGTCCCCTGGGCCTGTTCGGCGACGTGCTCGATCCGCCGGCGGGCCAGAACCTGCTCGGTGAGGTCGACGCCGTGCACGAAGACGCCGGAGATCGAGCCGTCGGCTTCGCGCAGCGGCAGGTACACGAAATCGACGTGCACGTCCTGCAGCTGTCCTTCCGGCGTGCGGCGAAGACGAGCGGTGGTCTCCTTGGCCACATACGGCACGCCGGTCGCAAACACGTCGTCCAGCAGCTCGAAGAAGCCTTGGCCCTCGAGCTCCGGCAGCGCCTGACGGATCGGCAGACCGATGATGTCGCGCCGACCGACGACCTCGAGGTACTTCTCGTTGCACATCTCGAACACGTGCTCGCGGCCGCGCATGACGCTGATGAACGCCGGCGCCAGCCGGACGATGTCCTTCATGCGCGCGTGCGCTTGACGCTCGGCATCCTCGGCACGGCGGATCGCTGCCAGATCCATGACCGGCTCGGCCAACGCCTGCAGCACCGCGATGTCGCCGTCGGTGTAATCGGTCAGCTTGTTGCCGACGCCGAGGATGGCGACGACCGCGCCGCGGCGGAGGATGGGCACGGTGAGCTGCCGGACGATGGGGGCGTGCCCTTCGGGCAGCCCCTTCTTGTGCTTCAGGCCGGCGTAGTCGTTGTGGATCACCGGGGCGCGGGCGTGGAAGCAGTCGACCCACACGCCCGCGGCGCTGATGGGGTAGTGCTCGCCCTGACCTTCGGCCTTGCACATGTGCTCGACAGTACGCGTCGACCAGGCCTGCAGCCGGACGTTCTCCTGGTCGTCGCTGACCAGGTGAAAAAAGCCCGCACGGCTGTCGGTCAGACGCTCGGCCTCGTCGACGGCGGTCTGCATCAGCGCCTGCATGCTCATGTGCTGGGCGGCCTCGGACAGGCGCACGCGACTCTGCAGGAGGGTCGCGGTCCGCTCGCGCTCGGTGATGTCCAAGGCGATGCCGGTCAGGACGTCGGGATTCCCGTCCGCATCCAGCGTCAGCTCCCCGGGCTCGGCCCACACCACGCGCACCGTCTGATCCGGCCACACCACGCGGTACTTGAGCGCCGTCGGTTTCCCGCCGCGGACGACGGCGAGGTTTGCCCGCTCGACCTCGGCCCGATCGTCTGGATGAACGGCCCGGAGCAGCACCGCGCTCGGTCCGTCCGGGAGCTCTCCCACCGGTATGCCGAAGATCCGATACATCTCGT
The DNA here is from genome assembly GCA_016218825.1 of Deltaproteobacteria bacterium. Classification (GTDB taxonomy): domain Bacteria; phylum Myxococcota; class XYA12-FULL-58-9; order XYA12-FULL-58-9; family XYA12-FULL-58-9; genus JACRCV01. The sequence continues at coordinate 191,238 of JACRCV010000091.1, forward strand.
CGGACCACGCCAAGCGGTTGGTCTTGATGTACCAGGCCCAGCTGCCGAGATGCGCGATCCGCTGAGCGGTGTTGAGCGCCCGCGCCGATTGGCGAAGCTCCTCCTCGGCCCGCTTGCGCTCCGAGATGTCGCTGAGCGCCACCCGAAGGACCGGGGTGCGCGCGTCCGCCCCGCCGGTCGTGGCCGGCGGCTCCGCCCGAACGCTCTCGAGACGGACCCAGAGCGTCGCGCCGTCCTCGCGGTTGAGCGCCAGCTCGCAGGCCTGCTTGTCGCTCGACCGCCAGCCGCGCAGCAGGTGTTGCTCCCAGCGCTCGAGATCCGCAGGCGCGACAAAATGCCCGAGACCGCGGCCGATGAGCCTCGAGCGCTCGATGCCGAGCAGCGCCGAAGCCGCGAGGTTCGCCTCCACGACTCTCCCCTCTCGAGAGAGGGTGAGGTAGCCGACCGGGGCGAAGTCGTACAGCTCGGCGTAGCGATCGCGCGCCTCCTCCGCGACCAGCTGCGCTCGCTTGAGCTCCTCGTTCTGCATCTCGAGCTCGAGCTGATGCGCTCCGAGCTCGTGCAGGAGCTTCTCGGCAGTCTTCCCCGGCGGCCCTCTCGGCGCCGCAGACCCGAGCTTCTGCTCTGCCGTGGCCCGAGACGCGACCGAGCCGCGGCGGCGTGCAGATCGCTTGGACGGCTTGCTGCGGGCCATGGTCACGTCCTGGCGGCAGTCTTGACGGGCGTACGATCTCATAACGCCCGCATCTCAGCAAAGTCCCCGCTCGACACGACGACGGCCGGCAGCGTCACCGCTCGTCCGGTGGCTGGCGCCGCACTGTTCACCGGGGTTGCGGGCACGACGAGCGACACGATCACTGCTGGTATCCGCATGAGATCCCCTTCGGGAAAGCATCGAGCGCTTTCATGGCGGTGGAACCGTAAGCACGAGCGCGACCGGCGTCCAGGTCGGCGTCGGACCGGCGGCGGGGCCAGGCTGGACAGCACCGGGTGAGTTGGGACAAAGTGCGTGTCCAGTGGCGGTGGGCCGCGGGGGCGAGGGGTGATCTCTGACGATGACCGAGCCGGTCCGGGATCTTGCGGGAGCGCCGGTGTCCAAGAGCAGGTTGGCTCGGGTGGCCGATGCCTGCGGTCTGCTGACGGCGACGGTCGGGTTGTTGGTAGTCGTCGGCTGGGCGCTGGAGATCGAGCTGCTGAAGCGGGTGTTGCCGGGCTTCACGGCAATGAAGACCAACACGGCGCTCGGCCTCGTTCTCGCCGGCGTGGGCCTCTGGTGGCGCCAGCGGTCGGTTCTCAGGGTCACGTTCGGAGCGCTCGTGGCGCTCGTCGGCGCCCTGACGCTCTGTGAGTACCTCGTAGGGCTGGACCTCGGGATCGATCAGCTCTTCGTACACGAGATCGCGGCGTCGGCCGATTCCGGTCTTGCGCCGGGGCGGATGGCGCCGGCCACGGCGTTGTCGTTTCTGTTGCTCGGCGCCGCATTGGTGGGCCTCGGGGTCTCGGGGAAGATCGGCCACGCCGCGGAGATCCTGGCGCTCGCGGTGACCGTGATCGGCGGCCTTTCGTTGCTCGCCTATCCAACCGGGGCCCTGTACCTCCGGCAGCCGCCCGGCTTCGTCAGCGTCGCCTTACACACGGCTGCCGCGCTCGTGCTCCTTGGCGTCGGCGTCGTTTGCGCCGCCGAGGGCCCGGTCCAGGGCATGCGCTTTCGCGGCACGGGTCGCGCGTTATGGCTCGGCTTCGGCGTGCTCACCTGTTTGCCGGCAACGATCGGCATCGTGTTCTCCATCAATATCCAAACCCTCGCTGAAGCCATCGACGCCCAGGCTGACGTCGCCCGGCCGCGTCGCGAGGCGACGATCGAGCTCGAGAACAGGCTCCTCGGCTATTCGCTGGCCGTCCGCCTGGCGGTCGCCGAAGAGGCCCAGGGCGCCGGCGCCGCGCCCACGCACGCCGCCGACCTCGAGCGCCACCTGGCCGAGTACACCGCGCTCGCGGTCACCGACAGTCAGCGCGCGCTGGCGGCGGGCTTCGCGAGCCGCTGGCGAGATCTGCGCACTGTGGGCGCAGCGCTCTTGGCCGGCGAGGGTCAGCCAGGCCACGAGGAGCTCGCGCGTTTTGCCGCGCTTCGCACCGAGTTGGAGGAGCTGCTCGAAGAGAGGATGCGACCCGAGGCCATCGCAGCCTTCGAGGCCCGCAAGGCTATTACGCTCCGGGACCTGCGGTCGACCGCCCGCTTGCCGCTGTTACTGCTCGTCGTCAGCGTGCTCTTCGCCCTGGTGACGAGCGCGGTTGCCTCCCGGGCGGTCTTGCGGCAGGAGGACGGCCTGCGCGAGCAACGCGAGTTGCTGCGGGTCACGCTCACCAGCATCGGCGACGCCGTCGTCGCCTGCAACATGGAGCGTCGGGTCACCTTTCTCAACCCCGTCGCCGAATCGCTCACCGGCTGGAAGTCCGACGAGGCCTACGGACAGCCGATGGCGACGGTCCTCCGGTTCGTGAACGAGCGGACCCGTGAGCAGGCGCCGGACATCTGGGAGCAGGTCCTGCGCGAGGGACGGGTCGTCGCGTTGGCGAACCACACCGTCCTGCTCCGGAAAGACGGTCGCGAGATCCCGATCGAGGACAGCGCGGCGCCGATCACCGACGGGCTCGGCAACGTGGCCGGCGCGGTGCTCGTGTTCCACGACGTGACCGAGCGGCGGCGTGCCGACGAGCAGTTGAAGAGCAATGCGGCGCGCCTCAGTCGATCGCAAGAGGTCGCCCACCTCGGCAGTTGGGAGCTGGATCTCACCCGCGACAAGCTGACGTGGTCGGACGAGGTGTATCGGATCTTCGGCCTGCAGCCGCAGCAGTTCGGTGCCACGTACGAGGCCTTCCTGGACGCTGTGCACCCGGACGATCGGGCGGCCGTCGACGCCGCCTATTCCTCTTCAGTGCGCGAGGGTCGCGACACCTATGAGATCGAGCACCGGGTGGTGCGCAAGTCGAGCGGCGAAGTCCGCGTCGTCCACGAGAAGTGTGAGCACTTCCGCGACGGTGACGGCCGCATCGTCCGTTCCGTCGGCATGGTCCACGACATCACCGAGCGCAAAGCAGCCGAGGACGAGCTCCGCGAGTCCGACCGGCGCAAAGACGAGTTCCTGGCGATGCTGTCCCACGAGCTGCGCAATCCGCTCACCCCGATCCGCAACAGCCTCCGCATTCTCGAACGGGTCACGCCGGGCGGCGATCAAGCGCGCCGGGCGCACGCGGTCATCGATCGGCAGGTCGGTCACCTCTCCCGCCTCATCGAAGATCTCCTCGACGTCAACCGCATCAACCGCGGCAAGATCCGCCTGCAGCGAGCGCGCCTCGACCTCGTCGAGTTGGTGCGCAAAACCTTCGAGGACCACCGCTGCCTCCTCGACGAACGGGAGGTTGCCGTCCAACTGCCGGATGAGCCGGTCTGGATTGACGGCGACCCGACGCGGCTGGTTCAAACAATCGGGAACCTCATCCACAACGCGGCGAAGTTCACGCCTGCGAACGGCAAGGTCTCGGTGTCACTCGCCAGAGTCGACGGGCGCGCTGTGCTCGACGTCACCGATACCGGGATAGGCATGGACCCGCAGACCCTCAACCGGCTCTTCGAGCCCTTTGCGCAAGCCGAACGCAGCCTCGACCGAAGTCAGGGCGGGTTGGGTTTGGGCTTGGCGCTGGTGAAGGGCATGGTCGAGCTCCATGGCGGCGCGGTCAGCGCTCACAGCGACGGCCCCGGGCGCGGCTCGCGTCTTACCGTGAGCCTCCCGGTTGACGGGCGAGTGGCCGGCGCGTCGGACGCCGCGCCGGCGGTGGTGCGGACTGCCACCGGCAAGCGCGTGCTCATCATCGAGGACAACCAGGACGCCGCCGACAGCCTGCGCGAGGCGCTGGAGCTGGATGGACATCGAGTCGTGGTCGCCTACGACGGCGCGACCGGCCTCGCCCAGGCCCGCCGGTTCAATCCCGACATCGTCGTCTGCGACATCGGTCTGCCCACCGGCATGGATGGCTACGACGTGGCACGGGCGTTTCGCGCCGAGGCCGCGCTCAAGGACACGTTCCTGGTGGCGGTGAGCGGCTATGCGCTGCCCGAGGACGTAGAACGCGCTCGAGCGGCCGGGTTCGAGCGGCATCTCGCCAAGCCGCCGGACCTGACCACGCTCGAGCAGGTCCTGGCGGAGGTTCCCACGCGGCGCGTCTCCAGCTGACGGCGATTTCGACCGCCCGGCCACGAGGTGACTCATGAAGAACGATCGGGCTGCACCGACTGTTGGCGCGGGCGCGGCGGCGCCGGCGGTGGCTCTCGCCAAGCTCCGTAGCCAGCATGAGGAGCTGTTGCGAGCGATGTCCCACGACCTGCGAACCCCGCTCGTGGCGCTGCTGTTGCAGGCGCAGCTCCTGGAGCGATCGCTGGACCACCGAGACCCCAACCAGCGGCGCGCCGCGACGATCATTGCCATGACCCACGAGTTCACCGCCATCATCGACCGGCTGGTGGAGACCGCCCGCCTGGAAGCTGGCATCGCGAAGTTGGACACCGAGAGCGTCGCCCTCCCGGAGCTGCTCCGCGACCTCGTGAGCCAGCTGCCGCCGACCGAAGGCAGCCGGGTCGTGCTGACGGTCGACGACGCGTTTCCCGATATCGTCCTCGACCGGTGCCGCATCCAAACGGTCATCAAGACCCTCCTGCAGCGGGCGACGCGGGCCTCGCCCGGGAGGATCGGGGTGTCGCTGTCGCGATGCGGCGAGGAGCTACGCCTCGCGGTGCGTGACCAGGGTCCGCCGGCGGCGCCGCTGGCGCGCAGTCTTGCCGCCGAGACCGGCGCAACCTACGACAGCATCTACCTCGCGAAGGTCATCGTCGAAGCGCATGGGGGCCGCCTGTGGTTCGAGACCGCGACCGACCAGGGGAACACCGCGATCTTCGCGCTACCGCTGAGCTCCGAGTGAAGTCGTCTCGTCACGCGTCGGGAGCGCGGCCCCGTCGGAGCTGACCCGGTCGCGGCCGGCCCGCTTGCTGCGATCCATCAGCCCGTCGGCGCGTTTTTCAGGCTCTGCATCGGGCGCCCCTACGATCTCTTTACAGCGTCGCAGGTCGCATCCTGGGGGTACGACGACGATTTCTTGTCGAATCCTGCAACTGCCTGACACTGCGAGAGAATCAGGAGAGGCCGAGGACCATCAGAACCATCAGGTACGACGACCGCTGCGATGAAGTCCGGTCCTCATCTTGGTCGGGAACCTCGGCTTGAAGTTCCTCGACCTGGACCTTCTGGGTGAAGATCCTCGACCTGGACCTTCTGGGTGAAGATTCTCGACCTGGACCTTCTGGGTGAAGGTCCTCGACCTGGACCCTTGGGTGAAGATCCTCGACCTGGATCTCGACTTGAAGATCCTCGACCTCGATTCTCACGGCACCGGCCTCGCCGTGATACGGTCCCCGCTCCACCACTTTGAGGAGGGGACCAGTGGACAAGAATCCCTACGCCGACATCGCGTACCCCAAGCACCTCACGCTGGAATGGCTGGTGTCCAAGGGCCTGCCGATCTACGTGCGAAACATGACGAGACCGAGAGGTTCGATCGCCGTCAACTTCATGCAGGCCAACGTCAGGGCCAAGGTCGTGAAGATTCCCAGGACGAACCTGCCGATCCACTTCGACAGACAACTGAGTCCAGAGATCCTGCTCGATAGCGAGGACCTACGCCAATGCGTCAGGATGGGCGTGCTCGAACTCGTCCGGCCGGATGTGGCGTGGGCGGAGTTGGCGGTCGCGGGGACCGATGGGGTCCTCGCAGGAGACGGGTTTCCTCGGGAACCTGGAGGCCAGGACGCGGCCGGACCGCAGACCGCCTGGGAGCACGACTTCCACGCACGGATGGCCGGGTTCGAGGCGGCGGTGCCGGGGACCGGGACCTCGGTGTCGGTCAAGGTCCGGGTCACGTCCGGCTGCTTCCATCGCGAGCATTCCCCTCGGGCCTACGAGATGATCGACCGATGGCTGCAAGCCACGCCGGATCGATGCCGGTTCGAGGAGCATGAGAGTGGCCCGGAACTACTCGTGTGGGTCGCGGTGGGGACGGCCGCGATCACCCTCGCCAAGAGCGTCATCGACCTCGTGACCGCGATCATCAAGGCCCGGGCCGATGGCGTGCGGCACGGAGACCATCCGTCAGATCCAGTCGAACTGATCGTCCGGGTCACGAGCGAGAAGGGTGTCCGGGAAGAACGCCTCGTTCGTTTCTCCGCCAGCGACTCGGTGACCGGCACGCAAGTCGGCAGGGCTCTCACCGAGGGGATCTCCAAGCTGCTGCCGCCGCGACCGGAGACGGGGACGGCATCCTCGATCTTGTCTCGATCATGGAGTCGAAGTTGGCGACGATGATCCGGGAGATCGTGCGGCAGGAGATCGCTGCGGCCACGGCAGAACATCAGAAGGCTCCTGCGCCGGAAGTTCTGACCACGGAGCAGGCTGCGGAGATCGCCAACGTCACGCCCGCGACCGTTCGGCAGTGGGTCCGCGAGGGGAGCCTTCGGGCCACACGCATCCACGGCTCCCGGCAACTTCGCATCCTTCGTAACGACCTCCTCCGGCATCTCTGCGGTGACGAGGCAACGAGACTCGATGGCGACGCAGAGATCGATCAGAAGGCCCGCGAGATCATGCGTCGCCGGGATAGACGTGGATCTGCCACACCCTCACGGTAGGATTAGCGTGGAGAAGAAACATGGGTTCAGTCTACAGACGCGGCCGGGTTCTCTGGCTCAAGTACAGGGACTACGATGGCCAGTGGGTCGCTGAATCGACTGAACTCGGCCTCGGCGAGGAGAAGCAGGCCCAACGACTTCTAGAAAACATCGAGAACCGGATTGCATCGGGCTCCGAGCTTCATGATGGAGAGGTCGGGCCGGTCTCGGTCAGGCGGTACGCCGCCCACTTCATCAAAGAGCGTCGGGCCCTCGGGATCGCGAGTGCAGACGATGACGAAAGGCGGCTGAGGCTCCACATCCTGCCGGTTCTCGGGAAGATGGACATGGTTGCGGTCAGACCGAGGCACGTCCGACAGCTTGTTCGAGACCTCCGCAAGCGAGTTCGCGCTGGACGGACCGTGATCAACATCTACGCGAGCCTCCGCAATATGTACAACAATGCTCTGGTGGATGAGATCGTCGAGGTCTCTCCCTGCTGCTTGAAGAGGAGGGATCTCCCACCGAACCGGGATCGTGATCCGGCATGGCGAGAGACCGCCGTGTTCACCGTGGATGAGGTCGTGACCTTGATCTCGGACAAGCGCATCCCGTTGAGCCATCGCGTTCGCTACGCGATCCTGGGGCTCGCTGGTCCTCGGGTTGGCGAAGCCGTGGCCCGCAGGTGGCGCGACTACGATCCCGAGGTGAAGCCCTTGGGCAAGCTGGCCATCATCTCCAAGTATAGCAGCCATCGGAAGCGCGAAGAACCGGCTACCAAGAGCGGTGTCGTACGCTACGTTCCTGTACACCTGACGTTGGCCCGCGTGCTCCGCGAGTGGAAGCTGCATGGCTGGGCCGAGCAGATGGGCCGCCACCCCACGGCCGACGATCTCATCCTGCCCGGCGATGTTGACGGTCACCTCCCCAACTACCAGGTCCGGGTGGACTTCTTGCACGATCTGAAAAAGCTCGGCATGCGGCGGCGTCGCGTCCACGACCTGCGGCGCTCCTTCGTTTCAATCGGTCGCGCTCACGGGCTCCGAAAGGATGTCATGGAGTGGATGACCCACGGGGCTCACGGCGACATCATCGACATGTACACCACGATGCCGTGGGAAGTGCTCTGTGAAGAACTGGTCAAGCTGCGGGTCGAACTGCGGACCGGGACCGTCGTTCAACTACCCGTCGCCGTCGCCGCAGGCACCACATCGCCGACGAAAGCCGACGATCACGCCTCACGAGATTCCGCGCAGTTGCAGCCGGCCTTGGTACAGTCTTGGTACAGTCGCAGCGCGTCAAAATCGACATCAACGAAGATTGGCGGAAGCGCACGAGAATCGAACTCGCCTAAGCCGTTTCTCACAGCCTACGTCGGTTTTGAAGACCGGGGGCGGCACCAGCCAGCCACGCGCTTCCGCGGCTCGGATAGCACAGGAGCACACCGGTTACCACGGTCTCGTCGCCGGCCGCCGGCGCCCGGCCGTCGAGGTTTGACCGCGAACGGGAGCGGGTGCTACACAGGCCGGTCTGTCTTTGAAAGTGATGGTGAGTGATGCAAGTCCAGGTTGAGAAGACCGGCCCGACCCAGCGCAAGGTCGTCGTGACGGTTCCCGCGAAGGACGTCGATGCGGCGTTCGACAAGATCCTGCGCGAGGTCGGCAAGAGCGCCCAGCTGCCGGGCTTCAGGCAGGGCAAGGTCCCGCGCGGTCTGCTCGAGGCGCACTACGGCGACCAGCTGAAGCGCGAGGTCAAGAACGAGCTGGTGTCGTCGGGGCTGTCGTCGGCGATCCACGACCACACCCTGACGCCGATCACCTCCCCGAAGATCGAGTCCGGGACCCCGGCCCGCGGCGGCGACTTCTCGTTCACCGCCGAGATCGAGATCCGACCCGAGATCGAGCTGAAGCAGTACAAAGGCCTGCTGGTGCCGCCGGTCGAGACCCCGGTCAGCGACGCCGAGATCGGCGCCGAGCTCCAGAAGATGCGCACCCAGGCGGCGCAGCTGGTGCCGGTGACGCTCCGCGACGTGGTGCAAGCCGGTGACGTGGTGCTGATGGACTACGAGGCCCACGCCGGCGGCGTCCCGGTCAAGGGCGGCAAGGCCGACAACGCGTTGATCGAGATCGGCGGCGACGGCTACCTGCCGGGGTTCTCCGACGGCCTGCTCGGCGCCAAGGTGCCGAGCGAGCGCGAGATCGCCGTGGACTTCCCCGCCGACTACACCGTCAAGGAGCTGGCGGGGCAGAAGGCGACCTTCAAGGTCAAGGTGAAGGAGCTCAAGCACAAAGAGCTGCCGGCCGAGGACGACGACTTCGCCAAGGACATGGGAGCCGAGAGCCTGCAGGCGCTGCGCGACCAGATCCAGAAGAGCATCCTCGCCGACAAGACCCGGGCCGCGGAGCACGAGCGCAGGAACAAGCTGTTCAAGGCCCTCGCCGACGCCAACCCCTTCGACATGCCGCCGTCCATGGTCAAGGCCCAGGCGGAGCGGATGATCGCCAACGCCGCGATGCGGGTGAAGCAGCTGACGGGTCGCGAGCTGCAGCTCTCGGACGACGAGCTCGGGAAGTTGCGCGCCGACAGCGCCGCCGACGCCGAGCTCCAGGTGCGCTCCGGGATGCTGCTCATCGAGGTGGCTCAGGCCGAGTCGATGCAGGTGACGGCGAAGGAGATCGAGGCCGAGATCGAGGCGATGGCGAGCATGGCCGGCAACGAGGCGCCGCGCCTGCGCGCCTACTACGCGGCGCCCGAGAACCGCTCCTACCTCGAGTACCGGCTGCTCGAGGACAAGGCGATCAAGCTCCTCTTGGATCACGCCGCCAAGACCCCCGAGGAGGCGGCCGCCGCCCCCAAGGTCACACCTAGACCGAAGGCGGCCAAAGCGCCGGCGCCGGAGCATGGGCACCCGCACGATCATGATCATGAGCATGCGGCCGCGCACGCCCACGCGCACCCGGCGACCGAGGCCCACGACCACGGGCACGATCATGCCCACGCCGAGGCGCACGATCATCGCCACGACCACGCGCACGACCACGGTCACGATCACGATCACGGCCACGATCACGCGCACGGCCACCGCTCGGCAAAGAAGGGCAAAGGCTAGGCCGGCAACCCGGCCGGTCTGAGGACAGCATGAGCTACTATCTTCCGTTTGTTCTGGAGCAGACCCATCGCGGCGAGCGGCAGTACGACATCTGGTCGCGGTTGTTGAAGGATCGGATCGTGTTCATCGGCAGCGCGATCACCGACGAGATCGCGAACCTGGTGGTCGCGCAGCTGTTGTTCCTCGAGTCGGAGGACGCCGACAAGGAGATCAGCCTGTACATCAACTCGCCGGGCGGCTCGGTCACCGCCGGCCTCGCGATCTACGACACCATGCAGTACATCAAGTCGCCGGTGTCGACCCTCTGCCTCGGGCAGGCGGCGAGCATGGGCGCGGTGCTGCTCGCCGGCGGCGCGTTCGGCAAGCGCTACGCGCTGCCGCACTCACGGGTGCTGATCCACCAACCGCTCGGCGGCGCCTCGGGTCAAGCGTCGGACATCGAGATCCAGGCGCGCGAGATCCTGAAGATGAAGGAGCTGCTCACCAACATCCTCGGGCGGCACACCAAGCAACCGGTCGGGCGCATCCTCGAAGACTCCGACCGTGACTATTACATGTCGGCCGCCGAGGCGAAGACCTACGGGCTCGTGGACAACGTCATCGAGAAGCACGAAGACCTGGCGGGGCCGGCGAAGGCCAAGACCTGAGCCGGGGTCGGCCGCGGGTGGCCAGGCGCCGGCTGACCGGATATCTTTAGCGAGCGCCGAACGATCAAAGGCGCGGACGCGAGGGTTTGGTGGCGAAGCGAGAGCACGGCGGGACGCTGGTCTGCTCCTTCTGCGGCAAGAGCCAGAAGGAGGTCAAGAAGCTCATCGCCGGGCCGACGGTCTACATCTGCGACGAGTGCATCGGCCTGTGCAACGACATCATCGCCGAGGAGTTCGAGAACGACGAGACCCAAGCCAAGGACCGGCTGTCGATCCCGAAGCCGTCGGAGATCAAGACCATCCTCGACGAGTACGTGATCGGTCAGGAGCGCGCCAAGAAGATCCTGTCGGTGGCGGTGCACAACCACTACAAGCGCATCGACACCCGCGTCGGCCACGATGACGTCGAGCTGCAGAAGTCCAACATCTTGCTCTTGGGCCCGACCGGCAGCGGCAAGACGCTGTTGGCGCAGACCCTGGCGCGCATCCTCAAGGTGCCGTTCACCATCGCCGATGCCACGAGCCTCACCGAGGCCGGCTACGTCGGCGAGGACGTCGAGAACATCATCGTCAACCTGATGCAGGCGGCCGAGGGCGACGTCGAGAAGACCCAGCGCGGCATCGTCTACATCGACGAGATCGACAAGATCGCCCGCAAGAGCGACAACCCCTCGATCACCCGCGACGTCTCCGGCGAGGGGGTGCAGCAGGCGCTGTTGAAGATCATCGAGGGCACGGTCGCCAGCGTGCCGCCGAAGGGCGGCCGCAAGCACCCGCAGCAGGAGTTCATCCAGGTCGACACCACGAACATCCTGTTCATCTGCGGCGGCGCGTTCTCCGGCATCGAGCAGATCATCGAGCGGCGCATGGGCCACCACGGCATGGGCTTCGGCGCCCCGATCTCGAGGCGCGAAGAGATGAGCCTGTCGAAGGTGCTGTCGAACGTCAACAACGAGGACCTGTTGAAGTTCGGCCTGATCCCGGAGCTCATCGGCCGGCTGCCGGTCACCGCGGTGTTGGGGGAGCTGGACGAGAAGTCTCTGATCCGCGTCCTCACCGAGCCGAAGAACGCGATCACCAAGCAGTACAAGAAGCTCTTCAAGCTCGACGGCGTCGAGCTGACCTTCACCGACGGCTCGCTGCGCGGCGTCGCCCGCCAGGCGATTCAGCGCAAGACCGGCGCCCGCGGCCTACGCGCCATCCTCGAGCAGGCGATGCTCGACGTGATGTACGACATCCCCAGCCACTCGAACATTCGCGAGGTCGTGATCTCCGAGGACGTCGTCACCCGCAAAGAGAAGCCGCTCATCGTCTATCAAGACAAGAAAGAGGCCGGCTGAGCCCTCCGCCGGCCGCGCCCAAAGCACCCCTTCCATCCTTTAATTCCCGCGCCGCGGCTGCCGCGGCGCTCCCCACCCCCCACTCCTCTAGCCCCTCGCCCCCCGGGTGGGGGCGAGGGGAACCTGCCCGCCGCCTTGGGCCCCGGAAAGCAGGTGCCCGCGGGCCCGCCGGCGCCTGAGCGCGGCCGGCAACAGCGCCGCCGTCACCGCCACACCCCAGCGCTGCGGACCGCAGCTGCAGCCCGGATGCGTCGCGAGCGTCAACGGCGCACCGGCGCGGCTCGCCCCGGCGCAGACCCCGTCCCGGCAGAACGCCCGGTGGCACTGGCGGTCATCCTCGCACAGCGGCAGGCACACCGGTCTGGGAACCTGGCCGGCGGGCACGAGGCCGGGATCGGCGAACGCGCAGCGGCTGCCGCCCTGACAATCGGCCTCGCTTCGACAGCTGAGCAGGCAACGGCCGAAGCCGGTGGGGCCCACGCAGGCGCCGTCCGCGGGACAGTCGTAGTCACAATCGGCGGTGCAGAAACGGACCGCGAACGCGCCATCGGCGGGGCCGCAGTAGCCGTCTTTGCAGTCGGTCTCGTTGTCGCAGCGGGTCGCGAGCGAGAGCGCGAACGGCGTCGGGCCCGCGGCGCCGCAGTCCGGATCGGCGGCGTCGCGCGCCCGGTCGCAGTCGTCGTCGACGCCGTTGGCGCAAGTCTCCGGCCGCGCTTCGCAGCGCGGCCCAACGACCGCGAGCTGCATCGCGGCGCCGACGTCGAGGCGGCCGTGGCCGTGGCGCGGGTTCCAGCCGTTGTCGTCGTACGCATCGGGACCGATCCGGCGCGCGCTCTCGGTCAAGAGCCAACGCACCTCGGCGGCGGTAAGGGCGGGCGCTGCGGCGAGCAACAAGCCCGCGGCGCCGGCGACCTGGGGCGCGGCGGCGCTGGTGCCGAAGAAGGCGGCGGTGACGCTCAGATCGTTCGCGACCCCGGGCGCCAGGCGGGTGTCGGTCGTGGGGTTGTAGCCGGCGTCGCCTTCGAGATCGGCGGTGACGATCTTGGCGCGCGCGACCACCACGCCGTCGATGGAGTCGTCGCCGACGCCCCCCGGCGCCACGAGGCTGAGGCCGGCGCCGAAGTCGCTGTAGCCGGCCACGGTGTCGGTCTCGTCGGTGGCGCCGACCGCGAGCACCTCGGGCATCGCCGCCGGGGAGTAGGGCCGGATGTCGCGGTGGCGATTGCCGGCCGAGAACACCACGACCGCGCCGCGACCGTCGCGGCCGGCGGTGCTCGCCCATTGGATCGCCTCGTGGATCGCCGGCGAGACGTAGGCGCCCGGATCAAACGACCAGCTGCAGTTGATGACCGCCGCGTGCCGTCCCGCCCAGGCGAGGGCGGCGACCAGATCGCCGTCCAGCAGGGTTTGATCGCCGGCGAGGACGCGGAGCGGCAACAGCCGGCAGTCGGGACAGACGCCGACCACGCCGACGCCGTTCTTCGGCGCGAGCAAGGTCGCGGCCACCGCCAGGCCGTGGGCGTCCGCGGTGCTGGTGCCGGCGGGGGCGGGATCGGGATCGTCGTCGACGAAGTCCCAACCTTGCAGGCGCCCTGCGGCCGGCAAGTCCGGGTGCTCGGCGGGAAAGCCGTTGTCGAGCACCGCGACGACGACGCTCGGGTCACCGGTGCTCACCTCCCAGGCGGGGTGGACGTCGATGTCGGCGCCGGCCGCGAGCTTCGGCCAGAGGTCGGTGCGGCTGCCGTCATTCGCCAGATGCCACTGCAACGACTCGCTCGGATCCGCGGAGACCTGGTCCAGGATCACCCGCCGCCGCTGCTCGAGCCACGCGCCGCGCACCCCCGGTCGCCCTTCGAGCGCCGCCCGCTGTGGCTCGCGGACGCGATAGAAAGGGCCGCCGAGCGCTTCGATCGCGGCGTTCGGGGCAAGGGTCGCGAGGAGATTGGGATCATCGACGCGCACCACCCAGGTCGGGTCGCCGCCGGCGAGCGACAGACTGCTGACAATGAGGAGCACCCCTGGCATGATCCGGCCTCGACGACGTGGCGTGCATGTCGTAGTTTGATCTGCGCCGTTCGGCAAGAAGGAAGTAGAACATGAGCGACGTTCGACTGCTGCCGTTGTTGCCGCTCAGAGACATCGTGGTCTTTCCGCACATGATGGTGCCGCTGTACGTCGGCCGGCCGCGCTCGATCAACGCCGTCGACGAGGCGATGCGCGGCAACCACGAGATCCTGCTGGCGGCGCAGAAGAAGGCCAAGACCAACGAGCCCGCGGCCGAGGACATCTACACCGTCGGCACCGTCGGCAAGGTGGCGCAACACATCAAGCGCCCGGACGGCACCGTCAAGGTGCTGATCGAGGGCCGGCGCCGCTGTCGGATCTTGCGCTTCCTGCCCAACGACGGCTTCTTCGTCGCCGAGGTCGAGGACCTGATCGAGGTCACCGACAAGAACCCCGAGCTCGAGGCTCTGCAGCGCACGGTGCAGGAGGCCTTCGACGCCTACGCGCACGTGTCGCGTCGCCTGCAGCCCGACGTGATGGCGAGCATCAAGGCCATCGACGATCCCGGCCGGCTCGCGGACACCATCGTCGCCCACCTGCCGATCAAGCACGCCGACAAGCAGGCGATGCTGGAGATGGTGGCGCCCAAGGAGCGCCTCGAGAAGCTCTACGAGCTGATGCAGGGCGAGATCGAGATCCTGCAGGTGGAGCGCAAGATCCGCACGCGCGTCAAGAAGCAGATGGAGAAGACCGAGAAGGAGTACTACCTCAACGAGCAGATGCGCGCGATCCAGAAGGAGCTCGGCGACCGCGACGAGTTCAAGAACGAGATCGCCGAGCTCGAGGAGAAGCTCAAGGCCAAGAAGATGCCGGACGAGGCCCGGCAGAAGGTCGAGAAGGAGATCAAGAAGCTGAAGATGATGTCGCCGATGAGCGCCGAGGCGACCGTGGTGCGCAACTACGTCGACTGGTGTCTGGCGCTGCCGTGGCAGGAGTACAACCCCGACAAGCTCGAGATCAAAGACGCCGAGAAGATCCTCGAAGAGGACCACTACGGCCTCGAGAAGCCCAAGGAGCGCATCCTCGAGTACCTCGCGGTGCAGAAGCTCGTCGAGCGCATGAAGGGCCCGATCCTCTGCTTCGTCGGCCCGCCGGGCGTCGGCAAGACCTCGCTCGCCCGCTCGATCGCGCGCGCCACCGGGCGGAGCTTCGTGCGCCAGTCGCTCGGCGGGGTGCGCGACGAGGCCGAGATCCGCGGCCACCGCCGCACCTACATCGGCGCCTTGCCGGGCAAGATCATCCAGTGCCTGAAGCGCGCCGGCGCCTCGAACCCGGTGTTCCTGCTCGACGAGATCGACAAGCTGTCGATGGACTTCCGCGGCGACCCGTCGGCGGCGCTGCTCGAGGTGTTGGATCCGGAGCAGAACTACACCTTCAACGATCACTACCTCGACATGGACTACGACCTGTCGCGGGTGATGTTCATCTGCACCGCGAACTCGCTGCAGGGCGTGCCGCCGGCCCTCGAGGACCGCCTCGAGATCATCCGCATCGCCGGCTACACCGAGCCCGAGAAGATGGCGATCGCCAGCCGTTATCTGGTCCCCAAGCAGCGACGCGAGAACGGTCTCGCCGACGTCGAGATCGAGTGGGGCGACCAGTCGACGCAGACCATCATCCAGCAGTACACCCGCGAGGCCGGGGTTCGGCAGCTGGAGCGCGAGATCGCCAGCATCTGCCGCAAGATCGCCAAGGTGGTGGTGCAGAAAGGCAAGGCGGGCACGCACCGGGTGACGCCGGCGCGGGTCAAGAAGTACCTCGGGGTGCAGAAATTCCGCGCCAAGAGCCGCGAGGCGCAGGCCGACATCGGCATGGCGACCGGCCTGGCGTGGACGCAGATGGGCGGCGAGATTCTGCAGATCGAGGTCACGACGATGCCGGGCAAGGGCAAGCTGACGATCACCGGCAAGCTCGGCGACGTGATGCAGGAGTCGGCGCAGGCGGCGATGAGCTACGTGCGGTCGCGGGCGGCGTCGTGGGGCCTGGACAAAGACTTCTACGCCTCGCTCGACATCCACATCCACGTGCCCGAGGGCGCGATGCCGAAGGACGGGCCCTCCGCGGGCATCACCATGGCGACCGCGCTGGTCAGCGCCCTGACCAAGATCCCGGTGCGCCCCGACGTCGCGATGACCGGCGAGATCACGCTGCGCGGCCGGGTGCTGCCGATCGGCGGCTTGAAAGAGAAGGCGCTCGCCGCGCACCGCGCCGAGATCCGCCAGATGATCATCCCCAAGGAGAACGAGAAGGACCTCGAAGAGGTCCCGGCCCAGGTGGCGAAGGCCCTGAAGTTCCACGTCGTCGAGCACATCGACGACGTCCTGCGGCACGCCTTGGTGCTCGACTCGCCGGACGAGTTCTTCAGCCGCGCCAAGGCGCAGGTCGAGAGCAAGGAGGCGGCGGCCAAGACGCCGCCAGCGTCGGGAGCTTCGGGCTCCGGCGCGCCGCCGCCGCACTCACCGTCGGTGCAGTAGCCCAAACGACAGACGCGGGTGTATTGAACTCTGCCGGGCGCCGGTCACCTCGCTGTCGAGCTCTCGGGTCTCCGGAGGTTGTGCGATGAGCTCTGGTTCCGTCCCCGCGAAACGGGTCGCTCTTCTCCTCACCGGTGCCTTGGTCATCGCCGCCGCTGCCTGCAACAACGACGCGCTCGTCGACCGCTGCAGCGGCAAGCCGAGTGAAGATCAGGATCAGGATGGTCACCACGCGATCGGCTCCTGCCTCGAGCCCGCCGACGACTGCGACGACGCCGACGCTACCGTGTATCCCGGCGCCCCGGAGCTGTGCGACGGCCTCGACAACAACTGCGACGACCTGATCGACGAAGGCTTCGGGGTGTTGCGGCGACGGTGTCTCGTGAGCCCAGGGCTGTGTGGCCAGTACGCTTGCTCGTCGGACTTGAGCGCCGCGGTGTGCCGGTCGCTGGAGCTGGCGCCGACGCCGGAGGTGTGTGACGGGGTGGACAACGACTGCGATGGCGTGACCGACGAGGATTTCGCCCTCGGGGATCCCTGTGAGGTCGGCATCGGCGAATGCCGTCGAACCGGGGCGACCCTGTGCACGGCAGCGGGAGTCGAATGCGGCGCGTCGCCAGTCATCCCGTCGGTCGAGGAGTGCAACGGCCTCGACGACGACTGCGACGGCGTGGCCGACAACGTCGTCGCGACCACGTGCACCGACTGCAACGGCGTGGTCGGTCGCCGAGTTTGCGCGCACGGGGCGTGGGAGCCGTGCCCGATCCTGCCCGAGATCTGCGGCGACGGCATCGACAACGACTGCAGCGGATCCGCAGACGACGGGCCCGAGTGCATCTGCAACGGCGGCGACACGCGGCCCTGTTATACCGGACCCGCCGGCACCCGCGG
This sequence comes from Deltaproteobacteria bacterium, assembly GCA_016218825.1. Classification (GTDB taxonomy): domain Bacteria; phylum Myxococcota; class XYA12-FULL-58-9; order XYA12-FULL-58-9; family XYA12-FULL-58-9; genus JACRCV01. Next base: position 208,475 of record JACRCV010000091.1, read on the forward strand.
GGTCGGCATCTGCAGCGACGGTGAGCAGACCTGCGAGTCCGTTCCGGGGGTGGGTTGGGGCGCCTGCCTAGACGACGTGCGGCCGCGCCAAGAGCTCTGTGGCAACGCCCTGGACGACGACTGCAACGGCGGCATGGACGACGGCAACCTCTGTGTTTGTGCGGCCGGCAGCACGCGTCAGTGTTACTCCGGCCCGGCCGCCGAGGTCGGCGTCGGCATCTGCCAGGCCGGCACGCAGAGCTGCGTCCCCGGCGGCACCCAATGGACGACCTGCGCCGGCGAGGTGGGGCCGAGCGCCGAGGTCTGTGATGGCCTGGACGACGACTGCAACGGTGCCGCCGACGAAGGGTGTCCCTGCAACGAGACCGTGTCCGTGGACCTCACCGGGGATTGCCTGACGGTGGCGTGCCCGTCCTGGGCGCCGTACCCGGTCGGGTGCGCGATCACCATGGGGGGCGACGACAACCGAGGTTGTGTGGCCAGCCGGCCGGGAGGCCGTGGGGTCTATCTTCAAGAGGGCGACCGGTGTAACGGCGGCAAGGTCACCGGATCGCTGCAATGTGCCTGTCAGCCGGGGGCGCCCCTCGACGCGTCGAATTGTCCCATCAACAAGCGATACAAGATCTACGTCACGGATCCGACGCAGTGTCCGCCCATCAAGGGCTGAGGCGCGTCGGGCCGCGCCCACAGACCGCCGCTCGTCGGCCGCGAGCCTTACTTGCGCGATGCCTTGGTGATGACCACCGCGGGCTCGGGGACGTCGCGCATCCCCGGGGGGAGCGGCTTGTCGCAGGGCGCCGGCACCTTCGACGGGCACAGGGTCGGGGTGGCGCGGATCTTGTCGACGACGTCCATGCCCTCGACGACCTTGCCGAACACCGCGTAGCCGTAGCCGCCCTGGTCCTTGCTGCGGTGGTCGAGCATCGCGTTGTCGACGGTGTTGATGAAGAACTGCGCGGTCGCCGAGTCGACGACGCCGGTGCGCGCCATGCTGACGGTGCCGCGGAGGTTCTTCAAGCCGTTGTCGGCCTCGTTCTTGACCGGCGGGTTTGTCGGCTTCTGCTTCAGGTCGGCGCTGAAGCCGCCGCCTTGGATCATGAAGTCAGGGATGACGCGGTGGAAGACGGTGCCGTTGTAGTGGCCGTCGTCCACGTACTTGAGGAAGTTCTTCACCGACAGCGGCGCCTTGGCCTCGTCGAGCTCCAGGACGATCTTGCCGAGCGAGGTCTCGAGCACCACCTGCGGGTTCTTGGCGCCGGCGGCGCAGGAAAACAACAACGCGCAGAAAACGATCCACGTACCTTTCATGACGTCCTCCTGAGGTGCGACAACCTACACAATCCACGAGCTTTCGGAAACGGTTTGTGTTATTCGACGGCGGGAATTTTTTGAGAACCGCCCGCGGCGCTGGTCGCCCTTCGGGCAGAGTCGTTGAGAGGATTGAATGGGCAAAGGTGGACAGACTCCGAGAGCACCCCGCGAAGCCGGCGATCGGGAGACCGGCTCGTCGCAAGACGCCATCGAGGTCGAGGGGACGGTCGCCGAGCAGCTCCCGAACGCGGTGTTCCGGGTGGCGCTCGAGAACGGCCACAAGGTGCTGGCGCACACCTCCGGCAAGATGCGCAAGCACTTCATCCGCATCATGCCCGGCGATCGGGTGATCGTCGCGCTGTCGCCCTACGACTTGAGCCGCGGCCGCATCGTCTATCGCTACAAGTAAGCGCCCGGCGCTCACGCGTTCCTGACCGGCGCCTGCTTCTTCGGCTGATCCTTCTTCCAGTGGGTGGCGATGAGCTTCTCGGCCTCGGGGCCGCCGGCGATCTTGTAGTTCGACAGCAAGATCTGATCGGTGACCACGTGCTCCTTGTGCTCGGCGTCCAACACCTTGCGGCTCATCTCGCCGCCCAGCCACTCGACGTAGAGCGCCGCCTCCGGCAGGTCGGCCTTCTTGGTGGTGCGGATCAAGACGGTGCGGCGCGGACGGAGCTTGCCCAACATGTCTGCCATGACGGCCCTCACTCTCACTCTTCACCGCGGCATGCGGCGCCGGCATCCTACCCACCTCGCCCGCCGCACACAAACCCCACAGGCCCCACAGGCCGACGGTCGTTTGAACCGCCGCCGCGGCCGCGATAGCGTGCAAAACCCATCGCGATGAGGAGCCGGTCATGCGTTGTGCGCCCTGGAGTCTGCTGGTGATCTCGCTGTCGTCTGCCGTCGGCGCCGAAGGCCGCGCCGCGAGCAAAGACCCGGTCCCCGACGCCAACGCGGCGCGCAGCAGCATCCCCGAGGCCTACAAGTGGAAGCTCGCGCCGCTGTTCAAGGACGACGCCGCGTTCGAGCGCGAGCTCACCCGCGTCACCACCGAGCGCCGGCAGCTGTCGCGCTACGCCGGGACCTTGAAGACCCCGAAGGCGCTGCGCGAGTGCCTCGAGCTCTACTTCTCGGTGCGCCTCAGCACCAACAAGCTGACGCTCTACGCCAACATGCGCTTCGACTCCGACCAGACCGACACCAAGCTGCAGGCGATGCGCGACAAGAGCCTGCAGGCGCTCAACGCCTTGATGACCGACGCCGGCTTCATTCGCCGCGAGGTGCTGTCGTTGGACGACGCGGTGATGCAGGCGGCCTTCGCCGCCGAGCCGAAGCTCTCGACCTACAAGCCCTACCTCGAGGAGATGCGCCGGCGGCGCGCGCGGGTGCTGTCCGCCGACGCCGAGCGGGTGCTGGCGCTCGCCGGTGACAACCTCTGGGCGGAGATCGATCTGAACGAGATCCCCTCCGACTTCGAGAAGACCTTCAAGAGCCTGCTCGCCGACGTGCCGCTCCCCACCATCAAAGACGAAGACGGGCGCGAGGTGCAGCTGACCTTGGCGAGCTACCCGAAGTACCGCGGCTCGCGGGTGCGCGACGTGCGCCGCGCCGCGGTCGAGGGCTTGTTCGCAACGTTGAAGCAGTACCGGCACACCTTCGCCGGCACGATGGCGGGGCAGGTGAACCAGAACGTGATGTTCGCCCGCGCCCGCGGCTACGACAGCGCCCTCGCCGCCTACCTCGACAAGGACAACATCGATCCGGTGGTCTACAGGAGCCTCATCGACGCGGTCCACGCCAACCTCGCGCCGCTGCACGACTACGTGGCGCTGCGCAAGGAGGTCATGGGGCTCAAGGAGCTGCACATCTACGACCTCTACACCCCGCTCGTGCCGCAGGTGGCGATGACCTTCACCTACTCCGAGGCGCGGGCGTTGCTGCCGAAGGCGCTCGCGGTGCTCGGCCCGAATTATCTCGAGAGCTTGCGCCAGGGCCTGGAGCCGAAGAACGGCTGGGTGGACGTCTACCCCAACAAGGACAAAGAATCGGGGGCGTTCTCGTCGAGCGTCTACGGCGTGCACCCGTTCGTGAAGCTCAACTACTTCAACGAGTACGACGACCTCTCGACCATGGCGCACGAGTTCGGGCACGCCATGCACAGCAGCCTGGCGATGGCGACCCAGCCCTACGTGACCTTCAACTACGCGACCTTCATCGCCGAGATCGCCTCGACCTTCAACGAGAAGGTCCTCTCGGACTATCTGGTGAAGAACGCCAAGAACGACGACGAGCGCCTGTTCATCCTCAACCACCTGCTCGAGTCGATCCGCACCACCATCTACCGCCAGGCGCTGTTCGCCGAGCTCGAGCTCGCGATGCACACCGCCGCCGAAGCCGGCACCCCCCTCACCGCCGAGCTCCTCTGCGATACCTACAAGGCCCTCCTCGGCCGCTACTACGGCCCGGGCTTTGCGATCGGCGACAACGACGACATCGAGTGGGCCTACATCCCGCACTTCTATTACAAGTACTACATGTACGCGTACGCCCTCGGGCTGTCGTCCGGCATCGCCCTCGCCGAGCTGGTCCAAACCGGCGACCCGGCGCGGCGCGACGCCTACCTCAACATGCTCAAAGGCGGCTCGTCCAAGGCCCCGCTCGCGCTCCTCAAAGACGGCGGCGTCGACCTCTCCAAGCCCACCGCCGTCGAAGCCGCAGCCCGCCTGATGCAAAGAACCCTGGACGAAATGCGCACTATCCTCGCGCGGCGCACGCACAAGTAACGCCGCCGAGAAGTGCCGTGCCGCAATACTCGAACGAGGCCGCGCGCGCACCGGAGTGGGGGTGCCGCGAGTCGACGGTGGCGCGCTTGTCGAAGCCTAGGACTGCCGTTCGGTACTTACCGTCGATCGATGCACTGCCGGGTCGAAGCCACCCACGGAGACGAGGGGCATCCCCCGAGGAGCACAGTGCGGCCGTATCGAACAAGGCCGCGCGAGAGCTGGCTCAAGATCGTCGGCGTGCGAGCAACGTCGCGCGCGTGACACCCTGCTCGCCGAACTTGGCCTCGATGTCGGCGGCGGCTTTCTGCAGGCGGGCGCGGCGCTCGGCGACCGGATCGGGGAACAACGATCGTTGCGCCGGACCGGCGGTCGCGAGATCGGTCACCGCGACCCCGGTGAGCCGGACGCGCTTCCCCCGGAGCTCGAAGTGGCCGAGCAGCTCTTTCGCGGTCGCGAAGATGGAGTCGAGGTCCGAGACCGGCTGCGCGAGCTTCTGGCGCCGGGTCTTGAGGGTGAAGTCGGCGTACTTGATCTTCACCACCACCGTGTGTCCGGCGTGGCCTTCGCTTTGCAGCCGCCGCGCGACCCGCTCCGACTGCGCCAACAGCTCGCGCAACATGTCGTCAGGATGGGTGAGATCGGTGTCGAAGGTCTCCTCGGCCCCGACCGACTTCGCCGGCAGATGCGGCTCCACCTCGCGGTCGTCGATGCCGCGCGCCAGCGCGTGCACCGTCCGCCCCCAAGAGCCCAGATGCGCCTCGAGCCGCGCCGGATCCGTCGCCGCCAGGTCACCGATGGCCAAGAACCCCGCCTGATGCAGGCGCTCCGCCGCCACCGGCCCCACCCCCCACATGCGCTCGATGGGCAGCGGCGCCAGAAAGCGCGCCACGTCCTCGGGCCGCACCACCACCAGGCCGTCCGGTTTCTGCAGGTCGCTCGCGATCTTGGCGACGAACTTGCAGGGCGCCACCCCGGCCGACACCGTGAGCCCGGTCTCGGCGCGGACCTCCTGCTTGATGCGGCGCGCGATGTGTACCGCGTCGCCGAACAACGCCTGGCTTTGGGTGACGTCCAAGAACGCCTCGTCGAGCGACAGCCCCTCGACGAGCGGGGTATAGCGCCCGAAGATCGCGAACACCTGCTCCGACAGCTCGGCGTAACGCTCGTGTCGCGGCGGCACGACGATCGCCTGCGGACAGAGCCTCCGGGCCTCGACCATCGGCATCGCCGAGTGAACCCCGAACGGCCGAGCCTCGTAAGAGCAGGTCGCGACCACGCCGCGGTTGCTCATGCCGCCGACGATCACCGGCTTGCGCGCCAGCGACGGGTCGTCGAGCACCTCGACCGCCGCGAAGAACGCGTCCAGGTCCAGGTGTAGCACAAAGCGCCCGGTCATCGGCTCACCCTATACACCGGTTTCGCCGTGAGCTGATCGTTCCGCGCCCTTTCTTGCGTTCCTCGCGCTCGCGGCTTCGCCTCCGCTGCAGCACCGGCGGGCGCGACCGTATGGTCGAATCACGGCGAAAAGGCTCTAGACTAGGCTCTACGCCTGCGCGTGGCTGCTCTTGCTCTTCTTCTTCATGCTGCCGTTGCCGCCGCTGTCGTCGTCTTCCGACTTCTTCGGCAGCTCCACCGGCGGCGGCTTCGCGACCTGCGGCACGAGACCGAAGTGCAGGCGGACGCGCTCCTCGATGTCGCTCATCATCGTGGCGTTCTGCTGCAGGAAGGCCTTGGCCTGCTCGCGCCCCTGGCCGATGCGCTCGCTCTGGTAGGCGTACCAGGCGCCGGACTTGTCGATGATGCCAATGTCGGTGGCGAGATCGAGCAGGTCGCCGGCCTTGGAGATGCCCTCGCCGTAGAGCAGGTCGAACTCGTGCTCTTTGAACGGCGGCGCCATCTTGTTCTTCACGACCTTGACGCGGGTGCGGTTGCCGACCACCTTTTCGCCGTCTTTGATGGCGCCGGTGCGGCGGATGTCGAGGCGCACCGAGGCGTAGAACTTCAGGGCGTTGCCGCCGGTGGTGGTCTCGGGGTTGCCGAACATCACCCCGATCTTCATGCGGATCTGGTTGATGAAGATGACGCAGGTGCGGCTCTTGGAGATCACGCCGGTGAGCTTGCGCAGCGCCTGGCTCATCAACCGCGCCTGCAGGCCCATGTGCTGATCGCCCATCTCGCCCTCGATCTCGGCGCGCGGCACCAACGCCGCCACCGAGTCGATGACCAGCACGTCGATGGCGTTGGAGCGCACCAACATCTCGGCGATCTCGAGCGCCTGCTCGCCGGTGTCGGGCTGGGAGATCAGGAGGTCGTCGGTCTTGACCCCGAGCTTCTTGGCGTAGCCCACGTCGAGCGCGTGCTCGGCGTCGATGAACGCCGCGATGCCGCCGGTCTTCTGGGCCTCGGCCGCGACGTGCAGCGCCAGCGTGGTCTTGCCGCTCGACTCCGGGCCGTAGATCTCGATGACCCGGCCGCGCGGGATGCCGCCGACGCCGAGCGCGATGTCGACGCCGATCGAGCCGGTGGAGATGGTCGAGACGTCGATCGCCGCCACCTCCTGCTCGCCCAACCGCATGATCGAGCCCTTGCCGAACTGCTTCTCGATGCTGCCCATCGCGAGCTCGATCGCCTTCTCGCGGTCAAAAGAAGAGGTGGTGGAAGGGGCCGTGGTCATCATGGTGCTCCGTTTTCGTTGGCTAAAGGTAGTGACTGTCCTTGTACCTCAAAAGGTGACTACTGAACAGATGTTTCGTACCGACCATCGGAGTTATGGCAGAAGGGTCTGACAGATTGGATCGCGGCTCGCCACGCCCGCGGCGCGAGGATATGGTGCAGCGATGCGAGCCCCCAAGACGCCGGACGCGACCACGATTTCGGGCCTGCAGGCCGAGGTGCAGCGCTTCTGCGAGGAGCGTGCCTGGGACCAGTTTCACGGCGCCAAGGACCTGGCGATCGGCGTCGTGACCGAAGCCGCCGAGCTCCTCGACCACTTCCGCTTCTTAGATGATGCGCAGGTCGCGGCGTTGCTCGCCGACGCCGCCAAGCGCGAGGCGGTGGAGGACGAGCTCGCCGACGTGCTGTTCTTCGTGCTCCGTTTCGCGCAGCGCTTTCACGTCGATCTCGCGGCGGCGCTCGGGCACAAGATGCAGAAGAACGCCGCCAAGTACCCGGTCGCCAAGGCCAAGGGCAAGAACGCCAAGTACGACGAGCTCTAATAAGGAGGACCCTTCATGGCGGCAATCGATCGATGTCCCGCTTGCGGCCCCTCTACGGTGTCGTTTCTCGCCCTGGGTGCCACCGTGCTGGCCGCGGCGTGCCACCGTGACGTGCCCCATGGCTGCGCCGGCGGCAAGGTCATGGTGGCCGGCGGCTGTCGCACGGTGTGCAACGGTCCGGGCGACTGCGCCGCGGGCGAGCTCTGCGCCGCCGGGATCTGCCAAACGTGCGACGCGGCGTCATGCGGCGCGCCCATCATCGAGGCGATCGACGGGACCGGGACCGGGGATGACGCGGTCGGTCACACGGTGCATCACCTGCGAGACCGCCTGACGATCCGCGGCCGCTTCCTCGACGGCGCCACCGCGGCCTTGATCGGTCCGAACGGTCCGACGTCGCTCGCGTCTTGTGGTGGCAGCGGCGACGCCGAGCTGGTGGTGCAGCTCCCCAGCCTTGTGGCGAGCGGCACCTACACCCTGCAAGTCAGCAACGAGATGGGCACCTGCGGCGCCGAGCTGCAGCTCCTGCAAGGGGAGCCCGGCGTCGGCCTCGCCGAGGTGCTCGCGGGGTGTGCCGACGGCCAGGTCCCCAAGCTCCAGGCCGACGTCTGGGCCTGTGGCGACGACGACGTGAGCGCGGCGGGCTCGGTGTCGTGGATCGACGTGACCGGCAGCGGCGCGGTCGCCGATGACGCCACCGACAACACCGCGGCCTTCAACGCCGCGATCGTGGCGGCGAGCACCGCCGGTGGCGGCACCGTCTATATTCCGCCCGGAACCTATCGCGTCGCGGCTCCCGTGGACCTGTTGTCGAAGGTGCACGTGCGCGGCGCCGGCGACGGCACTGTGATCCGCAACGTGGCCACCGGCACCGGCTCCGGCTACTACGCGTTTCGCGCCCTGTCTCGAGAAGGCGCGGTGCTCTCGGATCTTCGCCTCACCACCGATCGGAGCACCGCGTTTCAAGGGGGGGCGTTGATCGGCGGCGGCACCCGCAACCGCTTCGAGCGGCTGCACGTCGACTCGACCTCCTACCACGCCCTGGCGGTCGCGAACGGCGCCACGGACTTCGTGCTCGCGGACAACTACGTGACCGGCACCGACTGGGACGAGAACGACATCGGCGTCGCGATCATGGTCATCGCCGGCAACGACAAGACGACGCGCGGCCAGGTGCGCGGCAACCTCGTCGAGGACCAGCTGGCGCCGGGAATCATGATCGACGCCGGCTCGATTCAGACCTCGAGCCTGCCGGCGACGATGGTCGGCGTCAGCGGCAACATCGTGCGCAACACCGGCGACTACTGCATCGCGGTGTCGGGCGCACACCAGGTGCAAGTCGTCGGCAACCACCTCGAGCGTTGTGGCGCACAGCACCCGGCCCGGGAGGCGGCGGCGATCGCCGTCATCCAGGACAACGGCGACAACCCGGTGCCCGGGCCGACATACAGCGTCACGCACGGCAGCCTGATCGCCAACAACTCGATCTCGGCGCCGCAGACGACCGGCGTCCACGTCGAGGCGGCGACCGATCTCGCGATCGTCGGCAACGTCATCCTCAGTCCCGGCCAACATGCGAGCGGCGGCTATGGGATCCGCATCCAGAGCGGTGGCGTCAACGGCGGCGGCAACCCGAGCGCCAGCGGCGTCCTGGTCGCCGGCAACGTCATCGACAACGTCGTGGACGCCGCGGCCGCCCTCCTCGGCACGATGCCGGCGGGGATCTTCGTCGCCGCGGGCCAGCTGAGGGTCGCGGTGCAGGGCAACATGATCTCGGGCCATCGAGACGTGCCGGCGGATATCCGCAGCACCGACGCACTGCTGCACCTGCCGGTCGGTGGCTCGACCTTCGCGCAGCTCGGCACCCCGGCGAACGGCTCGCTCGTCTACTGCTCCGACTGCGCACGAACGAGCCCCTGCACCGCCGGCGGCGGCGGCGCCATGGCGGCACGTCTGAACGGCGCGTGGGAATGTGACTGAGCGTCCGGGTGCCAGCCGATCGCCTCGGCACCTTCCAAGCGCTCGTCGCGCCTCGAGCGAAGCCTCGACGGCGCCACCCGTTTTGCGCTAGTCCAAGCCCCAATCCGTGCGAACCGGGAGGAGCTCATGACCCGACAACCATCAACAGGCCGTTTCACGGCGGCGCTCTTCTTGTCGATGCTGATCCTGACCACCCTCGTCGTCGGCGGCATGCTCAAGGCCTGTGGCGAAGAGGAGTGCCTCGCCTGGGGCGAGAACTGCAGCCTCGATTACAAAGAGCAGAACTACGGCACGACCGACATCCAGTGCTGCCGCGGGCAGTGCACCGACCACGGCAGCGGCATCGTGACCTGCGGGTCCTGACCGTTCGGCCCCTGTCGCCTCGACTCCACACCGGAGCCAAAAGGCGCTCTGATCTGGAGCCGTCCGGCTCCATCCCCCGCCGTGGCCCTCGACGCCGCCGCCCGCGCCGACGAAGGCCTGGTCAACATTGAAGTTTCCTCGCAGACAGCTCCGTACGTTGGCACGCCGTTCGCTAGAGCTGCAGACGGCGACGCAACCCGGAGGGGTCGATGGCGAGTCACCCGCGAGAAATCCTGATCCTGATGTGGGTGTGGGTGGTTGCCGGACCCGCGGTCGCCGCCGACCCCTCGGACGCGATCTACAGCGACGAAACCGTGGCCCGCTTCGACCTGACGATCGCCGCCGCCGACTGGGACGAGATCGTCAACGACCCGGCGGGCGAAGGCGACACCTGGCAGCGCGCCACGATGACCTGGACGAATGGCGTCGAGACCGACGTCGTCGACGGCGTCGGCGTGAAGCGCAGCGGTCGCGGCACCCAGGCGCTCGTCACGCCCAAGCCGGCCATCCGCATCAGCTTCAACGAGTTCGAATACGACGCCGCGAAGCGCAAGTGGCGCGGCGTCAACCGCGTCAAGCTCGACTCGATGATCGGCAACACCGACCATACGATGATGCGCGACCGCATCGCCTATCGGATCTTCCGCGAGTTCGGCGCCGCCGCGCCCCGAGCCACCCACGGCCGGCTGTACGTCAACGGCGTCTACAAGGGCCTGTACACCGTCGAAGAGCCGGTGCGCAAACCCTTCGTCGCGTATCGCTGGGGCGAAGACCGCGGCAACCTCTACGACCGCGTCTTCTGGAAGCCCTACGTCTGGTTGGGCGCCGATCCGGCGGCCTACGTGCCGTCGCGTTTTGCCGCCGAGACCAACTACCCGGGTGGCGACTACAGCGACCTGGTAGAGCTCATCGACAGCCTCAACAACGTACCCGCCGATCAGATCCGCGCCCGCCTCGAAGCTCGCGTCAACATGGATTCTTTCTACTACCATGTCGCCGCGATGATCGCGGTCGGCGACGGCGACGGCCTGGCCCACTGGAGCGCCGTTGGCTGCTCCAACAACCACTGGTGGTATCACCGGCAGCAGACCGATCGGTTCGAGATCATCAAGTGGGACCCGGGAGCGTCCCTCGGCCTCTATGACGTCGCCGACGGCTTTGCGCTCGGCGAATCGCCGCTCTTCAACCAGTTCCAGGCGCCGCCGATCACCAAGTGGATCCTGAACGACGCCGTCGCTCAGGCCACCATCAAGACCCGAATCGGGCAGATCCTCAATGGGCCATTCGCGCGCGCCCCCGGCTGGATCGACGCCATCTACGCCCAGATCCGCGACGCGGCCTACGCCGACCCCAACAAAGGGGTCATCGCCGGCGCGGACGCGGACGGGTTCAGCAACGCCGACTTCGACGCCGCGACCGCGACCCTCAAGGACTGGTTCACCCGGCGCGCCGCCTTCCTGCGCACTCAGATCGGCGTCACCGCCAAAAACGAGGCCCAGTTCGTCGCGCAAACGGTCCCGACCGACATGAGCCCGAAGGCCGTCTACCCGGTGTCGGTGACGATGAAGAACGCCGGCGCCGTCACCTGGGCCGAGGCCTCCTACCGACTCGGCTCGGCGCTCTCCGAGAACGACACGCTCTGGGGCTTGAACCGCGTAGCGCTCGCCGCCGGCAGCTCGATCGGCAGCGACCAGGAGGCGACTTTCGAGTGGACGGTGACCGCCCCGGCGACACCCGGAACCTACACCTTCGCCTGGCGGATGCGGCAGTCGGGCGTCGAGTGGTTCGGCGAATCGACGCCGGTCGTCACGGTCACCGTCAAGGCGGAGGATCCCGGCGCCGATGCGGACGGCGACGGCCTCCCTGACGGCTGGGAGCGCGAGCACTTCGGGACCCTCCAGGAAAGCCCCGCCGGTGACTTCGACACCGACGGGCTCGCCAACATCGACGAGCACCAGGCGGCGACTGATCCGACGTCGCCCGACACCGACGGCGACGGCATGACCGACAGCGCCGAGGTCGTGCTCGGGCTCGAGCCAACGGTGGCGGACCAGGACAAGAACGGCTGTCTCGACGGCGACGACGATTGGGACCGGGACGGGGTGATGAATCGGACCGACCCCTCGACCCCCGGCGCCTGGAGCCGGGGCCACGAGCCGCTGCCGGACCCCGCCGCTCTCGTCGCCGGGTGTCGGTCCCACGGCACCTCGCGCTCGGCGTGGCTGGTCGTGCTGTGCGCCTTCGCGTCACGGCGAAGACGGCCCGTTCGCGCCGGCTCCTAGACGCCCCGGTCGGTGGCACACGAGCATGACCCTCCCTGCGGTGGCACGTCGGATCCTTGCCGCCTCGACCCGGCTTCGGTAGGCTTCCGGCATCGCGCTGCCCGACGAGGGTGTTCGCCAGGTCCCAATGAGGAGGAAGGTCGATGCGCACCTCTTTCGACGCCAAGGCCGTGCTCGCCGAGATCCCGCACCAGGTCGCGAAGTACGTCGCCTGGACCAAAGATCTGAACCCGCGGGATCACTCTCCGGCCCAGATCGGGAAGATCACCGCCAAGGACATCGCGTCCCTGAACGACAAGGACGTCGTGCCGGCGGTCGCGGACGCGTTCCAGCGGGTCGGCAAAGGACAACCGGTCGACGCGTCGAAGCTCATCGCCGAGCTCACCAAGACGCTGACCGCGGAGGTCAAGCGGGTCGCCGGAGCGCCGGGCTCCGCCGACGCCAAGGTCCTCGACCTCGACGAGCTCAAGGAGATCCCCGCGCCGCTGCGGGCGCTGGCGCTGCGGGCGTTGGCCTACTCCCACACCGAGGAGTTCGGCACCTTCGCCGACACCACGTTGGAGTTCGACCGCCTCCGTGCCGCCGCCGACGGCGTCAAGCTGCCCGAGCTCTCCAAGGACGAGGTGAAGATCGCCACGACCTGGTTGAAGCACCACAACGAGGAGACCACCGAGGTCACCATCCCCGAGACCTGGAAGGCGACCGGCGCCGCGGTGCCGGCGTCCGTCGTTCGGGCGCAGCGCGCCCTCAAGCGCGAATACGGCCGCGACTACGCGGTGACGGTCTACCGGGACCCGAAGTCGAAGACCTTCGGCGTCTACGTGGCGTCGCTGAACGGTCCGAACGTCGAGCACCTGCACCTGTTCCGGCCAAGCGGCGACAAGATCGCGCACCTGAGCCTGAGCGACGACGGCTGCGTGCAGTCGGATCCGCCGTTCCCCGAGCGCTGAGCGGCGTCGGCCGCCGCCCGGCCGCAGCCATCGACCGACGCGATCGCGAGGTGCCGGTTCGTCAGGGCGTCAGCGCGAAAGCAGCGCGCTCAGCGCGTCCCTCGACTCCTATCCGTGGCGGGCTACTTCTTCGCCCGCAACGCCAACGGGCTCGAGCTCGTCCTCAAGAGCGCCGTCAGCACGTCGAGCAGCTGCCGGTCGCCGGCGACGCGCAACGGCCGGTCGGTGAAGCCCTCGGTCATCATCCGCCGCAGCTGCTCGGGATCGCAGTAGACGTCGAGGTCCGCCGCGGGCGGCGCGCTCTTCTCGACCCGACAGCCCTTGGCCCCGAGGCTCACGGTCCAGGTGGCGTCGCTCTGACCACTGACGTGAAACGCGATGACGCCGTGCTGGGCCGCGCTCGGTCGCGCCACCCGCAAGGACTCGGCGAGGAGGTGAAAGAAGGCGTCCATCGTGATCTCCGCGGCTCGGGGGCTAGTCGTACTCGGCGTCGCGCTTGGCGAGCGCGGCGGCGTAGTGCAGATCGCCGAGCGTCGCGGCGCGACTCACGGCGCTGAGAAAGGCCTCCTCGCCTCGGCTGGAGAGCTGGTCGATGCGGGTGTCGTAGGCGTGCTCCAGCAGGCGCTTGGCGATGTCGAGCCGCTCGGCCTCCGGCATCCGCGCCAGCTTGCGGTCGACCTCGGCCACCAGCAGGTGGCACTGGCTGACCAAGTCCTCCCAGCTGCGCGCCGCGGCGATCGCGGCGGCGAAGCCCTCGGTGTCGGCCGGTGCCACACCCTGGCGCTCGAGCTCGGCCTCCAGGAAGATCCGGCGCCGCTCGGGTGCGGCCCACACCTGCCGGTCGAGACGCGCCGCCAGGGTGTCGATGTCGCCGAGGCCGCGCGGTGGCGACAGCGCCGCCAGGACCTTGTCGGGCTCGGCGCCGACCCTCAGGTACGCGGCCCATTCGCCGCGCTGTTCGAGGTGGAGGCGCAGCCGAGCGCGGGCCGACGCCGGCTCGGCGAAGACCGCGGTCGCGAGCTGTCGTTCGGCCGCCACGAGCGCCGCCGGCGATTGCGGCACCGGGATCGACTCGGCCTCCTTGGGCCGCATGCTCCCGGCGACCAGGCTGCACGCGAACTTCCACGCTTTGTCGCGATAGTCGGCGTAGCGCCAACCCGCCGCCTGGATGTCATGCGCCAGCGAGCTGTCGGCCCAGACGCTGGCCGGGTGCACCGCCGGGCTCTCGAAGGTGCCGAGGCGCGCCAGCGTCGCGGCGTCGCTCGCGGTGGGATCCTCGATCCACGACAGGTGACTGGAGGTCGTCAACACCACGGCGTCGGGGCGCCGCGGCAACCCCTTGACGGCGACCGCGACCCCCGGCGTGTTCGGGACGTAGTCGAGGACGTTCGAGAGGTTCACCGCCGCGACCGGGCTGCCGTGCGCGGCGCACAGCGTGCCCACCCGGTCGATGATGCGCGGATCGGCGAGGTCGGCGGTGACCGCGAGGATTCGACCTTCGAGCGCCAGCCGCGTCAGGTGCGCGATCCTGGCCGGGGCGTCCGGTCCCTTGCACCAGATGTCGCCCGGCGCGTCGCCGAGGCGCTGGCCGAGCACCGCGAGCAGCCGCGGCAGCTTCTTCACCAGCGGCGCGGGCAGCCCCGCAGCCGTGAGCTCCGCCACCGTCTGCCCGAGGGTCGCGGGCCGCGCCGACGCCAACCGCAACGAGACCTCGGCGGCCCGGCGCTGGTCGTCCCAGCCGTTCTCTCGGCACTGGCGGTCGACGACCAACAGCACGCCGACGAAGACCTGGAGCGCGTCGTGCAACAACGGATCGATGTCGACGCTGATGATGAGGTCGGCGCCGAGCGTCGAGCCGACGTCGAGGATGCCGCCCGAGGCCCCGACCACCGCGCCGCCACGCCGCCCGAGCGTGGTGAGCGCCCGGTTCAGTCCGGGCTCGTTGGTGAAGGCGTGAAAGTCGCGGTCGTAGGTGCCGGTCGGGAACAGGCTCTGGTTTTCGCAGCCGGCGCTCAACACCTCGTTGGCGGCCTGCATGCTGGCGAGCGCGGCTTGCGCGTCCGGGGTCTTCGGGCCGTTCGTTGCGAGGTAGCTCAGGCCGGCGGTCGCGAAGCTGTTCAGGGTCGCCGCCGCCCGCGCCTCGAGCGCGGCGGGCGCGCCGCCGGTCGACGCTTGCAGCAGCGCCGCGAGCCGGGCCTCGAGGGCCACCGACACGAACGCCAGGGACCGGGCCCCACCCGTCGCCACCGCCTGCGCGACGAGCGCGGTTGCCGTCGCCGCATCGAGGCTGCCGCCGGTCCGCAACGACTGCACGACCCCGGCCGCGAGCGTTTCGGCCGCGACGTCGGTCACTACGAGCGGCGCGTTCGGCAGGGCGTCGGCGAGGTAGCGCTCGGCGTCGATGAGGCGGAGCTGGAGGCCGGCGAGCTCGAGCTTCAGGTGATCGAAGGTGGGGACGCTCGGCGCCAGCGGCGGCAACGGCGCGCCCACCTCGCCGAGCTTCACGCCGTCCTTCGGCGCCTCGAGCGTGGGGGCCGCGGCCGGCGTCTGGCGCTCGATGAGAACCGGCGCGGACGGCAACGAGCTCGACACACCCTTCGCGGTCATGCGTCACCCTATTGGGGAGCCGGGACGGAAGCGCGCTCCCTCCCCGGCACCCTAACACGCGCGGTTGGCGGCGGCCATTGGGGGTGTAGCGACGGGACCGGCCACAATTCCTGTTTGTCGGCGCGCGGCGATGCTCTATACCGAGGCAGGGGGACAAGCCACGCGGCATGAAGCACGGACGGCCGTCGGGCGTGTGCCCGTAACCCAGGAGATCTACATGCGGACAGCGTTCCTTGCGTTCTCGACCTCGATCGCGATCCTCGGTGGCGCCGCCACCGCTTCGGCGCAGAGCTTCGGCTCGCCCGGCGTCATCGCCCCGGGCGGCAACGTGTCGTTCTACTACCTCAAGAGCTCGCCCCCCGAGGGGAGCTCGACGTCGAGCACCAGCGTCGTGCTGATGCCGACGGTGATGTACTTCGTCATCGACAACCTCGCCGTCGGCGGCCAGGTCATCCTCAACACCTCGAGCAGTGATCGGACCTCCTCGAGCGCGTACGGCCTGGCCCCCGCGGTCGGCTACAACGTGCCGTTCTCGGACGTGCTGAGCGTGTTTCCGTCCCTGATGGTGGGGTTCCAGACCGGCAGCAGCGAGTACACCTTCTCGACCGGCGGCAAGATGAAGAGCTCGTCGACGAAGCTCGCCGCGATCGTCGACGCCCCGGTCCTCTTCCACCACGGAAACTTCTTCATCGGCGGCGGACCCAACCTGTCGTTCGATCTGATGGCCAAAGAGACGCCCGACGGCGGCAGCTCGGTGGACGCCCACAAGCTCATGATGCTCGGGGTCTCGAGCTTCATCGGCGGCTGGTTCTAGACCACGCTCCTCCTTTGATTCCCGCGCGGCCGCGGCGGCCGCCTTCAGGCCTTGAAGCCGCCGACGGAGGTGGCCATCGAGCTCGCGCCCTGCTCGAGCTGCACGACGCTGGCATCGAGCGCCTTGGCGAGGCCGACGTTGGCGTCGATGGCCTCTTTGATGACTGCGGTGGCGCGCACCGTGAGGCGCCCCGCCTCCTCGTGCTCGGCGACCGCGGTCGCGATCCGTTTGAGGTTGATCGTCAGCTCGCGGGTCTCGGACGACACCCGCTCGCTTTCGCCCGCCTGCTGCGTCGTCGAGGCCCGCACCGACGCGCTGGCGCGGTGCATGTCTTCCGCCGCCGCCAGGATCTCGTGCACCCCCCCGGTCTGGGCGTCGGTGGCTTCTTTGATCTGGCGCACCATTTGACCCATCTCGGTCAACGCCCCCTCGACCGCCTTGATCCAGCCGGCCTGCTCGTCGCTCGCGGCCTCGACCCGGCTGGCGGTGTCGCGCGACACCAGGGAGCGCTCGCCGATGCCGGCCAGCGCGCTGTCGGTCTCGCGTGAGAAGCGCACCGTCTGCTCGATGAGCGCCGAGGTGCTGGCCTCGACGCCCTCGATGACGCCCGCGAGATCGCCTTGCACCTCGTTGACGAGCTTGGCGATGTCCTTGGTCGACGCCCGGGTCTTGTCGGCCAGGCCCCGGATCTCGTCGGCGACCACGTTGAAGCCGCGCCCCTGCTCGCCGGCGCGCGCCGCCAGGATCGAGGCGTTCAAGGCCAGGAGGTTGGTCTGGTTGGCGACGCCGCCGATGACGCCGACGATGCCGCTGATCTTCTCGGAGCGCTCCGCCAAGCGGCGGATGAGCGCCGACGCCTCCCGGACGCTGCCGATGATGCCGTCGATGGTGGTCGCCGAGCTCCGGACCACCTGCCGCTGGCTGGTCACCACCTCGACCATCGCCTTCGCCATCGCCGCCTGCTCGCGCGACAGGTCGCGCACCCCGCGGATCGCGCTGCTCATCGTGCGCACCTTCTCCTCGACGTCCTCGCTGCGGGCGCGCAGCGCGCCGGCGTGGTCGGCGTTACGGCTGGCGGCGGCGCCGACGTTGCGGACCGTGGCCGCGGTGCGCTCCACCGCGCCGTCGAGGTCGCCCATCGCCCCGGCGACGCGGCTGATCTGGGCCGAGACCTCGCGCGACGCGCCCGACACCTTCTCGGCCGACCGCAGCAGGGCGCCGACGTCGTCGGAGACCGAGTGAATGGCCACGTCCATGGCCTGAACCGCGGCCGCGGCCTGGTCGATCCCGGTGCGCTGTGACTCGGCCGAGGCGCGTATCTCCCCCGCGGTGCGGGCGAGCTCGGCGGAGACCCCCGAGACCTCTCCGGAGCGCACCGCCACCGTCCCTACCATGCCCTGGATGCCGTCCATCAGTCGATTGAAGCCGGCGCACAGCGCCCCGATCTCGTCGCGGCTGTGCACCGGGATGCGCTCGGTGAGATCGCCGCGCTTGTCGGCGATACGCTGCATCACTCCGACCACGGCGGTGATCGGTCGGACCACCGAGCGGGCGATCAGCCAGCCGACGACGCTGCCGCTCAAGAGGGCGAGGACGACGACGGCGATCAGGAGGTTGGTCGCCACGCGGCGCGCCGCCGCCGCGTCCTCGCGCGCCTTGACGGCGCTCGTCGCCACTCCCTGCCGCAGGGCGCCGCTCGCCTCGATCATCGGCGAGACCAGCGCGCTCTGCAGTCGCTCGATCTCGGCGGCGCGCGTCGCGGCGGGCAACGCCGGCGCCATCACCTTGGCGGCCACGGTGTTGACGTCGGCGAGCAAGGCCATGCCGCGGTCGAGGGTGGCCCTCTCTTCGGCGGACAAGGCCGCGCTCTCCCGCAGGAAGGCGCCGCGGTCCTCGACGGCCGAGATCACGTCGGCGAGCTCCGCCTGGTACTCGGGCTTCTGCGTCACGGCGTACAACGCCACCGGGCCGACGAGCTTCGAGGTCGCGAGCTGGGCGTCGGTGACCAGCAAGAGCTTCTCGAGCTGGGCCTCGAGGGTGTCACTGACGGTCTGCATGCGCGCCAGCTCGCGGGTGGCGATGCCGCCCAGCGCCACGGTGGTGAGCGAGGACATGACGACCGCCAGGCTCAGGCGGGTGCGGATCGAGAGCACGGCGCCCCGCTCAGTCGGTCAACGGAATGATTCGGGCGGCGCCGGTCTCGGTGCGGGCGCCGACGTAGGCGATCGCCCCCGGGGTCGCGAGCACGAAGGCGAGCACCGCCGCCTCCGAGCTCTTCTCCGGGGGTGGCACGCTCCGGCCCGCGAACAGCTGTTGCTGCCAGAACGCCTTCACTTCGCTCACGCTCTTGCCGAGGATGACCTTGTCGAACGCGGCGCGCACCGGCGAGGCCGCGTCGAGGTTCACCGGCCGCAGCTTGGGCACACCCGCGAGGCCGGTGACGGCGCGCTGGAAGATCTTGGCCACGGTGGCGCGGCCCAGCGAGGTGATCGGCATGTCGGGATGCGCGATGATCTTGAAGGCGGGCTCGTCGGCGGCGGCAACGGCCGGCGTCGTCAACGACACCAGGCTCGACGCGGTGAGCGCGAGCAGCAACAAGGAATGGCAGCTGGTCATGATCGATGCCCCCGATCAGAAGCTGAAGGAGACGCCGAAAAGCAGCATCTTCGTGATCGGGCGCGTTTCGCCGGTCTCGATCTTGGATACCAGATCTTCGGCGGTGCCGTGCGCCAGGCGGTTGCCGCGCACGTAGTGCCCGGAGGCCTTGATCACCGCCTCGGGGCTCAGCCACAACGCGAGGCCGACGCTGGCCTCGTTGTGCTCGCGGACGCTCCTCGGCATGAGCTGGTTTTGGCCCTCGGGCAGGTCGAGGCGCGAAGCCTCGTAGCGCACGGCGATCTCGAGAGGATCGACGGCGCGATAGGCGAGCTCGGCCGCCCCTGCCTGCGAGGGCTGCGAGGAGCGCACCCGGTAGTATTCGCAGCGCGCCGTGACGCCGTGCGCCTGGTACTGCGCTTGACCGCCATAGACCGCGTGCCGCTCGTCGTCCTCGAGGTGCTGGCCGAGGTAACCGGCGGCGCCAAGCATCAGCCCCTCGACGGGGAAGCGCAGCGACAGGCGACCGCCGACGACGCTGTTCAGCACCTCGGCGTCTTCTCGGTGCGCCCCGGCCTCACCGTTCATCGACATGGCGGCGGCCGCGAGCATCTCGCCGGCCTCCGCAACCGCGGTGTCCAGCGGCAGGTCCAGGCCGCCGCCGTACAGGTCGTACTCGACGCCCCAGCCGCTGTCGCTGTAAGCGGCGCCGTTGATCCCGGCGCCGAAGTAGCCCTCGGTCATGATGCCCACCGGGCCGTACAGGCTCTGCGCGAGGAGCAGAAACGGCCGCACGGTGCCGACCTCGAAGATCTCCGAGTAGAGGCCGAACGGCTGCCGGCTCTTGCCGATCTGGACGCGCAGCAGGTCGGAGAGCGCGTAGCGCACGAAGGCATAGTCGACTTCGGCTTCCCAACCCTCGTGCTGGCCGCCGAAGAACGGCGCCATGCCGATGAACGGTTGCACGAAGATGGTGAGTCGTTCGGTCGGCATCGCGGCAAACGTCAGCGCCAGCTGCATGTGGCCGAACTCGCCGTGGGGGGAGGCGATGAGGTAGTGGCCGTGGTCGGAGTAGCCGACTCCCCAGTTGGCGTAGCCGTGGATCTCGAGCGCCGGGACCTCGAAGGTTGTCGCGGTTTCCTGAGGAGCGCCGACCTGCGGTGCCGCGGACGGCGGCGTTGTTGGCTGCGGCGCACTGACCTCGGGCACGGGAACCGGCGTTTCGGCAACCGGCTCGGTTGGCGACCCGCCCTCGGGAGTTGCCGCGTCCTGGGCGTTTACCGACGGCGCGTACGTGCCCAATACGAAAACAGCGACCAAGACCCCGGGTTTCGACACTGCGCCCCTCCGCAACCCCCCGGTTGGCCCTCGTGCTCCGCCCCCTGCCCGACTTATAGGACGGAAGGCCCGTTGCTGTCACGCGTCGATCGCCGCCGCGCTCGCCACCGCCCACCACGCCGGGCGGCGCTACGGGTCGCTGGTCGACAGGTGCGCGCCGCCTTTGACCCACAGCTCCGGTGTCCGGGTCGCGAGCTGCAAGCGATAGCCGGCGCAGGCGACCGCGCCGCCGCCGGCCTTGGGCGCGCACCCGGTGAAATACAGGCTGTCGCCGTTGGCGTCGAGCCAGGGCTCGGCGGCGCTCAGGCGAGCCGGCGTCAGGCGCTCGCGCTTCTTGGTGCCGAGGTCGATCGCCAACAAGATCCCGGTCGGCCCGTCCAACCCGGGCAACGACTCGTCGGACTCGACCTCGGCGAAGAGCGAGACGCCGCGCGGGTCGACGAAGAACCGGCAGCCGCTCGAGACGCCGTAGTCGCCGAGCAACCCGGCGAGCCGGGTGCGCGACCGGACCGCGCCGTCGGCGCCGAGCTCGACGAGGTCGTCCATGTCCTGGGCGAAGATGCCGCCGGTCTTGCGGTTGACGCCCGCCAGGAACCAACCACGGGTCCCGCCGAGCCCGGCGGTCAACAGCCGCGGCTCGCTGCCGTCGGCGCGCATCGCCCCCACCTGCCAGCTGGTGTCGAAGAGCACGTTGTACGCCATCCAGGCGCCGTCGGCGCTGAACATGCAGCCGTACACCTGGCGGGCCTTCGCCAGCGGTCGCGGCGCCTCCGCCGTCGTCTCCAGGTCGATCACCGCGAGCGCGCGGCGACCGTCGGCGGCGGTGCGGGTGAGCCCGAGCCAGCGACCGTCCGGCGACAGGCAGGGGTCGGTGGCGTTCTTGAGCCGCGCCTTCTCGGGGCCGCTCTTGACGCCGTCCCTCACCACCACCTCGCCGCCGTGAGCGTAGGTGATGCGCTGCGCCCTGGCCTGGGCGCGCGGCGCGGCCGCCCGATCCTCGCAGGCAACGACGGCGAGAGCGGCGACGAGACCGACACCGAGGGCGGGTTTCATGCTGCCGTCATGCCGCGACCGGCCGGGGCGCACAAGGGCGGCGACCGCCCGGCGCCGGCCGGCCCCTGTTCCGGTTTGCGCCCGCAAGTGATAGCAAGCCGCTACCATGACTGATGCCATCGACCCC
The DNA here is from genome assembly GCA_016218825.1 of Deltaproteobacteria bacterium. Classification (GTDB taxonomy): domain Bacteria; phylum Myxococcota; class XYA12-FULL-58-9; order XYA12-FULL-58-9; family XYA12-FULL-58-9; genus JACRCV01. The sequence goes on from JACRCV010000091.1 coordinate 229,896, forward strand.
GTGACCGTTGTCGCTGACCCGACCCCCCAACTCCAAGAACCGACCGCCGGCGACGTCGTGCGCGCCAAGGTCGTCGAGGCGGGCGCCGACGCCTGGGTGCTCGAGGTCGGGGCAATGCGGTTGAAGCTCCCGAAGACCGAGTGCGCGCGCATCGCCGAGGCCGTCGTCGTCGGCGGCGAGGTCGACGTCTTTCTCGATTTCGAGCGCCCGGGCGGGCCGCTGGTCGCGTCGCAGACCAAGGCCGGCCTGTTGAAGGTTTGGGACCGCCTGAGCGCGGCGGCGGCCGACGGCACGCCGGTCGAGGGCAAGGTGGTCGCGATCGTCAAAGGCGGGCTCTCGGTGGACGTCGGCATGCGCGCCTTCTTGCCGGCGAGCCAGGTCGACCTGCGGCCGGCGGTGGACCTGCGCCCGTTCGTCGACCAGACGGTGAGCGTGCAGGTCGTGAAGTTCGACCGCAAGCGCGGCAACCTCGTGGTGTCACGGCGCGTCCTCGTCGAAGCCGAGCGCGCGGCGCAGAAGGCGTCGACGCTGAAGACCCTCGCCGAGGGTGAGGTGGTCACCGGCACGGTCAAGAGCTTCGTACCCTATGGCGCGTTCGTCGACATCGGCGGCGTCGACGGCCTGGTGCACCTGACCGACCTGAGCTGGGGCCACGTCCGGCATCCGTCGCAGGTGTTGGCGATCGGCGCCGCGGTGGCCGTCAAGGTCCTGAAGGTCGAGGCCGACAAGGGGCGGGTGGCGCTCGGCTTGAAGCAGCTCTGTGTCGATCCCTGGACCCAGGTGTTGACCAAGTACCCGGTCGGCGCGCGGGTGCGCGCCAAGGTGCTCCGGCTGGCGGACTTCGGCGCCTTCGTCGAGCTCGAGCCCGCGGTCGAGGGCCTGCTGCACGCCTCGGAGATGACCTGGAGCAAGGTGCCGCGCCACCCGGCGGACGTGGTGAACGCCGGCGACGAGATCGAGGTCGTGGTCTTGGACGTCCGGCCCACCGAGCGGCGCATCGCCCTCGGGATGCGGCAGCTCACGCCCAACCCGTGGGCCGAGCTCCGGCGGCGCTACAAGAACGGCGACCGCCTCGAGGGCGCGGTGAAGAGCATCACCGACTTCGGCGTCTTCGTCGAGGTCGCCGAGGGCTTCGACGGCCTGGTGCACGCCTCCGACATCTCCTGGACCGAGAAGGTCCGGCCGAGCGAGCGCTTCAAGAAGGGCGAGCGCGTCGAGGCGGTGGTCCTCGACATCGACGTCGGCAACGAGCGCATCTCGTTGGGCATCAAGCAGCTCACCGAAGATCCATGGCAGAAGGCGACGGCGCGCCTGAAGCCGGGGGCGAAGCTCAGCGGCCGGGTGACGAAGCTCGCCGACTTCGGCGCGTTCGTCGAGCTCGAGCAAGGCATCGAAGGCCTGGTGCACGTCAGCGAGCTCGCGGACCAGCGCATCGACAAGCCCGACGAGGTCGTCAAGGTCGGCGAGACCATCGAGGTGATGGTGTTGGACGTCGAGCCCGGCTCCCGGCGCATCGCGCTCTCGGTGCGGGCGCTGCAGGTCGCGGCGCCGGAGGCGCGCGGCCACGTCGACAGCAAAGGGACGCGCTTCGGGACCGCGCTCGCCGACAAGCTCGCGAAGAAGCTCGGGACGCCGCCGAAGAACTGAGCGGCGTCTCGCGGCCTTCGAGCCCTACTTGATGGCGATGAGCTCGATGTCGAACACCAGCATGCCGGCGGGCGCGCCGCCCTGCGGGTTCTTGCCGTAGGCCAGCTCCGCCGGGATCCAGAACCGGCTCTTCTCGCCCGACACCATCAGCTGCACGCCTTCGGTCCAGCCCTTGATCACGCCGGAGAGCGGAAACACGATGGTCTCCCGGCGCGCCACCGAGCTGTCGAACATCCGGCCGTCGGTCGTCCAGCCGGTGTAGTGCACCTCGACCCTGTCGCTCGCCTTCGGATGCGCGGCGCCGTGGCCGGCCTGCAACAGCTTGTAGGCCAGGCCGGACGCGGTCCGCTTGGCGTCGGCGGGTGGTGCGGCGACATCGGCGGGGGCGGCGAGCTCGTTCTTCGCGTCTGACATCGTTGGCTCCGTTCTGAACGCCGAGAGCCGGGCGCGGCCTTCGGACCGCCACAGCAGTAGCAGAGCGCGCCGCGTGATTCCAGCGACGTCGAGGCGGCGGTAGGCGTGCCTCAAGTTCGAGCTCGGTTCGACGATGCTCGGGGTGGGGAATGTCCATGGTAGTCGCCGCAACCCAGATCCGGCTGCTGCTCGTCGATGACGAGCCGATGTTGTTGCGGTCGCTGGCGCGGATGTTGCGCTTCCACCCCGAGCTCGCGATCACCACCGCCGGCGGCGGCGCCGAGGCTCTGGAGCGCATGGGCCAACAGGAGTTTGACGCGGTGGTCAGCGACGTCCAGATGCCGGGCGTCGACGGCTACGAGCTGCTGCGCGAGGTCCGTCGTCGCCACCCGCAGACCATCCGGGTGATCTCCAGCTCGACGGTGTGTACCCCGGAGGGCTTGCACCTCGTCCACCAGTATTGGGTGAAGCCGTGGAGCGCCGCGGCCCTGGTCGACGGGCTGTTGCGCACGGCGCGGGTAGCGAGCGTGGTTCAGGACCGGCGCTGGCGCGCCGAGGCCGCCGACGTCGAGAGCCTGCCGGCCGCGCCCGCGGTGGTCCTTCGGCTGAGTCAGGCGCTCGCCGATCCCGATGTCTCGGCCGCCACCGTCGCCGCGGTCATCGAGACCGAGCCCGCCGTCGGCGCCAAGATCTTGAAGCTCGCGAGCTCGGCGTTCTTCGGGGCGCAGACCGCCACCGCCAACATCACCCAGGCGGTGGTGTGGCTCGGCACCGAGATCGTCCGCAGCCTGGTCATCACCGGGGCGCTCCATGACGCCGTCACCCCGCCCGCGGACGTTCTCGACATCAACGCGCACCAGGCCTACAGCCTGCTCGTCGCGCAGCTCGCGAGTCAGCTGGTGACCGACGGTGAGGACCGGCACACCGCGTTCGCGGCCGGGCTGCTCTCCGGCGTCGGTCAGCTCGTGCTCGCCGCGCGGATGCCGCAGGGCCTGAAGGAGATCGAGCGCAAGCGCCAGCACGACAATCGCCCCCTCGCCGAGCTCGAGATGGAGACCCTCGGCGTCACCCACGGAGACCTGGGCGCCTACCTGCTGGGGATCTGGGGACTGCCCGAGCCCATCGTCGACGCGGTCCAGCACCACCACGACAACCTGCGGGCTCAGCATCGACCGCTCTCGCCCCGCGACGCGGTCGCCCTGGCGACGATCCTCGCCGACAGCAGCCGCGGGCGGGGCGCGACCGGGGTGAGCGGACCGCCGGCCGACCTGGCGCGGGTGGTGGACGACACCCGGTTGGCTGAATGGCGGGCGCTGGCGCTACGGCTGGTTTCGTCCGCCGGGTCGGTGCGGCGATTTCCGCGCGCCGTCGTTCGCTGGGCTACGCAATTGCGCGAGGGCGCGACCACGGTCGTCGGCACGGTCCGCGACGCCAGCACCCAGGGCATCTTCGTCGAGATGGACGCCAGGCTGTCGCCCGGCACCGCGGTCGTCGTGGTGATCGAGCTTCCGGAGGGGCACAAGATCCAAGTGCCCGGCGTCGTGCGCTGGTGCGGCCGGAGCGCCACCCACGGCGTCGCCGGCGCCGGCATCGAGCTCGCCGAGCCGCTGCAGGCGATCACCGATTACGTCCGCACCCACGGCGGCAAGTAGGTCCAAAGCCGAGCGAAAGTCGCGGCGTCTTCATCGGCGCCCCGCTTCTGCGCCGGCGACCGGGTATCCGGAGTGTCGACCTAGATCTGCCGCGCCGGTTTCTTGGAGTTCTCTGCGACCCACCTCATCATACATGTAGGTAACCCTCACACCGGGAGACGCGGGTGGCGACATCGAGCGCACCTCAGGCCGAGCAAGCCAAGCCCCAGGGCGCCGCCGCCCTCTGGGCCGAAGGCCTGGGGAAGGTCTTTCGTCGCGTCGCGCTGTTCCGCATCGACGGCAGCAGCACGCGGGTGCTCGCGGTGCACGGCATGGGGCCGCCGGCGCTCAACGGCAGCATCTCGCTGGTCGCCGCCACCCCGTTGCGTTGGGCCGTCGAGGCCGCCTCCCCGATCGTCGGCGCCGGCAACGCCCCCGGCGGCGCGTTGATCGCCCAAAGCCTCGGGTTGTCGACCCCGCGTGCCTACGCGGTCATCCCCCTGGTCACCGGCGGCCGCCTCGAAGCCCTGGCCTACGTCGACCAGGGCCACGAGCCGCTGCCGCTCTCCGCCGCCGCCGAGCTGTTCGCGTTCACCAGCCGCGTCCTCAAGGGCGACAAGCACGGACGCCCGTCGCCGCTGTTGCGCGCCAGCTGTCGCTCCACCACCAGCCGGCCGCGCGGTCGCACCTTCCGCAAACCGGGCTGGTGCGCGCCGGCCGCCAAGCAACCGCCGCCGTCGACCGACACACCCAAATCCACGCCAGCGCCAACCCAAGCGCCGACGCTCGCGTCGCCGCCGGTCGTGGTTCAGGGCCCGCCGCCGGCCGCACCGGTCATCGCCAAGAACAACGCCCAGGTGCCGGAGGTGGTCGTGCCGCCGCCGCTGCTGGCGGCCACCGCGGTGCCGATGGACGGCGTGCCGCAACCCGCAGCAGGACGGCGGCGCGGGCCGGCGTACGCCGGTCGGGCGCTCGTCGCGGCGACGGTGTTGGTGGTCGCGCTCGGCGTCGCGGGGGCGCTGCCGTTGCTGCCGCCGTTCGGCGCTGAGAGCGGCGAGCAGACGGTGTCGATCGCCCGCAATCAGACACCAGCCGAGATCGCCTTGCACCTGGCGGCGGTCGGCATCATCCGCAACCCGGCGGCGTTCCTCTGGCTGGCGCGCCTGACGCAGTCCGATCGCCACCTCAAGGCCGGGGTCTATCGCCTGCCGAAGGGCGCCTGGGCGACGACGGTGCTCGAGGAGCTGCGCCAGGGCCAGGTGCACACCCGCACCATCACCATCCCCGAGGGGCTGACGCTCACCGACATCGCCAATCTAATCGAGGCGGCAGGTCTCGGGCGGGCGACCGACATCCTGCGCGAGGCCAACGATCCCGAGCTGCTCCGCGAGCTCGGGGTGCCGGCGGCTAGCCTCGAGGGCTTCTTGTTCCCCGAGAGCTACACGCTGTCCTTGGGGCTCGAGGCCAGAGAGGTCTTGACGGTGATGCACCAGGAGTTCGTCGACCGGCTGCGCCAGATCCCCGGCGCCGCTGGTATCTCCAAGGACGAGCTCTTGGACCACGTCACCCTGGCCTCGATCGTCGAGCGCGAGGTGCGCGACAAGTCGGAGCTCAGCAAGGTCGCCGGGGTGTTCATCAATCGCCTGGAGCGCGACATGCGCCTCGAGTCGTGCGCGACGGTGCAGTACATCCTCGGCAAGCCGAAGAAGCGCCTGACCCTCGCCGACGTCCGCATCGAGTCACCGTACAACACCTACTTGAACCCCGGGCTGCCGCCGGGGCCGATCGCCAACCCGGGGATGAACGCGCTCAAGGCGGTCTTCGCCCCCGAGCGCCACGACTACCTGTTCTTCTTCGCCCGTCCCGACGGCTCGCACACCCACGTGTTCTCGAAGACTTTCGCCGAGCATCAGAAACAGCAGAAGAGTCCGCGCGCCTCGTAACCGCGACCGGTCGGCCCGCGGTCGCGGGCCGCGGCGGCACAAACTGGCTGGGCATCGCGCCCGGGTTTTGTGGTAGAGGATCAAGGTCATGTCGGAGACGATCATCGGCGTCGATCTCGGGACGACCAACTCGTGTGGCGCGGTGGTCCGCGACAACGGCGAGGTGGCGCTGATCCCCTACCGCGGCGGCGAGTTCACCGTGCCGTCGGTGTTCGCGATCGACGACAAGGGCCAGGAGCTGGTCGGCTACGAAGCGCAGCGTCAGTGGCAGCTGAACCCGAAGCGCACGGTATACGGCGCGAAAAGGCTGATGGGCATCAGCTACGGCTCGGAGCTGGTGCGCGAGATGCAGAAGCGCATCACCTACGACATCGCGGCCGGCGACGCCGGCGACGTCGAGATCGTGCTGCAGGGCAAGCGCCTCAAGGCCGTCGAGGTCTCGGCGCGGATCCTGGCGAAGATCAAGGAGGTGGCGTCGGCGCACCTGAACGTCCCGGTCACCAAGGCGGTGGTCACGGTGCCGGCGTACTTCAACGATCGCCAACGGCAGGCGGTGCACCTGGCCGGCAAGGCCGCCGGCCTCGAGGTGGTCAGCATCATCAACGAACCGACCGCGGCGGCGCTGGCGTACGGCGCCAAGAAGAGCGTCAACGAGACCGTGGCGGTCTATGATCTCGGCGGCGGCACCTTCGACATCTCGGTGATCCACATCCGCGATCGGGTCTTCGAGGTGCGGGCCACCGGCGGCGACGTGTTCCTGGGCGGCATCGACTTCGACACCGCGGTGGTGCAGTACATCCTCGGCGACTTCAAGGCGCAGCACGGCCTCGATCTGACCGGGGATCCGATCGCGATGCAGCGCATCCGTGACATGGCGGAGCGGGTGAAGATCGACCTGTCGATGCGCCAGGAGGCGCCGCTCTCGATCCCGTTCATCACCATCGCCAAGAGCGGCCAGCCGCTCGATCTGAACATGATCATCCGCCGCGACGAGCTCGAGACTCTGGTGTCGCACCTCGTCGACCGCACCTTCGACACCTGCGCCAAGGTGATCGAGGACGCCGGGCTGACGGCGGACCAGATCGACCAGGTGCTGCTGGTCGGCGGCCAGACCCGGATGCCGCTGATCCAGGATCGGATCGCCAAGTTCTTCGGCAAGCCGCCGTCGAAGGGGGTGCACCCCGACGAGGCGGTGGCGATCGGCGCGGCGCTGTTCGCCTGGTCGCTGAAGGCCGAGTCGAACCTCAAGGTCCGGCTGCTCGACGTGCTGCCGATGGCGATCGCCATCGAGACCGCGAACGGCACCCTGCACCACCTCTTCGAGCGCAACTGCGCGGTCCCCAACCAGCGGCAGTTCACCTTCACGACCCACCGCGACAATCAGAAGGATCTGGTGATGCGGATCTGCCAGGGCGACAAACCCAGCGCCCAGGAGAACACCCACCTCGGCGAGTTCACCTTCGCCGGCATCCGCCCCGGACCGGCCGGCGCGGTGAAGGTCGAGGTCGTGTTCGACGTCAGCAGCGAAGGCATCCTGTCGCTGAACGCCAAGGACCTCGACACCGGCGCGCAGATGCGCCAGACCGTCAAGCTCGGGACTTAGAGCCTTTCACCGGCAATCGATCAAACGGTCGCGCCCGCCGGTGCTGCAGCGGAGGCGAAGCCGCGAGCGCGAGGAACGCAAGAAAGGGCGCGGAACGATCCGCTCACGGCGAAATCAGTCCAGCGAACGTGTCGCCTCAGTCACACAGCGCGATGCCGGGTGGGCTCGGCCAGCCGTCGGCGGCGACCGGGTGATCGTCGACCACCGCCCAGCCCGCGGCCGACCGCTTCAGCTCGAGCCAGCGCGCCTCGAAGCCGCCGGGGGCGCCGACGAACGCCAACCGGTGGCTGTCGCAGTCCGGGACCGACAACAAGCGAAAGAACCAGCCGCGGTAGGGGAGGGCGAGCGCCGCCTCGGGGGTCGGCGCCAGGGCCTCGACGTGGCCGACCGGGGCCTTCACCTCGCCGGGGGACAGGGCGAGCTTGATCTCCTCGCCGACGCTCTCCTCGGTGGGGATGAGGCCCAAGGTCCGCGCCACGGCCGGGCCCAGGTGCCGCGGGATGCGCCAGCGCAGCTCGACGAAGCACAGGCGATCGCCGTCGTCGTAGCGCTCCTCGGTGCGCAGCGCCTCGGTGTCGACGCGGGCCATGAAGCTCTCGAGCGCGGCGCGCACCCTGGACGGCCCGCCGGTGACCGCGACGACCTCGCTGTCGGTCTCGGTCTCGTTGATGAACAGCGCCGCGATCTGTTGCCAGGCGCGCAGGGCGGCGGCGTCGCAGCTCGACACCCGATCGTCGCCCTTGCCGTCGCCGCTGCCGACCAGGAACCAATCGTAGGCGCTGGCGCGCTCGCGGCGCGCGGAGTCGCTCAGCCACGCCGGGCGCGGCGCGGCGCAGCCGCACAGGACGAGGCAGAGCGCGACGGGGCCAGCACCATCCACAGGTTTCATGTCAAGTCCTTTGGTCCGTAGTCGGCGTCAGTGTCAAGCTTGACACAGACGCCGCCGCCGCCAACTGAACGGCCCCAGCGCGGCCGCAGAACGGCGGCCCGGTGGATGAGCGGAGGAGCGAGGTCCATGACCAAGGCGGAGTTGATCGAGCGAGTCTCCAAGGACGCAGGCCCGGTGGTCAGCAAGAAGATGGTCACCTTCATGGTGGAGGCGGTGTTTGAGCACCTGCACAAGGCCATCCGCAAGGACAAGCGGTTCACCTACCCCGGTTTTGGCACTTGGGCGATCAAGAAGCGCAAGGCGCGCAAAGGCCGCAACCCGAAGACCGGCGAGGTCATCCTGATCGCTCCCACCCGCACCGTGGCGTTCAAACCGGCCCCGAACTTCAAGGCGAGCCTGCAGTAGCGAGCCATGGCGGCCGCCATGTTCCCGAGGACCGTGGTCGCGATCGCGGTCGCCCTCGTCGCGAGCGGCTGCGGCTCGCCGGTCGGCAAGAACTGCCAAGCCGACGACGAGTGCGGGCCCGGGTTCGATTGCTTCACCAACGTCTGCGTCGCGGTGTGCACCAAGAACGACGAGTGTCCGCCGAGCCAGACCTGCTATCGCTACCACTGCGTGACCCCGGGACAGGAGCGCGGTCCGGGCGCGCCCGCCGGCAACGCCGCGACACCGCGCCGTCCGGAGGCCGCGGCCCAGGCGCCGACTCCCCAGGCGCCCGCCCTGAGCGGACGACCGAGCATGGTGCCGGCGATGCCGGACGTGGCCGCCGTCGAGCTGCGCGCCATCCGTCGCGAGCTCGAGCTGCTGCGGCAGGAACAGGCAAAGCTGCTCTCGGCGGTCGAAGAGCTGCGCGCAGCGTCGACCAAGCCCGCGAAAGCGGCCAAGCCGGCCACCGAGCCCAAGCCCGCGCCGCAGCCGTGAGCCGGACGCGCTGAGGCTCACCGCACTTGCCTTGATTCCCGCGCGGACGGTGCGTCCGCGCTCCCCACCCCCACTCCCCCGACCCCTCGCCCCCGAGTGGGGCGCTGACTCTTCTACACATCGTCCGTTTGTGATCTGTCTCCGTTGGCCGGCCGCGATGTGGCTGGCGGGAGCGCAGATGCGAAAACCGGGTACATCGTGGACGAAGCAGGTTACCGATGGGTTGAAACTGGGCGA
>JACRCV010000094.1 GCA_016218825.1 Deltaproteobacteria bacterium
ACGAATACTCGAGTGATGACAACCTCCTCGAGGCGCCTGGCTGCGGCGACGGACTACCAAGACCCGGTAGCAGAGACTACCGGATGGATAGATCTACAGTTGACAGGCCGGCCACCTCATACTCGGGTGGGGCGGGGACCGCCACTTCCTCCCGGGTGGGGCGTCAACGCATGCAACGCGCCACCTACGGCGGCCGCAAGGTAGGATGGTTTTCGGCCGCGACCGCCCGAACAAATAGGTTTGTTCGCCGCGAGCCGCCGCTAACGCCGCGAGCGGTCCTTGCGCGACCGCGCCCCGAGCTGCACCAGGGCCTGGTCGCCGCCGCCCGCGAGCTCGAAGAGCACGTCCACGAGCCCGGAGCGCGGTCGATCGACGACGGTGTGACAGGTCGGGCACACCGGGCCCCCCAGCGTCTCGGCGCAGGGCCCGCAGCCCTTGAATACCTGCAACGCCGCGATGAGCTCGTGGTGGACGCGCTGCAGCAGGCGCAGGCGCGCCTCGGTCTCGGACAGCTTGCGCTCCAGATCGCCGGCGATGCCGGTCAACACGCCGCGGCGATCGTCTGGACCCTTGTCCCCCGGGCGTCGGGCGCCGGCCCAATTGTCGAGCAGCACCCGGATCTGGTCGATGGAGAAGTCGAGGGAGCGCAGATCCTTGATGAGCGCCAAGCGCACCAACGCGTCCTCGCCGAACACCCGATGGCCGCCGCCGGTGCGCACCGACGGCAACAGGCCTTCGGACTCGTAGTAGCGGATGGTCCGGAGCGTCGTCTGGCCGCGCTTCGCGAGCTCGCCGGTGCTGAAGCGCTCGCCCACCGCTACTGGACCAGGCCGGTCTCGCCGATCAGCTGCACCGCGATGTCGACGGCCTTCTTGGCCTTCTCCTTCACCTTCTGCACGTTCTCGACGTCGTTCTTCAGACCGTCGCGCTCGCCTTCGAGGCGGGCGATCTCGGTCTGCAGCTTGTCGCGCTCCGCCGCCAGCTGCTTCACCTTGTCGACCAGCTGGCCGATCTTGTCGGAGAGCACCTGGCGCTCGCGCTCGCTGTCCTCGCTCTCCTTCTTCATCCGGGTGAGATCCTGGCGCGCCTTCTCGACCTCGGTGGTCGCCTTCTCGGCGGCCTGCTGGTGCTTGCCGACGTCGCGCTCGATCGCCTGCAGCTTCTTCTTGAGCTCGACCGCGTCGCGGCCGCGCGAGCTCTCCTGCAGCAGGCGGTCGTTGAACTCGAGCTCCTTCTCTTGCAGGCTCGCCTCCAGCGCCTGGACCTTCTGCCGCAGCTGCCGGTTCTCGCCCCGCAGCCGCTCGGCCTCGGCGTCCGAGACCAGCGACATCGTCGGCCGCTTGACCTTCGGCTCACCCTCGTCGGCCGCGGGCTCGGCTCTGACCGGCGCGGCTTTCCGGACCGGCTCCGCGGCCCGCGCCGCGACCACGGCCTTCGGCGCCGGCTCGTCGACCGCGACGTCCACCGAGCCGCCGCCGGCGTCCGCGTCGTCGTCCACCGACACCTCGAGATCATCCTCGTCGGATCGGGCGGCGCCGGAAAGCGCCGCGTGACCCTTGAGGTGCTCGCTCGCGGCCCTGAGGATCTCGTCGGGGGTGTACGGCTTCTTGAGGTACGCCTCGGCGCGGGTCCTGAGCTTCTTGTGCTGCTCGAAGGTCTCGTCGGTGGCCTGCGCCGACGTCAGGATCAACGGGATGCCGGCGAGCTCGGGGTCCTTCTTCAGCTTGTTGCACACCGAATAGCCGCTGCCGCGCGGCAGCTCGACGCACAAGACGATGAGGCTGGGGCGCTCGGAGCGCGCCAAGTTCAGGGCCTCGGCGCCGTCACCGGTGACGATGCTGCCGATCCCCTTCTTCTGGAAGGCATCGCTCAGCGTCTTCGCCAAGCTGGCTTCGCTCTCGACGATCAACACCTTGGACATGCGCCGAGTATAGGCCCGGCCCCCGAAGCCGAGCAAGTTCGATGGCATCCGCCGATTGCCCGGTCGGCGCTTTCTTGTTAGGAATTCTCGCGTGACTGACCACCCACTGTCGCGTTCCCTGACCTTGCGCCTCGCGGTCGCCCTCGCCGCCGGCGCCTTGGTCCAATGCACCAACGCCCGCACCAACGACGACGCCGACGGCGCGCCGCCGGTCGGCGACCCGAGCGCCGGCGACGCCCCCGGTGACTCGGACGCCCCCGGGCCGTGTTACGGTCAGGCGCCGTTCATCCGCGTCGCCACCGCCCAAACCCTGGACCCGATCGTCGAGGACCCGAGCCGCTGCCTGTTGTACGGCGCCGACGCCACCGGCAACACGATCTACATCATCGACACCCGCACCGATCTGACCCGCCAGGTGGTCGCGGTGGGCAACGAGCCGACCGATCTGACGCTGTCGGCCGACCGCCGCCACCTCTTCGTCGCGGTCTTGGGCGAGGGCAAGCTCAAGGTCCTCGACGCCGAGACCGGGGCGTTGACCAACGACGTCACCACCACGGTCGCGCCGTACAAGATCGCGCGCGGCCCCGGCTTCGAGGCCTACTACGTCGAGGAGGCGATCTTCTCGGCGCTCCACCTCGTCAACCTCGAGACCGGCGTCGACACCGAGGTCGCCCTGACCCAGTTCCACGAGCCGGACCTCGAGGCGGCGGCCGACGGCTCGCTGTTGTTCCTGGCCGAGGCCAACCTCCCGGGCTCGAAGCTGTTGCGCTTCGCCACGACCCCGGACCTGACCCAGGTGGACATCTTCCGCTTCGACGGCGGCTTTACGCTGCCGTCGCCGCAGCGGCGCATCTTCTTGTCCGCGAGCGCCAACCGCATCTACTTCGCCGACCGCGCCTTCCACGCCGACGACCTGAAGCGGATGCGCGGCTGGTTGGGCGACCAGGTGCTCGCGGCGTCGCCGGACGGCCGCATCCTCGCCACCCGCGAGCTGTTGTTCGACGGCCAGACCTTCGTGAGCTTCGCCAACCGCCCGCACCCCGGCAGCGGCGTGCTGTTCTCCGCCGACGGCCGCTGGCTCTACGAGTTCGCGCCGGTGGGCTCGCTCCTCTACCGCACCGCGATCGCGACCCTGCTCGGCGTCCACCACCTCGGCGAGACCGTGGTGCCGCCGGGGGCTCTGGCGCAGCACAACTTCAGCCAGATCCTCGCCGACCCCAAGCGGCCGGTGATCTACGGCCTCGACTCGCAACAGAACCAGATCGTCGTCATCGACCGCAACACCCTGATGCCCCTCAGGGCCGAGATCGTCGGCTCCAGCCCCACCGACATGGCGATCCTCCCGGGCGGCGACGAGATGGCGGTGGCGACCTTCGGGGCCACCGAGATCGCGATCCTCGACCTCGACAACGCCACGAAGATCTACAAGCGCGCCATCGACGTGCCCGGCAACCCGTTCCGCGTCGTCGGCTCGCTGCTCGACCGCCTGGCGTACGCCGAGCAGGACCAGTACAGCGACGTGACCCTCGTCGACTTCGAGACCGGCGCGGTCCTCGACGATCTGACGAACACCGTGTTCCAACCCGACGTCGAGTTCGATCCGACCGGCCGCTACCTGTACACCGGGGAGTCCGCCGGCCCGGCGGCGCGGCTGTTGCGCTACGACGTCGAGAGCGATCAGTTCGTCGCCGCGGGCGAGACCGCAGCGACCTACTCCTACCCGATGCGCAAGGTGATCTACCACGGCGGCGTCGTCCATTTCGCCGGTCACAAGCTCGACGCCACGACCCTCGCCGACCTCGGCAGCTTCGGCGAGGACATCCTCCTCCTGACCCCGGACGGCCGCTTCGCGGTGTCGCGCCGCCGCATCTTCGACGCCGCGACCTTCGCCGAGGTCGGTGGCTTGCCGGTCGACTCCGGCCTGGTCGCCGCCGATCCCGACAACCCCTTGCTGTACCAATTTGACAACGAAACCGGCGCGTTGTTCGTACGGACCCTGCCGAACCCCTAGGACGCCACCAACTTCATGTCCCTGGAAGTCCACCGGCCGTACCCGGGTGTCGCTCTCGTCGTGACCGACTTCGGCTCGGTCCTGATCGGCGCGCCCACCGACGCCTTCAAGGTCGCGAAGCACTACTGCGAGCAGCGCCAGGTGCCGTTCCCGCGCGTCCTGGTGGCGCCGCAGCGCTTGCTGGTCGGCGCGACGCCGCAGTTCAACCCGGAGTTCTTCCTCTACGACTTCCTGTTCGTCTACGGCGCGGCGTTCAAGCCCGAGCTCGCCGGCCAGCGCCTGCTCTTGGTCGCCGACGAAGAGCAGGTGCAAGGGACGCTGCGCTCGCTCAGGATGACGCTCCTCGGCCCGTCCAAAGACGAGCTGTCGTCGTACCGCGATCCGGGCGGGCAACCGATCCTCTCCGCCGCCACCATCGAGCAGCTGGTCGCGGTCGCCGACCACATGGCGATCAAGAAGGACGGCCTCAAGCGCCCGGTGGAGGAGATGGTCGAGACCCGCACCTTCGACAAGGACGGCAAGGTCGCGCTCTTCGACGGCAAGCTGCTGTTGTGGCGCGACATGCCGCACTACTTCCGGGTGCGCGCCGGCGAGCTCGAGACCGAGATCGACCTGAGCTTCGCGCCGCCGGTCGAGCCGTTCGCGACCCTGCCGGTGCCGACGGAGGCGCAGCTCCCCGAGACCTTCGCGGTGAAGCTGCTCGGCGCGCGCAGCGGCTTCGACCTCTCCGGCCCGACCACCGGCTTCCTGTTCTGGTTGAACGGCCGGGCGCTGGTCTACGACGGCCCGGTCGGGGTCCGCTACCTCCTCGAGCACCAGGGCATCTCCGGCGACGACGTCGAGGGCATCGTCCTCAGCCACTGTCACGAAGATCACATGGCGGCCTTCGTCGAGCTGTTGCTCGCCGGCGAACGACCCCGGGTCTACACCGCGGAGCCGATCTACCGCTCGGCGCTGGTGAAGCTGTCGAGCTACTTCGGCAAGCCGGAGGCCGAGATCGCGAGCCTCATCGACTACCGCCGCGTCACCCCCGGCGAGCCGATCACCTTGCAGGGCGCGACCCTCGACTTCTTCTACACCGTGCACGCGATCCCGACCTTGGGGATGACCGTCAGCATGCGCCACCAGGGCAAGACGCGGCAGGTGCAGATCTCCGGCGACACCATGCACCACGACGGCCTGGCGAAGATGCACGCGGACGGCGTGATCTCTGCCGAGGTGCACAAACGCATGCGGGCGCTGATCCCGGAGCAACGCAAGGAAGGCGCCCTCTACTTCGCCGACACCGGCGAAGCGCTGATCCACGGCAACCCGAAGGACTGGCAGGGCAACCCCAACCGGGTGATCTACTACCACTGCCCCGACAACGAGAAGACCCGGGGCTTCGGCCACCCGGTCGCGACCCCGGGCGACAACCACGTGCTGATCAAGGCCGCGAAGCTGCACCCGGCGGTGCCGATGCGGGTGCTGAAGGCGCTGCGCTTCCTCGACCTCAAAGAGCCGATGTGGCTCGCGACCCTGTTGTTCCTGGGGAAGAGCCGCAAGGTCGAGGCCGGAGCGCGCCTGGCCTCCGAGGGCGAGCCCGATCCCGGCCGGCGCTTCTCGGTGATCGTCAGCGGCCTGGCGACCGCTTACAAAGACAACCCCGACGAGCCGCTGTTGCAGCTGCGGCCCGGGGAGTTCTTCGGCGCCATCGAGCTCGTCGACGGCTCCGGCCGGCACACCGCCAACCTCGTCGCGACGACGCCGATGGAGCTGTTCGACATCGACGCCGCGGTGCTGCACGAGTGCCTGCGGCTTTCGGGGTTGGACGAGCACCTGCGCTCGGTGTGGCACCAGCGGACCGCGGTGGACTCGGCCAAGATCTTCTGCAGCCTCGACCTCGCCGCGAAGAACGCGCTGGCGAGCGTCGCGACCGAAGAGCGCTACAAGCCCGGCATGCAGATCATCGCTCAGAACCAGACCGGCACCGACTTCTTCGTGGTGCTGTCGGGCAACGTCGAGCTGGAGCGCAACGGCGAGAGCGTCGCCGCGGTGCGCGCCACCGACGCCGACAACTTCTTCGGCGAGTTCTCGGCGCTCTACCCCGACCGGCCGCAGCCGTGGACCGCGCGGGCGATGACCGAGGTGACGACGCTCCGCGTCAAGGGCGAGCACCTCCGGAAGCTCGCGACCAGGAACGTCGGCATCCGCTACGCCATCCAGTTGGCGGTCGACAAACGCTGACCGCTGTTCTAGGAAGCACGACAGGGCGCGCCGGCCTCTCCGCGTGCGACGTCATCGCCATAGGAGTCACTCGTGATGCAGCACCTCGAACCTCGGATCTCCGGCCGCCGCCTCGGGGGCGCCCTGCGCCCGGCGCTGGCCGTCCTGCTGCCGTGGGTCGGCGCCTGTGTCGCCGGCGGCGATCTGACGGGCCTCGGCAAGACCGCGGCCGGCAACGGCCCGGTGGTGGTCTGGGACCCGTACACCGAGCCGCTCCCGGAGATCCCGTTCCCGAACGACATCGCGACTCGGTATGACGCGAGCGCCGCGACCGCGCGCCGGGTGAACGTCGCGCGCGGCGCTCCGACCCGCTTCGAGCGCGATCTGCGCGGCCACATCGACGAGCTCGACGGCTTCGGCACCTTCGCGCCCTTCTGGGTCCGCTTCGCGTCTCCCGATCCGAGCCACCCCGAGCTCGGCCGTCTCGACCTCGATCGGATCCGCGCCCGCCAGAAGGGCGACGTCGACTTCGCGGACGACGTCGTCCTGGTGCTCAACATCACCCCGGGCTCGCGCACCTACGGCGCGGCGGCGCAGCTCGACTTCGGCAACGGCAACTACCCGGTGCTGCTCGAGAGGACCGACGAGTTCTTCGACAACGACACCCGACCGCTCGCGACCAACGTGTTGTTCGAGACCTACGAGGAGGACACCGATCACGACGGTCACCTGGACGTCTTCGAGGACTCGAACCAGAACGGCGCCCTCGATGCCGGCGAGGACCAGGACGGCGACGGCGCGCTCGATCTCGACGAGGACACCGACGGCGACGGCGTCTTCGATCACCCGAACCTCTGGGGCACCTACGCCGACGACCCGGCGCGGCTCGATCCGAACCGCGACCTCCTCACCTTCTACGAGCTCGAGACCGACACCCTGTGGTTCCGACCGCTGTATCCTTTGGAGCAGGGGACCACCTACGCCATCGTGCTGCTCGCCGATCTCGTCGGCCAGAACGGCGATCCGGTGCGCTCGCCGTTCCCGTTCGTCCACCACCTGCAGCAGACCGAAGCGCTGCGGCCGCTGTTCGAAGACACGATCCTGCAGCGCTACGGGCGCACCCCCAAAGACGTCGCCTTCGCCTGGAGCTTCACGACCCAAAGGGTCACGGACACCTTGGTGGCGCTGCGCGAGGGCCTGTACGGCTACGGCAAATTCGCGGCGCTCGCCGACCTGTACCCGCCTGAGATAGACGGGGTGGTGCCGATGTCGTCCGCCCCCGGCCTCGAGGCCTACATGCTACGGCCGACGCAGCTGGTCGCGGTGCTGCGCCTGATCTTCGAGAACTTGAAGCTCGGCGACTACGACACCACCCGGGTGCAGCAGCTGATCAACACCTACGGCGCGGTGGACTACGTGATCGCCGGCGACTACACCTCGCCGAACCTGCTCGACGCCGGCGGCGGCACCTTCGACATCGACCTCGCGACCGGCCGGGTGGCGGCGCAACAGAACTCCATCCGCTTCCTGCTCGCGGTGCCGAAGAAGGAGTACGGCCACGCGCCGTTCCCGGTGGCGCTCTATTGCCACGGCTACACCTCGTTGAAGCTCGAGGCGCTGGCGTTCGCCGGCGGCTTGGCGAAGTTCGGCATCGCCACCTTCGCGATCGACGCGCCGAGCCACGGCTTGCCGCTCGGCGGCGAGTACGACGTCATCATCAACGGCCTGTTGGAGCAGCTCGGCGGCGAGGGGCTGCTGCCGTTCTTCGACGCCATCAAGAAGGATCGCGCCCGCGATCTGAACAACGACAGCCTCACCGAGCCGGGCGGCGACTTCTGGACCTACGACATGTTCCACACCCGCGACATCGTGCGGCAGACGGTGGTCGACTACATGCAGGCGATCCGGGTGCTGCGGCGCTTCGACGGCGTCAGCCTCGCGACCTACGACGCGAACGGCGACGGCGCCCTGAACGACCTCGCCGGTGACTTCAACCACGACGGCGTCCCCGACATCGGCGGGCCGGCGACCAAGTACTACGTCCTCGGCACCTCGATGGGCGGCATCAACTCCTCGATCATCGGCGCCATCGATCCGGCGATCACCACCGCGGCGCCGATCTCGCCCGGCGGCGGCCTGCTCGAGGTCGGCTTGCGCACCGAGCTCGGCAACGTCACCCGGGCGGTGTTCTTGCCGCTCCTCGGGCCGATGGTGATCTCGACCCCGAAGAGCTCGGACCCGCGCGTCATGATCCTGTCGTTCGTGGTCGCCGACGTCTTCAGCAAGCGGGTGATCCCGTTCGCGTCGGTCGGGCGCTACGACGGCAGCGGCGGCGTCGTCGACGATCTCAGATCCGGCGACAGCCTCGAGGTCACTAACCTCGACAGCGGCCACGTCGACAGCGTGGTGGTGCCGCCGGATCGGCTGCTGCGGGTGCCGTTCGCCGCCGACAAGGGCACGCCGCTCGCGATCACCATCCGCCGCCCCACCGGGGAGCTGGTCAAGGAGATCAACACCTTCGAGTTCGAGATCGAGGGTTTCCAGGGCAAGCCGTACGCCGCCGCCAGCCCGTTGGTCTCGATCCAGGAAGGCATGGGCTACCGCCGCGGCACCCCGGGCTTCCGGCGCCTGATCGGGATCTCGCAGATGATCCTCGAGCCCGGCGACCCGGTGAACTACGGCCCGCTCTACGCCAACCCGATCCCGGTCCGCCCCGAGGGGGTGTCGCCGACGAACGTGCTGTTCGTGATCACGATGGGCGACATGACGGTGCCGGTGTCCTCGGGGATGGCGCTGGCGCGCGCCGCCGGCATCATCGACTTCCAACATCCCGACCTGCGCTACGGCGTCACCCAGAACCAGCTGCTCATCGATCACCACGTCATCGAGGCGGTCGACAAGCTGCGCTACTTCGAGCACGACCCCTGTCACTACCACCCCGGCGTGGTGAGCTTCGACGTCGACGATCTCTCCGACGGCCGACATCCCAACCAACTGCCGCGCCTCGCCGAGATCGTCCGGCCGCCGGAGTGCAGCGACGCCGCGCCGCCGAGCTACTGCGCCACCCTGTGCAGGCCGCTGCCGCCGCTGCGGGCGGTCGCCAAGACCGGGCGCGGCCTGCGGGCGGTGCGGATCCCGGCGTTGAAGGCCACGGGCCAGCACGCCATCGACCTGCCGGATCCGACGCTGCCCTTCGATCCGAGCATGTTCATCCTCAACCAGGTGGGTCTGTTCCTGGGCTCGGACGGCAGGATCCTCTCCGACCACGCCTGCCTGGCCAAGAACGACTGCAGCGTCTGCGCTGGCGACCCGGCGTGTCCGCCGATGCCGCCGGCCCCGAACATGGAGAGCTTGAGCGGGGAATAGCCATGGCGAGTAGCTTCGTCGTCAAGCCGGCGTCGAGGACCGAGAAGATCACCTACGCGGTACGGGACGTCGTGGTGCTGGCCGAGAAAGCCGCGGCCAGCGGCACGGAGATGCTCTACCTCAACATCGGCGATCCGAACCTCTTCGACTTCGAGACCCCCGCGCACCTGGTCGAGGCCGCGACCGCCGCGATGCAGAAGAACCTGAACGGCTACGCGCCGTCCTCCGGGATCAAGGAGGCCCGGGACGCGATCGCCGCCGAGGCCGCGCGCCACGGGATCGGGAACGTCCGCGACATCTTCGTCACCACCGGCGCCAGCGAAGCCATCGAGGTGGTGCTGACCGCGCTCGTCGACGAGGGCGACAACGTCCTGACGCCGTCGCCCGGGTATCCGCTCTACACCGCGGTGCTCGCGAAGCTGAAGGTCACCGAGAACCCCTACTACCTCGACGAGAACAACGGCTGGCAGCCGAGCCTCGAGGACATCGCCGCCAAGATCAACGCCCGCACCCGCGCCATCGTCCTCATCAACCCCAACAACCCCACCGGCTCGGTCTGCGACCAGAAGACCCTGGCGGGCATCCTGGCCTTGGCGCGCGCCCACGAGCTCGTGGTGTTCGCCGACGAGATCTACGACAAGCTGGTGTTCGACGGCCGGCGTCAGATCTCGATCGCGTCCCTCGACCCCGAAGCCGCGGTGGTCACCTTCAACGGCCTGTCGAAGGCCTACCTCGCCCCCGGGTTCCGCATCGGCTGGGGCATCGTCAGCGGCGACGAGCACAGCCTGCGGCCCCTCATCGACGCGATGAACAAGATCCTGCGGGCGCGGCTGTCGGCCAATCATCCGCTGCAATACGCGGTGAAGCCGGCGCTCGAAGGCGACCACGGCCACTTGCGCGCCGCGCTCGCGAAGCTGCAGCACCGCCGCGACCTGACGGTCCGGGCGCTGAACGCCATCCCCGGGGTGTCGTGCGTCGCGCCCGCCGGCGCGTTCTACGCCTTCCCGCGCCTCGAGATCCGCGCCACCGACGAGGAGTTCGTCAAGGCCCTGGTGCTCGCGACCGGCGTCGTCGTGGTGCACGGCAGCGGCTTCGGCCAGATGCCGGAGACCAAGCACTTCCGCGTGGTGTTCTTGCCGCCCGAGAAGGTGCTGCAGCGGGCGTTCGCGCGCCTCGGCGACTTTCTCGCCAGCTACCCCGGCCGCTGAGCCTCAGCGCTCGCCGAGGTCCATCGCCTTGACGAAGTCGCTCTCCGGCAGGTCGGTGACCACCGAGTAGACCACCCCGGCCGAGCGCCAGCGGGCCACCGTGAAGCCGCGGACCCGCTGCACCTGCACCCGCTGCTTGCCGATCTGATAGAACGCCGTGCCCTCGTTGAGCTCCGGGCGGTTGTCCTCGTAGACGAAGAACGACATCCGGCCGCGCGGCATCTGATAGCGCACGTACGCCGCGTCGCGGTTGTTGAGCTGGGTGATCCTTCCTGCGACCTCGGCCACCGGCTCGTTGCCCATCCGCGGCACGTGCACCGCGAACGGCAGCCGGTCACTGAAGAAGCGCTGCACCTGACCGACGTCCGCGGTCACCACGTCCATCGGCAGGTTCTGCGCGTGCCGCGCCGCCGCCGCCTCGAGCTCCGGCGCCCAGCTGAGCGCCCCGCCGGTGCCGCGCCAGATGAAGGCCAAGAGGATCACCGCCGCCGCCACCGCCGGCCACAGCTGGTAGATCCCGTTTTGCCGCCGGCGCTCGGCATCCAACACCTCGCGCAGCCGAGAGCGCAGCGCCGGGGGCGCGGTGACGCTCGCCGCCGCCCGCCGCAACACCAGGCGGAAGCGACCCTCGTGCTCGTAGGCCTCGCGACAGGCGGCGCAGTGGTTCAAGTGCGCCTCGAGCTCGACCGCCGCCGCCGGCTCGATCTCGTCGTCCAACAGCCAGGGGATCGTGCGCAGCGCTTCGTCGCAGTTCATGGTCATCCATCCTTGCGGCGTCGCAGAAACACCGACATGTCGACGACGCCCGCCTTGGCGGCGTCACGATCGGGCCTGACGATGCCGCGCTCGACGGCCAGCGCATGGAGCTTGCTCTCGAGGAGGCGGCGGCCGCGGTACAGCCGACTCATCACCGTCCCCACCGGCGAACCGACGGCGTCGGCGATCTCCTTGTAGCTCAGGCCTTCGAGGTCGCAGAGCACGACCACGGTGCGAAACTCCTCGGGCAGTTGGTCGAGCGCCGCCAGGACCTCGTCGGAGAGCATGCGGTCGAGATAGACCTCCTCGGGCCGGGTCGCGGTGTCGCGGGTGACCTCGGAGCTCAGCTGCCTGAGCGCGTCGGCGCGGCTCGCGCCTTCGAGGATCTCGTGCTCGCGCTTCTGGCGGCGATACTTGTGAATGAAGGTGTGGGTCAGGATGGTGTAGGTCCAGGCCTTGAAGTTCGTGCCCGGCTCGAACTTGTCGCGAAAGCGCAGCGCCCGCACCACCGTGTCCTGCACCAGGTCCTCGGCCTGGGCGCGGTCCCGGGTGTAGCGCAGCGCCACCCGAAACAGGCCGTCCAAGTGGGCCTCGAGGAGCGCCTCGAAGTCGTCGAGATTACTTGTCTTTTTACCGAAGCGCGGCCAGGCCATGAGCGTCCCTTGGACGTTGAACCGTCGGCGCGGACCACCTATTCCATAGCAGCGCCAACACTTTCAAGATAGGCACGCCGCGCCCGAGCCGAAAGCGTCGCCGCGACCTGTTACACCGCTGCGCCGGCGTTTGATCCCCCGATCTCGCGCTTCTCGCCGTGACGGCCGCCTGCTAATGTGGCGGCGACCACCCGAAGCCTGGAGTTGCCCATGACCCGGTTGCCGCTGCTCGTCCAGAGCCTGGTTCTTCTTTCCTGCGGTTGCGCCAGTGAAGAGAGGGTGATCGAAGGACAGCCGGGACCGACGGGACCGGCGGGCTCGGCCGACACCGGCGACCAGATCGTGGCCAAGATCAACGACCAGGCCACCGTCTTGATCGACGCGTCGCGGATCGGCCCGCGGCTCGGAGCGCCGGAGGTGAACGTCCTCGACTACGGCGCGACCATCGACGACACGACGGACGACGCGGTCGCAATTCAGAATGCGCTCGACGCCGGCGCCGGCGGCGCCGTCGTGTTCCCCGGCGGAGTCTATGTGGTCACGGCAACCCTATCGGTCAGCGACAGCGGCACCCGCCTGACCGGTGCGGCGCAGAGCGGCAAGTGGCTCGGAGCGGCAAACCCCGGCGTGATCCTTCGTTGGGAAGGCGCGGCCGGCGCTACGATTCTTCAAATCGGCGACCCTGCGGCGGCGACCGGCGCCGAGCCGTATGGCATCGTCGTCGAGCATCTCATGCTCGACGGCAACGAGATCGCAGGAACCGGGATGCGCGTCTTGAACGGACACATGCTGAGCTTCCATGACATCTACATTCGCGACACCAACACCTACGGCCTGGACATCACCGGCGGAGTGTCCGGCAATCCGAACCTCGTCAATGCCGTGTTCGACACGATCGAGGTCAACGCCACCAATGACGGCGTGATTGCCGGGATCTATTCCGGCACGAACGCCGACGCCGGTCACCAGACCTTCGGCTCGTGGAACAACATCAGGGTCACGACGAAGGACGGTACTGCGATCCTGGTGGAAGAAATGGATGACGTCACGTTCTCGAATATCGGCACCGCGCGCGTCGTCGGCGGAACCGGCCGGAGCCTGGACTTCGCCGGCAAGGGCAACACCTTCGTCTCGTTCCATGCGGGGATGGCGGACGGCCCCAAGCCGGAGATGCTCTTCCGGACGGCCGCGCACGGCAACTGGGCTCTGGTGCACGGCGTTGACGACGAGGTCGCGCCGATCATCGAGACCAAAGCCATCACCGGAGCCGCCGACAGCGGCGGCACGATTTCAGTCACCTGCCCAGGGCACGGCCTCACCAACAACGCGGAAATCGAAATCAGTGGTGTGCTCGGCGCCACCGAGGCCAACGGCCGGTGGGTGATCGGCAAGACCGGAGAGGACACCTTCGTCCTGCGCCGAAGCACGTATGCAAACCCCTACGTGTCCGGTGGAACGGTACGGCCACTTCATGCCGTGCATTACATGTACACCGGCTATCAGGCCAACCAGGGGACCGAGCACGTCGATTTGCCGCCGATCGTCAATCCCAGCTGGATATCCACGCCGGTGAGCAACCCCGACGACCGCGCCGGCGTCGTTCACGATCTTTCCAGGTTGCAGACGATGCGGACCATCACCTGGCCGAACGCCGACGGTGCCGTGGTCCTCGGCGACGCCAACCAGACCATCGCCAACAAGGTTCTCGCGCCCTCCAACACCTACAGACTCCCTTCCACGCCGCCGGCAAGCTCGTCGGCCCCGGGGGTCACGGGCGCGGTCACCTGGGATTCGAGCTTCGTCTATATTTGCGTCGCGCCCAACACCTGGCGGCGGGTTGCGCACGGCACGTGGTAGGGGGCCGATGCGGGTCGAGGCGCCGCGCGATCTGTCTCTTGCTCTCGGCCGCGGTGCCGATGCTCGCGGCGAAGAGCGATGCCGCGCCGCCGGCTGCCCCCGAGCGCCAGCCGCTGTTGGCGGCCGACTTCGACCGGCCCGGAGATGATACTCTGGGGGCGCTGCGCTCCCCGGCCTGTGACCTCGGTGTCGTGCCCGGACACCCCGGCAGGGCGCTGCGCTACGTGCGGCGGCCGCCATACCGCTGCGCCCTGCTGCTCCCGGCGCGGCCGTCGACCACCTACTCGTTCGCGCGCCGGCGCCTCGCCGCGCCTTCGGGGGTCGATCTGGTGGTGGTCGAGACCCGCCACCCGCTCGTGCTCCCCAAGGCCGCCAACCACGCCGAGGACGTTGCCCGCCTCCTCGGGGCCCGCTTCACCCGGCGCGCCGCCACGATCGCGGTGCATCGCCTTGCCGACGCCTTGACCCCGCCGGGCAAAGACGCCGACGCCGCCCGGTTCGAGACCACGCCCTGGACACGGTCGCTGGTGATCATCGTCGCCGATCCGCACTCCGACGACGGCGCGCCGAACGCTACCGCCTGGTTCGACGACCTCCGGTTGGAGGCCCTCGTGCCGCTGGAGCCGACGACCGGTGACCCCACCTCGGTCGGCGCCGCCCCGGCAGGGCCGAGCCCCGACCGCCCGCAGCGCACGGTCAGCCGCGCCGAGGCCGGCTTCGGCGTGCGGTTCCCGGGCATCACCGAGGTGGTGACTGACGGGCCTGCGGTCGCAGAGGCGAGCGACGACACGGCGCCGGCGTCGCCTCGTTCGTCGCCGGCCGATCCAGCCCGCCCGAACCTCGTGCTGCTGACGGTGAGCGGCCTCGACGCCACCCACCTCGGCTGCTACGGCTATCCGCGCCGGACCACGCCGGCGATCGACGCGCTCGCGGCCTCGAGCGCGGTGTTCGAGGCCGCCTTCGGCCCGGGCACCTCCACGCGCGCGACCTTGCCGGCCCTGATGACCGGCCTGTTGCCGAGCCAGCACGGCCTCGAGCACGGCGCGGCGACGTTGAGCGACGCGGCGTCGACGCTCGCCTCTCGCCTCGCCGCCGGCGGCTACGTGACCGCGGCGATGATCGCCGACGATCGCGCGCTGCGGATGGGCCTCGACCGCGGCTTCGGGACCTTTCAGACCTGGCCCGCCGGCACGCCGGCGAGTCAGATCGTCGTCGCCGCGCTGGCGTGGATCTCTCGCCAGACGGCGGCGCCGTGGTTCGTCCACCTCCACGTCGGCGGCCCGCTGCCGACCCTCGCCCCGACCGCCGCGTCCCTGCGGCGCTTCGTGCCGCCGCTCGCGCTCGTTCGCTTCGGCGTCACCTTGCCGGTCCGCGTGACCCGGGGCGGTTGGTTGCGGGGCTGTTCGCGCTGCGGCACGCCGGAGCACCCGAGCTCGGTGTTGCCGGCGCTCGTCGCCGACCTCTACGACAGCGGCCTCGCCGACCTCGACGCCGCCGTCGGTGACCTCGCCGCAGGGCTCGACCGCGCGGCCACGCCCAGCCGCACCGTGGTCGCGGTGGCCGGTCTGTACGGCGTCCGCCTGGCCCCCGCCGAGCCGCAGGCTTTCGGGCATCCGGCCGGCGACCTGAAAGACGACCTGCTGCGCGTGCCGCTGTTGCTGAGGACCCCGGGCGGCGGTGGCCGGCGGCTCGACGCGCCGGTGCGCAGCCTGGATCTGGTGGCGACGCTCGCGGCGCTCGCGGGGGTGACGGCGCCGGCTTCGCCGTTCTCGGCGAGCCTGCTGCCGCTGCTCGCGGACCTCGCGGGGTTGCCCGTGACGCCGCGGCCGATCGTCGCCGAGAACGCGCGTCTCGGGCGGCTGCGGATCAAGGACGGCGACCGCTCCTATTGGCTGCAGCGCGGCCTGCGGGGCCCGGCGAGCGAGCGGCTCTACGACCTCAGCACCGATCCCGGCGAGCTGCGCGATCTCTTGTCGACCGCCCCGGCGGCGTTGGATCGCGCCCGACGCCACGCGCTCCGGGCGCTGTGCACCGGGGCCGGCCACAGCTGCCTGTTGCTCGCGCTCCCGCAGACGGCGCAAAACGCCAAGCTCTTCGGCCAGATCGGGGCCGGCGTCGAGGCCGCCGAGGGCCTGTTCGGGGTCGACGCCATGCTCCATTCGACGACCGGGGTGCTCGAGGTCGGCGTCGCCGCGGACGATCGGCGTTGGCATGCGGTGCGCCTGCTGGGGCGGCCTGGAGCGCCGGCGCCTCTCGAGCTGTCGTTCTCTCTGCCCGGCCGCGGTCGGCGGCGACAGGTCTTGATCGCCGAGGCCACGGCGTTGGACCCGGTCGCCGGCCTCGACGCCCTGCTCGCGGCCGAGGCACCGCGACTGCTGCTCCTCGACGCGCCACCGCCACCGCCGGCTGGCGTTGCGTCAAGCTCTGTGTTCGAATGAAGATGGTGGCCACAGGAGACTCGGTGAAGAGCAGCCTCGACAGACGACGCGGCGCACGCATCCCCACCCGATTGCGTCTCAAGATCGCCGGCGTCGACTCCGAGCCGCGGATCCGGCGCGGCAACGTCAGCATGACCGGGGTCTACGCCGAGATCGACGCCCCGGTCGGGGAGCCGGGATCGGTCCAGACCCTGACCTTGGCGCCGGTGGAGACCGACGTTCACATCACGGTGCTGGCGCGAATCGTGCGCGTCGTCGGCGTCCAGGACCTTTGGAACGGCCCGGCGGTGGCCGGCATCGCCTTCGAGTTTCTGCCCGAGACCGAAGCGAAGCGGGTGCAGGTCGAAGACGTGGTGCGGGAGATCATCGCGGCGCGCGACTATGTCGCGCAGAGCCTGCAGATCGATGCCCAGTTCGAGGTCGGCCCGGCCAGCGCCCCGGAGTCGCCGCAGACGGCGCACGCGGTGGTCCGCGACCTGGGGGTGGCCCGCATGGTGTTGGTCACCAGCTGGCCGGTGACGGTCGGCGAGTCGATTCGCTGCAACATCGAGGCGCCGGACTCCGGGCGCCGGTTCGCGATCGCCGGCAAGGTGACGAAGGCGGAGACGGCGCCGTCGCCAGACACCGACGGCTATCGGGTCGAGGTCGAGTTCGCACCCGGCCCCGAGCTCGCGCCCGCGGCGCCGCCCGAGGCCCAGGGGGCGACGATCGCCGGTGCCATCGGCTCGCTGCTCGAAGAGCTGATCTTCCCGGACCCGGCGGGCGGACCGCATCGGGTGCGCGAGCACCTGCGCGGCACCCTGGAGCGCATCCGGCTCGCGAGCCTGATGGGGTTCTTCGAGATCGAGCGCTTGACCGGCATCCTGTCGCTACGGCGCGAGGACCAGACCGCGAAGGTCTTCGTCAAGGACGGCCGGGTGTTGGACGCCGACATCAGTGGCCTGTTCCTCTTGCCGCGCGCCGCGCTCGCCACCATGATCCAGTGGGACAGCGGCGACTTCGAGTTCGAGCTGCAGCCGGTGGACCGCGTCGATCGCCTGTCGACCTCCACCAGCGCCCTGCTCATCGAGCTCGCCAAGGACGTCGACGAGAAGCGGCGGTAACGCCGGCCCGGCGTTCGGCGCTCCCGCACCCCTGTGGCATAGGACGTCGAGCCGATCTTCCGGGCGGAGCGCGGTCCGCCGTGGCGACTGCTGTGCCGGGCATGGGTCCCCTGCGCCTCAGTCACTCGAAAGCCTGGGGCGTTGACGCCCCATCCTGTCGCTGTACCTGCCCAGAATGACGACCCGGTTCGTCGCGCGCCGGCGGCCCGGTTCTTGCTTTATTGCTCGGAGAGAAGGAGACCAACCATGAGCATGAGGACTCGAGTCGGACATGTGGGTGCGGCGCTTCCATGGGTGCTGTTCGTAGGCTGGGGTTGCGGCAGCTCGGTCAACGTCACGACGTCCGGGACCTATCGAAGCGCGCTCGACGGCGACGCATGTACGCCGCAAGCCGATTCCTTCGTGCCCCGGGACACGGGCGCCGACCACGGGCAGGCGAGTGGCAACAGCGACAACGGCGGCAACGGCAACGTCAGCCCGACCGGCATTCCCGGCGACAACATGGATGATACGCGCAGCGGCAAGATCGACTGCTACTACGATGGCAACAGTGGTCAGGGGGACGACAAGAAACACCCGTGCACCGCGGCCGACTTTCCGCAGCCGGGGTGCGACGCCGCCGGGTGCTGTGAGGATGGGGTTCTGCCCGCGCCCGATGACGATCCGCCCGACGCGGATCGCCCGGACGCCCCCGACCCCACGGACGACCCGGCGGCCGATCCGCCGACCCAGGATCCGGCGCCCGACGAGCCTTCCATGTAGGACCTCTTGCGCCCGCGCCCCGAGCGCGCCGGCAGGCCCCGATCGATCACGGTACGCGCGTGAGCGTCACGTCGAGGGTCCGGGTGTCACCTTCGCCGAAGGAGACCGCGATCGGCGTCGAGGTCGCCACCAGCCTGGTGCCGAGAAACCCAAACAGCTGCACGGTCAGCTCCCACGGTGTCCGCTCGCCGGGCAAGAGCTTGAGCTCGTACGGCGGCGTCGTGCGCGCCATGTCGAAGTTCCGACCGATGAGAGGGCCGGAGCCGTCGCTCAACGCCACGTGGATGACGTCGAGCTCCGCCGGCACCTGCAGCGTGCCCACGTCTGGCCGCACGAGGAGCGCGGTCTCGCCGCCGCACGAGGCGATGAGCGCGCCCACGAGCGCCGCCAGGTGCGCCGCGCGCCGTGCCGTCATGGGAGTTGCCAACTGCCCATCGAGGGCTCATCTGGGCGACGGCGGGCGGTGACGATCACAACGACGACGGTCGCGACGACCGCGGCCGCGGCCCCGCCCGCCACCAGGAGACGCGTGGTCCCCGGCACCGCCGTGGGGGACGCCGGCCCGGCCGGCACCTCGGCCGCGACCTCCGCGGGCTCGTCGAGAAGCTCGGGCTCGCGCAGGGGCCCGGCGTCAGGGTGCGCCTTGAAGTCCACCTTGACGCGATCGAAGACCACGCGGACCCGCGGTGTCTCGTCGGCCGAGAGCGCGTAGTCCGGTTCCAGGCGGAGCACCTGACGGAAGCGCACCCGCGCGACCGCTTGGTTGTCGAGGATCGCGTGGATGCGGCCAAGATAGGCCAAGGCTTCGATCATCTCGCCGCGGCCGAGCCTCTCCGACCTGAGCGCCCGCCGGAGGTCGGGCAAGGCGCCACGAAAGTCGAGGCCGTCGTACTTGGCGATCGCGCGGGCCAGATCGGCGTTCTCGATCGTGCTCGCGTCGACCGCCAGAAGCGCCGCGAGCAGCAGCGTGGGTATCATGGAAGCCATCTCCCCGTGTCCCTGATCATGCCGCGGGCGGCGGGGTACCGCAAGACGCCAACGGGCGCGGCAGACGGCGCCGTTGTGTGCTAGCCTCGATGGTGGACCGACGGCGCCCATGACCCTCCAACGGCTCGGCTCGTACGACATCGTCCAGCGGATCGCCACCGGCGGGATGGGGGAGATCTACCTGGCGAAAGATGCTGGTGCGAGCGGCCGGTCGGTGGTGATCAAGTGTGTCCGGCCGAGCGGCACCCGGCCCCTGCGGCGGGACCTCGTCTCGATGCTCCTGCAAGAGGCACGCATCGGCACGATGATCGATCACCCCAACGTGGTGAAGGTCTTCGCGGTCGACTTCGAGGACGGCTGCTACTTCATGGTGATGGAAGAGCTGCGCGGCTGGGACCTGCGGCAGGTCTGGACAGCAGCGCAGGCCGCCGACCGGCGCCTGCCGATCCCCATCGTCCTGCGCCTGATCGCCCAGGCCGCCGACGGACTGCACGCGGCGCACGAGTGCCGAACCGAGACCGGCAGCTCCCTCGACCTCGTCCACCGCGACGTCAGCCCCAGCAACCTCTTCATCTCCACCGGGGGTCGGCTGAAGGTCCTCGACTTCGGTGTCGCCAAGACCTCGATCCAGATGCGGCAGACGCTGACCGGGGTCATCAAGGGCAAGATCGCCTACATGTCTCCGGAGCAACTTCGCGCCGACGCCCTCGATCGGCGCTCCGACATCTATTCGCTCGGCATCGTCCTCCACGAGCTGCTCACCGGGCGACGGCTGTTCAAGCGGCCGAATCCGCTCGAGAGCAGCAACGCCATTCTCCACGGCTTCGTGCCGCCGCCGCTGCGCATCGAGGAGCCGCTACCCGAGGCGCTCGTGGCCCTGACCATGGGGGCCCTGCAGCGGGACCGCGATCTCCGTATCCAAACCGCCGCCGAGCTGTCCAGCGCCCTTCGTGAGATCGGCGCGGCGGCGCCGAGCACCGAGCGGGAGGTCGCCGAGACGATTCGCGGGCTCGTCGAGAGCAACGCGGGAGCCCGGACAACGGGTGAAGCCCTTGTCGACACCGTGGCGCTGTCGCGTTGGGCGACGGACGTCGTCGACCGGATCGCGATCGACGGCGGCGCGACCGCCGTCGATCGCCGCCGCACCGGGCTTCTCGATCCGTGGGCTGCGATCGACATGACCGTGCACTGGGTCCAGCGCCGCGTCAGCGGGCCGCTGGCGGGCGGCGTTCGCAGGCAGGCACCGCGGCGAGGCGTCCGCGCCGCGATCGGGGCGGCGGTCCTCTTCGCGCTCTTGGCCGGGGCGTGGGTAGGCATCGCCGACCGCCTGCAGCCGCCGGCGCCGCCGCCCGTCGCGAGCGCAACCGCCGCCGGTCCCGAGCTCCGCGCGACGCCGAGCGCGGTCCACGAGATCGCGGAGCCGCCGCTGCCGGCCCCGAGCCCCGTGACCCCGGTCGAGGGCCCGATCCGGTCACCGCCGCGCCGGCGGTCGGGCAAGCTGACCCTGGGGGCCAAGCCGTGGGCCAACGTCTATCTGGGCGCCAAGTTCCTCGGCCCGACGCCGCTCGTCGACTACCTGCTGCCGGCCGGCTCCTACACGTTTCGTCTGGTCATCCCGAAGAGCGGCGAGGAGCGAACCGTGACGCTCGAGATCCCGCCCGGCGGCAGCGTACGGCACAACGCGCTCTTCCATTGAGGACCGGGCTGCACATGGCCCTAGCGAAGGCGAGTCCGGCTGGGGCGCGCTACCGCAGATAGATCCGGGAGCCGCTCGCATGGCATGAGTTGCAGCTGGCGCCGCCGCTCGACACACCGCCCGCCATCGCGATCTCGCTCGGGCACATCGATGCCGCGACGGTGACCGGGAAGGTGATGCCGGTCGCCGACGTGTAGAAGTTGCCGTTCGCCTGGGTGACCAGCCTGAGCTCGCGCCCGCGCGCGTCGACGGCGATGATCGTCGCGCCGGCGATCGCGTTGCTGCCGCTGGCGTTGTCGTAGAGCGTTCCGGCGAGGGTCCACGCCACCGCCGTTGACCCATCATGGCAGGCCAGGCAATCCTTGCCGGCGTTGTGGCGGCCGCTGCCATAGGTCGTGACCGCCGGCTCGCAGATCGGGCAGGGGCCGCAGTCGGCGGCGCAGCCCGCGCAGTCCTCGGTCGCGGCACAGGCACCGTCGCCACAGACCGGCGCGCACACGCCGCAGTCGGCGGCGCAGCCCGCGCAGTCCTCGGTCGCGGCACAGACACCGTCACCACAGACCGGCGCGCACACGCCGCAGTCGGCGGCGCAGCCCGCGCAGTCCTCGGTCGCGGCACAGGCACCGTCGCCACAGACCGGCGCGCACACGCCGCAGTCGGCCGGACAGCTCGAGCAGTCTTCGGCTGCAGCGCAGGTGCGGTCGCCGCAGACCGCCGGGCAGACGCCACAGTCGGCGGCGCAGTTGCCGCAATCTTCGGTCGGCGTGCAGGCGCGGTCGCCGCAGACGGGCAGCACGACCACCGTGAAGGCACAGCTGGCGACGTCCTTCCAGCCGCGGCGGCCCTGGGCCGCAAGGACCACGGAGCCGTCGCCGAGAGCAGTCGCGGTGTCCTGGAAGGTCACCGTGCCGTCGGCCGAAGAGATGGCGAACGCTTCGCGGGTGCCGCTGCCGTCGGTCGTGGTGATGCGGACCGACACGTTGCGCGCCAACCCTTGACCGGAGACGGCGTAGCCGTCGTCGATGACGACCGGGTTCGGCTGGACGCTGCAGCCCGTCTTGCCCTTGACCGCGTCACCGTCGAAGCCAGTGCTGTAGACCTCGGGGTCGAGGGGCACGTCGACGACGCCCTGGCCCAAGTCACCGCAGCCGAGAACCAGGAACAGCCCACCGCAGCTGGCCGACACGAACACGCTCGTCCGATGCATAGCTTCCTCCTGCTGGGGATTGCGAGTCGGGCTGCGCCCGCCCCGCCGTTAGGCCAACCCAAGGACCCTCGTGAGGTCGAGGTGGGCGACGTGGACGTGGAGCGATGCAACTCCCGGACCGAACGCGGCTGGCTGTGAAGTCTTCTCCTGGCGTCGGATTGCGCCAGTATTCCCGCGGCGTTGGGCGGCGGCCCGCTCGAGTAGCGTCCGGTCGCCGGTCGTGGGGCGGTGGGCGCCCTGGGGCGCCGCTCTCTCACCTGGGATACGGGCACCCCAGCGGCGAACCACCACAGCCGTTCCGGCACACCCAAGAGACGCGGACCCCGGCGACGCCGGGACCGGCTCTCTGACGACAAGGCACGCGCCACAGCGCCGGCGCGTCACCCGCGGACGAGCGGCTTGTAGCGGATGCGCTTCGGCTTCACCGAGTCCTCGCCCAAGCGCTTCTTCTTGTCCTCTTCGTAGTCCTGGAAGTTGCCCTCGAAGAAGAACACCCGCGACTCGCCCTCGAACGCCAGGATGTGGGTGGCGATGCGATCCAGAAACCACCGATCGTGGCTGATGACGATGGCGCTGCCCGCGAAGTCCAGAAGGCCCTCCTCGAGCGAGCGCAAGGTCTCGACGTCGAGATCATTCGACGGCTCGTCGAGCAGCAAGAGGTTGGCGCCCTGGCGCAACAGCTTCGCCAGGTGGACGCGGTTGCGCTCGCCGCCGGAGAGGTCCTTCACCTTCTTCTGCTGATCGGTGCCGCGAAACGCGAAGCCGGCGAGGTAGGCGCGGGCGTTCACGGTGCGCTTGCCGAGCTCGATGAGCTCGGCGCCGCCCGAGACCTCGTCGAACACCGACTTGTTGCCCTGCAAGTGCTCGCGGCTCTGGTCGATGTAGGCCAGCTTCACCGAGTCGCCGACCTTCAACGTCCCGGCGTCCGGCTTCTCGTCGCCGATCAGCATCTTGCACAGGGTCGTCTTGCCGGCGCCGTTCGGACCGATGACGCCGACGATGCCGCCGCGCGGCACCTTGAAGCTGAGATCGTCGATCAGCAGCCGGTCGCCGAACGCCTTCTTGAGGTTGCGGACGTCGAGCACCAGCCCGGTGAGCTCCGGCCCCGGCGGGATGTAGATCTCGCCCGCCGCGTCGCGCTTGTCGGGCGACTGCCGGAGCATCTCCTCGTAGCGCTCGAGGCGGGCCTTGCCTTTTGCGTGCCGCGCCTTCGGCGACATCCGCACCCACTCGAGCTCGCGCGCCAACGCCTTCTGGCGCGCCGACTCCGCCTTCTCTTCGGCCTCGAGGCGCTTCTTCTTCTGCTCCAGCCAGGAGGTGTAGTTGCCCTTCCACGGCACGCCGTAGCCGCGATCCA
Source organism: Deltaproteobacteria bacterium (assembly GCA_016218825.1). GTDB lineage: Bacteria > Myxococcota > XYA12-FULL-58-9 > XYA12-FULL-58-9 > XYA12-FULL-58-9 > JACRCV01. The sequence continues at coordinate 23,528 of JACRCV010000094.1, forward strand.
GCTCCAGGATCCAGCCGGCGACGTTGTCGAGGAAGTAGCGATCGTGGGTCACCGACACCACGGTGCCGGGGTACTCCTTGAGGTGCTGCTCGAGCCAGGCCACCGACTCGGCGTCCAGGTGATTGGTGGGCTCGTCGAGCAGCAACAGATCCGGCCGCTCGAGCAGGATCCGACAGAGCGCGACGCGGCGCTTCTCGCCGCCCGAGATCTTGGTGACGTCGGCGTCCGAGGGCGGCAGCCGCAGAGCGTCCATCGCCAGCTCCAGCGTCCGATCCAGCTCCCAGCCGTTGACGGCGTCGATTCCGTCCTGGAGCTCGGCCTGCTTCGCCAGCGCCTTCTCCATCTCGGCGTCCGAGAGGTCCTCGGCGAGCTTCTCCGAGATCGCGTTGAAGGCGTTTAGCAGGTCCCGGACCTTCTGCACCCCGAGCTCGACGTTGCCGAGCACATCGCGGCTCGGATCGAGGATCGGCTCCTGCGGCAGGTAGCCGACCTTGATCGTCGGGTCGGGGCGCGCCTCGCCGGTGAACTCGGTCTCGACCCCGGCCATGATGCGGATCAGAGTCGACTTGCCGGCGCCGTTCGGGCCGATGACGCCGATCTTGGCGCCCGGAAAGAACGACAGCGAGATGCCGCGCAGGATCTCCTTGCCGCCCGCGACCTTCCGCAGGTCGTGCATCGTGAAGATGAAGTTCTGCGCCATCAGACGTGCTTCAACGCCACGGCCTTGTAGAAGGCGGTGTCGCGGGTGGTGGCCATCAGCCGCCGCGCCAGACCGACCGCGAGCGCCCGATAGAAGCGGTGCGCCAGCCGGTCATCCTTGGCCAAGATCTTCAGCAGGTCGTCCTGCTTGAACCCGAGGACGACGCAGTCCTCCTGGGTCTCGAGCGTCGCCGAGCGGGTGTGCTCGTCGATGATGAACGCCATCTCGCCAAAGTACGAGTTGGTGCCGAGGGTCGCGACCTCTTCGGGCTCGCCCTTCGCGTTCTTCTTCAGGATCTTCGCGGTGCCGCGCAGGATCGCGAACATCTCGTCGCCGCTCTCCCCCTCGGAGAACAAGGTGGTGTGGGACGGCAGCACATACTCGGTGCCGACGGCGGCGAGCTTGTCCAGATCGGCCGCCGGCAGGTCTTTGAACAGGTGCACCTTCTTCAGCGCTTCGGCGTAGTTCATGGTCAGGGTCTCCTCCGCGAAATAGCGCGAGCGTCGTACACCACCCGCCCGCCCGGCAGCAAGCCTCCGGCATGAGCCATAACTCCGCTCTAAGGCCACGCGCCCCGGGGCAGCCGGCGCCTCAGAAACGCGGACGCGTCTCTGAGGTGCCAGGGCGAGCTTGTCGGTGCGAGGCCGGGGGTCAGTGCAGGTCCATGCGCGGCTCGCGTATGTCGA
>JACRCV010000092.1 GCA_016218825.1 Deltaproteobacteria bacterium
GGTGGTCCCACCCCCTCCCCCCCCCCGGGGGCAAGGGGGTGGCGAGGCCCCAAGGGCAGAGCCGGGGGAGGGGGGGTGGGGAGCGCCGCGGCAGCCGCGGCGCGGGAATCAAAGGAAAGGCCCGAAAGCGATCTAGCTCTGCTTCAGACGCGTGCTGACGACCTCGACGGCGCGCGCCGCCGGGATCCGCTCCTGCTTCATGGTGTCGCGGTCGCGGATGGTCACCGTGCCGTCTTTGAGGGTGTCGCCGTCGATCGTCAGGCAGTACGGGGTCCCGGCCTCGTCGTGGCGCCGGTAGCGCTTGCCGATGGCGTGCTGCTCGTCGTAGCTGGCGTTCAGGCCGGCCTGGAAGAACTTGGCGACGACGTCGCGCGCCGCCTCGGGCATGCCGTCCTTCTTGACGAGCGGCAGCACCGCGGCCTTGATCGGCGCCAGGCGCGGATGGAGACGCAGCACCACCCTCGTCGCGTCTTCGCCCTTGGCGTCGGCGACCTTCTCTTCGCTATAGGCGTCGATGAGGTACACCAAGAGCCCGCGGGTGGCACCCGCCGCCGGCTCGATGACGTAGGGCATGAAGCGCCAGCCCGGCTTGCCGGTCGCCGGATCGACCTTCTGTTGATCGAAGTACGACAGCTTGGTGCCCGAGTGCTCCTGGTGCTTCTTCAGGTCGTAGTCGGTGCGGCTGGCGACACCCTCGAGCTCGCCCCAGCCCCAGGGGTAATCGTACTCGATGTCGTAGCAGCGGTCGGCGTAGTGCGCGAGCTCGCTCTTCTCGTGGGCGCGGCTGCGGAACTTCGACGGGTCGTTGGCGTAGCGCCGCCACCAGGCCATCCGCTGCTCCAGCCAATAGTCGAGCCACTTCCCCTGCGTGCCGGGCTCGACGAAGTACTCCATCTCCATCTGCTCGAACTCGCAGGAACGGAAGATGAAGTGCTCCACCGTCACCTCGTTGCGGAAGCTCTTCCCCATCTGCGCGATGCCGAACGGGATCTTCATCGACATCGTCTGCTGGACGTTCAAGAACTGCACGAACATCGCCTGCGCGGTCTCGGGTCGCAGGTAGACCGCGCTCTCCCGCACCACCTCCTCGATCTTGGTGCGCAGCGCCGGACCCGAGAGGTGCCGCTCCTTCTCGACCGCCTCGGTGATGCTGCCGAGCACGTCCACCGGGCCGATGTTGGAGCGGAACATCAGGTTGAACTGGCGCTCCGCAGACAAGTCGGGGCCGCCGCACTGCGGACAGACGTAGGCGCGCTCGGCCTTGGCGCTGAGCTTCTTGCCGCTCTTCTTGCCGCCCTCGAGGTACGTGATCTCGGTGCCGATCTCGACCTTCGGCGCCTTGTCGGCGCGGAAGCGCTCTTTGCAGTTCCGGCAATCGACGAGCGGATCCGAGAAGCCGGCGAGGTGGCCGGAGGCCTCCCACACCTTCGGGTGCATGATGATCGAGGCGTCGAGGCCGACGACGTCCTCGCGCTCGTGCACCATCGCCCGCCACCACTCGCTCATCAGGTTGCGCTTGAGCTCGACGCCCAGCGGGCCGTAGTCGTAGGCGCTCTTCAGGCCGCCGTAGATCTCGCTCGATTGGAACACGAAGCCGCGCCTTTTTGCGAGGCTGACGATCTTCTGCATCACGTCGGATTCTGGGTTGACCATGACGACGCTCCTTAGCCCAAAGGACGACGGCGCGCCAAGCACCAACAACTCTGCTGTTCCCTTTTGGACGTGCAAAGCCTATGATTGACGGTCCACCAGGCGGCCCAAGGGAGCGGCGCCAGGGGAGGTGAACCGTGAACAAGAAAGACGTGAAGCGCTTCAAGGACCTCTTGGCCAAAGAGCGCGAGAACCTGATCAAGAACGCCAACAAGACCCTCAGCGAGGAGGCGGCGCTCGATGTCAACGAGCTCCCCGACGAGATCGATCAGGCGTCGGCGGAGTACTCGCAGTCGTTCATCTTCCGCCTCCGCGACCGGGAGAAGTATTACCTGTCGAAGATCGACAAGGCGCTGAAGAAGATCGACGAGGGCGAGTTCGGGGTCTGCGAGGCCTGCGGCGACGAGATCTCCGCCAAGCGCCTCGAGGCCCGGCCGGTGACGACGCTCTGCATCCGCTGCAAAGAAGAGCAGGAGATGGAAGAGCGCAGCTACGGCTGAGCCCGCGTCCGTCCGCCGACCTCGGGCCCGCGGTGCCTACTGCCGCTTGAGGTCGAAGCCCTTGCCGAAGCGCTCGCCGGTCAGGCGAAGGGTGTTGCCGCTGAGCGTGATGCCGAGCACGATCCGCTTGCTGCCGATCTTCAACGTCAGCTTCGCGCCCGCGACCGTGTAGGTGCCGCCCTTGCCGTCCAAGACCGCGGCGCCGCTCGGCTTCAGCTCCAGGCGGTGCCCGACGCCGACCCACCGTCCGACCACCGGGTGCCAGGCCGCCAGGGCGCCGTCGACGCGGACGTAGCGCATCGGCTCGTCGAAGCTCGGCGACGACAACACCAGCTCCTGGCCCTCGACGCGGTAGTTGAAGTTCTCCTCGGCGCCGTTCGCCTGACGGGTGAGCAGCAGATCGCCCTCGATCCGGAAGGTCCCGGTGACCCCGGCCAGATCGAAGGTCCCGTCCTGCCGGAGCTCGAAGGTCGTGTCGGGGGTGTCTTTCATCAGCCACTTGCCGACCACGGCGCCGAGCTCGCGGACCGCCGGCGCCGCGCTCCCCGCCGGCGCGAACGACGCGAAGATCTTGGCGAAGTCGGGCTCGAAGATCGCGAACGCCGCGTCCAGGGTCTCGACGTGCGCCACGAACAGGACGCCCCGCCCGACGACCACCCGATCCTCGCTCACCTTCGGCCGGCCTTGGTCGCCGTCGACGAGCACCACGTAGCGCCTTCGCGCCGCCATGTCGCGGCCGAGCGCGGCGTCGTCCTTCATCAGGAGCTTGAACCCCGGCTGTCTTTCGACCGCGGCCAAGAGCGCGCCGATCCACGCCTGCGCCGTGACCCCCGGGCCCACCGGCACCAGGCGCACCGAGGCGCTGGCGAAGCGCTCGTCGATCCGGCGCACGAACGCCGCACCCGAGGTGTCCCCGGGCAGCGGCGCGAACTCCCAGCCCACCGGGAGATCGATCGTGAAGCGGTTCTGGACGTCAGTGAACGGCGCCGCGAGGACCAACGCCAACATCGGGAGGATGTGCATGCCGGGCACTCTAGCGCGGCGTCGCGCGGCGGCAAAGCCGGCGCCGCCTCGGTCTCAGACCACCGCCGGCAGCCGTGCGCTCCAGGGTCGCGCGGCCTCGAGCTGCGCCCCGAGCCGCAACAGCGTCGCTTCGTCCCCGAAGCGGCCGACGAACTGGACGCCGATCGGCAGGTTGGCGGCGTTCCAATAGAGCGGCACGCTCATCGCCGGCTGGCCGGTCTGGTTGAAGAGCATGGTGTTCGGCGTCTTCTCGAGCGCGTTGGCGGCGAGCGCGCTCAGGGCCGCGTTCAACAGCGGCCGCGCCGGCAGCGCCCGCAGCAACGCCAGCCCGAAGCGCTCGCCGGCCTTCAGCGCCAGCTCGCCGATCTTGACCGGCGGATAGGCGAGCGTCGGGGTCAGGAACAGGTCGTGCTGGTGAAAGAAGGTCGCGAACGCCCGGCCGGCGCGGCAGGTGGCGGCGCGCGCCTGCTCGAGATCCAACGCCGACAGCGCCCGCCCCACCTGACACAAGAACCAGCTGCTGGGCTCGAGCTCGTGCGACCGGACCTTGCGGCCCAACAGCCGCTCGGTCTCGGCGACGAACGACGCCATGCCGGCCGCGACCACCACGAGGTAGGCGCGCACCAGCTCTTCTTTGGCGAAGACCGGCGCGGTCTCGGTCACCACGTGGCCGAGCTCGGCCGCGAGCTTGGCGGCGTCGGTGACCGCGGCGACGCAGTCCGGGTGGGTGTTCCGGCCGAAGAGCGAGCCGCTGTGGAAGGCGATCCGCAACGCCCCCGGGGGCTTGCCGACCTCGGCGGCGAACGGCCCCGACGCCGGCGGCGCGACGTAGGGCGCGCCCTCCTCCGGTCCCGAGACCGCGTCCAACAGCGCCGCGCAGTCACGGACGCTGCGGGTCAGCGCGTGGATCGACACCAGGCCGCTCCACCCTTCGCCGGCGTCGGGGCCCACGGGGTTGCGACCCCGGGTCGGCTTCAGGCCGAAGAGCCCGCACGCCGAGGCCGGGATGCGAATCGAGCCGCCGCCGTCGCCGCCGTGCGCCATCGGCACGAGGCGCGCCGCCACCGCCGCCGCTGAGCCGCCGCTCGAGCCCCCCGGGGTGTGCTCGGGGTTCCACGGGTTCTTGGTCGGCCCGAAGAGCTCGGGCTCGGTGACCGCCAACAGGCCGGCCTCGGGCGCGTTGGTCTTGCCGGTGATCACCAGGCCGGCCTTCTTGAAGCGCGCCACGATCTCCGAGTCGTGATCGGGGACGAAGCCGCGGCGCGCTCGGCTGCCCGCGGTGCACGGCTCGCCGGCCACGAAGCCGTCCATGTCCTTGACCAGAAACGGGACGCCGGCGAACGGGCCACCGCTCACGGCCTTGGCGCGGGCCCGCGCTTGCTCGTACATCTTGTGGACCACGGCGTTCAGCGTCGGGTTCAGGGCCTCGATCTTGGCGATCGCGAGCTCGACGAGCTCGAGCGCGGTCACCTCCTTGTCGCGCACCAGCTTCGCGAGCCCCAGCGCATCGTGTCGGCCGTATTCCTCCGGTGTCATCACGCCTCCCTGGCAACGTCACTCGACGTTGGCGACCTGTTCCTTGAGCTGCTCGACCTGCGCTTTGAGCTCGACGACCTGCTGCGACAAGCTGGCGTCGGCGCTCTTCGAGCCGATGGTGTTCGCCTCGCGCAGCATCTCCTGGGCGAGGAAATCGAGGCGGCGGCCGACGTCGTCGCCCTGAGCGAGGAGCTCGCGCGCGTGCTCGAAGTGCGCCGCGAGGCGCTCCAGCTCCTCGGTGATGTCGGCCCGGTCCGCGAACACCGCGACCTCGCGCGCCAAGAGCGCCGGATCGACGCCGGCCTGGCCGGTGCCGATGAGCTCGGCGAGGCGCGCCTCGAGCCGGGCCTTGTAGCCCTTGACCACCTCGGGGGCGCGGGCGCGGACCACGGCGCGCACCTCGACCATCCGTGCCAAGATGGCAGCGATCGCGGTCTTCAACGCCGCGCCCTCGCGCTCCCGCATCCGCACGAGCTCGGCGAGGGCGGCGCCGAGCGCCTCCGACACCAGCCGCCGCTCGTCCGCGGCCACCTCCGAGGGCTTGCCCTGTTGGCGGTCGACGACGACCCCGGGGAGCAGGCCGACGACGTGCACCGGCAACCCGAGACGCTCGAACGCCGTCTTGTAGGCGGCGGCGAGCTCGGCGTTGACCTCGGCCGCGGGCCCGAGGTCGGTCCGGGTGACGTAGATCGCCAAGGTGACGCTGCCGCGCCGCAGCCGCTCGCGCACCACGGCCTCGAGCTCGCCCTCGAGGCTGGCATAGGCCGGCGGCGCCTTGACGCTCACCTTGAGGAAGCGACCGTTCACCGCCTTGAGCTCCACGGCCACCTGGATCGTCGCGATCTCGGCGCGGCCGGAGCCGCAACCGGTCATGCTCTTGAGCAAGAAGACCTCCAGGGCGCGCACGCGCCTCGTGCCCGACCGTCGCCCGTGACGCGCGGGGTTTCCCCCGCCACCGAATCCGCCTACACTCGAACGCCATGCGACGCGGCGCCGGCATCATCGTCTTCCTTTGTGCGGCATGCAACGAGGCCGCGCCGGCCCCGGTCGCGGCGACGCCGGAGCGGCAGTTCGTCTTCGACCACCTCCAGATCCAGGAGCGCAAAGGCGGCAAGCTCACCTGGACCGGCACCGCGCGCCGCGCCGCGGGCGACCTGAGCCAGGCGGACGCCGAGGAGGTGCACCTACAATGTGAGAGCCAGGAGAACGGCGGCAAGACCTATCAGGTGTTCGCGCCCAAGGCGCACCTGGCGCTCGACCTCGGGCGGGCCGACTTCGAGGCGGTGCGGATCGTGGACGCCGGCGGCGTGTCCCTGGAAGCCGGCGTCGCCCACTACGACGAGGCGGCAGGGCTGCTGTCGGCCGACGGGCCGCTGACCCTGACCGCCCACGGGCTCGTGGCGCACGCGACCTCGGCGCGCCTGCGGCTCGACACCGGCGAGGTCTCGATCGTCGGACCGGTCACCGGCCGCTACCTGCGGCCGCCGGCGAGCGCCGTGCCTGCGCCCTAGCCGGACGTCTCCGGCGTCAGCTCCACCTTGATCTCCGCGACCTTGAGGCCGCGCGCCTCCAGGCCCGCGGCCAGCCGCGGCGCTTCGGCCTCGAGCAGGCGCCGGAGATTCTGATCCGGGGCGATGAAGGTCGCGACCACCGCGCCCTTGGTCACGGTGATCCGGCAGACCAGGTCGGCGAACAGCTCGTCGGAGAACGCGATCTCGAACGACGTCGAGGCGTCGCCCTCGTTGATCAACAGGGCGCTCTCGGCCGCGGTCTCGAGCAGATCCTGCGGCACCGCCGCCACCCCCTGGGGTCGCGGCGGCGACGGCCGGATCGCCGGCGCCCCGGGAGGCGGCCGGCGTGGCAGGGCATCGTCGGCGACGGTCTCCTCGTCCGCGGCGGTGGCCGGCGCGGGCATCCCCTCGACCCCGCGCGCCGCGCTCACCGTCACCTCGGCGGTGGCGACCGACGGTGCTTCGACGCCGAGCTTCGACAACGCCAGGTCGTAGCGCCGGCCGGCGGTGATCGCGGCCGGCGACAGCCATGATCCCGCGGTCGCGGGCTCGTCCGCCCCGGCCGGCGGCGCCTCGGCCAGGGCCTCGAGGCTCGGCCCGTCCCGAAGCCGCGCCAGATAACCCTCCACGACCCGCTTGTCGCGCGCCGCGCCGGCGCCGGTGGGCGGCGGCAGGACCGGACGCGCCCCCAAGGGACCGTCGTGCGGCCCGCGGGTCACTCAACGCCCCCGGCGGCAGCGGCCGACCGCCGGCAACAGGGCCAACAGCAGCACCAGGCTCGTGGGCGTCGCCGTGCACCCGTCACAGGAGTCCGGTGGCGCGGTCGGATCGGGCCCGACGGCGTCGGGCGTGGTGTCCCCCACCTGCACCGTCACCGACGCGCTCGCCTGCGCCAGGCCGTCGCCGACGCTGAGCGCGACGTGGTAGGTGCCGGCCGCGGACGCCGTCAACGTCGCGACCGGGCGCAGCGCGTTCGTCAGCACCGCGGTGGAGCTCTCGACGACGGTCCAGCTGTACGTCAGGCGGTCGCCGTCCGCGTCCGAGCTCCCGGAGCCGTCGAGGGTCACCACGGCGCCGACCGCCGCCGCCGCCGGCTCCGCGATCTGCGCCACCGGCGCGTGGTTCTGGGCGGCGGTCCGTTTGAAGCGCAGATCGAGCTCGTCCCACAGCGGGTGGGTCGGCGCGGCGTAGGTGACCGCCCAGAACATCACGCCGCCGAAGTCGACCTCGGTCACCAGGTCGAGCTTCGCGGCCATCGACTCGGCGTCTTCGCAGAACAGCTGGCGCCAGCTGCCGGCGTCGTTGTAGACCCGATACGGCGTCTCCGAGACCGGATCCCAGGTCTTGCCGGCCGCGAACGAGGTGTCGCACGCATCCACCAGCGCGGCGACGCCGTTACCGGCCCGGGTCCCCGGCACCGTGGCCGAGGTCGTCGGCCAGTCGCGGCCGTAGAGCGGCAGCCCGAGCACGAAGCGGTCGCGGTTGATGCTGCCGCCGTACTGGAGGTAGTCGCTGGTGGTGAAGCGCAGGTCTTTGCCCTCCCACTTCGTGCCCGCGGCGATCGGCGACACCGGGCCCGGGTCGCCGCCGCTCCAGTGGTAGTCGTAGCCCATGATCATCAGGCCGTCGCAGGCCTCGGCCAGCCGGTCGTAGTCGTAGGACCCGAGCCAATCGACGGCGGGCGACGCCAGCGAGACGTGCGACCCCGGGATCTGGGTGTGGAACGCGGCGCTGAGCGCGGTCATGAAGGTGACAAAGTCGGCCTTGGCGGCGAGCGGCACGCTCTCGAAGTCGATGTTGACGCCGTCGCCGCCCTCGGCCGCGACCAGCGCCACGAGCGCGCTGACGAGCGTCTGCCGCCGCGTCGGATCGGCGAGCAAGCTGCCGATGGTCGCGTTGTCGAACAGTGTCGCGGTCAAGGTGACCGCGACGCCGTAGCCGTGCCCGGCGGCGACGAGGTTGCGGCCGTTGCCGGCGAAGCCGTGCGAGCTCCCGAGGCTGCCGTCGGCGTTGATCTCGACGCTGAAGAACGCCAGGTGCGTCAGGTGGGTCCACGGGATCTCGTCGGCGGGCGCTGCCCAGTACGGATAGTAGCCGTAGACCACGCGGGTGAAGTCGACCGCCGACTTCGCTTGCCGCCCGATCGCAAAGCCGCGCTGTTCGAGCACCGACGGCGCGCCGGCGTGTTGCAGCGCCTCGTCGGCGTGCGGCTTCGGGCCGAGATCCTGTTCGTCGTCACCTGCGGGCAAAGCGAGGAAGACCGCGACCGCCATCCACATCATCGAGACTCACCTCAGCGCTCAATCCACCGAGCGTACGGCGACCGCGGTCCCATCCGCAACCCCTCGTGGTCACGAAGGTCCTGGCAGGTATCGCACCGCGTCACACAATGTAGGGGGGAGTGTGACACGGATCACAGCGCCGGACACCGGTCCCTGGGATGGTAGGGCTTGGATCGAAGGCCATGCGGCGGATCGCGAACCAAGAGACCCCCGGCGGGGGACGGCGGATCGTCTACGAGCACGAGTGGCGCGAGGCCTTCGTGGGCGAGGCGTTGACGTTGGATCTGGGAGCCGACCGGCAGCTGCAGGGGATGGAGCTCTACTCCGCCGAGCTCGGGATCGTTCGCTGGAGCTTTGCCACCGGGCTCGGCGAGGCGCGCGCCTGGGAGAACGAGGACGACCTCGCCGCCGCGACCTCCCCGCAGAGCCTGGCGCGTCACTTCCCGACCCTGTTCATCGACGGCCGGGCGTCGGCGGCGATGGCGCCGGCGATCGTCGAGCGGGTGCTCGCCCGCATCACCGGGTCGCCGCTCGAGCGCGTCCTCCGCCAGGCGATCGCGAGGCCCGAGGAGCGCATCACGCCGAGCAGCGACGAGCTGCGGTACCCGCCGGACGCGCCGACCGCGAGCGGCATGCCGGCCGCGCTCACCTTCGTCGCGCGCCTCAAGCAGCGCTTCTTGACTTGACGGCCCCGGCCGCGGCATTGTGCCCCGCCTCACGGGCCCGAGCGGAGCGAGGTCTCTCCGGGTGTACGTCGTTCTCGAGGCGCGGTACCCAAGTGGCTAAGGGAAGGGTCTGCAAAACCCTCATTCATCGGTTCGAATCCGATCCGCGCCTCCAACTTCTCTCGCTGATCGCCGCCTTCCCGAAAGGGACCGGGCGGCGCGGATGACTCGCCGGCGGGCTGCTGGTAGGCTCCGGCCATGAGACCAATCCTCGCGAGCTTCGGCGGGCTCGTGGCCGGCGCCACGCTCGGCGGCCTGGTCGTCGGCGCCGCCGAGGGCATGTTTCGGAACGCCGGCGCCCTGTACGCCGCCCTGCTCTACGGCACCCTGTGGGCGATCGCCGCGGCGCTCTTGGCGACCCTCCTGGCGCTGGCGCTCCGGCGCCCGGTCCAGAAGCTGCAGCTGCGCTGGGGCCTGATCCTGGCCCTGGCGCCGTCCGGCCTCGTGCTCGTCCGCTTCGTCGTGCTCAGAGACGTGCTGCACGAGAGCCCGCACGCGCAGCCGGTGGCGGCGGCGGCCGGGCTCGCGGTCGCGGCGGCGGTGGTGGCGATGGTGCTCAAGGGCGCGCACGTCCTGGTGCGTCGCTTCGCCACCGAGGAGGTGCGCGGCGCCCGCCTCTACCTCCTGCCGGCGTTGGTCGTGGCGGCCTTCGCGCTCTTCGCCCAAGCGCCGGACGACGAGGTGACCGAGGTCCTGCCGGTCGCCGAAGCGCACCGCGGCCGCGGCGTGATCCTCGTGGTCATCGACGCGCTGCGCGCCGATGCGCTGGGCGTCTACGGCGCGCCGCCGCATCGCGGCGCCGACGCTTCACCGAACATCGACGCGCTCGCACGGCGCGCGCTGGTGTTCACCAATACCAGCGCCCAGGCCTCGTGGACCAAGCCCGCGGTGGCGACGATCATGACCTCGCGCCACGCGAGCGGCCACAATACCATGAGCAAGCCCGCGGTGCTGCCGTCAAGCCTGCCGACCATCGCCAGCCTGCTCGCCGAGAACGGCGCCAAGACCGCCGCCGTGGTCACCAACTACAACCTCGAGGCCGGCTACGGCTTCGACCGGGGCTTCTCGCGCTTCGACTACCTCGCCCCGGCCCGCTACCTCGGCGCCCCGGAGCGCGCCAACCGGCTGGCGGCCTACAACGTCTACCGCCTGCTGCGGGAGCGCTCCTTGCGCGACGCGCGCCAGCCGCGCTACTTCTACCGCTCCGCCCGCGCCGTCAACGCCCGCGCCCTCGACATCCTCGATCAGCTCGGCGACGGCGACTTCTTCCTCTACCTGCACTACATGGAGCCGCACGACCCCTACTTCGACCGGGACGGCGCCTCGTTCGCCAAGGTCTCCGACCCGAGCCCGCCCGCCGCATGGGCGCCGCGGATGCACGCCGCCTACCGCGACGAGGTGCAGCGCGCCGACGCCGCCTTGGGCGAGCTCGTCCAGGCGCTCGACCGCCGCGGCCTCCAGGATCAGGTGACCCTGATCGTCACCGCCGACCACGGCGAGGAGTTCGCCGAGCACGGCGGCTTCTACCACGGCACGACGCTCTACGAAGAGCAGCTGGACATCCCGCTCGTCATCGCCGGCCCCGGCGTCACACCGGGGACCGACGCCGCGCTGGCGCGTGGGTTGGATCTGGCGCCGACGATCCTCGGCCGCTTCGGCCACCGGGCGCCGCCGTCGTGGGAGGGGCGCGACCTGCTGACGGCGAGCGTGCCGCCCGAGGCGACCCTGGCCGAGGAAGATCACGAGGGCAACCGCCTGACCGCGGTCCGCACCCACCGCAAGAAGCTCATCCTCGCGAACCCCGACAACCCGCGCGGCCTGAAACCCACCGAGCTCTATGACCTCGAGAACGACCCGCGGGAGGCCAAGCCGATCGCCGACGACCCGAGCGCCGTCAAGGCGCTCGGCGCCCTCGCGGACCAACTGCGGGCGGCGTCCAAGCAGGGCGGCGCCAGCGCCCAAGAGCGCCGCCTCGACGCCGCGGCCGAGGCCGAGCTGCGCGCCCTGGGATACGTGCACTGAGAGCCAAGGTGGGCGCGCGACTCCTGATCCTGGGCCTGGACGGCGCCACCTTCGACGTCCTCGATCCGCTGTTCGCCGTGGGCGCCCTGCCCGCCCTCGCCGCGCTCGCCCAGAGAGGCTGGCGCACCGAGCTCCACTCGACCCTGCCGGTCGCGACCCTACCCGCCTGGACCTCCTTTCTGACCGGCACCGCGCCGGCGGTGCACGGTGTCACCGATTTGCTGCTCCGCGTCCCCGGCAGCTACGGGCTGCGCCCCGCGACCGCCGCCGACCGCGGCGCCGAGACCTTTCTCTGGCGCCTCGCGCGCCGCGGCCTCGCGGTCGCGGCGCTCGGCGTGCCGGGGACCTACCCGCCCGAGAGCTATGCCGACGGCATCTGCGTCCCGGGCTTCGACGCTCCCGGCGCCGCCCGGGTTCGCGCCGACGGCATTTGGCCGCCGGCGCTCGCCGGCCGCCTGGAAAGCCTCGGCGGTTGGCGCTACGCGACGTTCAACGAGCACGGGCCGGCGTCGGAACGCCTGCGGCGCGCCGCCCCGGCGCTCATCGAAGACCTCGAGCGCAAGGAGCGGGTGATCCTCGACCTCTACCGCAGCCGCGCCTGGGACCTGTTCTTCGTCCACCTGCAGGCCGCCGACACCGCCCAACACCACCTCTGGCACACCCACGATCGGGCCTCGCCGCGCGCCGCCCACCCGGAGCTCGCGAGCGCGGTCGCCGACGTCTGGCGCCGCATCGACGCCGTGGTCGCCCGCCTGCTCCGGGAGACGGATCCCGACGCCCGGATCCTGGCCGTCAGCGACCATGGCATGGGGGGCGCCGCCGACGTCGCGGTGCACCTGAACCGCTTCCTGGCGCACGAAGGCCTGCTCCGCTTTGCCGCCGCCGCCGCGCCCCGAGCCGCCGGCGCCGCGTTGCGCGCCGGGCTCGCCCGCCTGCCCAAGGAGGTCGTCGGCGCCGTGGTCCAGCGCCTGCCGCGGGCCCTGTTGGCGCCGCTGTTCTCGCTCAGCCACCACGCCGCGATCGACTTCGGCGGCACCCTGGCGTTCTCCGACGAGCTCGACTACGCCCCGTCGGTCTGGCTCAACCTCGCCGGCCACTTCCCGAGCGGCACGGTCGACGAGCGTCAGGCCGAGCCGATCCTGCGCCGCGTCGAGGCCGGGCTCTCGGCGCTTCGCGATCCGGCGACCGGCCGGCAGCTCATCGCGCGCGTCCATCGACGCGCCGACCTGCCCGCCGGCCCCTACCGCTTCCGCGCCCCCGACTTGACCATCGAGCCCGCGTGGGAGAGCGGCTATCGCGCCTCGTTCCTCGCGAGCCGTGGCCCGGGCCCGGCGGTGCGGGTGCTCGACGCACGCGAGCACGACGCCGCCAAGGGCGCCGGACTCCCCGGGGTCCACAAGCGCGAAGGGATCTTCATCGCCGCCGGCAAGGGCCTGAGCCCGCTCGAGCTGCCGCCGCTCCAGATCCACCAGGCCGGCGCCCTGGTGTTCCCGCTCCTCGACCAGCCGATCCCGCAGGCGCTGAAAGCGGCCCTGCCGGGCTTCACCGGCGAGCTGCTGCCTGTGGAGACCGAAGCAACCCCCGCCGCGGCGCCCGAGGCAGCACTCGAGCACCCGGCCGCCGCCGACCAGCGACAGACCCTCGAACAGCTGCGGGCGCTAGGCTACCTGGACTAGACCGGTTTTGCAGTGAGCTGATCGAAGCGATCCGTGCCCCCGCCCCACTCGGGGGCGGGGGACGGGGGGTGGGGGTGGGGAGCGCGGCCGCAGCGGCCGCGCGGGAATCAAAGGAAGCCGAGAGAACTCGAGTATACTCTACTTAAACTATTACTTTAAGGATATTATACTCAACATCTAATGAATCACGAGAACTGAAGCGCGCGGCATACCGACACACCGAACACACGTAAAACCACTAAGAATATTCTACTGGATATAACCGAGGGCTTTCAGGTCCTGGCGGGTCTCGGGATCGAGGTTGAGATTGTCGACCACGTGCGGCAAGCCGCCGGCGGCCTCGACCTGGCGGTGGCGCTTGACGATGCCGAGGAGGTGCCACCACCGCGGACCGGGGGCGCCGGTCGTCTTGTCGAAGAGGTTGTGGCGCTCGAAGGGATCGGCGGCGATGTCGAACATCTGCACCTGCTCCTCGGTGAACGACACCGACGGCAGCAACCGCTGCTTGCCGACCGTGGCCATGAACTGGTCGTGGTCGGTCGGATCGCCGTAGATCACCTTGCTGCGGTAGGTGCGGATCATCCGCCGGCTGATGCCGAAGTTGTGGAACTCGCAGGTCACGAAGCGGTTGTCGATGTCGACCCTCTCCGGCCGCGCCAGGTGGCGAAAGATGTCGACCCCCGGCAGGTAGTCGGGCACCGGCGCTCCGAAGGCCCGAATGATGGTCGGCATCAGGTCGACGGTCTGGAACAGGTAGTGGTTGTAGCTGCCGCGCTCGCTCATCAGCGGCGCCTTGATGATGAGCGGCGCCCGCACGATCTCCTCGAAGAGGTGGTGGGCGTGCAGGAAGACGCCGTGCTCGCCGAACGCCTCGCCGTGGTCGGCGGTGATCATCAGGGTGGCCTTGTCGTAGATCCCGAGCGTCTTGAGCTCGTCGAGGAAGCGCCCGACCGCGGTGTCGGTGTAGTTGAGGGCGCCGTCGTAGGTCGCCTGCAGCCGCTCGATCTCGGCGGCGCTCGGCCGGCCCACCTCCCAGTGCGGCGAGCGGATCAGCTTGACGCTCGGATCGCGTACGTACATGTCCTCGTAGGGCGCGGGCGCGTGGTAGGGGTCGTGGGGGTCGACGAAGAACAGCATGAGGAAGAAGCGCTCGGCGGCGTGCGCGCGAACGAAGGGCACCGCGAGCTCGACCACCTGGTCGGCCGACGGCAGACCGCGCCAGTGCTTGACGGTGTCGGCGTAGAACGAGAAGCCGCGGCTCAAGCCGAACGCCGATCCGGCGTTGCCGTTGCCGACCACGGCGCCGGTCTTGACGCCGTTCTGCTCCAGGATCTCGCCCAGAGTCACGTACTGCTCGGCGAGGCGGTCCTGGTCGCGCTCGACCGCGTGCCGCGCCGGCAACAACCCGGTGAGCAAGCTCGCGGTGCTCGGCCGGGTCCAGTTGCCGTTGACGAAGTAGTTGGTGAGCAGCACCCCGTCGTCCGCCACCGCCTTCAGGCGCGGCGTGGTGTCGCGGCCGTAGCCGTACGGCGTCAGGTGGTCGGGGCGCATCGCGTCGACGACGATGAGGATGACCGGCCCGCCCTCGGAGCTGATCTTCACCCGGGGAGTGGCGGGACGCGTCAGACCGGTGAAGTAGGCCTTGGAGAGATCCGGCGGCAGCCCCACGAGGGACAGCAGCATGAGAGCGACAGGCGTCACGTGCGCTGATCTCACCACAAGGCGCCCGCCTGTCAACTTTCTTTCCGGCGGCGCAAGCGAGACGCGCCGCTGCAGCAAATTGACGCGTGCGCGCCGGCTGATACCATCCTTCCATGGCTATCCGCACGACGGCCTTGACCGGCCTGGTCCTCGCGCTCACCGCCCCGGTGCACGCCGAATCGTTCGCCACCGACGGCAACACCCGCCAAGGTCGCCTGCGCTACGTGATGACCGGCGCGTCGATGGTCGACAACCAGGGGCTGCAGAACGGCGTCAACTGCCTGCGGCCGTCGGCGTCGGCCACCATCCGGCCGACCGACCTGTCGCCGCGGGCGCGGTTGGTGGCCGCGACCCTCTACGTCGCCGGGTCGCTGATCGCCGACGACGGCCCGGACTACGCCAACCCGGCCGTCAACCTGTTCGTCACCCCGGGGCTGCGGGCCGACGATCCGAGCCAGGTCGGGGCGGTGGAGGACGCGGCGCGCGCCGCCGCCGACACCTCGGTCGAGCTGCTGTTGCCGGGGGCGCCGCTGCCGGTGACGGTGTCGGCACCGGCCGGGAGCTCCTACGTCTCGGTGTACTACAAGCCCTCCGGCTCCGAAGCCGGCAACGTCGGCTTCTTCGTCACCCCGATCGACATCACCCAGGCGCTGCAGAACGACGGCCGCGGCGTGCTCGTCGGCGACTACACCGTGTCCGGCCTGCTCGCCGACGTCTGCAACGGCCCGGAGGCGGTCTGCAACCAGCCGCCGAGTCCGCCGACCTGCAGCACCCTTGCCGGCGCCGCCACCCACACCAACGGCGCGGCGTCGTTCGCGCTCCTCCTGATCGTCGAAGATCCGGAGCTGCCGCTGCACGCGGTCTCGGTGTTCGAGGGCCTGATCTCGCTCGCCGGCCGCACCGTCGAGCGACGCCTGACGCTGCGCAGCCCGATCTCCAGCCCGGCGGTGGGCTCGCTGACGATGTATGGCCTCGAGGGTGACCTCCTGATCCCCGACGCGGTCGTCAACGTCGGCCCCTGTCACGCCGAGGAGTACGTCGAAGCCGACGGCGACCTCGACCCGAGCCAGAACGGCCGCTGCCTGGTGGACGACGACAACCCGGTCGGCAACATCTTCAACTCCACGATCAACATGGTGCCGGCGGCGTCACCGCCGTCCTGCAGCCTCGCCGGCCGGCCGCAGAACTGCTGCCTGGGCGACGGTCTCTGCAGCGTCACCGGGGTCGACATCGACCGCTTCGACATCTCCTCGGCCCTGGCGCCCGGCGCGAGCACGGTGCGGGTCAGCGTCGGCAGCGGCACCGACCGGGTGGCGCTGGCGGTGATCGTGCTCGGCGTCGACGTCTTCGAGCCGGTGCTCGACGTCGATTCGCAGATCCGGGTGTTCGAAGGGCAGGACGGCGCGCTGCTGCCGGTCGAAGGCGGCGGCGTGCACCTCGGCAGCACCCTGACCTACTCGATCGCGGTCAGCAACACCGGCAACGTCGCGGCGCACGGCGTCAACGTCTACGTCGCGGCGCCGCCCAACACCTCGGGTCTCGGCGTCGTCGACTCGCCGCCCGGCTCGGTCGTCATCCTCAGCCCCACCGGCGGCGACGCCGGCACCGGCGCGGTCACCGTCAGCGGCTTCGACGTGCCGGCGGGCGAGATCAGCGAGGTCCGGCTGCAGCTCGGGGTCCCCTGCCCTCCCAACAGCGCTCGCAGCCTGGCGCTCACCGCCGAGCTCAGCTGCACCGACCTCCCGGCGTTCATCGTCGCCGCGCCGGTGATCGAGGCCGGCGGTCCCGGCATCCTGTCGTGCCACGGCATCGACCCCGACGGCCCGTTCGCGGTGCAGCCCGAAAAGCGGTCGCTGCGCGGCGGTGGCGCCAACTGCAGCGTGTCCGGCGCCCCGTGGCTCGGCCTGGTGGCGATGAGCTGCGGGCTGCTCTTGATGGCCCGAGGGCGAAGGCGCCGCGGCGTGATGTGGGCGCTCCTCGTCAGCCAGCTCTTTGCCGCCGGCTGCGGCGCGCGCCACGCCGCCGCCGAAGGAGCGCCGCCGCCCGACGACCGAACCATCACCGATCTCGCCGGCCTGCCGGGCGAGGCGTGCGGCTCCGGTCTGATGGTGTACGTCGCCAGGAGCGACCACAGCCGCTACTGCATCGACCGCTTCGAGGCCGAGGTGGGCAGCGGCAGCCTCGGCGACGCGATGCAGGGCCAAGACGACACCGACACCAACACCAACGGCAGCACCACCGCCGCCGCGACCGTCGGCCTCGGCGTCACCCCGGCTGCGCAGGTCAGCTGGTACCAGGCGAAGGCGTTGTGCGAGAACGCCGGCAAGCACCTGTGCAGCCGCGCCGACTGGGAGCTGGCCTGCCGCGGGCCGTTGGCCCTGATCTACCCCTACGGCGACACCATCGACGACCACGCCTGCAACGGCTTCTTCAACTACCCGGCCATGAAGCCCGCGATGACCGGCGCCCTCGATACCTGCGGCAGCGCCGTCGGCGCCTACGACATGTCCGGCAACGTCGAGGAGTGGGTCGCGGACGCGGTGCCCCGGATCCCGGGCACGACCGCGCTCTTGGACCGCGCCATCCGCGGCGGCAGCTTCAAGTCCAACTCCCAGGCCCTGGCCTGCGTCGGCGACGAGTTCCACGCCCCGCCTGCCGAGACCGACATCGACCGCGGCTTCCGCTGCTGCAGCGACGGCCCGGTCCCTTAGGGCGCTCTGCCTTTCCTTTGATTCCCGCGCGACGGCCTGGCTCAGCGCGGCCGGTCGAGATGGAGCAGGCGGCGGGCGTTGGTGCGATAGATCTTGTCGAGCGTCGGTCGCGACAGCCCGATGGCGTCGATGGTCCAGCGGCCCTGGATCGGCGTCAGGTGCGCCATCTTCCGATCCCGGGTCTCGAAGTAGCGCCAGTGCAGGTCGTAGTAGCGCCGCGCGTCCGCGATCGTCGGGTGATCGTCGGGGCCGCCGGCGCCGAGCACCACGTCGTGCCGGCCCACCTCCAGGTCGGTGCCGAGCACGATCCGATCCTGAAACTCCTCGAAGAACGCGCGGGCGCGCTCGGGATCCCGGCGTCCGATCTCGGGGAGGCGCGCCGCGACGTCGACGTAGAGGTTCGAGAGCGCCCGCATCGAGGCTGCGACCGCGTCCAGGCTCTCGGGATAGCCGCCGACGTGGACGCCGACGAACGTCGTCGCCGGGTGACGCGCCACCAGCCGATCGCGAGCCGCGAGCAGCTCGAGGAGCGACGGGAAGTCGGCGCCGAAGAAGCTCCAGCTCGGATGCGCCGCGAGCTCCTCGTAGCGCTCGTTGTCGGCCGTCGGCTTCTCGAAGAACGCCAACGGGTCGCCGGTGTGGATGGCGACCGGGACCCCGAGCTCGCCGGCGGCGCGCCACAGAGGATCGAGGCGCGGGTCGTCCACCTTCAGCAGGCTCCGGTCGGCGGTGCGCACCCCCAACCCGAGGCTCTTGAACACCTTCAAGCCGCGCGCCCCGGCCGCCACCGCCTGCCGCAGGTTGAGCGCGGCGAGGGCGCCGAACTCCGGGTCGTCGACCAGGCTCCAGTCGACCCCGGAGAACACCAGAAGCTTGAGACCCGGGTGGGTGGCCTCGAAGCGCGCCGCTTCCTTCAGATGCGCGTCGAGCACCGGCCCGGCCGGCCGCCCCACCAGGTTCACCGCGACGTCGACGCCGGCGGCCGCGAAGATCTCCGCGGCCCGCTCGGCGCCGCCATAGCCGATGTGGGTGTGGAAATCGACCGCGTGGCGCGACTCGCCTTGCGCATACGGCGGCTGTGGCCGACAGCCGGCGAGCGGCCCGGCGCCGAGCACCGTCAGGCCGATGGTTACCTGAACGAGGACGACACCGGGCGCCCGCCGCCGGCGCGGCATGACCAGCGACCCCGCCCGCCTCGTCACTTGGCTTCCGGGGCCGGGGTGAGCGGCTCGACCGCCGCCAACGTCGGCTTGTACCCGGCCTTGGTGATCGCGAGGGCGAGCTCCTCGGGCTTCACCCGCGCCGGATCGTAGCGGACCACCGCCTGCTTGTCGGCGAGCGACACCCGCGCCTCGAGGACGCCGTCCAAGAGCTTCAACGCCTCGGTGACCGTGCCGGCGCAGCCGTCGCAGTGCATCCCGGCGACCGCGATGGTGATCGAGCGCGTCGGGTCTTGCGGCACCGGCGGGGGTACCGGCTTGTCGGCGCACGCCGCAGCGAGCGCGAGCCCGAGCACCACGGCAATGCCCAGCCGCGGTCGCGCGGCGGCAACGTCGGCCCCCGCCCCACCCGGGGGCGGGGGACGGGGGGTGGGGGTGGGGAGCGCGGCCGCGGCGGCCGCGCGGGAATCAAAGGCAGAGGAGAGCAGCGTGGATGAGGATCGGATCATCGGTCGAATCCTCAGCGGCTCAGACCGTCCGCGAGAACCGCGGCTTGTCGGCGGCGCCGGCTCGGGCGAGGTAGGCGTCGAAGGGCATCGCGACGTTGCGCGCGAACACCCGACCGCGCTCGGTGATCTCGAGGCTGTGCGGCGTTTGCACCACCAGGCCGTCGGCGATGAGCGGCGCCAAGGCCGAGAGCTCGTTCGCGAAGTGGGCGCCAAACTCGATGCCGAAGCGTTTCTCCACCATCGCGAAGTCGAGGTAGAGGTTGCACATCAATTCGATGATCACCGTGCGCCGCAGGTGATCCTCGTGGGTCAACACCCGGCCCTTCTCGGTCGCGAAGCGCCCGGCCTCGATCGCCCGATAGTAGTCCGGGAGCTTCTTGGCGTTCTGCAAGAACGCGCCGCCGGCGTCCGAGATCGCCGACAGCCCGAGGCCGATCAAGTGGGTGGGCTCAAGCACGGTGTAGCCCTGAAAGTTGCGGTTGAGCTTGCGGGCGCCGAACGCCCGCGCCAGCTCGTCGGTGGCCTTCGCGAAGTGGTCGAAGCCGATGGCCTGGTAGCCCGCCGACATCAGGGTCGAGCGCGCCGCGTTGAACATCCGCCAGCGGTCCTCGGCGGTCGGGATGCCGTGCGCCTCGAGCTTCTTCTGGTGCGGCTTCATCCACGGGACGTGGGCGTAGCCGAACACCGCGATCCGATCGGCGCCGAGCTCGATGCAGCGCCGCGCCGAGTGCGCCAGGTGCGCCGCGGTCTGCTTCGGCAGACCGTACATCAGATCGACGTTGATGCTGTGGAAGCCGAGCTCGCGGCCGAGGGTGAAGATCGCGGCGCTCTTCTGATCCGGCTGGCGGCGGTCGGTGACCTCCTGGACGTCGTCCTGGAAGTCTTGCACCCCCATCGACAGGCGGTTCCAGCCGAGGCCCCTGAGGCGCGTCAGGTGCGCCCGGGTCGTCACCATCGGGTCGACCTCGACGCCGATCTCGGCGTCGGGCAAGGGCGGGAACGCCGCGAAGATCGCGGCGCCGAGCCGCTCGAGCTCGTCGGGAGTGAAGAAGGTCGGGGTGCCGCCGCCCAAGTGCAGCTGCACCAGCTTCTTGTCGCCGACGATGCTTTGCACCAGCGCGATCTCGCGGGTGAGCGCCGCGAGGTAGCGCGCCACCTTGTCGCGGCTCTTCAGCACCACGACGTTGCAGCCGCAGAACAGACACATGCGCTCGCAGAACGGCAGGTGCACGTAGAGCGAGATCGGGCGCGGATCGGCGGCGACCCGTGAGAGCGCCGCGGTGGCGTCGTCATGGGTCAGGTCGATCCACTCGGGCGCCGTCGGGTAGCTGGTGTAGCGCGGCCCCGGCCGGTCGTAGCGGGCGATCAGATCGTGCGGCACATCGTGGCTCTGCGGCAGATCCGAAGGCAGGCTCGTCATGCCACGCCTCGCGTCCGGACCCCGTGGCGCTTGACGCTGTCGACCACCTGGCGGGCGTGCGCCGGCGGCGTCGGCGGCAAGACGCCGTGGCCGAGGTTGAAGATGAAGCCGTGGAGACCCTCGGCCTCTTGCAGGATCTGCTGCACCCGCCGGTCGATCTCCTCGACGCTCGTGAGCAGCACCGCCGGCTCGAGGTTCCCCATCAACGCCACCGAGTTTCCGAGGCGCGCCTTGGCCTCGCTGATGCTGACCTTCCAGTCGAGGGCCAGGACGTCGGCGCCCAGATCGGCCGCGGCCTCGAGGTGGCCGCCGATGTCGCGGGCGAAGTAGACCACCGGCGCGCCCTTGGGTTTCAGGCCTGCGATCACCTGGCGGGCGTACGCGAACGCCAGGCCCTTGAGCTCGGAGCTCGGCAGCTCCCCCGCCGAGGTGTCGAAGAGCTGCACCACGTCGCAGCCGGCGTCGAGCTGCGCCGCGGCGTGCGCCGCGACCACCTCCGCGACCCTCTCGATGAGCGCCTCGGCCACCTTCGGGGCGCCGTAGACCAGCTTGCGGAACTCGAGCCAGTTGCCGTCCGGCTTGCCCTCGACCATGTAGGCGGCGAGCGTCGCCGGCGCGCCGACGAAGCCGATCAGCGACACCTCGGGCGGCAACGCCGCACGGGTGCGGCGGATCGCCTCGAGCACCACGCCGAGGTCCCGGCGGACGTCGACCTTCTTCAGCGCCTTGACGTCGTCGAAGGTGCGGATCGCCGGCGCCAGGCGGGGCCCGGGCTCGAAGGTCAGCGCCTGGCCGAGCGCCGCCGCCGGCAGCGTGATGTCGCTGAAGATGATCGCCGCGTCGGTGTCGAGGTAGCGCGCGGCGTCGAGGGTCGCCTGCGCCGCCAGCGCCGGATCACGGCACAGGGTCAGGAAGTCGGCCTTGCGGCGCAGCTCTTGATACTCCGGCATGTAGCGCCCCGCCTGGCGCATCATCCACACCGGGATCCGGTCCACCGGCTCGCGCCGGCAGGCGCGGACCATTCGGGTCGCTTTCGTCGTCGTCATGCTCACGATCCGCCTCTCCTATAGGTTTCAGGCCCGAGGGCGCAACGGGCATGCTGTGTGCCAACTAGACCCGGCTTGTCAAGCGGCGGCGCAGAGCGTATGAGATCGGCGACGGCAGTTGTTGCACCATGATCGACACCGAAAACCTCTTGTGGTTCTTGAACTTCCTGGTGCCGGTCCTGTACCTCGTGACCGTGCTCGCCTACCTGGCGCTGTTCTTCACCGAGCACCGGTTCGCGAAGCGGGTCGCGCGACCGATGCTGGTCGCGAGCGTGCTCGTCAACCTGGTCTATTTCGCCGCGTTTACGTCGTACTTCGAGCACGTGCCGCTGGTCAGCGGCCCGCAGGTGGTCGGCGGCGTCGGCTTTGCGCTCGCGGTCACCTACCTCTGGGTCGAGAACCAGACGCAGACGCCGCACACCGGGCCCTTCATCCTCTTCCTCAGCTTCTTGTGCCAGGCGGTGAGCACGCTGAACCCGCGCCTCGATCCCTACGTCCCGAAGATCCTCGACAGCGTGCTGTTCAGCTTCCACGTCTCGGCGGCGGTGCTCGGGTACTCGAGCCTGGCCTTGGCGTCGGTGTACGGGCTCATCTACCTCCTCCTTTATAAGGACATGCGCATCAAGCACTTCGGCCTGGTGTTCCACCGCCTGCCGCCGCTCGCGGTGCTGGACCGGATGAACTTCATCGCCACCGCCGTCGGCTTCGCGTTCATCACCGTGGCGATGGCGTTGGGCTTCGTCTGGAGCTGCCTGGTGTTCAAAGGTCCGGTGGCCGATCCGAAGCTCATCGTCGGCGTCGTCACCTGGCTCGCTTACGGGATGACGGTGTACGGGCGCCGCCGCCACTCCTGGCAGGGACCGCGCCTGGCGTACTCGTCGCTCTTCGGCTTCGTCGTCCTTCTCCTGTCGATGTTCGTGGTGAACTTCTTCTTCACCAAGTTTCACGTGTTCACCTGAGCAGGCGTCCGCATGGGTCTCATCGTCGTTGGCTTGAGCCACCACACCGCGCCGGTCGACCTCCGCGAGCAGGTGGTCTACTCCAAGGATGACGCCGTCGCTGCGTTGAAGCGCCTGAAGGCCGACCCGTTGTTGCCGCAGGCGATGCTGCTGTCGACCTGCAACCGCACCGAGCTCTATGCCCTCGCCGCCGACGACGAACAGGCGCAGCACCTCGTCAAAGAGCAGATCTTCGCCGACCGCATGAAGGCCGCGAACGGCAACGGCGAGCAGTACCTCTACCGCCACGCCGGCGACAAGGTCGTCGAGCACCTCTACCGCGTCACCTGCGGTCTCGACTCGATGGTCATCGGCGAGGCGCAGATCCTCGGCCAGGTGAAGGACGCCTACGCGCTCGCGCAGGCGGCCGCAACGAGCGGCACCGTGCTGCATCGGCTGGTGAACGGCGCGGTCCGCGTCGGCAAGCGGGCCCGCACCGAGACCGAGATCGGCACCGGCGCGGTGTCGGTGGCGTCGATCGCCGTCGAGCTGGCGGAGAAGGTGTTCCAGACCTTGAAAGGCCGGCGGGCGCTCTTGGTCGGCGCCGGCGAGAACGGTCGGCTCGTGGCCCAGCACCTCCTCGCCCACGAGATCGCGAGCTTGACGATCTGCAACCGCACCTACGCGCGCGCCGAAGGGTTGGCGCAGGAGCTCGGCGGCGACGCCCGGCCCTTCGAGGAGCTCGCCGACGCCCTCGCCAAGACCGACGTCGTGGTGTCGACCACGGGCGCGCCGGAGCCGGTGATCACCGGCGCGATGGTCGGCGCGGCGATGAAGAAGCGCAACCACGAGTCGCTGGTGCTGCTCGACATCGCGGTGCCGCGCGACATCGATCCGGCGGCCGACAGCCACGGCAACGTCTTCCGCTTCGACATGGACGCGCTCAGCGCGGTCATCGACGGCAACTTCGAGCGCCGCAAAGGCGAGATCCCCGCGGTGCTGAAGCTGATCGAGGGCGAGGTCAGCGCGTTCTTGCGCTTCTGGGCCAGCCTCGACGCCGGCCCGGTGATCCGCGATCTGCACGCCGCGTTCGAGAGCGTCCGCAGCGCCGAGGTCGAGAAGAACGCCCGGCGGTTCGCCGACCAGGATCGGGACCAGCTGCAGGTGTTCAGCCGCTCGCTGATGCAGAAGCTCTTGGCCGGCGTCACCCAGGAGATCAAGAAGTACCAGCGCACCAACCCCGTGGAGATGGAACGGCTGGCGGCCTTGCGCACGATGTTCGGCCTCGGCGAGCCCCAAGATCCTCACGACCCCCCGCTCGAGAACGGTGACTCCGATGACGTGGAATAGACCCAAGGCGGTGATCGGCACCCGCGGCTCCAAGCTCGCGCTCTGGCAGTCCAACTTCATCGCCGACCGGCTGCGGACGCTGCACCCCGGCCTGAGCGTCGAGCTCAGCGTCATCAAGACCAGCGGCGACAAGTTCCAGGACATGAGCCTGCCGGCGATCGGCAAGGGCGCGTTCACCAAAGAGATCGAGGAGGCGCTGCTCGCCGGCGACGTCGATCTGGCGGTGCACAGCCTGAAGGATCTGCCGACCGCGACGCCGGACGGCTTGACGGTCTGGGCCTACCCGGCGCGCTTCGACCCGCGCGACGCCTGGATCGGCCGCAACGGCCTGCGCTACACGACGATGAGCGACGGCGCCACGATCGCGACCGGAGCGCTCAGGCGCACCGCCCAGGTCAAACACCGCTTCCCGAAGGCCAAGATCGAGGCGCTGCGCGGCAACGTCGACACCCGCCTGAAGAAGTTTGCCGAAGGCCAGATGAGCGGCATGTTCCTCGCCGCCGCCGGGTTGAAGCGCCTCGGCCTCGAGGCGCACATCACCGAGCTGCTCGCGCCGGAGCTGTTCTTGCCGGCGCCGGGCCAGGGCGCGCTGGCGATCGAGGGCCGCTCGGATCTCGCGACCGGCGACCTGCTCCGCCCCCTCGACGACGCCAACACCCGCGCCCAGGTGACCGCGGAGCGCAGCTTGCTCGCGACGCTCGAGGGTGGCTGCCAGGTGCCGATCGCCGCGCTCGCCCAGCTCGTCGGCGACGAGCTGGTGCTCGACGGCCTGGTCGCCGATCTCGAAGGCGACGTCCTGGTTCGTGACGTGGTCCGCGGCCCGCGCGCCAAAGCCGCGGTCCTCGGCGAGCGCTTGGCAGAGCGGTTGCTGGAGCGCGGCGCCCGCCAGATCCTGCACGCCCTGCGCCAGCAAGGCGGCTGAGGCCGGGGTGCGTTCGCCTGCCTCGGTCACCGAGCCCGGCGCCGTCTGGATCACCAGGCCGGCGCCGAACAACGCCGCCACCGCCCGGGCCGTCGCCGCGGCAGGCTATGACGTCCTCTTGATCCCGGTCCTCGAGGTGGGTCCGACGCCGCCGGCGCCCCTCCCGACCGGCGCCTGGCCGGACTGGCTGGTGTTCGTCAGCGCCAACGCCGTCTTGGGCTTCGTCGCCGCGACCCGCGCCCCCGGCTTTCCGCGCCGCGACCCCGCGCGCCCGATCGCGGTTGCCGCGGTCGGCCGGCAGACAGCCGCGGCGGCCGCAGCGGCCGGGTTCACCGTCACCTTGGTCCCCGATGACCAGCACGGCGACGGCCTCGTCGCGGCCTTCGCGACCACCGCGCTCCAGCATCGAAGCGTCTGGATCCCGTCCGGCGGCCGAGCCGGGAGCGCGACCCGAACCCTACCGGCGGCGTTGGCGGCGCGGGGCGCCCTGCCCTCGGTCTTCCAGGTCTACGACACCCGCGACCGACCGCTGTCGGCCGCGGACCTCACGGCGCTCGATACGCGCGCCCCGGGGGCGGTCGTCTACCACAGCCCCTCGGCCGCCGCCGCCTTGTACCACCAGCACCAGCCGCCCGCGGTCCGCCGCTTGTGTGACCGGGTCGCGTGCGTCGCGATCGGCGCGACCACCGCGGCGCGACTTGCCGAGCTGGGCGCACCGCGGGTATGGGTGTGCAACGAGCCCTCGGACGCGGGTCTCGTGGAGCTACTCTCCCGCGTATTCTTCCGAGGCGAAGGGAGCCCGCGATGACCACCTACCCGACCGTGCGGATGCGCCGCGTGCGCCGCCTGCCGCCCTTGCGCCGCATGGTGCGCGAGACCACCCTGTCGGCCGCCGACTTCATCTACCCGGTCTTCATCTGCCCGGGGACGGGCGTCGACAAGCCGGTGGGCTCGATGCCCGGCGTCGCCCAGTGGTCGGTGGACCGTCTGGTGGAGGAGGCGCCGCGCATCGTCGACGAAGGCATCCCGGCCCTGATCCTCTTCGGCATCCCCGAGCAGAAGGACGCCGTCGGCTCGGCGGCCTGGAGAGACGACGGCATCGTGCAGCAGGCGGTGGCGGCGTTGAAGAAGCGCACCCCCGAGCTCTTGAGCATCGTCGACCTGTGCTTCTGCGAGTACACCGACCACGGCCACTGCGGCGTGCTGAAGGACGGCGTCCTCGACAACGACCAGACCCTCGTGAACCTCGTCAAGCAGGCGACCTCGCTCGCCCGCGCCGGCGCCGACGTCATCGCGCCCTCGGGGATGATCGACGGCATGATCGCCCGGATCCGCGCCGGCCTCGACAGCGCCGGCTTCACCGAGATGCCGATCCTGTCGTACGCCGCGAAGTACGCCTCCGGCTTCTACGGCCCGTTCCGCGACGCCGCGGAGTCGGCGCCGCAGTTCGGCGATCGGCGCTCGCACCAGATGGATCCGGCGAACGCCCTCGAGGCGCTGCGCGAGGTCGCGATCGATCTCGAGGAAGGCGCGGACATGGTGATGGTCAAGCCGGCGATGCCCTACCTCGACGTGATCCGCCAGGTGAAGGATCGCTTCGGCTATCCTACCGCGGCCTACCAGGTGAGCGGCGAGTACAGCATGATCCTCGCCGCCGGCAAGAACGGCTGGATCGACGAGGAGCGGGTGATGTTCGAGAGCCTGATCGCGATCAAGCGCGCCGGCGCCGACATGATCCTGACCTACTTCGCCCGCCGCGCCGCAACCATCTTGAAAAGCAAAGGCATGCCCTTCTAAGCGAGGAACACGAAGATGATCGACAAGAGCACCGCGAGCTTCGCCCAGTCGATGTGCCTGGGCGAGATTGAAGAAGACATCCTGCTGCCGTACCCGACGATCAAAGAGGCGGAGAAGGAGACCCTGCGGGCCACCTTCGAGTCCTTCGACGCGCTCTTCAAGCCGCACGAGAAGGACTTCGCCAAGTGGGACAAGGACGCGCACCTGCCCCCAGAGTTCATCGACGAGCTCAAGCAGTTCGGCGGCTTCGGCCTGGTGATCCCGGAGGCCTTCGGCGGCATCGGCCTGGGGAGCGCCGCCTACTCGCGCGCCGTGCAGGAGGTCGCGAAGTACGACGGCTCGGTCGCGGTGTCGCTCGGCGCCCACAGCTCGATCGGCATGCGCGGCCTGTTGCTCTTCGGCACCGACGAGCAGAAGAAGCGCTACCTGCCGAAGCTCGCGACCGGCGAGCTGATCGCGGCCTTTTGCCTCACCGAGGCCGGCGCCGGCTCCGACGCCGCGGCGATCAAGACCCGCGCGGTGCGCGAGGGCGGCGACTGGATCCTGAACGGCGAGAAGATCTGGATCACCAACGGCGGCTTCGCCAACTTCTTCACGGTGTTCGCCAAGACCCCCGGCGAGGGCGGCAAGGCGCACATGACCGCGTTCCTGGTGACCCGCGACATGGGCGGGCTCACGAACGGCCCGCACGAAGACAAGATGGGCATCCGCGCCAGCTCGACGACGACGATCGTGTTGGACAACGTTCGGGTGCCGGCCGCGAACATGCTGGGACAGCCGGGCCAGGGCTTCAAGATCGCGATGAAGATCCTGAACAGCGGCCGCACCGGCCTGGGCGGCGGCTCGGTCGGCGCGATGAAGCGGGTGATCGGCCTGGCGGCGAACCAGGCGAAGGACCGCCACCAGTTCGGCCAGCCGATCATGAACTTCGGCCTCGTGAAGCAGAAGCTCGGTCACATGGTGGTCGACTGCTACGTGACCGAATCGACGGTGAACATGCTCGCCGGCATCATCGATCAGGGCTACGAGGACTACGCGGTCGAGGCCGCGATCTCGAAGGTCTTCGCCTCGGAGTGCCTGTGGCGGGTCGCCGACCAGGCGTTGCAGATCGCCGGCGGCAACGGCTACATGCGCGAGTTCCCTTACGAGCGCATCTTGCGCGACTGCCGCATCAACCGGATCTTCGAGGGCACCAACGACATCCTGCGGCTGTTCATCGCGCTCACCGGGATGAAGGGGGTCGGCGAGCAGCTCAAGGAGCTGACCTCGAGCCTGCGCGGCGTGTTCGACGATCCGATCAAGGGCTTCGGGGTCTTGTCGGACTACGCCCTCAAGCACGCCTCCTTCTATACGCCGCTCGAGCGCCCGAAGAGCCGGTTCACCAGGCTCGCCCCCGAGATCAACGAGCAGGCGGTGATCTTCGAAGAAGGCGTGCGCAAGCTCGCCGCCGCCGCCGATCGGGTGTTGCGCAAGCACGGCAAGCGCATCGTCGAAAAGCAGTTCGCGACCCGCCGGCTCTCCGACATCATGATCGATCTCTACACCCTGGCGTGCACGCTCGCCCGCGTCGATCAGGCGGTCAAAGAGAAGGGCGCCGCGAAGTGCAGCCGCGAGCTCGCGGTCCTGGAGATCTTCGGCCGCCAGGCCAAGGGCCGGGTGTCGCGCAACTTCAACCGCATCGACGACAACGACGACGAGGTCATCAAGGCCCTCGCCGACCACGTCTGCGAGGTCGGGCGCTACGATTGGGACAACATCTAGAATCTGGAGTCCTGCCGAGCCGCGCCGAGTCTCGCCCCAGGTTGGGGCGGGGATCTGGACGCCTCACTGGCAGCGACAGTTGGTCCAGTCGAGCTGGGCGCCGTTGCAGTTATAGGTCCCGGACAAGGGGTTGTAGCCCATGACCGAGTCACACGCCCCGACGGCCGCCACGCAATTGTCCGACGACTCCCGGTAGTATCGGTAGTAGGTGTCGGTCCCCGCCGCATCGTTGCCGATCGAGACGCAGGCACGACTGCGCTCGCTGCACATGGTCGTGCAGGACTTCGAGGTCTTGCTGTTGCGGACGACACAAGCGCCCCCGCCCGCCGGAATCAACGTTCCGGTGAGGCAGACGCCGGCGCCGTCGCAGTGCTCCCCGTCCGTGCAACCGTCGAAGTCGTTGCAGTCCCCGGTCGGGTAGGCCTCGCTGCAGGTGCTGGTGCCGTTGCAGGTGCGCTTCAGGCCGCAGATCCCGGGGAGGCTCACGCAGGTGATCAAGGTGCCGGCGCAGGCGCCGGCGGCGTCGCAGCGATCGGTGTGGGTGCACGCCTGGAGGTCGTCACAATCCTCACCGGCGTCCATGGTGCCGTCGCAGGTCGCGCCGCTCGAGGTGAAATGACACGGCTCGCAGGCCTCTGCGGAGCATTTCTTGCCGTTCGCGCTGCAGGTGACATCGCCGCACTCGCAGTGGTCGAAGCCGCATTCGCCGGCGGCGCTGCATGGACGTCCGACGTCGAGCTTGCACTCGCCGGCGTAGCAGGAGCGCTCGCCCGAACACCCATTCGGGTCGTCGCGCGGAGCCGGGGCGCCGAGCCCCGCGATACAGGCGAAGCCCGCGTCCAGATGCTCGCAGGTCCCGCAGGCGCTCGCGGCGCATCGCCTGACGCTGCACGCCGCGTCGGCGCATTCGCAGGCCTGGTCCAGGCACTCGCCCGGCGACACACAGGGCTGCCCCACGGCCAGCTTGGGGACGCAGGCGTCGGTCTTGCAATACGTCGTCAGAGGCGCAGCGCAAGCGGCGCTGTCGTAGTCGTTGCAGACGACGCGGCAGGAGGCGAGCGCCGAGTCGCACGCGAGACCCCTGGCACAGTCGGCGGCGCTCCGGCAACAGCCCGCGCCGGTGGCGCCGCAGCAGACGTCGTGCTCGCACTTGAGACCGTCGCTGCAGGTCCCCTGCCCTAGTCCGACGCAGGCCTCACCCGTGCCCCGTGGCGGCACGCACGCCGGAGGGCTGCACACGTAGCCGCTGTCACAGTCGGGGGTGGCGGCGCAAGCCGCCGGACATTGCGCCACCACCTGGTCGGCGGCGGCAGTGCATGCGACCGGCGCCAGGTGACCGGGGCAGTCGTGGGACCGCCCGGCGCAGGCGGTGTCGTCATCAACGACGACAGCAGTACAGACGTGGTCGGTGCACGCGACCTCTTGACGTCTCCCCTGACAGAGCGTGGCGCCGCTCGTGTCGTCGCACCTCGGCGCCGCGGCATACGACGCCGGACAGTCCGCCGCAGTCGCACAGCAGTCGCCGGCGCCACAGCACACCCCGGCGGCGCAGTGGCTCGAGGCGCAGGCAGAGTCGCCGATCCCGGCACAGCTCTCGCCGTCGGCGAGCCGGGCGGTGCACTTGCCACCCCAGAGGCAGAAGGAGCCCGCCGCGCAGGTCGAGTCGTCGGCGCACTCGGCCTCCGCGACTTCCTCGCAGGCGCCGGCGTCGCACGTCTGGGATCTCCGCGGACAGTCGGCGTCCCGATTGCACGCGACAGCGCAGATGCTGCGGATGCACAAGAGCTCCGGGGGGCAATCCGCCGGCGACTGGCACCCTCCGATCACGCCGCCCTTTTGGCAGGACAGCATCGCGGCGCCGCCGGCGAGCAAGGACAACAGCACCGCCCGCCGCGGGCGTCGACGGGAGCGCATGACCCGTGCACCGTCGAGACCGATCATCGATGCCTCCCGGATTGAGCCGTGGCTTGTCCGTCGATTCTACCAGGCCGGACGTCGGCCCGCACGCTGCCCCGGTCTCAGGTGTTCCACCAATAGCGGTGCCGATGCAGCTCGTAGGCGGCGTCGATCTTCCAGTCCGAGCCCGGGATGCTCAGGGTGACGCGGATGTCGTAGCTGCAGGCGTCGTTGCCGGTGAGCAGGATCTGGCCCTCGAGCCTTTCGCCGGGCGCCACCACCGCCGGCCGGTCGAACAACAGCCGCGTCTGGTACCAGTGGGTCTTCGGCGCGTGCGGCGAGGTCGTGAGCGTGACGTCGGCGACGCTGCCGGAAAGCGAGGCGTCGAACCAACCGGCGAGGCCGTGCAGCGTGCCACCGGTCTCGATCTCGAAGGCCAACGGGATCCTCATGCGCGCGAGCTCGGCGGTGCTGACCCTGCAAAAGTCGACGGCGTGCGACACCGGCGCCGCCATCAGGCTCGGGGCGGTCATCGGCCCCACGACCGGCATCGCGAAGGCATCGGCGCGCGCCGCCCGCGCCATCGCCGAGAGATCACAGCCGTAGAAGCTGGTCTGCTCCCAGAAGTGCGCCCAGCCCTCCCAGCCGCTGTGCGCCACGCCGTCGGAGAACGGCGCCAAGAACAACGTCGCGGCCGAGGGGAACATCCGGCCGCCGGGCTTGAGGAAGCGCTCGCGGGCGATGACGTATGCGTCGAGCATGCGCTCGTGCACCAGGAACACCCCGAGGGGCTCGGAGACGATCACGTCCACCTTCGAGTCCAGGGTGAGGTGCTGCACCGTCCCCTGCAACACGGTGATCCGATCGGCGAAGCCGTTCGCCTTGGCGAGCGTGCGAACACACTCGGCGACCGGCGTCGCCTCGACGGCGTAGACCCGCGCCGCCCCCGCCTGCGCCGCGAACAGCGACAAGATCCCCGAGCCGGCGCCGACGTCCATCACGACTTTGCCCTCGAAGTCGGCGCGGTTGTCGAGGATGGCGTCGTGGTAGGCCGCGGTGCGGATCGCGTCCTCGAGCATGTTCTGCTGGTTGGCGAGCTCGGCGTAGTGCCGGGCGTGCATCTCGGACCAGATCGCGGTGTTGTCCCTGCCCAAAGCTGCGCCTGATGATGAGCCCACGTTCGACCTTCCTCGCCGCGGTCGAGCACACCCCCGGCGACCGCGTTCGAGCGCCATGGTAGAGTGCCCCCCATTGCGACACAACCAGGAAGTGCGATAGACGCGAGGCCGCAGTATGGAAGCCGCCCGCCTCACCAACGTCTCCCGCCGCTACGGCAAGCGCTGGGCGCTCATTCACCTGAGCGTCTTGATCCCGGAAGGGCACGCGGTGCTGCTCACCGGGCCGAACGGCGCCGGCAAGACCACGCTCTTGCGCATCCTCGCCACCGCGCTGTCGCCGACCAAGGGCGCGCTCTCGATCTTCGGCATGTCGCCCGCGACCGAGCTCGACAGCATCCGCCGCAAGATCGGCCTCGTGACCCACAAGAGCCACCTCTACGAGGAAATGACCGCGATCGAGTCCTTGACCCTCTTGTCCCACTTCGATCGCAAGGTGAACGCCAAGGACATCCCGGCGACCCTCGAGAGGGTCGGCCTCGCGGCTCGCGCCCATAGCACCGCGCGCACCTTCTCCGCCGGCATGCGGCGCCGGCTGTCGCTGGCGCGGGTGCTGCTGCAACAGCCCGACCTGCTGCTCTTGGACGAGCCCTTCACCCAGCTGGACCCCGAGGGCGTGGCGCTCGTCATCGAGGTGGTCCGCGAGCTCAAGGGCCGCGGCGTGACTCTCGTCATGGCGACGCACGACGTCGAGCGCGGCCGCGCGATCTGCGATCTGCACCTGCACCTGGTCGGTGGTCGGCTGGGCGCGCCGATCTCGTCTTTGAACGCCACGACCGTCGTGAAGGCCGAATGATGACCGCGCCCGGCGAGCCCACCCCATGCGATCGCGCCCGCGGCGTCGCCCTGCTGACGGCGACCGCGAGCGTCATCCGCAAAGATCTGCTCCTCGAGTGGCGCGGCCGGGCCCGGATCAACGCGACCCTGTTCTTCGCGATCATGACCTTGTTGTTGTTCTCGTTCGCGGTCGGCCCGGAGACCAAGTCGCTGGCGCAGAACGCCGCCGGCTATCTGTGGCTCGCCATTCTGCTCTCGAGCGTGCTGTCGCTCGGCGAGTCGTTCCGCATCGAGAACGAGAACGGCGCCCTCGAGGGCCTGCGCTTGATCCCGGTCGATGCGCGCGCCATCTTCCTGGGCAAGGCCATCGCCAACCTGGTGCTGCTCACCGGCCTGGGCGTGCTCTTGATCCCGATCGCGGTCGCGCTCTACGGCGCCGAGATCAGCGCCGGCTTCCCTCGCGCGGTCTTGGTGCTGGTGCTCGGCTGTGCGGCGATCAGCGCCCCCGGCACCCTCTATGCGGCAATCGCCAACCAGGCCCGGGCCCGCGACGTCCTGTTGCCGCTGTTGCTGTTCCCGATCCTGGTGCCGGCGCTGGTCGGCGCGGTCAAGGCGACGCAGCTGGTGTTCCAGGGCGACCCGATGGGCCAGCTCGACAGCTGGACAACGTTGCTCGTGATATTCAACCTGATGTACTGGCTCTTGTGCCTCGTCCTCTTCGGACGGGTAGTCGAGGAATGACGATGCAAAAAGCGCTCGACGTCGGCCTCCCCATTGTCGCGATCGTCTTTCTGGTCGTCGGCGGCGTCCTCGGCCTCACGGTCGCGCCCGCGGACAAAGACATGGGCGACGTCTACCGCATCATGTACGTCCACGTGCCCGCGGCCTGGGCGGCCTTGCTCGCGGTGACCGTGACCTTCGTCGCCAGCCTGGTCTACCTGCTGAAGAACAACTGGCACGCCGACGCGCTCGGCGAGGCCTCCGCCGAGGTCGGGGTGTTCTTCGGCGCCCTGTTGATCGTGCTCGGGAGCATCTGGGCCCGCCCCACCTGGGGGGTCTGGTGGGACTGGGATCCGCGCCTGACCACCGCGGCGATCCTGTTGTTCGCGTTCGCCGGCTACCTGGCGCTCAGGCGCTTCGTCGATGACCCGGAGCGTCGCGCCACCTGGGCCGCGGTCGCGGCGATCGTCGCCTATGTCGACGTACCGATCTTGTGGTTCTCGGTGCGCTGGTGGCGGACCCTGCACCAGATCCAGAACACCGGAGAGAGCACCCACTCGGTGATGACCAAGAGCCTGTTGTGGAACGCGCTGGCGTTCGCGCTTTTGTACGTGTGGTTCGTGCGCCTGCGCTACCGCGTCGCCCTGGCGCGCCAGGCGGAGGAGCTCGCCGAGCCACCGGAGACCGAGCCGGCACACACGCCCGCACCCTGAGGAGATCGCATGAACGGGACGATCGTTGGTGGTTGGGAATACATCTGGGCGGCCTACCTGGTCACCTGGGGGTCGTTGGCGCTCTATGCGCTGTCTTTGGTGTGGCGCGCCAGGAAAGCCAAGAGCGGCGAGCCGCAGCCCGGGAGCAAGCCGTGACCCCTGCCGGCAAGAAGCGCCTGACCGCGGTCGCAGCGCTCGCGGTCGCCGGCGCCGGCCTGGTGTACCTCGCCACCGGCAACATCGAGGAGAACCTGGTCTACTACTGGACGCCGACCGACCTGCTCGCCAAGGCCGACACCGTGAAGAACGCCACGATCCGCCTGGGCGGCATGGTGCAGACCGGCAGCAAGCAGTGGAACGCCGAGACCTTGAGCCTCCGGTTCGTGATGGGCGAGACCCCGGAGGCCGGCGGCAAGACGATCACCGTGGTGTCGACCGGCGCGCCGCCGCAGATGTTTCGCGAGGGCATCGGCTGCATCGTCGAGGGCAAGTTCGACGGCCAGATCTTCCACGCCGACCGCCTGATGGTGAAGCACTCCAACGAGTACAAGCCCCCCGCCGACGTCGCCGACAGCCACCAGCTCTACAAGACCCTGGCGCCGGAGACGCCCGCGACCCACAAGAGCGGCAAGGAGGACGCCGTGCGCGCCGCTCCCGCCGGGACGGAGACAACAAGGTGATGAGCCTCATCGGCCGGGGGCTAGTCCTCCTGGGCCTGTTCGCCGCCATCTTCGGCATCGTCGTCGGCCTGCAGGCGGGCGCCAGAAAGAGCGCCGTCGGCCTCGCCTGGACCCGGCGCGCCGCCTACCTGTTCTCGTTCGCGATGATCGCGGCCAACGTCGCGATGGAGGTGGCGCTGTTCACCCACGACTTCTCGGTGTCGTACGTCAGCAAGGTCGGCAGCCTGACGACGCCGCACTGGGTGACCTTCGTGTCGTTGTGGTCGTCGCTCGAGGGCTCGATCCTGTTCTGGGGCGCCATCCTCGGGATCTACGTCGCGCTGTTCACCGCCGTGTACCGCAGCCGGCACCACGACTACGTCGCCTACGCGCTCGCGGTGATGATGATGGTCGGGGCGTTCTTCGCGCTGATCCTCTCGGCGCCCGCCGATCCCTTCCGGCCGATCTTCCCGGTGCCCACGGACGGGCCGGGCCCGAACCCGCTCTTGCAGAACCACGTCCTGATGGCGCTGCACCCGCCGATGCTCTACTTCGGCTACGTCGGGATGACGGTGCCCTTCGGCATCGCGATGGCCGCGGTCTTGTGCGGCAAGCTCTCGGAGGGCTGGCTGAAGCCGCTGCGGCGCTGGACGCTGTTGCCCTGGCTGGCGCTCACCATCGGCATCGTGCTCGGCGGCTGGTGGGCCTACGAGGTCCTGGGCTGGGGCGGCTACTGGGCCTGGGACCCGGTGGAGAACGCCTCGTTCCTGCCCTGGCTCGCCGCGACCGGCTACCTGCACTCGACGGTGGTGCAAGAGCGCCGCCGGGTCTTGAAGGTCTGGACCTTGTCGCTGGTGATCCTCTCCTTCTTGCTGACGATGCTCGGCACCTTCATGACGCGAAGCGGCGTCTTCAACTCGGTGCACGCGTTCTCGCAGTCGGAGATCGGCCCGATCTTCTTGTGCTTCATCGGCACGATGATCCTGTTCTCGCTCGGGGCGCTTTTCGGCCGCGCGCACCTCCTCGAGCCCGAGGGGCGCTTCGTCGCCGTCGTCAGCCGCGAGAGCGCCTTTCTCCTCAACAACCTGGTGCTGCTGATCTTCACCTTCACCGTGCTCTTGGGCACGGTCTATCCGCTGGTCACCGAGGCGCTGCGCGGCGTCAAGGTCAGCGTCGGCGAGCCCTACTTCGACCAGATGGCGGTGCCGCTCGGCCTGATGCTGGTGTTCCTGATGGGCATCGGCCCGGCGTTGCCGTGGGGCCGCTCCGACGGCTTTCGGGTCTTGAAGAGCCTGACCTTGCCGGTCACCGCAACGCTCGCGGTCGGCCTCGGCGGCTTCGCCGCGGGGATCCATGACCTGCTGCCGCTCGCGACCTTCGCGCTGTGCGCCTTCACCGCGGTCATCACCCTCGAGGAGCTCGGAGCGCCGATCATTCGGCGCGTCCGCCTCCGCAAAGAGACGCCGGTGGTCGCGGCCTGGCGCGGCTTGTGGGCCAGCCGGCGGCGCGCGGGCGGCTACCTGGTGCACGTCGCGGTCATCGTCGTGGTCGCGGCGATCGCGGCGTCGCACGCCTTCAAGAAGCAGGCGGAGGCGTCACTCGCCCCCGGCCAGACGCTGGTGCTCGGAGACTATACGCTGGTCTTCGACAAGGTCGACGCGATCAACGACCCGAACCGCACCTCG
Organism: Deltaproteobacteria bacterium; assembly: GCA_016218825.1. GTDB lineage: Bacteria > Myxococcota > XYA12-FULL-58-9 > XYA12-FULL-58-9 > XYA12-FULL-58-9 > JACRCV01. The sequence goes on from JACRCV010000092.1 coordinate 35,866, forward strand.
GTGGTCGCCCGCCTGCGGGTGAGCAAGAACGGCCACCCCGAAGGGGCGATGGCGCCGGCGCTGAACTTCTACAACAGCCAGCGCGAGCCGGTCGGCACGCCCGACGTCAAGACCTCCGCCCTCGAGGACCTCTACCTGTCGCTGATGTCCTTCGAGCAGGACGGCAGCCGGGTCGCGATCAAGGCGTTCGTGAATCCGATGGTTGCCTGGATCTGGTGGAGCCTGCCGCTCTTCGTCTTCGGTACCCTCCTCTCCTTCTGGCCCGAGCGGCGCCGGGCGGCGGAAAAGCGCACTGCGGCACAGGCGGCCACATGAACTGGAAGAACGTCACCATCGTCGCGCTCATCAGCATCCCGCTGCTCGTCATCTTGGCGCTCGGCTTCGGCCTCGACCCGCGCGCGGTGCCCTCGGTGCTCCCCGGCAAGGCGGCGCCGGAGTGCACCCTGCGGGCCATCGGCGGCGAGAGCCGCGCCCTCTCGAGCTTTCGCGGCCGGCCGGTGGTGCTGAACTTCTGGGCGAGCTGGTGCGTGCCCTGCGAGGCGGAGCACCTGTTGTTGCAGGACGCGGCGCGCGCCTACGGCGAGCGGGTGCAGTTCTTGGGTGTCGTCTACCAGGACGAAGAAGAGAACGCCCGGCGCTACCTGGCGCAGAAGACCTCGACCTATCCGCAGATGATGGATCCGGCGTCGCGCTGCGCGATCGACTACGGGGTCGCCGGCGTGCCCGAGACCTTCTTCATCGACGCCGCCGGCACGGTGGCCGCCAAAGAGGTCGGCCCGGTGAACCCGGCCGGCCTGAGCCGCACCCTCGGGCAGATGCTCGCGCGAGGTATGCCATGACGCTGCCAATCGTGACCGTGGTCGCCGTCCTGTTGGTAGAGACCTCCACCCCCGGCGCCGGCGCCAAGGCCGAGGTCACGCTGACCGAGACCGATCTGGCGCACAGCATCGGCAAAGAGCTGCGCTGTCCGGTGTGTCAGGGAATGCCGATCGCCGAGTCGCCGTCGCAGATGGCCCAGGACATGATGACGCGGGTGCACCAGATGCTCGCCGAGGGCAAGTCGCGGCAGGAGATCTTCGACTACTTCGTCGAGCGCTACGGCGAGTGGGTGCTGCTCGCCCCCAAGCCGACCGGGATGAACTTGACGCTGTGGCTGTTGCCGGCCGCGGCGCTCCTGATCGGCCTGCTGTTGGTGTGGCGCTTCGCCCGCAAGCGACAGGGCGCGGCGCCGGTTCCTGAGGCCAAGCCCGCGGCCGCCGACGCGACTCTTGAGGCCATCCGCGACGAGGTGAACGAGTGAGCGACGCGATCATCCAGTGGCTTCCCGGCATCATCGTGCTGTTCGCCGGGCTCGCGGCCGGCCTCTACGTCGCGGCGATCGTGCGCCGCGACACACCGCCCGCCGCCGCTCCGGATCTGGACCTCGACGACCTCGAGAGCCGGCGCGAGAACTTGATCGCGCTGTTGCGCGACCTCGAGACCGAGCGCCACATGCTCGACCCGGCGATCTATGCCACCCAGAAGGCCGAGCTCGAGGCCAAGGCGGTCGAGGTGACCCGCCTGCGCGACACGATCGGCCAGGGCGGCGGCGTCAGCGCCAAGACCGGGCGCCAGGAGCCCACCGCGGCGGTGCGCTTCCTCGCGTCGCGGCCGAGGCTCGCCGGTGTGATCTGGGGCAGCGGCGCCGTCGCGGTCATCGCCGCGATCTATCTGGTGATGAGCGGCCGGCCGACCACGAGCCCCCGCACCTCGCAGCCGGTTGCTGCGCCCGCGCCGCCGTCGCTCAGCGCCGCCGGCCGGCAGCAGATCGGCGAGATCATGGCCGCGCTGCAGCAGAACCCCGGCGACATCGACGCGCTGTTGCGCGGCAGCCAGGTGATGGTGCGGGAGGGCCAGACGGTCGGGGCGCGCGCCTTCGTCGATCGGGCGCTGCAGCTCGATCCGGAGCACCCCGAGGCGCTGGTCGCCTACGCCACGCTGCTCGCGGCGCAGGGCGACGCCCAGGGCGGCCTCAACCGCCTCGACGCGCTGGTGGTGAAGAAGCCCGACTATCTGCCGGCGCATTTCGTGCGCGGCATGCTGGCCGCCGAGCTCCACGACGACGCGCGTATGCAACAGAGCCTGAAGCGCTTCGTCGACAAGGCCCCGGACGGCCCGCAGAAGAGCGCGGCCTTGGCGGCGCTCGCGGGCGCCAAGCCGGCCGAGGCCGCGGCCACGGTGTCGCAGCTGTGGGCCACCCGCTGCTCGCTCTGCCACGGCGTCAGAGGCGGCGGTGACACCACGATGGGCAAGAGCATGGGCTTGGCGGACATGGCGAGCGCCGCGTGGCAACAGCGGCTGAGCGACGACGCGATCCGCCGGGTCATCCGCGAGGGCGTGCTGAAGGAGGAGGCGGGCCGCAAGAAGCGAATGCAGGCCTTCCCCGAGCTGTCGGCGGCCCAGGTCGACGAGCTGGTGAAGACGGTCCGCGCCTTCAAATCCCCGTAGCCGTGTTGCCCGCCCCACCCGAGGCGGGATCCGGCACGACTCGGAAAGATAAGAGTGGGGATCACGGAGGACGGGCGCGAAGCGCCCGCCGGGAATCAAGAAGGACTGACCATAACTCCGCTCTAGACGCTCCGCGTTAGGAGTGTGAAGCGCATCCGATCCGCGCTGTGCCTGGTTTGGATGCGCTTGCCTTAGCGGGCCGCATGTCGCCCAGTGGGCGAGTTCTTGCTTGCTTTGGCTTCTGGTTATA